>NZ_JBITJO010000004.1:0-1023833 GCF_044460045.1 Microbispora rosea | reverse complement strand
CGGATCGGCGCCGAGGTCGTGACCGGCGACATCCTGGTGGGGAAGGTCACGCCCAAGGGTGAGACGGAGCTGACTCCCGAGGAGCGGCTGCTGCGTGCGATCTTCGGTGAGAAGGCGCGTGAGGTGCGTGACACCTCGCTGAAGGTGCCGCACGGTGAGTCGGGCAAGGTCATCGGTGTGCGGGTGTTCAGCCGTGAGGAGGGCGACGAGCTTCCCCCGGGTGTCAACGAGCTGGTGCGCGTGTACGTGGCGCAGAAGCGCAAGATCACCGATGGTGACAAGCTCGCCGGCCGTCACGGCAACAAGGGCGTCATCTCCAAGATCCTGCCGGTGGAGGACATGCCGTTCCTGGAGGACGGCACGCCGGTCGACATCGTGCTCAACCCGCTGGGCGTGCCCGGCCGGATGAACGTCGGCCAGGTGCTGGAGACACATCTGGGGTGGATCGCCGCCCGCGGATGGGACGTCAGCGGGGTCGAGGAGGCCTGGGCCGAGCGCCTGCGCGACAAGGGCCTGGACAGGGTCGAGCCCTGGACCAAGGTCGCGACGCCGGTGTTCGACGGCGCCCACGAGGGTGAGATCGTCGGCCTGCTGGACAACACCCTGCTCAACAGGGACGGCTCCCGCATGGTGGGGGAGAACGGCAAGGCGCGGCTGTTCGACGGCCGCTCCGGCGAGCCGTTCCCGCACCCGATCTCGGTCGGCTACATCTACATCCTGAAGCTGCTGCACCTGGTCGACGACAAGATTCACGCTCGCTCGACCGGTCCGTACTCGATGATCACCCAGCAGCCGCTGGGTGGTAAGGCGCAGTTCGGCGGCCAGCGCTTCGGCGAGATGGAGGTGTGGGCCCTGGAGGCCTACGGCGCGGCCTACGCGCTGCAGGAGCTGCTGACGATCAAGTCCGACGACGTCCTGGGCCGGGTGAAGGTCTACGAGGCCATCGTCAAGGGCGAGAACATCCCCGAGGCGGGCATTCCGGAGTCCTTCAAGGTCCTCATCAAGGAGATGCAGTCGCTCTGTCTGAACGTCGAGGTCCTCTCCAGCGACGGCATGTCGATCGAGATGAGGGACACCGACGAGGACGTCTTCCGCGCGGCCGAGGAGCTCGGCATCGACCTGTCCCGGCGTCCCCACGAGGGCGCGATGACCGTCGACGAGGTCTGATTCAAAAGGGGATTATCTAGTGCTCGACGTCAACTTCTTCGACGAGCTGCGCATCGGCCTCGCGACCGCCGACGACATCAGGCAGTGGTCGCACGGCGAGGTGAAGAAGCCGGAGACCATCAACTACCGGACCCTCAAGCCGGAAAAGGACGGGCTCTTCTGCGAGAAGATCTTCGGTCCGACCCGGGACTGGGAGTGCTACTGCGGCAAGTACAAGCGCGTCCGCTTCAAGGGCATCATCTGTGAGCGCTGTGGCGTCGAGGTCACGCGCGCCAAGGTGCGCCGCGAGCGGATGGGCCACATCGAGCTGGCCGCTCCGGTCACCCACATCTGGTACTTCAAGGGCGTCCCGTCGCGCCTCGGTTACCTGCTCGACCTGGCCCCGAAGGACCTGGAGAAGGTCATCTACTTCGCGGCGTACATGATCACGCATGTCGACATCGAGATGCGTGACCGCGACCTGCCGTCGCTGGAGGCGAAGATCTCCGTCGAGCGGCAGCACATCGAGCAGCGCCGTGACGCCGACATCGAGGCCCGCCAGAAGAAGCTCGAGGCCGACCTGGCCGAGCTGGAGGCCAGCGGCGCCAAGGGCGACGCCCGCCGCAAGGTGCGTGAGGGCGCCGACCGCGAGATGCGTCAGCTCCGCGACCGTGCCCAGCGTGAGCTGGACCGGCTCGAGGAGGTCTGGAGCCGCTTCAAGAACCTCAAGGTCCAGGACCTGGAGGGCGACGAGCTGCTCTACCGCGAGATGCGCGACCGGTTCGGCCGCTACTTCCGCGGCGGCATGGGCGCCCAGGCCATCCAGGAGCGGCTGGCCAGCTTCGACCTGGAGGCCGAGGCGGAGAACCTGCGGGAGACCATCCGCAGCGGCAAGGGCCAGAAGAAGGCCCGCGCCCTCAAGCGGCTCAAGGTCGTCGCGGCGTTCCTCAACACCCGCAACTCGCCGAGCGGCATGGTCCTCGACTGCATCCCGGTGATTCCGCCGGACCTGCGGCCGATGGTCCAGCTCGACGGTGGCCGCTTCGCCACCTCGGACCTGAACGACCTGTACCGACGGGTCATCAACCGGAACAACCGCCTCAAGCGTCTGCTCGACCTCGGCGCGCCCGAGATCATCGTGAACAACGAGAAGCGGATGCTCCAGGAGGCCGTCGACGCCCTGTTCGACAACGGCCGCCGCGGCCGCCCGGTCACGGGCCCCGGCAACCGTCCGCTGAAGTCCCTCAGCGACATGCTGAAGGGTAAGCAGGGTCGTTTCCGGCAGAACCTGCTCGGCAAGCGTGTCGACTACTCCGGCCGTTCGGTCATCGTCGTCGGCCCGCAGCTCAAGCTCCACCAGTGCGGCCTGCCCAAGCAGATGGCGCTGGAGCTGTTCAAGCCGTTCGTGATGAAGCGCCTGGTGGATCTCAACCACGCGCAGAACATCAAGTCCGCCAAGCGGATGGTCGAGCGGTCCAAGCCGGTCGTGTGGGACGTGCTGGAAGAGGTCATCACCGAGCACCCGGTGCTGCTCAACCGTGCGCCCACCCTGCACCGCCTGGGCATCCAGGCCTTCGAGCCGCAGCTCGTCGAGGGCAAGGCCATCCAGATCCACCCGCTCGTCTGCACCGCGTTCAACGCGGACTTCGACGGCGACCAGATGGCGGTGCACCTGCCGCTGTCGGCCGAGGCCCAGGCCGAGGCCCGGATCCTGATGCTGTCCACCAACAACATCCTCAAGCCGGCGGACGGCAAGCCGGTGACGATGCCCACCCAGGACATGGTCATCGGTCTGTACTGGCTGACCACCCAGAAGGAGGGTGGCCGCGGCGAGGGCCGGGTGTTCGCCACGGTGTCGGAGGCTCTCATGGCCTTCGACCGCCACGAGCTGGACATCCAGGCCAAGGTCCAGGTGCGGCTCAAGGACGTCCCGCCGCCGCGGGGCTGGGAGGCCCCCGAGGGCTGGGAGTCCGGCGACCCGATCCGGCTGGAGACCACGCTGGGCCGGTGCCTGTTCAACCAGACGCTGCCCGCCAACTACCCCTTCGTGAACTACCAGGTCGGCAAGAAGCAGCTCTCGGCGATCGTCAACGAGCTGGCCGAGCGGTACCCGAAGGTGGAGGTGGCCAACGCGCTCGACTCGCTGAAGGACGCCGGCTTCTACTGGGCGACCCGCGCCGGTGTCACGATCTCCATCGAGGACGTCGTGGCGCCGCCGAACAAGGCCGAGATCATGGAGTCGTACGAGAGGCGGGCCGACAAGGTCCAGCGGGAGTACGACCGCGGTCTGATCACCGACGAGGAGCGCCGTCAGGAGCTCATCGAGATCTGGACCCACGCGACGGCGGATGTCGAGACCGACATGGTCAACGCGTTCCCGGCGACCAACCCGGTCTGGATGATGGTCAACTCCGGCGCCCGCGGTAACCGCATGCAGGTGCGGCAGATCGCCGGTATCCGTGGTCTGGTGTCCAACACCAAGGGTGAGACGATCCCGCGTCCGATCAAGTCCTCCTTCCGTGAGGGCCTGTCGGTGCTGGAGTACTTCATCTCCACCCACGGCCAGCGGAAGGGTCTGGCGGACACCGCGCTGCGGACCGCCGACTCCGGTTACCTGACCCGTCGTCTGGTCGACGTCGCGCAGGACGTCATCGTGCGCGAGATCGACTGCGGCACCGACCGGGCCGTCCCGCTGCACGTCGGCGAGCGCGACGCCCAGGGCAACCTGGCCAAGGCCGAGAACGCCGAGAGCAACGTGCACGGCCGCATCCTGGCCGAGGACGTCGAGGTGGACGGCAAGCTCATCGCGTCGGCGGGCGTCGACATCAACGACGACGTGGTGACGGCGCTGGTGAACGCCGGCATCGAGACGGTCAGGACCCGCAGCACGCTCGTCTGCGAGGCCAAGATCGGTGTCTGCGCGACCTGCTACGGCCGCTCGCTGGCCACCGGCAAGCTCGTGGACGTCGGCGAGGCCGTCGGCATCATCGCGGCCCAGTCCATCGGTGAGCCCGGCACCCAGCTGACCATGCGTACCTTCCACACCGGTGGTGTGGCGGGCGCCGACATCACCCACGGTCTGCCGCGTGTCCAGGAGCTGTTCGAGGCCCGCATCCCCAAGGGTGTGGCCCCGATCAGCGAGGTCGCCGGCCGGATCCGGATCGACGAGACCGACAAGACCCGCAAGATCGTGGTCACTCCGGACGACGGCTCCGACGAGGTCGCCTACCCGGTGTCGATGCGGTCGCGGCTGCTGGTCTCGGAGGGGCAGCACGTCGACGTCGGCCAGCTTCTGATCGCCGGTGCGCGCAACCCCAACGAGGTCCTGCGCATCCTCGGCCCGCGTGCCGTCCAGCTCCACCTGGTGGACGAGGTGCAGCAGGTCTACCGCTCGCAGGGTGTGTCGATCCACGACAAGCACATCGAGGTCATCGTCCGCCAGATGCTCAAGCGCGTGAACGTGCTGGAGTCCGGCGACACCGAGCTGCTGCCCGGCGAGCTGGTCGAGCGGCCGCGCTTCGAGGCGATGAACCGTCAGACCGTGGCGGAGGGCGGCCAGCCGGCCTCCGGTCGTCCGGTCCTGATGGGTATCACCAAGGCGTCGCTGGCCACCGAGTCGTGGCTGTCGGCGGCGTCCTTCCAGGAGACGACGCGAGTCCTCACCGACGCGGCGATCCACGCCAAGTCGGACTCGCTGCTCGGCCTCAAGGAGAACGTCATCATCGGTAAGCTCATCCCGGCCGGTACGGGCATGCCCCAGTACCGCAACATCCGGGTGGAGCCGACCGAGGAGGCCAAGGCCGCGATGTACACGGTCGGCGGCTACGACGGCTCCGCGGCGGACTACACCTTCGGCTCAGGCAGCGGCGAGGCCGTCCCGCTGGAGGAGTACGACTTCGGCCAGTACGGCCGTTGACAGGTCGCCGCGGTGAGCGATCGCCGCGGCGGGGACGTACGGAAGCGGCCCGGGGCATCCCGCCCCGGGCCGCTTTTCCGTTGTCCGTGTTCCGCGTACGCGCGCGGCGCCGGGTGCGGACGGCGCGGAAAGCGTGAGAAGCCGCTCGTGGGGACGGTATGATGGGAGGCCGAGTCCTTCGGCGGTCTGGTTTGGGCCGTCGGTGTCGTGGCATGTCGAACAGCGGTGCACGTCCCTCCGTGGTCGTCCTCCTCTGTTTTGACGTGTTGTACGGGGGCGGGTAGGCTTTACCACCGTGCCCGTCTATGGGCTCGCATGCGTGCGCTCAAATGCCGCTTCTCGATGAGAGGGGCGTGCGGGGGGCGCCGCGTGACTCCTCCAGATCGACCGGATCTGCCCGGGTGTGATGCGACCAGCGCGCGACACGCCCGACCGCGGGGGTCGAAGGGGATGGAAAACCAGCAGGTCATGACACCGGCAGTACCTGCAAGCCTGTGAGAGGCGGCGTCGCCACCTCGACCGGGTCCTACGTATCACCGGCTAGGCACGAAACGGAGACGCGGTGCCCACCATTCAGCAGTTGGTCCGTAAGGGCCGGCAGGACAAGGTCAGCAAGACCAAGACTCCTGCCCTCAAGGGGAGCCCGCAGCGGCGCGGCGTTTGCACCCGCGTTTACACGACGACCCCCAAGAAGCCCAACTCGGCGCTGCGCAAGGTGGCCCGTGTTCGGCTCACCAACGGCATCGAGGTCACGGCTTACATCCCCGGGGTGGGCCACAACCTCCAGGAGCACTCGATGGTGCTCGTGCGTGGTGGTCGTGTGAAGGACCTGCCGGGTGTTCGCTACAAGATCATCCGTGGTTCGCTGGACACTCAGGCCGTCCGCAACCGCAAGCAGGCCCGCAGCCGCTACGGCGCGAAGAAGGAGAAGAGCTGACATGCCGCGCAAGGGTTCCCCTGGCCGCCGCCAGCTGGTCGCTGACCCGGTGCACAACTCGCCGCTGGTCACCGCTCTGATCAACAAGGTTCTCCTGGACGGCAAGCGCTCCCTCGCGCAGTCGATCGTCTACGGCGCCCTCGAGGGCTGCAAGGACAAGACCGGCAACGACCCGGTCGTCACCCTCAAGCGCGCTCTCGACAACGTCCGCCCGACGCTCGAGGTGAAGAGCCGCCGCGTCGGTGGCGCCACCTACCAGGTGCCGGTCGAGGTCAAGGCCTCGCGCAGCACCACGCTGGCGCTGCGGTGGCTCGTCCAGTACTCCCGCGCACGCCGCGAGAAGACCATGACCGAGCGGCTCATGAACGAGCTGCTCGACGCGAGCAACGGCCTCGGCGCCAGCGTCAAGCGGCGCGAGGACACGCACAAGATGGCCGAGTCCAACAAGGCCTTCGCCCACTACCGCTGGTAGTGAGCACCGACGACGAGTTAAGGACGCGAAGAAGTGGCCACCACGACCGCTCTTGACCTGGCCAGGGTCCGCAACATCGGGATCATGGCCCATATCGACGCGGGCAAGACCACGACGACTGAGCGCATCCTGTTCTACACCGGCATCAACTACAAGATCGGTGAGGTTCATGAGGGCGCTGCCACCATGGACTGGATGGAGCAGGAGCAGGAGCGCGGCATCACCATCACCTCCGCCGCGACCACCTGCAGCTGGCTTGATCACACGATCAACATCATCGACACGCCCGGACACGTGGACTTCACCATCGAGGTCGAGCGGTCGCTGCGTGTTCTCGACGGCGCGGTCGCGGTGTTCGATGGCGTCGCCGGCGTCGAGCCGCAGTCGGAGACGGTCTGGCGCCAGGCCGACCGGTACGGCGTGCCCCGCATCTGCTTCGTGAACAAGATGGACCGGGTCGGCGCGGAGTTCCACCGCTGTGTCGACATGATGATCACCCGGCTGGGTTCCACGCCGGCGGTCATCCAGCTTCCCTGGGGCGTCGAGGCCGACTTCAAGGGCGTCATCGACCTGGTGAAGATGAAGGGCCTGCTCTGGAGCGCCGAGGCGGCCAAGGGCGAGATGTACGACACCGTCGACATCCCGGCCGACCACGCCGACGCCGCCCGTGAGTGGCGCGACAAGCTCGTCGAGACCGTCGCCGAGAACGACGACGAGCTCATGGAGCTCTTCCTGGAGGGCGTCGAGCCCACCGAGGAGCAGCTCGTCGCGGCCATCCGCCGGGCGACCATCAGCAGCGCGATCAACCCGGTCCTGTGCGGCACCGCCTTCAAGAACAAGGGCGTGCAGCCCCTGCTCGACGCGATCGTCGCCTACCTCCCCGCTCCCACCGACATTCCGGCCTTCAAGGGCCACGCGGTGGGCAACGAGGAGGAGGCCATCGAGCGCCACGCGGACCCGAACGAGCCCTTCGCGGCGCTGGCGTTCAAGATCATGAGCGACCCGCACCTGGGCAAGCTCACCTACATCCGCGTCTACTCCGGAACGCTCGAGACCGGCACCACCGTGGTGAACTCGGTCAAGGGCAAGAAGGAGCGGATCGGCAAGATCTACCAGATGCACGCGAACAAGCGCGAGGAGCGCCCGTCCGCGACCGCTGGTCAGATCGTGGCCGTCATGGGCCTGAAGGACACCACCACCGGCGACACTCTGTCGGACCCGGTCAAGCAGGTCGTCCTCGAGTCGATGACGTTCCCCGCGCCGGTCATCAACGTCGCGATCGAGCCCAAGACCAAGGGCGACCAGGAGAAGCTGGGCACCGCGATCCAGCGGCTGGCCGAGGAGGACCCGTCCTTCCAGGTCCGCCGTGACGAGGAGACCGGTCAGACGGTCATCTGGGGTATGGGCGAACTCCACCTGGAGATCCTCGTCGACCGGATGCGCCGCGAGTTCAAGGTCGAGGCGAACGTCGGCCGCCCGCAGGTCGCCTACCGCGAGACCATCCGCCGCAAGGTGGAGAAGGTCGAGTACACGCACAAGAAGCAGACCGGTGGTTCCGGCCAGTTCGCGCGCGTGATCATCAACCTGGAGCCGCTGGGCGAGGGCAACGACGGTTACGAGTTCGAGAACAAGGTCACCGGTGGCCGCATCCCGCGGGAGTACATCCCGTCGGTGGACGCGGGCGCGCAGGAGGCGGCCGAGTTCGGCGTGCTCGCCGGCTACCCGATGGTCGGCGTCAAGGTCACGCTTCAGGACGGTGCCTTCCACGAGGTCGACTCGTCGGAAATGGCCTTCAAGATTGCCGGCTCGATGGCCTTCAAGGAGGCCGCGCGCAGGGCAGACGCCGTACTCCTCGAGCCGATGATGGCCGTCGAGGTCACCACGCCCGAGGACTACATGGGAGACGTCATCGGCGACCTTAACGGTCGTCGCGGACAGATCCAGGCAATGGACGAACGGTCCGGCGCCCGTGTGATCAGGGCGCTCGTTCCGCTCTCCGAGATGTTCGGCTACGTGGGCGACCTGCGCAGCCGCACTCAGGGACGGGCGAGCTACAGCATGCAGTTCGACTCCTACGCGGAGGTGCCCCCGGGCATCGCCAAGGAGATCGTCGCGAAGGCTCGGGGCGAATAGTTCCGCACCACTGTGGCGGGGCGCCGTAGAGATCGTCGCCCCGTAGCCAGAGGGGCTCGGGACGAATAGTTCCGCTCGGTGCACGGCGGGGGAGTGCTCCCGCCGTGCACAGCCTGAGGTAGAAGACGAAAGTCAAGTCAGAATCTCTAAGGAGACAGACCAGTGGCCAAGGCCAAGTTCGAGCGGAACAAGCCGCACGTGAACATCGGCACCATTGGGCACATCGACCACGGCAAGACCACTCTGACCGCGGCGATCACCAAGGTGCTTCACGACCGTTTCCCGCAGCTCAACGAGGCGACCCCGTTCGACAAGATCGACAAGGCGCCCGAGGAGAAGGCTCGCGGAATCACCATCTCCATCGCGCACGTCGAGTACCAGACCGAGAAGCGCCACTACGCCCACGTGGACTGCCCCGGTCACGCCGACTACGTGAAGAACATGATCACCGGTGCCGCCCAGATGGACGGCGCGATCCTGGTGGTCGCGGCGACCGACGGTCCGATGCCGCAGACGAAGGAGCACGTCCTCCTGGCCCGCCAGGTCGGCGTCCCCTACATCGTCGTGGCCCTCAACAAGGCCGACATGGTCGACGACGAGGAGATCCTGGAGCTCGTCGAGCTCGAGGTCCGCGAGCTGCTGTCCGCCCAGGAGTTCCCGGGCGACGACCTGCCGGTCGTGCGCGTCTCGGCGCTGAAGGCGCTCGAGGGCGACGAGAAGTGGGGCGACTCCATCATCGAGCTCATGAACGCCGTGGACGAGAACGTCCCCGAGCCCGTTCGTGACACCGACAAGCCGTTCCTCATGCCGATCGAGGACGTGTTCTCGATCACCGGTCGTGGCACCGTCGTCACCGGCCGTATCGAGCGCGGTGTCGTCAAGGTCAACGAGACCGTCGACATCATCGGCATCAAGGAGAAGAGCACCACGACGACCGTCACCGGCGTCGAGATGTTCCGCAAGCTCCTCGACGAGGGCCAGGCCGGTGACAACGTCGGTCTGCTCCTCCGCGGCATCAAGCGTGAGGACGTCGAGCGCGGCCAGTGTGTCATCAAGCCGGGCACGACCACCCCGCACACCGAGTTCGAGGCGCAGGTCTACATCCTGTCCAAGGACGAGGGCGGCCGCCACACGCCGTTCTTCAACAACTACCGTCCTCAGTTCTACTTCCGTACGACTGACGTGACGGGCGTCGTGAACCTGCCGGAGGGCACCGAGATGGTCATGCCCGGTGACAACACCGAGATGACCGTCCAGCTCATCCAGCCGATCGCGATGGAGGAAGGCCTCAAGTTCGCGATCCGTGAGGGTGGCCGCACCGTCGGCGCCGGTCGCGTCACGAAGGTCATCAAGTAGCAGCACCGCTGGGCGGCGGTCGGGTCCACCGGGCCTGACCGCCGCACCGCGCAGGGGCCGGCGACGGCCCCCCCACGGACGACGAGACCGTGATCTCGCAGTGCTTTCGGCCGCACTTCGACCGAAGTCACTGCCAGATCACGGAACACCGGACCGAATCCGGGCGTCGGTCATGTGGAAACAGACCTGCGGCAACAGGCCGCGCGAAGCTTTATAGGACGACAGCGAAGGACACCGAGGCCATTATGGCGGGACAGAAGATCCGCATCCGGCTTAAGGCGTATGACCACGAGGTCATCGACAGCTCGGCCAAGAAGATCGTCGAGACGGTGACGCGGACCGGCGCCAAGGTCGCTGGCCCGGTGCCGCTGCCGACCGAGAAGAACGTGTACTGCGTCATCCGGTCGCCGCACAAGTACAAGGACAGCCGCGAGCACTTTGAGATGCGTACGCACAAGCGGCTGATTGACATCATCGACCCGACGCCGAAGACGGTTGACTCGCTCATGCGTCTCGACCTTCCCGCCGGCGTGGACATCTCGATCAAGCTGTAAGGAACGCACTGACATGGCTAAGCAGATCAAGGGCGTCCTGGGCAAGAAGCTCGGCATGACCCAGGTCTTCGATGAGGCGAACCGGGTGATCCCGGTCACCGTCGTCGAGGCCGGTCCGTGCGTGGTGACCCGGGTCCGCACTCCGGAGAAGGACGGCTACTCCGCCGTCCAGCTCGGCTACGGGCAGATCGACCCGCGCAAGGTGAACAAGCCCCTGGGCGACTACCTGCGCAAGCACGACATCACCCCGCGCCGCTACTTCGCCGAGGTTCGCACCGACGACGCCTCCGAGTACACGGTCGGCCAGGAGCTCCTCGCCGACACCTTCGAGGCCGGCCAGTACATCGACGTCACTGGCAAGAGCAAGGGCAAGGGCTTCGCCGGTGTCATGAAGCGCCACAACTTCCGTGGTCTGGGCGCTTCGCACGGTACCCAGCGCAAGCACCGCTCCCCGGGTTCCATCGGCGGTTGCGCCACCCCGGGCCGCGTCTTCAAGGGCCTGCGCATGGCCGGCCGGATGGGCAACGTCCGCACGACGGTCCAGAGCCTCAAGGTGCACGCCGTGGACGCCGAGAAGGGCCTCATCCTGATCAAGGGTGCGATCCCCGGCGCCAACGGCAGCCTGGTTCTCCTCCGCACCGCTGCCAAGAAGGGGGTTGCTGCGAAGTGACCACGACCATTGACGTCCTCGACGCCAGCGGCGCCAAGACGGGGACCGTCGACCTCCCCGAGGAGGTCTTCGGGGCCAAGGTCAACGTCCCGCTGATCCACCAGGTGGTCGTCGCCCAGCTCGCCGCTCGCCGGCAGGGGACCCACGCCACCAAGACCCGTGGCGCCGTTTCCGGCGGCGGCAAGAAGCCGTACCGGCAGAAGGGCACCGGCCGCGCCCGCCAGGGCTCGACCCGCGCGCCGCAGTTCGCCGGCGGTGGCACCGTCCACGGCCCGCAGCCGCGCTCGTACGAGCAGCGGACGCCCAAGAAGATGAAGGCGGCCGCCCTCAAGGGCGCGCTGTCCGACCGGGCCGGCGGCGGCCGCGTCCACGTGGTGGACAGCCTCGTCACGGGTGACACGCCCAAGACCAGGGCCACCCTGGAGGCGCTGCGCAAGATCACGCAGGCCCGCAGCGTGCTCGTCGTGGTCGACGAGAACGACGAGCTGACCTGGCTCAGCCTGCGCAACGCGCCCGAGGTCCACCTGCTGGACGCGGGACAGCTGAACACCTACGACGTGCTGTGTCACGACGACGTGGTCTTCACCCGTGAGGCCTACGACCAGGTCGTGGCCCGGCTGGCGAACAGCGGGAAGGAAGAGGCCTGATGCAGAAGATCGCCGACCCGCGCGACATCATCCTCAAGCCGATCGTCTCCGAGAAGAGCTACGGCCTGATCGATGAGCACAACAAGTACACGTTCCTGGTGCGCAAGGGTGCCAACAAGACGCAGGTGAAGATCGCCGTCGAGCAGATCTTCGGTGTCAAGGTGACCGGCGTGAACACGATCAACCGCCAGGGCAAGCGCAAGCGGACCAAGCTCGGTTACGGCCAGCGCCCGACCACCAAGCGCGCGATCGTGAGCCTGGCCGAGGGCGAGCGGATCGACATCTTCGGTCAGATCGGCTAGCACCTGCCGCAGCGGGGAGAGGGGCCCCTCGCCATCGTGCGAGGGACCGGCCCCGAGGAAGAGAGCACCGGGGGGACCGCCGTGAGGCGGACCCCGACCGGTACGAACCGACGAAGGATGAACGAAAAAGATGGGCATCCGTAAGTACAAGCCGACGACTCCGGGTCGGCGCGGCGCGAGCGTCTCGGACTTTGCCGAGATCACGCGCAGCACCCCGGAGAAGTCGCTGCTTGCCCCACTGCACAGCAAGGGCGGCCGTAACGTCCACGGCCGGGTGACCGCCCGGCACCAGGGAGGCGGGCACAAGCGCGCCTACCGGATCATCGACTTCCGCCGCCACGACAAGGACGGGATCCCGGCCAAGGTCGCGCACATCGAGTACGACCCGAACCGGACCTCCCGCATCGCGCTGCTCCACTACGCCGACGGCGAGAAGCGCTACATCCTCGCCCCGGTCGGCCTCAAGCAGGGGGACCGGATCGAGAACGGCCCCACGGCCGACATCAAGCCGGGCAACTGCCTGCCGCTGCGCAACATTCCGACCGGTACCTTCATCCACGCGGTGGAGCTGCGCCCCGGTGGCGGCGCCAAGCTCGGCCGCAGCGCCGGTGCGCAGATCCAGCTGCTCGCCAAGGAGGGCATGTACGCCACGCTGCGTATGCCGTCCGGAGAAATGCGCCAGGTCGACGTGCGCTGCCGGGCCTCGGTGGGCCAGGTGGGCAACGCCGAGCAGGCCAACATCAACATCGGCAAGGCCGGCCGCAACCGCTGGAAGGGCAAGCGCCCCACAGTCCGCGGTGTCGCCATGAACCCGGTCGACCACCCGCACGGTGGTGGTGAGGGCAAGACCTCCGGTGGTCGCCACCCGGTGAACCCGAAGGGCAAGCCCGAGGGCCGCACGCGGCAGCCGAACAAGCCGAGCGACCGGCTGATCATCCGTCGTCGGAGCAAGAGGAAGAAGCGGTAGGAGCAGCCGATATGCCACGTAGTCTTAAGAAGGGTCCCTTCGTGGACGACCACCTGCAGAAGAAGGTGGACGCCCAGAACGAGAAGGGCACCAAGAACGTCATCAAGACGTGGTCGCGGCGCTCCATGATCGTGCCCGACATGATTGGTCACACGATCGCCGTGCACGACGGCCGCAAGCACGTTCCGGTGTTCGTCACCGAATCGATGATCGGTCACAAGCTCGGTGAGTTCGCCCCCACGCGGACGTTCCGCAGCCACGTCAAGGAAGACCGCCGCAGCCGGCGGTAAGCGCCTTCAAGCCAGCAGTTAGAGGAGAAAGCGATGGAAGCCAGGGCACAGGCGCGGTACGCGCGCCACACGCCCCGGAAGGCCCGCCGTGTGGTGGACCTCATTCGCGGGCTGCCCGCTTCGGAGGCGCAGGCCGTGCTGCAGTTCGCTCCCCAGTCGGCGAGCGAGACCGTCTACAAGGTGCTCTCGAGCGCGATCGCGAACGCTGAGCACAACTTCAAGCTCGACCGGGAGACGCTCTTCGTGAGCCGCGCATGGGTAGACGAGGGTCCGACCCTCAAGCGTTTTCGCCCGCGCGCCCAGGGTCGTGCCTATCGGATCAACAAGCGGACCAGCCACATCACCGTGATCGTGGAGTCCCGCGAGCCGAAGGGAAGGACCCGCTAGTGGGCCAGAAGGTTAACCCGCACGGGTTCCGCCTCGGCATCACGACCGACTTCAAGAGCCGGTGGTACGCCGACAAGCTGTACAAGTCGTACGTCGCCGAGGACGTGTCGATCCGCCGCATGCTGCAGAAGGGTATGGAGCGGGCCGGCATCTCCAAGGTCGAGATCGAGCGCACGACCGACCGCGTCCAGGTCGACATCCACACCGCCCGGCCGGGCATCGTCATCGGCCGTCGCGGCGCGGAGGCCGACCGCATCCGCGGCGACCTGGAGAAGCTGACCAAGAAGCAGGTCCAGCTGAACATCCTCGAGGTGAAGAACCCCGAGATCGACGCGCAGCTCGTCGCGCAGGGCGTGGCCGAGCAGCTGTCCAGCCGCGTCTCGTTCCGCCGGGCCATGCGTAAGGCCATGCAGTCCGCCATGAAGAGCGGGGCCAAGGGCATCCGTGTCCAGTGCTCCGGCCGTCTGGGCGGCGCCGAGATGTCGCGCTCGGAGTTCTACCGCGAGGGCCGCGTGCCCCTGCACACGCTCCGCGCGGACGTCGACTACGGCTTCTACGAGGCCCGCACCACCTTCGGCCGCATCGGCGTGAAGGTGTGGATCTACAAGGGCGAGGCTCCGACCAGCCGTTCCGAGCGGGAGGCGGCCGCGGCCGGCGCCCGCGCGAGCCAGCGTCGTGAGCGCGACGACCGTCGCGGTGGCGCGGGCGAGCGTCCGCGTCGTGGCGGCGAGCGTCCGCGTCGTGGCGGCGCGGGCCGTAACGACCGTGCACCCAGGACTGAGGCGGCCGCGCAGGCCGCCCCCGAGACCGGCCCGGCGGAGCAGCCGGGTGCTGAAGGGAGCTGACCATGCTGATCCCGCGCAGGGTCAAGCACCGCAAGCAGCACCGGCCCGACCGCAGCGGCGCCGCCAAGGGCGGCACCCGGGTCGTCTTCGGCGAGTTCGGCATTCAGGCGCTTGAGCACTCCTACGTGACCAACCGCCAGATCGAGGCCGCGCGTATCGCCATGACCCGGCACATCCGCCGTGGCGGCAAGGTGTGGATCAACATCTTCCCGGACCGCCCCCTGACGAAGAAGCCGGCCGAGACCCGCATGGGTTCCGGTAAGGGTTCTCCGGAGTGGTGGATCGCCAATGTCAAGCCCGGCCGTGTCATGTTCGAGCTGTCCGGTGTCGCCGAGCCCGTGGCCCGTGAGGCCATGCGGCGCGCGATGCACAAGCTCCCCATGAAGTGCCGTTTCGTCAAGCGTGAAGTGGGTGAGGCGTGATGGCTAAGGGTCTGACCGCCGCGGAGCTGCGTGTCGAGGACCAGGAGGTGCTGGTCCAGAAGCTGAAGGAAGCCAAGGAGGAGCTGTTCAACCTCCGCTTCCAGTCGGCGACGGGTCAGCTGGAGAGCCACGGGCGGCTGCGCGCCGTCCGCCGCGAGATCGCCCGCATCTACACCGTGATGCGCGAGCGCGAGCTCGGAATCGTCACGGTCGAGAAGGAGCCGAGCGATGTCTGAAGCAACCGAGACCCCGACCACTGAGACGACCGCGGAGACTCAGCGGAACTACCGCAAGACCCGCGAGGGCCTGGTCGTCAGCGACAAGATGGACAAGACCGTCGTCGTCGCCGTCGAGGACCGCGTCAAGCACCCGCTGTACGGCAAGGTCATCCGCCGTACGACCAAGTACAAGGCCCACGACGAGCAGAACACCTGCGGCGTCGGCGACCGTGTCCTCCTGATGGAGACCCGGCCGCTGTCGGCCACCAAGCGGTGGCGGGTCGTCGAGATCCTCGAGAAGGCCAAGTAACACCACAGACGCGCCTCGTGGGGGGTGGGAGACCGCCCCCCATGATGGTGTCCAAGGGGCGGGGCCGACCATCGGTCCCGTCCGCCCGCGGCGGCGGTCGTACGGCTGTCGCCGAGGGAAAAAGACCACATCAGGTTCGGCCAGGCTCACCGTGAGGGTGAGAACCGGCACGACACACAGGAGTAGACGTGATCCAGCAGGAGTCGCGGCTCAAGGTCGCCGACAACACGGGTGCCAAGGAGATTCTTTGCATCCGCGTGCTCGGCGGCTCGGGTCGGCGCTACGCGGGAATCGGCGACATCATCGTGGGCACGGTGAAGGACGCCATTCCCGGCGGAGGCGTTAAGAAAGGCGACGTTGTCAAGGCTGTCGTGGTGCGCACCGTGAAGGAGCGCCGCCGCCCCGACGGCTCCTACATCCGCTTCGACGAGAACGCCGCGGTCATCATCAAGGACAGCGGTGACCCCCGGGGCACCCGCATCTTCGGCCCGGTGGGCCGTGAACTGCGCGACAAGAAGTTCATGCGCATCATCTCGCTCGCGCCGGAGGTGCTGTGATGCCGAAGCTGCACGTGAAGAAGGGCGACCTCGTCCAGGTCATCGCCGGCAAGGACAAGGGCGCCAAGGGCCGGATCATCGCCGCCTACCCGCGTGACGAGCGCGTGGTGGTCGAGGGCGTCAACATGATCAAGAAGCACTCCAAGGTCACCAACCAGGGACCGCGCGGCGCCAAGGAAGGCGGCGTGCAGACCATGGAGGCTCCCATCCACGTGAGCAACGTGAAGAAGCTCAAGGATGACGAGAAGAAGCCCGAGAAGAAGGCCGCCGACAAGGGCGACGCCGAGGCGACGGGTGAGGACAGCTGATGACCGCCACGACTGAAGAGCGCACCGTTCCGCGCCTCAAGCAGCGCTACCGCGAGGAGATCATCGCGAAGCTGCGCGAGGAGTTCGGCATCGAGAACATCATGCAGGTGCCCACGATCACCAAGATCAAGGTGAACATGGGTGTCGGTGAGGCCGCCCGCGACTCGAAGCTCATCGAGGGCGCCGTTCGCGACCTGACCGCGATCACCGGCCAGAAGCCGGCCGTCGCCCGCGCCCGCAAGTCCATCGCGCAGTTCAAGCTGCGCGAGGGCATGCCGATCGGCGCGCACGTGACGCTGCGCGGCGACCGCATGTGGGAGTTCCTCGACCGCCTGCTGTCGCTGGCGCTGCCGCGTATCCGGGACTTCCGTGGTCTGTCGCCGAAGCAGTTCGACGGCAACGGCAACTACACCTTCGGCCTCACCGAGCAGGTCATGTTCCACGAGGTCGACCAGGACAAGGTGGACCGGCAGCGGGGCATGGACATCACGGTCGTGACCACCGCGAAGAACGACGAGCAGGGCCGGGCGCTGCTGAAGCTCCTCGGTTTCCCCTTCAAGGAGGCCTGATCATGGCGAAGACGTCGCTGAAGGTCAAGGCAGCGCGCAAGCAGAAGTTCGAGGTCCGGGCGTACACTCGGTGCTCGCGCTGCGGTCGTCCCCGCGCTGTCTACCGCAAGTTCGGGCTGTGCCGGGTGTGCTTCCGCGAGATGGCGCACCGGGGCGAGCTGCCCGGCATCACGAAGTCGAGCTGGTAAGCCCTCCGCGGGCCAGCCGTACAGAAGTCATATCAACCGGGCGCTGATCGCAGCGCCCACGACCACACCGAAGGTCCCATCGGGAAACCGCGGTGAGGAAGGCCACCGGCCATGACGATGACCGACCCGATCGCAGACATGCTGACGCGTCTGCGTAACGCGAACTCGGCCTATCACGACACCGTGAGCATGCCTTACTCCAAGATCAAGGCACACATCGCGGAGATCCTCCAGCAGGAGGGCTACATCCAGGGCTGGAGCGTCGAGGACGCGAAGGTTGGCAAGAACCTCGTGATGGAGCTGAAGTTCGGCCCCAGCCGCGAGCGCGCCATCGCAGGCCTGCGCCGGGTGTCGAAGCCCGGTCTGCGGGTCTATGCAAAGAAGGACAACCTGCCCCGAGTTCTGGGCGGTCTGGGCGTCGCGATCATCTCGACGTCCGGCGGTCTGATGACGGACCGGCAGGCGAGCAAGCGTGGAGTGGGCGGGGAAGTCCTCGCCTACGTCTGGTAACGAGGGGAGGCACTCAGCATGTCGCGAATCGGACGGCTGCCCATCCCCGTACCGGCGGGTGTCGACATCACGATCGACGGCCGGGAAGTCCAGGTCAAGGGGCCCAAGGGCACGCTCACTCACACGGTCGCCGAGCCCATCGAGGTCTCGCGCGGCGAGGACGGCACTATCACCGTCACCCGCCCGAACGACGAGAACAAGGTTCGTGCGCTGCACGGGCTGTCCCGCACGCTTATCTCCAACATGGTGGCGGGTGTCACGCAGGGCTACACGAAGACGCTCGAGATCGTCGGCGTCGGTTACCGCGTCCAGGCCAAGGGCCCGACGGAGCTGGAGTTCTCGCTGGGCTTCAGCCACCCGGTGATCATCAAGGCTCCCGAGGGCGTCAGCTTCCGCGTCGAGAGGCCGACCCTGTTCCACGTGGACGGCATCGACAAGCAGCGGGTCGGCGAGGTCGCCGCCAACATCAGGAAGCTGCGCAAGCCGGACCCGTATAAGGGCAAGGGCGTGCGCTACCAGGGCGAGGTTGTCCGCCGCAAGGTCGGAAAGGCTGGTAAGTAGGCATGGCTGGAAAGACTGCGTTCGGCAAGCACACGGCCGCCCGCACGGTCTCCCGGGCTCGCCGGCACCACCGTGTCCGCAAGAACGTCTTCGGCACTGCCGAGCGTCCGCGCCTGGTCGTCAACCGGTCGACCCGTCACCTGTTCGTGCAGATCGTCGACGACACTCAGGGCCACACGCTGGTGAGCGCCTCCACCATGGAGGTCTCGCTGCGCGGTGCCGAGGGTGACAAGACCGAGAAGGCGAAGAAGGTCGGCGAGCTTCTCGCTCAGCGGGCCAAGACCGCCGGGATCACCGCTGTCGTGTTCGACCGCGGTGGCAACCGCTACGCGGGGCGCATCGCCGCTCTCGCGGACAGCGCCCGTGAAGGCGGGCTGGAGTTCTGATGACTCCGGCCCATGGGTCGCGACTGACGGCCCATCCAAAGAGCAACGAGAAGAGGAACCACTGATGGCTGCAGCTCCGCGTCGCGGTGCCGGCGGCGGTGGCGAGCGGCGTGACCGTCGTGATGACCGCCGCGGTGGCGCCGCAGACAAGGGCGTCTCGTACATCGAGCGCGTCGTAAAGATCAACCGAGTGGCCAAGGTCGTCCAGGGCGGTCGGCGCTTCAGCTTCACCGCGCTGGTCATCGTCGGCGACGGCAACGGTCTCGTCGGGGTCGGCTACGGCAAGGCCAAGGAGGTGCCCGCGGCGATCGCCAAGGGCGTCGAGGAGGCCAAGAAGCACTTCTTCAAGGTTCCGCGCATCCAGGGCACCATCCCGCACCCGGTGCAGGGCGAGGACGCCGCCGGCGTCGTCCTCCTGCGTCCGGCCTCGCCCGGTACGGGCGTCATCGCGGGTGGCCCGGTTCGCGCGGTCCTGGAGTGCGCCGGGATCCACGACGTGCTGTCCAAGTCGCTCGGCTCGGACAACCCGATCAACATCGTGCACGCCACCGTGGCCGCTCTGAAGGGCCTCAGCAGGCCCGAGGAGATCGCCGCCCGTCGTGGTCTGCCGATCGAGGACGTCGCTCCCAAGGCGATGCTGAAGGCTCGCGCGGAGGGCCTGGCCGAGGCTGCGGCGGCCGCGAAGGCGGTGAGCTAGTGATGGCTCGTCTGAAGATCACCCAGACCCGGTCCAAGATCGGTGGCCAGCAGAACCAGCGTGAGTCGCTGCGTTCGCTGGGTCTGAAGCGAATCGGCGACGTCGTCGTCAAGGAGGACCGCCCGGAGATCCGGGGCATGGTCGCCAAGGTGTCGCACCTCGTCGTGGTTGAGGAGGTCGACTAGTCATGACCGAGAACGCTCCGCTCAAGATCCACGACCTCCGTCCGGCCCCCGGCTCCAACAAGGCCAAGACCCGCAAGGGCCGTGGCGAGGGCTCCAAGGGCAAGACGGCCGGCCGGGGCACCAAGGGCACCAGGGCCCGTACGGCTGTGATGCCGGGCTTCGAGGGTGGCCAGGTCCCGCTCCAGCGGCGGCTGCCGAAGCTGAAGGGCTTCTCCAACGCCCTGTTCAAGACGACCTACCAGGTCGTCAACCTGGACAGGCTCGGGGAGCTGTTCCCCCAGGGCGGCGACGTCACGCTCGACGCCCTGGTGGTCAAGGGTGCGGTCCGTAAGAACCAGCCCGTCAAGGTGCTGGGCACCGGCGAGATCTCCGTGGCGCTGAACGTGCAGGCGCACGCCTTCTCCGCCAGTGCGAAGGAGAAGATCGCCGCGGCCGGTGGCTCGGTTTCCGAGCTGTAGGCATGACGCTGCGCGAGGCGCGGAGGTTCGTTATGAGCCTCCGCGCCCGTAGTGCGTTAGAGTTCGCCTGGCACGGGGGTCCACCCGTGTCCGACCAAGCACTCTGGCAGGAAGACATGTCGATGGACGCCTTGCGGGCCATCGCCGACCGTTACCGCGTCACTGGCGCGCAGGAGGGACCGTGCTGACCGCGATTACCCGGGCGTTCCGAACGCCTGACCTGCGCAAGAAGCTGCTTTTCACACTGGGCATCATCGTGCTGTTCCGGCTTGGCTCGGTGCTTCCCACCCCGGGCGTGAACGCCCGGAACGTGGCCCTGTGTCTTGAGCAGGCCCAGGCGGGAGACGCTGCCAACATCTACGGGATGGTGCAGCTCTTCAGCGGCGGCGCCCTGTTGAAACTTTCAGTGTTCGCGCTCGGCATCATGCCGTACATCACCGCGAGCATCATCCTGCAGCTGCTGACGGTGGTGATCCCGCGGCTCGAGGCCCTCAAGAAGGAGGGCCAGGCCGGTACGGCGAGGATTACGCAGTACACCCGTTACCTGACCATCGGGCTGGCGGTGCTGCAGTCCACCGCGTTCGTCGCGCTGGCCCGCAGCGGGCAGCTCTTCCAGAACTGTAACCAGGAGATCCTGCTCAGCCAGGACGTCTTCCCGCTGATCACCATGGTCGTCACGATGACCGCCGGCACCGCCGTGATCATGTGGCTGGGCGAGCTGGTGACCGACCGCGGCGTCGGCAACGGCATGTCGATCCTGATCTTCACCCAGGTCATCGCGGTGTTCCCGTCGGAGCTCGTGAACATCTTCCGGCAGAGCCCGTTCAAGTTCGTCGTCGTGATGGTCGTCGGCGTCGTGATGATCGGCGTCGTCGTGTTCATCGAGCAGGCGCAGCGCCGGGTCCCTGTGCAGTACGCCAAGCGGATGGTCGGCCGTCGCATGTACGGCGGCACCTCGACCTACATCCCGCTCAAGGTGAACCAGGCCGGCATCATCCCGGTCATCTTCGCCTCGTCGCTGCTCTACCTGCCGCAGCTTCTGGTCACGCTGTTCGGCAACAGCCAGAAGCCCAACGTGGTCGTCGAGTGGCTGGCCCAGAACATGATCAGGGGCGACCACCCCATCTACATGGCCACGTTCTTCCTGCTGATCGTCTTCTTCACGTACTTCTACGTGTCCATCACTTTCAACCCCCCTGAAGTGGCTGACAACATGAAGAAGTACGGTGGGTTCATCCCGGGCATCCGTCCGGGCCGGCCGACCGCTGAGTACCTGAGCTACGTGCTCAACAGGCTCACGGCCGCGGGCGCTCCGTATCTGGGTGTGATCTCGCTCATCCCGATCATCGCGCTGGCGGTGGCCGGTGCGAGCCAGAACTTCCCGTTCGGAGGGACCAGCATTCTGATCATGGTTGGTGTTGGTCTGGACACGGTCAAGCAGATCGAGAGCCAGCTTCAGCAGCGCAACTACGAGGGCTTCCTGAGATAGTGCGCGTCGTCCTGGTTGGGCCCCCCGGAGCGGGTAAGGGGACGCAGGCCCAGTTCATCGCTTCGCACCTGTCGATCCCGAAAATCTCGACAGGCGACATCTTCCGTGCCAACGTCTCGGGCGGCACGGAGCTCGGCAAGCTCGCCAAGGAGTACATGGACCGCGGTGACCTCGTCCCCGACGAGGTGACCGTGGCCATGGTCCGCGACCGGCTGGCGGAGGACGACGCGCAGGAGGGCTTCCTCCTGGACGGCTTTCCCCGCAACGTGCCCCAGGCCGAGGTCCTCAAGAAGATGCTGGCCGAGTTCGGCACGGCGCTCGACGTTGTCCTCAACCTGGTCGTCGAGGACGACGAGGTCGTCCGGCGGCTGGCGGGCCGTCGTACGTGCCGTTCCTGCGGCAAGGTGTGGCATGTCGTGTTCGACCCGCCCGCCGTGGAGGGTGTCTGCGACGCCTGCGGCGGGGAGCTCTTCCAGCGGGACGACGATCGTGAGGAGACCATCAGGCGGCGCCTGGAGGTCTACCAGGAGCAGACGGCGCCGCTGATCTCGTTCTACGCCGACGAGGGGATTCTGCAGGGGGTCGACGCGACCGGGCCGGTCGAGGAGATCACTCAGCGGGCGATGTCGGCGCTGCGGCGGTTCGCCGACTGATTCATTACCGCAGCCGGGAACGCCACTCCAGTGCATGGGGTGGCGTTCAGGCTTATATGGGACAATTTCGAGAGGGGGTGCGACACGTGTTCAAGAAGAACCGGCACGGAATCCAGATCAAAGGCGCCGAGCAACTGGAGAAGATGCGTGCGGCCGGCCTGGTCGTCGCCCGGACGCTGGAGCTGCTCCGGACGTCGGTCCGGCCCGGGATGACGCCGCTCGACCTCGACGCCATCGCCGAGGAGGCCATCAGGGGCGAGGGCGCGATCCCGTCCTTCAAGGGCTACCAGGGCTTCCCCGCCACGATCTGCGCTTCCGTGAACGATGAGGTCGTGCACGGCATCCCCACCGACCGTCGCCCGTTCCGCGAGGGCGACATCATCTCGATCGACTGCGGCGCGATCCTCGACGGGTGGCACGGCGACTCGGCGATCACCGTCGGGATCGGCGAGGTCGACCCCGCGCTGACCGAGCTCATGCGGGTGACCGAGGAGGCCATGTGGCGCGGCATCGCCGCCCTGCGGGTCGGGGGGCACCTGTCCGACATCGGCCACCAGATCGAGCAGTACGTGCGCTCTCAGGGCCGCTACGGCATCCCTCAGGAGTACGGCGGCCACGGCATCGGCACCGAGATGCACATGGACCCCTGGGTGGCCAACCACGGCAGGCCGGGGCGCGGCCCCCGCTTCGAGGCCGGCATGTGCTTCGCGATCGAGCCGATGGTGAACCTCGGCACCGACCGCACCAAGGTGCTGGCCGACGACTGGACGGTCGTGACGCTCGACGGCCGCGCCTCGGCCCACTTCGAGCACAGCGTCGCGGTGACGGAGAACGGCCCCCTGGTCCTCACGGCGCTCGACGGCGGAGCCTCCCGCTTCCCCGGCGTCGCCGTGGACGCGGGTGAGAGCGCCTCCTGAACCGGCGCCCGTTCCGGCGGCGCGTGAACGATAATGGTCGTATCGCTCGAAAGACCAGGAGATGGTGATGGCGGCAGCGCCGGAGATGCGGGCCTCCGACGGCGACCGTGACCGGGTCGCCGCGGCACTGCGCGAGCACGTGGCCGAGGGCAGGCTCACCATCGACGAGTTCAACGAGCGGCTGGAGCAGGTCTACCAGAGCCGTACGTACGGGGAACTGGCCAGGCTCACCTACGATCTGCCGGAGATCGACCTGCACCGGCTGCCCGCCGCGACAGAGTCCGTGCAACGACCCCATCCCGCCCGGCCTGACGACAAGGCCCGCAGCCTGAAGGGCGCGTGGAGCGCCTGGGCGGCCGCCAGCGGCGTGAGCTGGATGATCTGGCTCATCACCACCGTCGCTTCAGGTCATTTCATTCCTCCGTGGCCGATGTGGGTCATGGGCCCCTGGGGCGTCATCCTCCTCATCAACACGATCGCCAGTGCGGGCGGGCGATCCCGGGGCGGCGCCTGAGCGTTCTTTGCCGGCGGACCGCCGTCGCGGGAGCCTCGGGCGGGTAGATGTCCGGTGTCGCGACGCACGGCCCGCTCGGGCCGTGCCCCCCGCGGTGCTCAGTCCGCACCCACCCGCCCCGGCATTTCGGCGGTGCCGGGCGGGGGGTGCGGCGGCTTCCCCCCGGAAGCCGGCACGAGGAACGGCCGGGCGCCGCATTCGCCTAATACCCCCGCGGGGGGTACCCTGTGATCTGGTTGTGTCGGGACCCCTGCCGTCGTTTCGCAATTCGGCCCGGGTTGTCGTACACTCCTTTGTCGGTTCACTATGACCTTTGCGCCTAGGCGGCCTTGCTGGTCGCCGCTCTCTGGAAGCGCCCGAAGGTCGCGGCTGCTTAGTGTTCCGAAGCCTCTGACGATCCGATCTGTGAAACGCGAGGGCCATGGCCAAGAAAGACGGCGCCATCGAGATTGAGGGCACTGTTATTGAGTCGCTCCCGAACGCCATGTTCCGGGTGCAACTCGACAACGGTCACAAGGTCCTGGCCCACATCAGTGGGCGGATGCGGATGCACTACATCAGGATCCTGCCCGACGACCGGGTGGTCGTGGAGTTGAGCCCCTACGACCTGAGTCGCGGACGGATCGTCTACCGGTACAAGTAGCCCCCCCGCCAGCGGGGACGGGCCGTATGCGGAACGAATAAGGACTATGAAGGTCAAGCCGAGCGTCAAGAAGATCTGCGACAAGTGCAAGGTGATTCGCCGGCACGGTCGCGTCATGGTGATCTGCGACAACCTGCGCCACAAGCAGCGCCAGGGCTGAGCCCAGCTCTCAGTACGTCGCCACCAGGCCCCTGCTGAGTCCGCCCCTGTGGCGGGCTCGACCGCGTGCGGGCCGGAACAACGAAATCGCGCCACACGCCCGCGCAGGCGGCCTCCGCGAGGAGTCCGTACCACGCGGGAGACCCCCGGTCGGAGGCCGGGGCCCTCGCCCGGGCATGGGAGGGGAAGTGTGGCGCCAGACCTCCGCCACACTGAAGGAGAATGCCCGACCATGGCCCGCCTGGTTGGCGTCGACCTCCCCCGCGACAAGCGGCTGGAGATCGCTCTCACCTACATTTTCGGAATCGGCCGCACCCGCGCCAAGGAGATCCTTGACGCGACCGGCATCAGCCCCGACCTGCGCGTCCACCAGCTCACGGACGCCGAGCTCGTCCCGATGCGTGACTACATCGAGGCGAACTACAAGATCGAGGGTGACCTCCGCCGCGAGGTTCAGGCCGACATCCGTCGCAAGATCGAGATCGGCTGCTACCAGGGCATCCGGCACCGCAAGGGGCTGCCTGTCCACGGTCAGCGGACGCAGACGAACGCGCGCACCCGTAAGGGTAAGAAGAAGACCGTCGCCGGCAAGAAGAAGCCGGGCAAGAAGTAGTCCTTAGCAGCCACATTTCCAGGAGTTAGCGCTTCAATGCCGCCGAAGAGCCGCCAGGGCGCACCGAAGAAGGTGCGCCGCAAGGAAAAGAAGAACGTCGCTCACGGGCACGCCCACATCAAGAGCACGTTCAACAACACGATCGTTTCGATCACCGACCCGAACGGGAACGTGATCTCCTGGGCCAGCGCCGGCCACGTCGGGTTCAAGGGCTCCCGCAAGTCCACCCCGTTCGCCGCGCAGATGGCTGCCGAGAACGCCGCCCGCCGCGCCATGGAGCACGGCATGCGCAAGGTCGACGTCTTCGTCAAGGGTCCCGGCTCCGGCCGTGAGACCGCGATCCGTTCGCTGCAGGCGACCGGCCTCGAGGTCGGGTCCATCCAGGACGTGACCCCGGTCCCGCACAACGGCTGCCGTCCGCCCAAGCGCCGTCGCGTCTGAGCTCAGGAGAGTAGAGAGAAATGGCTCGTTACACGGGTCCGGACTGCAAGCTCTGCCGCCGTGAGAAGACCAAGCTCTTCCTCAAGGGCAAGAAGTGCGAGTCCGCCAAGTGCCCCATCGAGATCCGCCCGTACCCGCCGGGTGAGCACGGCCGCGGCCGTCCGAAGGAGTCGGAGTACCAGCTCCAGCTCCGTGAGAAGCAGAAGACCCGCCGCATCTACGGCGTCCTCGAGAAGCAGTTCCACAACTACTACGAGGAAGCCAACCGCAAGGCGGGCAAGACGGGTGAGAACCTCCTCCAGATCCTGGAGAGCCGTCTCGACAACGTGGTCTACCGCGCCGGCTTCGCCGAGTCGCGTGACGCGGCCCGCCAGCAGGTGCGCCACGGCCACTTCCTCGTGAACGGCAAGAAGGTCGACATCCCGTCGTACCGCGTGCGCGAGCACGACATCATCGAGGTCCGCGAGAAGTCGCGCAACCTCCTTCCGTACGAGGTGGCCCGCGCGACCGCCGGCGACAAGACCGTTCCGGCCTGGCTGGGCGTCTCCGCCGACAACATGCGCATCCTCGTGCACCAGCTCCCGGTCCGCCAGCAGATCGACACGCTGGTCCAGGAGCAGCTGATCGTCGAGCTCTACTCCAAGTAGTAGGGCCCCGGCATTAAATGACGCCGTACGGCCGGTACACTCCCGGCCGTACGGCATCATGGTTGTAGGCGAGCGGCGTCAAATAGCGGGCGTCGCCGTAACCTAGGGACCTCTCGTCCATCGTGACGGGGGCGTCCCGGATCCAGGAGATCCTGATGCTCATCGCACAGCGCCCGAGCCTCCAGGAGGAGTCGCTCGAGGAGCACCGGTCCAGGTTCATCATCGAGCCGCTCGAGCCGGGCTTCGGCTACACCATCGGCAACTCGCTGCGGCGCACGCTGCTGTCCTCCATTCCGGGGGCGGCGGTCACCAGCATCCGTATCGAGGGCGTGCTCCACGAGTTCTCGACCGTGCCCGGGGTCAAGGAAGACGTCACCGACATCATCCTGAACCTCAAGTCGCTGGTCGTCTCGTCCGAGCACGACGAGCCCGTGGTGATGTACCTGCGCAAGCAGGGCCCGGGTGAGGTCACCGCCGCCGACATCGCGCCTCCGGCCGGCGTCGAGGTGCACAACCCCGACCTGCACATCGCCACGCTGAACGGCAAGGCGAAGCTGGAGATGGAGCTGACCGTCGAGCGCGGCCGCGGCTACGTCTCCGCCGCCCAGAACAAGCAGCCTGGCCAGGAGATCGGCCGGATTCCGATCGACTCGATCTACTCTCCGGTCCTCAAGGTCACCTACAAGGTCGAGGCCACCCGTGTCGAGCAGCGCACGGACTTCGACCGCCTGATCCTCGACGTCGAGACCAAGCCGTCCATGAAGCCCCGCGACGCGGTGGCCTCGGCCGGCAAGACCCTGGTCGAGCTGTTCGGCCTGGCCCGTGAGCTCAACGTCGAGGCCGAGGGCATCGACATCGGCCCGTCGCCGACGGACGCGGCTCTCGCGGCCGACCTGGCGCTGCCGATCGAGGAGCTCAACCTCACCGTCCGTTCGTACAACTGCCTCAAGCGCGAGGGCATCCACACCGTGGGTGAGCTCGTCGCCCGCAGCGAGCAGGACCTGCTGGACATCCGCAACTTCGGCGCCAAGTCGATCGAAGAGGTCAAGCAGAAGCTGCACGAGATGGGTCTGGCTCTCAAGGACTCCCCGCCCGGGTTCGACCCCTCCGCCGTCGCCGGCGGCGGGTACGACGACGAGGACGGCGGGTTCATCGAGACCGAGCAGTACTGATCGCCCGTCTCCGAGCAGCGGCACCACCGTCTCGTGCCGCCCGTCCAGGGCGGCATGAGGCGGCGATGACAAGTCACGACCGGTACGCCGGTCGGCCCGACCCCGGTACCTGACACGGCCGGAGCGGGTTATCCATGAGGAGCATGAAATGCCCAAGCCCACCAAGGGCGCCCGTCTCGGTGGCAGCCCGTCCCACGAGCGGCTGATCCTGGCGAACCTCGCCACGGCGCTGTTCCAGAACGGCCGGATCACCACCACCGAGGCCAAGGCCAGGCGTCTCCGCCCGCTCGCGGAGAAGCTGATCACCAAGGCGAAGAAGGGCGACATCCACAACCGTCGCCAGGTGCTGACGGTCGTCCGCGACAAGGGCGTCGTCCACCACCTCTTCACCGAGATCGCCCCGACGTACGCCGAGCGTCCCGGTGGCTACACCCGGATCACCAAGCTCGGCCCGCGTAAGGGCGACGCCGCTCCGATGGCGGTCATCGAGCTGGTCACCGAGCAGCTGAACCCGGTCAGGGTCTCCCGCACGGCTCAGGCCGCGCCCGCCGCCGAGGCCGCTCCGGCCGCCGCGGAGGCCGAGGAGACGCCGGCGGCGCAGGACGAGGCCGCCGAGAGCACCACCGCCGAGGCCCCCGAGGCCGCTCCGGCGGAGGGTGACAAGAAGGACGAGGCCTGATCCCAGGCTCTGTGAGCGGGCTCAGTTTCCCTTCCGGGGATGCTGGGCCCGCTCTTCGTTTGTGCACCGTACGAGGCACCGTACGAGGGATGGCGTGGAGCGAGAACTGCGGCTGAGGCTGGACCTGGGCTACGACGGCACGGACTTCTCCGGCTGGGCGCGCCAGCCGGGGCGGCGCACCGTGCAGGGGGAGATCGAGGACGCGCTGGGCCGCGTCCTCCGGCTGGACGCCCCGCCGTCGCTCACCGTCGCGGGCCGCACCGACGCGGGCGTCCACGCGAGGGGACAGGTCGCGCACGTCGACGTCCCGCTCGCCGCGCTGGCCGCCGCGTCGTCCGGGCGCGCCCCCGTCCCCGAGGAGCCGGAACGGGCGTGGGAGGAGCGCGGCGCTGAGTGGCTCGCTGTGCTGACGAGGCGGCTGGCCGGTGTGCTGCCCCTCGACGTGCGGGTGCACGCCGTCAGCGTGGCGCCCGCGGGCTTCGACGCCCGGTTCTCCGCGCTGTCGCGCCGGTACGGCTACCGCGTCGGCGACGCCCCCGGCGGGGTGGACCCGCTGCGGCGGCGTGAGGTGCTGTGGTACGCCCGGCCGCTTGACGTGGACCTGCTGAACGCGGCGGCCGCCCGCCTGCTGGGCGAGCACGACTTCGCCGCCTTCTGCCGCAGGCGCGAGGGCGCCACCACGATCCGCGAGCTGCAGCGGCTCGACTGGGTCAGGGGCGAGGACGGGATCCTCCTCGCGACCGTGGTGGCCGACGCCTTCTGTCACTCGATGGTCCGGGCGCTGGTCGGCTCGCTGCTGACCGTGGGGGAGCGCAGGCGGCCCGTCGAGTGGCCCGCCGAGGTGCTGGGGAGAGCCGTACGGGACTCGGGTGTGCACGTCGCGCCCGCGCACGGTCTCACGCTCGAAGAGGTGCGCTACCCCGGGGCGGAGGAACTGGCGCGGCGGGCCGCCGCCACCCGCCGCGTGCGAACTCTGAGCACCTGACCGTCGGTCGTGGAGGTCGCCGGGGCCGGCCGGAGCCGCCCCGCGGCGCGTGACCCCCGTACGGACGGGAGGCCACGCGCCGTGATCGTCAGCGTGAGGCGCGCTTCTCGATCACCTTCGCCATGTTGTCCCGGAAGGCGCCGCTGATCGGCGCGAGGTTCTTGTCGTTCGCGTCCGGGGTGTGCCCGTCGGCGTAGGTGGCGTAGCTGAACACGATGTAGCGTCCCCACACCATGCCCGCGGCGTAGCCGCCGGAGATCGTCACCTTGTCCGCCCGGCTCTTCTTGTCGCCGTCGAGGCCGCGGAACCAGACGTTCGTGCCGAGATCCTTGGCCTGGTCCACGGCGAGGGCCTCGGTCTTGCCGGGCAGCACGGCGATGCCCGCGGTCACCGCGTACTGGTGCTTGCCGTCCACGTAGGTGGCCCTGAGCACCCTGCGGCACTGCTGCTCGGCGAGGGCCTGCGCGAACGCGCCCACCGCAGCCTTCCCGCAGTCGTCGGTCACGTCGACCGTGACGCGGCGGTACGTCCGGCCCGCAAGCGTCACCTTCTCGTCCGGGAACGCCTCTGTCGGCTTCAGGGTCTTGGGATCGGTCTGCTCGGAGTCGAGGATGGCCGAGGAGACCGTGGAGGCCGGCGTCGGCTCGTCGGAGGGGGGCGGGGCGGCGGTGGTGGCGGCCGGCGTACGGGCGGCCTGGTCGCCGTCCGGCTCGCCCGCGTAGGCGAAGTAGGCCGCGGTGCCGATGGCCCCCACGACGACGACCGCGCCGGCGGCCATCAGGATCCGCTTGACCTTTCCGCCGGAGGGGGGAGAGCCGGCGGAGTCCAGCCTCGCCGGGAGGTTGCCGGGGGTGGAGGGATCGGGCCCGAATCCGGGTGGAGGCGTCGGCTTGCCCGCCTTGGCCGGGGTCACCGGCGTGAACGCGAACGGAGTCTCACCGGTCGGCTGCGAGGGCGAACCGGTCGTGGGAGAGGTTGTCGCCATCTGTCCTGAACTGGGGTCGGGGGAGTCCGCCCCGATGGCGCCGTCGCTCGCGGACGGGCCCGGTGGCGGCGTGTCGGATGGCGCCGCACCCGGGGGCGCGGCGGATGGCGGGACATCCGAGGGGGACGCCGCGGACGGCGACTGGGACGGTGACGGAGACGCGGTCTGACCCTGCGCCTCGTCCTGTCTCCCCAGTGGTGTCCCGTACGGTGCGCTGTCCTGCGCCTGACCAGGCGCGATCGATGTCTGCGTGGGCGGTCGGAACGGCTCCTCGTGCTGCGGCGGGAGCAGCGGCTGCGTGGTCCTGTCGTGCGCCGGGTGCTGCGGTTCGCTGTGCGGAGTGCTCTGTTCTGAATGCGTGAAGGCCTGGCCGGGCTCGTACGGTGTGCCGGGCAGCGGGAGCCCCTCGACGGGGGTCACCGCATGGGCGATCTCGGCCCCGAAGCCCTCGGGCGGCCCGGCATGACCCGGCCCGGCATGACCCGGCCCGGCGTGACCCGGCCCGGCGTGACCCGGCACGGTCTGATCCGTCTGATCCGGTGCGGCGGGATACGACGCCGTAGCGTCCTGCCCGGAACCGCCCGATGCGAGGGCGTCCGGCTGTCCCGGTCCTCCGGCGGGCGAGCCGCCGTCGGCAGGCATGCCGGCGTGACGCGGCGCGTCCCCGGGTGCGCCGGTGTGCTGTGGCACGGCGACGTGGCCGGGCGCGGTGGGGTCGTCGGGCGCGCTGAGATGGCCCGGCGCGGTGGGGTCGTCGGATGCGGTGGGGTGCTCGGGCGTGCCGGTGGGAGTGCGCGCGTCGCCGGGCGTGCCGCCTGGCGCGCCCGCCCTGTCGCCGGACGGGCCCTCGGACGCCTGCAGGGTGCCGGGCTCGTCCTGATAGGCGTTCGTGGGGGGCCAGGAGGTGCCTGCGGGCAGCTCCCCCTGCGGGTATGGCTCGCCCGGCAGCCGCGGCGGCCACACGGGCACGTCTCCGGGCTCCCCGGGGCGGATCGCCTCCGGGGGCACGGCTCCCTGCCCGTACGCCTCCGGATGCGCGGGCGCGAAGTCCTGGCCGGGCTGCGGCACGTACTGGGGCCCGTTCTGGGGCCCGTACTGCGGCCCGTTCTGGGGCCCGTACTGCGGCGGGGCGGCGGGTGGATACCCCTGGTGGGGCGCCGGGGCCTGGGACCAGGCCTCCCCGCCGGACGGCTGGCCCGAGGCGGGGGCAGGCCCCCACTCGCCGAACGTCGGCACGCCGGGCGCCGTCTCGCCGGGCTGGGCGGCCCAGGGACCACCGGCGTTCTGCTGATCCGGCCCGTACGCGGCCGGTGCCGGAGGCGGGCCGCCGGGCTGCGACCAGGCGGGGGACCCGGCCGGGCCCTGCCACGCCCCGCCCTGAGATCCGTCGTCGTAGGGCGAGGGGGACGCGCCGAAGGCGCCGGGCCCGGCCGGTGCGCCGCCCGGCGGGGCCGTCCAGGGTGCGGGGACGGTGTCACCCGTCCCGGCCTGGGGGGATCCCTGCGGCCACTGCGACTCGTTGCCGGAGTAGGGCCAGGAGGTGACGCCGCCGGGCTGCGCGCCGGCTTGAGGACCGGGTTGGGGACCGGCTTGAGGACCGGGCTGCGCGCCGGGATCGCCGACGGGGGCCGGCCACATCTGCGGACCTCCCCCGCCCGCCGAGGGCGGCTCCTGCTGCCACGGCTGCGGGGCCGAGCCCGGGGGCGGCTCCCAGGCCTGCGTTCCCGGACCCTGCGGAGGCCAGGGCTGCGCTCCCGGGTCGGCCGGTGGCTGCCACGCCGGGTTCGGCCCCTGCGCGGGCGGCTGCCATGCGTGCGTCCCGGGGCCGTGGACGGGCTGCTGCGGGCCCGGAGGCGGGGGAACCTGCGGGTACGCCGGGCCGCCCGCGTTCTGCGCGGGTTGCCAGGGCGGCGCGCCCGGGCCCTGCGGGTGCTCCCAGCGTGCGGCGTTCGGGTCGGCCGGAGGCTGCCACGTGTGGACGCCCTGGCCCTCGGGCTGCCACGAGGGCTCGCCCGGGCCCTGCGGGGGCTGGTGCGGGTGCTGCGGGGGCTGGTGCGGGTGCTCCCAGTGCGCGGCGTTCGGGTCGGCCGGAGGCTGCCACGCGTGGACGCCCTGGCCCTCGGGCTGCCACGAGGGCCCGCCCGGGCCCGGCGCGGGCGGCTGGGGATGGGCGGCGTGTTCCGCCGGAGGCTGCCATGGAGGCGTGACCGGAGCCGGGGGCTGCCAGGCGGGCGGGCCATACCCGGGATGTCCCTGGGCGCCGTGGCCGGGCTGCTGCCAGTCGCCTGGGCCCGGCGGCTGCCACGAGTGGATGCCCTGGCCCTCCGGCTGCTGCCAGGTGGGCGTGCCGGCGCCGTATGCGGGCTGCGGAGGCACGACGCCGGGACCGGCCCCATGACCGGCTCCGTGACCGGCTTCGTGACCGGCGCCGGGATGCGGCTCGCCGGGGCCGGGCAGGCCGAGGGCCTCGTCGCCGGGGCGGCGCGGCGCGGGAAGGTTCCCGGCGTCCCCCGATACCCCGTGGTCACCGGATGCTCCGGCGTCCCCCGGCATGCCGGCATCGCCGGGCATCCCGGCGTCTCCCGGTGCCCCCGGCGTTCCAGGGGCGGCGGGGGCGGCGGGCGGAGGGCCGTACGCCGGAACGGCTCTGAACCTGTTCGTGCTCTCCGGGTCGTTGTCGGGGGGTTCCTGCGCCCCGAGACCGCCGGGCAGCCCGAACCTGGTCGGGTAGGGCACGGCTGGAGACCGGTCCGCCGCACCCGCGGCGTCCGGGGCCCAGGCCGTCCCGTCGTCCGCCGGGGGCTGACCGAACCCGGGCGGGGTCTGGCCGAAGCTCGGAGGTGGCGTCGGAGGTGTCGCCGAGCCCTCGGCGTCCGCCTCGGGGCGGGCCCACGCCGTTTCGTGTTCGTGCTCGGAACCGGAATCCTTGCCACGCATAGCCGGAAGCGTAACGGCGCGGGCGCGATCGGCGTGCCCCTATGGGCGTTTCGGTCCGTGCCGCCCCAGGTCGCCCACCGTCCTCCACCTCAGGGAACGGCTGGCCTCATCTGGGGCCACCGTTCAAAGAACGGGTGTCGAGGGCAGGGAAAACAGTCGCGTCGGTGACGTCCACCGCTGTCTGGTAGAGCCGTTTCAGCTCGTTCTTGGCTGGTTTGTGGCCATCCTTGAACTGGAACCAGAGCAGCACCGCGTAGTGGCCGTGGGTCCAGCCGCCCGCGTACGCCTCACCGGTGCCGAGGTGCTTGGTGGCCTCGTCCTTGCCCGGCAGCGGCTTGAGGTAGTCCTTGCGCTCGCCGCCGCCCCCCGCGGAGGCGACCTTCTTCGCCGTGGCGGAGGTCTTGAGGTTGGCGACACCCACGGTGCCGATGACCGTGCCCTTGGAGTCCGCGAAGCTCGCCCGCAGCAGTTGCGTGCACCCGCCCGCCTTGAGCGCCTTGGTGATTTTGTCGCCGGTGACGCCGTCCGCACACTTTTTCTCCTTGCGGTACGCGGTGCGGACGTATGAACGCTTGTTCTTGACGAATTTGCTCTTCGCGAACAGTTCTCGCAGCGACAGCGGGCTTTTGTCGGTCGTCCGTGAGGCGGTGTAGCCGAACTTGCCGGGGGGCCCCTCGGAGACGAGCGGTTCCGAGGGGCGGACGGTGGGCGTCGGGGCGGCGACCGGCGGCTTCTCGGTGCGCGCGGCGTACCACAGACCGGTGAACAGCGCCCCGATCAAGAGCAGGAGGGCGAGGCCGAGCGCCCAGGGGCGACGCCACCAGGGGCCCTTCGCGTCCGGATCCCACACGGGCTCCGGCGGCGCAGGCACCCGCGGTGCCGTCGGCTGCCGTCGCCGCGCATCCCAGTCGCCGCCCGCCTGGCCGCCCGTCTGGCCGCCCGAGGAGGACGCGTACGCCCCGGAGGGGGCCCCGTACGGGCCGGAGGCGAGCTCCTCCGCACCGCGGGGGCCGTCCTGCTCGAAGGGCCCGCGCCCGGTGTACGGCGGCTGCTCGGGCTGCTGCTGGTAGGCCTGCTGCTGGTAGGCCTGGGACGGCGCCTGCTCGGGCTCGTACGGCGAGCGCTCATGTGGCGAGCGTTCGTACGGCGAGCGCTCATACGGCGATTGCTCGCGGGCGTACGGTGACGGCTCGCGCTGGTACGGCGGCTGCCCCCCGCCGTAGGGAGGCACGTCGCGACGGCCGGCGAGAGGCGAGTCGTCCCACCCGGAGTACGGCGGCAGGTCCCGCCTGCGGGGATCCGGGGGATGATGCGGCGGAGGTGGTTGCTGGTCGCCGGGATAACCCATGGCGCTGAGATTAGTCGGCTATCTGGACAGATGAGGAAGGGTCAGGAATACCCGAAGTCCTCGGTCCACCATGGACCGCCCTCGCCCATGCTCACTCCGACCCCGGTCGCGACCAGGCCGCAGTTGAGCAGCGTGGCGCGGTCGCTGCGCCCGGCCATCCAGCCGCGTACGACCGTCTGGGCGGTCTGATAGCCCCTCGCGATCGTCTCGGCACCGCCCTCGGAGTAGCCCGCCGCGCCCATGCGGTCCCAGGGGGAGGCGCCGCCGGGGGAGCTGTGCCGGAACAGCCTGCTCGACGCCATCTCGTCCGAGTGCGCGCGGGCGGACTCCACCAGGCGCGGGTCCACGCGCAGCGGCCGGCAGCCGTGCTTGCGGCGCTCGGCGTTGACCAGGCGCACGACCTCGGCCTCCATCGAGGCGGCCCGCATCGAGTCGGCGTCGTACTCGTCGCCGCCGCCGTCCCCTCCGGGAGTGATGACGGTGTGCCGCGAGCCGCTGTCGGAGCCGTCGATCAGCGTGGAGGGCGGCTTCTCCTTGCGGGGGCGGCGCTGCGGCACCTGCCGGGGGGTGACCGGAGCCACGGTGCCCAGCACGTGGTCGAGGGTGGGCCGGTCGCGCGGCTCCGCGCCCGCCGCCATCACGCTCGACGACGGGGACGGCTCGGCCTCGCGCAGATAGACGCCGTCGACCACGCTCGATCTGGCGCTCATCCTGCCGATTACGACGCCGGTGAGCAGGATGGCCACCGCGCACGCCAGCAGACCCATCTGAGTCCCCCGTAGGGGGCCACGGAAGGTGTGTTTTTTGTGAGGGGTCTGCCACATACCGCAGTCAAATATAGGGATACACGCCATGGGGAAGAAGGGGCGAATGGGTATGGATTTGATGAACGTTCAAATGAGTCGTTCCAAACACCCGCGCCTCTCGCTGTTTTGACCAGGCGGCATCGGGTCGGTAGTCTGCTAGTTCGTTGTGTGTGGATCGGTCTGTCCGCAGACCGGTGCACGGCGCGTCCGGCGTCTTCTCCCGTACATGTGGAGACGGAGGTTGTCGCCGTGCCTGCGCAACCTACCGAGAGTTCACATTCCGACAGAAGGCACTGCCGTGCGCACGTTCTCACCGAAGCCCAACGACGTCGAACGTCAGTGGTACGTCATCGACGCGACCGACGTCGTACTCGGCCGGCTGGCCAGCCAGGTGGCGACCCTGCTCCGCGGGAAGCACAAGCCGATCTTCGCTCCGCATGTCGACACGGGTGACTTCGTCATCGTCATCAACGCCGACAAGATCGCCCTGAGCGGCAACAAGCTCGAGCAGAAGAAGGCGTACCGCCACTCGGGTTACCCCGGCGGTCTGCGCGCCGTCTCCTACGGCGAGCTCATGGAGAAGCGTCCGGACCGGGCTGTGGAGAAGGCCGTCCGCGGCATGCTTCCCAAGAACGCCCTGGGCCGGAAGATGGCCAAGAAGCTCAAGGTGTACGCCGGCGGCGAGCACCCGCACCAGGCCCAGCAGCCGGTGCCCTTCCAGATCACCCAGATCGCCCAGTAATCGCGAGCCAGGAAAGTTAAGAGGAGAACCGTGGCCGAGCCCACCGGTATCGAGACGCTCGTCGAGGGCGAGCCGGAAGACTTCACTGCGGAGGAGTTCCCCTCCGAGTACACCACCGAGTCGGCTCCCGCCGGCGAGGGCGCCGCGCGCAAGCCCGTCACCACGGGCAACTCGTACGGCACCGGCCGCCGCAAGGAGGCCATCGCCCGTGTCCGCATCGTGCCGGGCACCGGCAAGTGGACGATCAACGGCCGCTCGCTGGAGAGCTACTTCCCGAACAAGGTCCACCAGCAGCTGATCAGTGAGCCGTTCGTCGTGCTCGGCGCCGAGGACGCGTTCGACGTCATCGCCCGCATCGACGGCGGCGGCGTGACCGGCCAGGCCGGTGCGCTGCGCATGGGCCTGTCCCGCGCGCTCGCCGCTCTGGACGCCGAGGTCAACCGCCCGCCGCTGAAGAAGGCCGGCTTCCTCACCCGTGACGCCCGCGCCACGGAGCGGAAGAAGTACGGCCTCAAGAAGGCCCGTAAGGCTCCGCAGTACAGCAAGCGTTAATGTCGCGGAACCCCGTGGGCGCCCCCTCCCGGGGGCGCCTCTTCGGCACCGACGGGGTACGTGGGGTCGCCGGACGCGACCTCACCGCGGAGCTGGCCATGGACCTGTCCGTGGCCGCCGCGCACGTGCTCGGCGACGCCGGGGCGTTCTACGCCAGTGTCGGGCGGCGCGGCCGCCCGATCGCCGTCGTAGGCCGGGACCCGCGAGCTTCAGGAGAGTTCCTGGAGGCCGCCGTGGTCGCCGGCCTCGCGTCGTCTGGTGTGGACGTCCTGCGGCTCGGCGTGCTGCCCACCCCCGCGGTCGCGTATCTGACCAACGCGCTGGGCGCCGACCTCGGCGTCATGCTCTCCGCGTCGCACAACCCCGCACCCGACAACGGCATCAAGTTCTTCACCCGTGGCGGCTACAAGCTGCCCGACGCGGTGGAGAACGAGATCGAGCAGCGGCTCGGGGAGAAGTGGAACCGTCCGGTCGGCGAGTCCGTCGGCCGGGTCCGCGAGGCGTACGGCGAGGCCGATCGATACGTCTCGCACCTGCTGACCACCCTGCCCCACAGCCTCGACGGGCTGCGGGTCGTCGTCGACTGCGCGCACGGCGCGGCGCACATGGTCGCTCCGGAGGCGTTGCTGCGCGCAGGCGCCGCCGTGGAGACCATCGGCGCCGCCCCGGACGGGTTGAACATCAACGACGGCGTGGGCTCGACCCACCTGGCCGCCCTGCGGGAGGCCGTCGTCGGAAGCGGCGCGGACCTCGGCATCGCCTACGACGGCGACGCCGACCGCTGCCTCGCCGTCACCGGCACGGGCGAGGAGATCGACGGCGACCAGATCATGGCGATCCTGGCCCTGTCGATGCAGGCCGACGGCCGCCTCGCCAAGGACACGGTCGTCGCGACGGTCATGTCCAACCTGGGGTTCAAGCTCGCCCTTCGGGAGGCCGGCCTGTCCGTGGTGGAGACCGCGGTCGGCGACCGGTACGTCCTGGAGGCGATGCAGGACGGCGGCTACACCCTCGGCGGCGAGCAGTCCGGTCACGTGATCATGCTGGATCACGCCACGACCGGGGACGGCCTGCTGACCTCGCTCCACCTGATGGCCGAGGTGGCCCGGCAGGGCCGTTCCCTCGCCGACCTCGCGTCGGTGATGACGAAGCTGCCGCAGGTGCTCGTCAACGTCAGGGACGTGGTGAAGGCGAAGGCCTCCGCCCCCGAACTGCGGGCGGCCGTGGCCGAGGCGGAGGACGAGCTCGGGGAGACCGGCCGCGTGCTGATCCGCCCGAGCGGCACCGAGCCGATGATCCGGGTCATGGTCGAGGCCGAGTCGCACGACCAGGCCAAGGCCGTGGCGGACCGCCTGGCGGACGTCGTCCGCACCGTCTGCACCTGACGCCCCCGCGTCACCACTCATGAGGACCCCGCCGGGCAACGTGCCCGGCGGGGTTCCTTATTGGAGGACCTTCTCAATTGCGAAATGTGCGCGTAACACTGGTTTATGTGTGATTTGACCGGTGGTCGGTCGGGGGCGTTAAGGGGTCGTGACAAGGAGTCGCACGCGCTGCGCGCGCTCGTCGACCAGGCCGGGGCCGGTGCGGGCGGGTGCCTGCTCCTCCTCGGCGGTCCGGGTGCGGGCAAGACCGCGCTGCTCGACCTCGCCGTCGCGCACGCGGCCGCCGGCGCATCGGACGAGCAGGGGTTCCTCGTACTCCGCACCCAGGGGGTCAGGGGCGAGACCCACCTGCCGTACGCCGGGCTGCACGCCCTGCTCCGCCCGCTCGCCGACCGGCTGGAGGCGGCCGGCACGGGGCCGCACGCCGATCCGGCGGCGGCGGGGTCGCGGATGCTCGCCGAGGCGCTGCGGACCGGCGTCGCCGCGGACGGCCTGGCGCTGCCCGCCGCGCTGCTGCGGCTCCTGCAGACCGCCGGGCGTCCGGTGCTGGTGTGCGCCGACGACCTCCAGTGGCTCGACGCCCCCAGCCGGGAGGCGATCTGTTTCGTGGCCCGCCGAGCGGTCACGGTCCCCGTCGCCGTGCTGCTCGCCTCCGCGGAGCCCGGCACGGCCTCCGGCGGCCTGCCGCCGCTGCCGCTCGCCCCGCTCGACGAGCGGGCGTCCCTTCAGGTGCTCGACGACCTCGTCCCCGCAGGTCTCCCGGGTGACCTGCGCGCGGCGCTGGTCCGGGCGGCCCGCGGCAACCCGCTCGCGCTGGCCGAACTCGCCGGCGCGCTGACGGACGCGCACCACAAGGGCTCGGCTCCGCCGCCCGAGACGCCGCCGCGCGGCGGGCGGCTGTGGCGGGCGTACGCCGACCGGCTCCGTGGCCTGCCCGCCGACACCGCCGACCTCGTCCTGCTGATCGCGGCCGACCCCGGCATCGACGCGGTCACGCTGGTGCGCGCGGCCGAGGCGCGGTCCGGCCTGGCGCCCCTTGAGGCGGCGGAGAACGCGGGCGTCGTCGTCGAATCGCCGGGCGGCCGCTTCGACCTCGCCGACCCGATCCTGCGGCACGTGGCGTACGCCGAGGCGTCCCTTGCCCGGCGGCGGGCCGCCCACCGCCTGCTGGCGAGCCTTCTCGACGGGGTCTCCGACGGGGAGCACCAGCGGCTGCGGCGGGCCTGGCACCGCGCCGCCGCCCTCGACGGGCCCCCCGGGCAACTGGCCGAGGAACTCGTACGCGCGCTCGCGGCGACGCGGAGGGCGGCGGCGGCCTTCCCCGAGCCGTTCCGCGTCCTCGAACGGGCGGCCGAGCTCACCGGGCAGGGCGAGGCCAAGGCCGCACGGCTGGCCGCCGCCGCCCGGCACGCCTGGCAGGCGGGGCAGCCGCAGCGGGCGAGGTCGCTGCTGTCCCGGATAGACACGCTCGCGGCCGGCGTCGAGGTGCGCGGGCGCGCCGAGCTGGTCAGGGGCAGCCTGGAGTTGCGCGCCGGCACGACCGGCAGCGCCTGCGACACGCTGCTCGCCGCCGCGGAGCGGCTGCTGCGCACCGATCGCGAGCAGGCCGTGCGCGCGCTCGTCCGGGCGGGGGAGGCGAGCTACCTGGCGGGGGACAATCGCCGGTTCCTGGCGATCGCGCGGCGGGCCGAGACCCTGCGGCGGCCCGGCGACGACCACGTCACGCGCCTGGCGCTGGAGTATCTCGCGGGCATGGCCGCCACCTTCCGGGGACGGCACCGTGAGGCGACCGCCTCGCTGCGCCGGGTCGCCACCGGGGTGATCGCGCCGCCCTCGGCCGGCAGCCCCTCGACGCTCGTGTGGGGCGGCGTCGCGAACCTCCTGCTCGGCAACGGCGCCGAGGCGCTCACGCTGGCGTCGCGGGCGGTCGAGATGGCGCGTGCCCACGGCGCGGTCGCCAGCATGCCGCAGATGCTGGAGATCCTGATCCAGGCCCAGCTCTGGAGCGGCCGTTACGACGCGGTGGCGGCCAACGCCATGGACGGCCTGCGCCTGGCGCAGGAGACGGGCCGGGCCACCAGCGGCGCGCAGCATCTCGCCTGGCTCGCGTTCACCGCCGCCGTCGCGGGCGACGAGGAGACCTGCGTCCTGCGGGCGGCGCGGGCCGTCGAGCTGGCCGCCGCCCACGGCGTCAGCGTGGCCGAGGCGCTCGGCACGCTGGCCCTGGCCCATCTGGACGTCGCGGCGAACCGTCACGGCGACGCCGTGAACCGGCTGCGCGCGGTGGCCCGCACCGGAGACCCCCTCGTCGTGCGGGTGATGGCGACGCCGCTGCTCGTCGAGAGCGCCGTACGCACCGGGGACATCGCGCAGGCGAGGGACGCGCTGGTCGTGCTGGACCGCTGGGCCGACAGCACCCGCGACCCCGACCGGCTGGCGCTGGCGGCGCGGTGCCACGCGCTGCTCGCGCCCCCGGCCGAGGCGGCGGAGCGCTTCGCCGAGGCGCTCGAGCTGCACCGTCAGGGGGCGTGCGCGTTCGAGACCGCGCGCACGCGGCTGCTGTACGGCGGCATGCTCCGGCGGTCGCGCCGCCCCGGTGCGGCTCGCGAGCACCTGCACAGCGCCCTGGAGACGTTCGAGCGGTATGGCGCCCGCCTGTGGAGCGAGCACGCCCGCGCGGAGTTGCGCGCGGCCGGGGAGTCGGTGCGGCCCTCGGGTTCCCGCTCCGACGCCGGCCGGCTGCTCACGGCGCAGCAGTTCCAGATCGCCACCCTGGTGGCGGAGGGCGCGACGAACCGCGAGGTGGCGGCCCGGCTGTTCATCAGCCCGCGCACGGTGGAGCACCACCTGAGGAACATCTTCGCCAGGCTCGGCGTGCGCTCCCGGGTCGAACTGACCCGCCTCCTGTCCTGAGGCAGACGAGTCGGGGGCACCGGTGATTTCACCGATGCGCGTACGGCTGCGACCGCGCGACAGTGACGGCGGTCAAACCGTTCGCGGGAACCGGCCCGCGTGGTCGTTCCCACTCCTACCCCCGAGGAGTGCACTGACGTGCCGACACACCCCCCAACCCCACTCCTGCGACGCCTGTCCTCCGCGGTCACGACGCTGGCGCTCGTCGTGCTGCTCGCACTGGCCGGCGGCCTCGCCGCTCCCGCCGCCCACGCCGCCGTACACGGCCCCGACCCCACCGACGCGCTGCTGGAGGCGTCGCGCGGGCCGTACGCGACCGCGCAGGTCGACGTGTCGTCGCTGCTGGTGAGCGGCTTCGGCGGCGGGACCATCTACTACCCGGCCACCACGTCCGAGGGGACGTTCGGCGGGGTGGCCATCGCCCCCGGTTACACGGCCGACAAGTCGAGCCTCGCGTGGCTGGCCGCCCGGCTCGCCTCGCACGGATTCGTGGTGTTCAACATCGACACGCTGACGCGGCTCGACCAGCCCGACAGCCGGGGCCGGCAGTTGCTGGCCGCCCTCGACTACCTGACCCAGCGCAGCTCGGTCCGCGGCCGGGTGGACGCGACCAGGCTCGGCGTCATGGGCCACTCGATGGGCGGCGGCGGCACGCTGGAGGCCGTCGACGACCGGCCGTCCCTGCGGGCCGCGGTCCCGCTGACGCCGTGGAACCTCGACAAGACCTGGTCGGGCGTGCGGACCCCCACGCTGATCATCGGTGCGGACAACGACACGGTCGCGCCGGTCGCCTCGCACGCGGTGCCCTTCTACACCAGCCTGCCCTCGTCGCTCGACAAGGCGTACCTGGAACTGAACAACGCCACCCACTTCGCGCCGAACACGACCAACACCACCATCGGCAAGTACGCCGTGGCCTGGATGAAGCGGTTCATCGACGACGACACCCGTTATGACGGGTTCCTCTGCCCCGGCCCCGACCGCGGTCTGACCGTCGAGGAATACCGCAGCACCTGCCCGTTCTGACCTCTCATCGGCGTACGGACGGCCGCCCGGTCCACGGCGGCCGTCCGTACGCCCTTGTCCGGGCACGGACCATCCGGCGGCATGACGCCCAGGAGGCCGAGGTGCCGGGCTCAGGAGAGGACCCCCGCGGGGCCGCGGACGCTCTGACGCAGGCGGGCGGCGTCCTGGCTCGGCGGCACGCCGAACTGGCGGCGGTATTCCCGGCTGAACTGTGACGGGTTGTCATAGCCGACGCGGTGGCCGACTCCGATGACGTCGCCCGGGTGGGTGGCGAGCTGCAGCCGGGCCTCCTGCAGCCGGATCTGCTTCTGGAACTGGATGGGGCTCATCGCGGTCACCGCGTGGAAGTTTCGGTAGAAGGCGGAGACGCTCATGCCGGACAACCGTGCGAGGTCCTCGACGCGGAAGGGCCGCGCGTAGTGCTCGCGGATCCAGCGCACGGCCCTGGAGATGTGGCTGAGGCCGCTGTCGGCGAGGCCGAGCTGGCGAACCGTGGCGCCCTGCTCGCCCGTGATCAGGCGCCACAGGATCTCGCGTTTGACCAGCGGGGCCAGCACGGCCCGGTCGCGGGGCTCGTCGAGCAGGCGCAGCAGCCGGACCACCGCGTCGAGCAGCGGCGCCGGAGCGTCGGTGACGACGATCCCCGGTGCCGCGCCTCCGCTCGTTGGGGGAGTGTCTCCGGGCGCGGCCCGCAGCAGCAACTCGGCGACGGCTGACGGCTCCAGGACGAGACCGAAGCCCAGTGCCGGCCGCTCGGGGTCCGCCTGGGTGAACTGCCCGGTGACCGGCAGGTCGACCGAGGCGACCAGATACTGCCCGGCGCCGTACTCGAAGATCCGGTCGCCGAGCGCGAGGCGCTTGGCGCCCTGGGCGATGACCGCCAGCACGGTGCCGGACATCGAGGGCGCCGGCGGATCCGACCGATCGACCTTCGAGACGAGCACGCCGTCGATGGCGGTGGTCCCGTCGGGCCGGGCATGCCGCGCCAGCAGGGCGCGGAGCTCTTCGAGGCACATGCGGCCATTGCAGCACGATTCCCGGCCCGGTTTCCCGAGCATGAGAGGATCGTGCAAATAGCGGCGAGCATCGTTCTAACGTTTACGCAGGTCAAAGCGGTTCAATGGAATCACCTCACTCCATCGATGAAGAAGAAGAGGGAATCCATGACCGTCAACCACGGCTTTGCCGCAACCCTGACCGCCAGGCCCGGAATGGGCGATCGGCTGGTCGACGTGCTGCTGACCGGCCTGGACGAGGGCAGCCCCGCCGCGAGCGAGCACTGCGTCGTCTATCTGGTCTCCCGTTCCGCGTCCGACCCCGACGTCGTCCACGTCATCGAGGGCTGGACCAGTGAGGAGGACCACCACCGGGTCTTCGCGGGCGAGGCCGCCCAGGCCATCGTGGCGCGGATCGGCGGGCTGCTGGCCAAGGAGTCCGAGTATGCCGACCACGTCCCGGTGCGCGGCAAGGCCGCCTTCTGACCCCGCCCACCACCCAAAGACCTTCCCTTGCGAAAGGCAGCGACCATGACCCCCGCACGACCCGCCCTGGACCCCGAACTGCGTGAGCTGCTGGCCGGCATGCCCCTCATGCCGCAGCTCGACCCGGAAGTGCTCGCGCACCTGCGCCGGCTCCCGTCGACACCCGTCGACTCCCTCCTCGCCCACCGGCGGGCCGACCGGCGCGAGGTCACCGTGCCCGCCACGGACGGCGCCCCGATTCCCCTTTCGATCTTCACTCCCGAGAACGCCACCGCCGCGCCCTGTGTCTACTGGATGCACGGGGGCGGAATGGTCATGGGCGACCGCTTCTCCCAGATCGACATCCCGCTGGAGTGGCTCGACCGGTTCGGCGCGGTCGTGGTCTCCGTCGAGTATCGGCTCGCACCGGAGGCCACCGGCACCGCCCTGGTCGACGACTGCTACCAGGGCCTGCTCTGGGTCGCCGAACACGCCGCGGAACTCGGCGTCGACCCCGCCAGGATCGTCGTCGCGGGCGCCAGCGCGGGCGGCGGCCTCGCCGCCGGCGTCGCCCTGCTGGCCCGCGACCGCTGCACACCGCCGATCGCCGCGCAGATGCTGATCTGCCCCATGCTCGACCACCGCAACACCAGCACGTCGAGCCGCCAGTTCTCCGGCGGGCCCGGCGTCTGGACCCGGGAGATGAACGAGTTCGGATGGAGCTCCGTCCTCGGCGGCCTCACCGGCGACGACGTGCCTCCGTACGTCTCGCCCGCGCTGGCGGACGACCTGTCGGGCCTGCCGGCCACCTACATCGACACCGGGTCCGCCGAGGTCTTCCGCGACGAGGACGCCGACTACGCCACCCGCATCTGGGCGGCCGGGGGCCAGGCCGAACTGCACGTCTGGGCGGGCGGTTTCCACGGATTCGACGCCCTGTATCCGCAGGCGCGGATCTCGGCCACCGCCCGCAGGACGCGCACCGAGTGGCTCACCCGGGTCCTGCGAGCGGATCGTCCGGCAGAGGAGAGCTAGTCGTCGCCGGTCAGGGAGAGGGAGCGCAGGCGCTGGCCGGTCCAGACGACCGCGCCGATGGTGACGATGACCATCGCCGGTATGGCGAAGCCGAGTGTCACCTCGGTGGAGAAGAAGGGCGAGGAGGAGACGTGGTCGGCGAGCGACTGGGCCCACTGCTGAATGGAGAACTTCCGCGCGCCGGGCACGTAACCGCCGACCACGCCCTCCCACACGAGGGCGTAGATGACGCCGACCGCGACCGCGTGGCGGGTGAGCACACCCAGCAGCAGGAACACCGCGGCGTACGCGACGCCGCCGAACAGCGCCCCGAGGGTGAAGCCGGTCGCGACGCCCGACTCCGAGCCGGCCAGGAGGTAGGCGGCGGCGTAGGTCGAGACGGCCGCGAGCACCGCGACGAGGGAGGCCGCGACCACGAACTTCGTCACCGCGATGATCGGGCGCGAGATCGGCTTGGCCAGCAGGTGGATGATCGTGCCGTCCTCGATCTCCGGCGCGATCACGCCCGTCCCGGCGATCAGGCCGAGCAGCGGTAGCATCGTGCCGATCGCGAAGCTCTTCATCAGCAGCACGGCCGTCTGCTCGTCCTGGCCGTTGACCAGCCTGAGCAGCGCGGCGAGCGCGACCAGCGCCACCGGCAGCAGGACCAGCAGCCAGATCCGCTTGCGTCCGAGCATGGCCCGGTAGGTGATGTCCGCCACCACCGTGTTCATCGCGAGCTCCCGGAGATGAGGTAGGAGAAGACGCTTTCCAGGTCCTCGTCGGTGGGGGAGACCTGCCACAGATGCACGGCGAGGTCGCGCGCCATCCGCGGCAGCAGCGCGGTGAAGCGCGCGTGGTCGGTCACCTGGACCTCGACGCCCTGCTCGGTCAGTGAGACCGCGCTGGAGGAGGGGTCGCCGATGAGCGCGGCGGCCAGGCGCCGGTCGTCGCTCGACCTGACCCGGAACAGGTGCGGCCGGTCGGCCATGCGGCGCCGGATCTCGCGGTAGTCGCCCGACGCGGCGTGCCGTCCCGCGACCAGGACCTCGATGTGGTGGGCCACCCGCTCGACCTCTTCGAGGATGTGCGAGCTGAACAGGATCGTCCGGCCCTCCTCGCCCATGCGGCGCACGAGGTCCATGAGGTGGAGGCGCTGCCGGGGGTCCATGCCGTTGAACGGCTCGTCCAGGAGCAGCACCTGGGGGTCGTGGACGAGGGCGGCGGCGACCTTGACGCGCTGCCGCATGCCCTTGGAGTACGTCTCGATGCGGCGGCCGGAGGCGTCCGTCATCTCCACCAGGTCGAGGGCCCGCCGGGCCGCGTCGGCGGGGGAGGGCAGGCCGTGCAGCCGGGCCGACGACAGCACGAACTGCCATCCCGTGAGGAAGCCGTAGACGGCCTCCTTCTCGGGGACCAGGCCGATCTGCCGGTAGATCTCGTGGTTGTGCCAGATACGCCCGCCGTCGAGGGTCGCCGTGCCGCTGGACGGCGCGAGGAACCCGGCCATCATGTGCAGCAGCGTCGACTTGCCCGCGCCGTTCGGCCCGAGCAGGCCGGTGACGCCGGGCCCGATGGTCATCGTGACGTCGTTGACCGCCACGACGTTGCCGTACCAGCGGGACACCTGGGCGAGTTCGACCACGCCCCGGCGGGTGGTCACGGGGGAGCTTGTGGTGGTGGTCACGACGCCGCCTTCCGGTAGCGCAGGAGAACGCCCGTCACGGCCAGGGCGACGACGGCCAGCAGGATCAGGCAGGACGCGACGCCGGGCGGAGCGGCCTCGATGTTGACGGGCGCGGTGCCGAACAGGGTCGACTGGGCGTAGTCGACGAGGAAGAACGGGTTGAGAAGCAGGGCCCACCCGGCGAGATCGTCGCGTCCCGACGAGATCAGCACGCCGGTGAAGATGCCGGAGACGGCGGCGGTGAACATGTAGAAGGCGATCACCGACGCGACGCCGAGACCGCGGCGCGGGGTGAACGACGCCAGGGCGATGCCCACGGAGGACAGCAGCACCGCGTGGAGGACCGCGCCGCCCAGGGCACCGAGATAGTCGGCGGTGTGCGGCGGCCCGGGCAGGTCGACCAGGAGCTCGCCGACATACTCGATCGTCAGCGGCACGGCCAGCAGCCCGAACAGCGCGACCGCCAGAGCGGCCAGCTTCGCCAGGACGTAGTCGGTCACGGTCAGCGGGCGGGACAGATACAGCGGCAGCACGCGGAAGCGCAGGTCCGGCGCGACCAGGTACGGCGACTGGGCGGCCAGGAAGACCGCGATCACCGCCTGCATGATGACGGCGTAGTTCGGATAGGGGATGACGAACTGCTTGGCGAGCGCCATCACGCCGATCGACACGACCGTCGGCATCAGCATGATCGCGGCCAGCAGCAGCGGCATGATCTTGGCGCGGACCGTGCGGCCGAGCCCGAACACGCCGCGCAGGCTCTGCACGCCGAGGGCGAGCGTCGCCCGGCCGCGCCCCAGCCGTACGCCGTCGTAGTGGCGGTATCCGATGTCGTGGATGACCGCGGTCGGCTCTGTCGTCATGCCACCGGCTCCTTGAACACATCCTCGATGCGGCCCCGGCGCTGCTCCAGCCGCAGGAGGCCGAGGCCGAGGTCGCAGACGGCGTCGCGTACGGCGTCGTAGGTGCGGCCGGGGTCGTCCGCGGACACCTGGACCGTGAGCAGCCTGCCCTGCGCCGCGACCGTCTCGCCGCCGGCGGTCAGACGCTCGGCCAGCCGCTGCTGCCCCTCCTCGACCTCCACCGCGATGGTCTGCTCGGCCCGGGTGAACTCCCGGATCGCCGAGGAGCGCAGCAGCCGCCCGCCGTCGATGACGATGACGTGATCGCACACCCGCTCCAGCTCGCCGAGCAGGTGGGAGGTGACCAGCACGCTGATGCCGAACTCGGTGCCGACGCGCCGGATCAGCGCGAGCATGTCGTCGCGGCCCTGCGGGTCGAGCCCGTTGGTCGGCTCGTCGAGGAAGACCAGTTTCGGGTCGTGGACGAGGGCCTGGGCGAGCTTGACCCGCTGCCGCATGCCGGTGGAGTAGCCGCCCATCGGGCGGTAGCGCTCCTCGTCCAGCCCGACGTGGCGCAGGGTGTCGGCGGCGCGCTCGCGAGCGGCCGTACGCGGCAGCCCGGACATCTGGGCCATGTGCACCACGAACTCGGTCGCGGACATGTCCGGGGGCAGGCAGTCGTGCTCGGGCATGTAGCCGACGGCGCGCCGGATCTCCAGGCCCTGGGTGGCCGTGTCGTAGCCGAGCACCGAGGCACGCCCGGAGGTCGGGGGGAGCAGGCCGAGCAGGATCTTGATCAGCGTCGACTTGCCCGCGCCGTTGGCGCCCACCAGGCCGGTCACGCCGGTTCCGGCGGTGACCGTGAGGTCGTCGAGCGCCGTGACGCGGGGGAAGCGCTTGGTCAGCCCCTCGGTCGCGAAGCATGGGGTCGCGCTCGCTGTCATGACCCGACCCTACTGGGCGGGGCGTTCGCCGGGCCTCCGCCTGATGGAGGAACCCGCCTACGCCTCAGGTATGCCTTTCGCGCCCTTCCCCCGACCGCCGCTGTAGCGGGACCACAGCGCGCGCTGGAGGAACAGCGTCAGCGTGCCGGCGACGACCATCCCGGCGATGTTGACGAGAAGCTGCAGCGCGGAGCCGCCGACCTCGTCCCAGCGCCACAGCGCCAGGGCCAGGGCCATGTAGCCGGCCGCGGGGACGGTGGTGACGGAGATGAAGACGCCGACCAGCGCGGAGGACTTGCCCGCCGTGATCGACAGCACCCCCGCCGCGCCCGCGAGCAGCGCCACGATGAACGACCACCGGTCGGGCGTCACGATGAAGCGCACCTCGTCGTGGTGCCGCAGGCTGTCGGGGGAGATCCAGCCGAGGCCGCGCGAGACGAGGGCGCAGGCCAGGGTAACGGCGATCGCGGCCGCGAAACCCAGGGCGAGCGTGCGGGCCGCGCCGCCGACGAGTCGCCACCTGCGGCGGAGCAGGCCGAACGAGACGGCCGCCACCGCGCCGAACTCCGGCCCCAGGACCATCGCGCCGACGATCAGGATCTGCGAGGGGATGAGCACGCCGATCGCGGCGATCTGCGTGGCGATGGCGAGGAACGCAAGGAACGCCCATGTGATGCGGCTGTCGAGGGCCACACGCTGTTCGAATTGGTCCCACACGACCGCGTCGTCGCCCTCGCCGGGCGCCCGCTCCTCCGCTTCGGCGGCGCCCCGGGAGATCGACAGCTCGATGTCCTCGGCCGTGATCGAGCCGTCCCGCTCCAGGCCGAGCGCCTTGAGCCGGTCGATGACCGTGTTGGCCGCCTCCCTGGCGACGTCGGCGAGCACGACGTCGCCCTCCGGCTTCCTGGCCGCCTTGGGCAGGAGCACGACGTTCGTGACCCCCGGCGTACGGTCGAAGACCTCGACGACCTGCTCGGTCCGCTGGAACGGGGCGATGACCCGCAGATGCAGCACGGCCGCATCCTAAGTTCTGCGCAGCCGCACCCGTGCGACGGAGTGGTCGGAGCCCTTGTGCAGGATCAGTCCGGCCCGGTGGCGGGTGGGGGCGATGTTCTCCACCAGGTTGCGTTCGTTGATCTCCCGCCACACGTTCTCGGCGAACGTGGTCGCCTCCTCCTGCGACAGGGCCGCGATGTGCCGGAAGTAGGACTTCGGGTCGGAGAAGGCCGTGCGGCGCAGCTTGTGGAAGCGCTCCACGTACCAGGTGCGGACGTCCTCGATCCGGGCGTCCACGTAGATGGAGAAGTCGAAGTAGTCGTAGACCGCCAGGGCGTCCGGCGGCGCGGGCTGCAGGACGTTGAGCCCCTCGACGATGAGGATGTCCGGCCGGTCCACCGTCTGCGCGGCGCCGGGCACGATGTCGTACTCCAGGTGGCTGTAGACCGGCGCCTCGACCGAGGGACGGCCCGCCTTGACGTCGGCCACGAAGCTCACCAGGGCCCGCCGGTCGTAGCTCTCCGGGAAGCCCTTGCGGTGCATGATCCCGCGCTCTTCAAGGACCTTGTTGGGGTACAGGAAGCTGTCGGTGGTGATCAGGTCGACCCGGGGGTGCTCGGGCCAGCGGGCGAGCAGCGTGTGCAGCAGCCGCGCCGTGGTCGATTTGCCGACCGCGACGCTGCCCGCGATGCCCAGCACGTACGGCGGGGGCGCGTCCTGCTCGCCGAGGAACGCGCCGACGGCCGCGCCGCGCTGCCGTGAACCGGTGAAGTGCAGGTTCAGCAGCCGGGTCAGCGGCAGGTAGATGTCGGTGACCTCGGACAGGTCGATCGGGTCGTGGACGCCGCGCAGTTCTTCGAGCTCCGCCTCGGTGAGCGTGAGCGGTGTGTTCTTGCGCAGGTCACGCCACTGCTCCCGGCTCAGCTCGACGTACGCGTCCCCATCTGCCACGACGGCAAGCGTAGCCATGGCCTTTCCCCGGCCCCATCCGGGGTCGTGCACAGCCTGTGGACAGAAATCGATGGATTACTTCGGCGCGCGACGGGGAACAACGCAAGGCCCGTACGCTGGCCGTGTGATCGTGGGCATCGGGGTGGACGTGGTCGAGGTGGCGCGCCTGGGCGCGGCCCTGGAGCGCACGCCCGCACTGCGCAACCGCCTGTTCACCGATGCCGAGGGCGCGCTGCCGCTGGAGTCGCTGGCCGTGCGGTTCGCGGCGAAGGAGGCCGTGGCCAAGGCCCTCGGGGTTCCGCCGGGACTGCGGCACCTCGACGCGGAGATCGTGCGCGGCGGACAGGGCCGGCCCGAGCTGAGGGTCACCGGCCGGGCGGCCGAGGTGGCCCGCGACCTCGGCGTACGCAGATGGCACGTCTCCCTGTCCCACGACGGCGGCATGGCGGTCGCCTACGTCGTCGCCGAGTCCTGAGCAGAACGGAGTTCTGAGCGGGAAGGGAGTCCTGAGCGGGAAGGGAGTCCTGAGCGGGAACGCCGGGCGAGGGTCCCGGGGAGTCAGCCGTCCCGGCGCGCGTGGTGGTCCACGAGGCGGGCGAGCAGCCGGGCGAGCTGGTCGCGCTCGGCGGGGCCGAGCGGCGCGAGCACCTCGTCCTCCAGTTCGGTGACCAGCTCGTCGAGCCTGGCGAAGCGGGCGCGCCCCCGCTCGGTCATCGTGATGACGTTGCGGCGCCGGTCCGCGGGGTCCGGCGCGCGCTCCACCAGGCCCCGATCGGTCAGCTCGTTGATGACGGAGACCAGGTCGCTGCGGTAGATGCCGGTGCGGCGGCTCAGCTCCGCCTGGCTGGCCGGGCCCGACTCCTCCAGCGTCGCGAGCACCGCGAAGTGCCACTTGCGGGCGTCGGCGGCGGCGAGCCCTTCGTTGACGAGGCGGTCGGAGTGCGTCGCCGCCAGTGACAGAAGCCGGGTCGGCAGGCTCCGCAACCGGGCCGCTCCGGTCCTCTCGTCCATCCGGGGGGCCGCGGGAGGGGACGTGCCGGGCTCGCTGCTGCTCATTCCGCCATCCTACCGATTGCGTTAGTCCGACTAACGGTCTAATTTGTTCGTGTCACTAACGTTAGTTGGACCAACGAAATGTGAGGACCTCCCATGCCTTCGATCGACGTGCTCGACTCGGAGATGTACTACGAGGAGACCGGCAGCGGTGCTCCCTTCGTCTTCCTGCACGGCAACCCCGCCTCCTCCCACCTGTGGCGCAAGGTCCTGCCCGGGATCCACGCCGACGCCCGCCTGCTCGCCCCCGACCTCATCGGCATGGGCCGCTCGGGCAAGCCCGACGTGCCCTACCGGTTCGCCGATCACGCCCGATACCTCGACGCCTGGTTCGACCGGCTGGAGCTGGAGGACGTGGTGCTCGTCGGACACGACTGGGGCGGGGCGCTCGCCTTCGACTGGGCGGCCCGCCATCCCGGCCGCGTCCGCGGAGTCGCGTTCTTCGAGACGATCGTCCGCACGATGTCGTGGAGCGAACTGGGCGAGGCGCCGCGCGCCCGCGCGGAGGCCATCCGAGGCCCCGAGGGCGAGCCGCTCGTGCTCGACCGGAACTTCATGGTGGAGACCGCCTTCACCGGAGGGGTGCTGACGCCCCTCGGCGGGGAGGACATGCGGCCCTACCTGGAGCCGTACCCCACGCGCGACAGCCGCCGCCCGCTGCTGGAGTGGGCGCGTTCGATGCCGCTCGACGGTGAGCCCGCCGACGTCACCGAACGCGTCGGCGCGTACGCCGGGTGGCTGGCGAGCAGCCACGACGTCCCCAAGCTGCTGCTCACCTTCGACGCGTCGCCGACCCTGCTCATCGGGCCGGAGATGGCGGCCTGGTGCGCGGCGAACATCGCGGGGCTGGAGGTCGAGCACTGCGGACCGGCCGGCCATCACGCGCCGGAGGACCGGCCGGAGGCCATCGCCGCGGCGATCGACGCATGGACGGAGCGGCACGGGCTGTAGGCGCGGCATGGCCCGGCACGGTACGGCGGCCCGGCACGGTACGGCGGCACGGCACGGTACGGCGGCACGGCCCGGCCGCGGGGAAGACCGCCGTTTGCGCGGCGGCTGTGCGGCGGCGGCTTGTGCAGTGGCGGCTTGTGCATCGGCGGCGTTCCCCCGCCGATGCCCGGCGTCCGGTGATCGCCATCGCCGACCCGGCAGGCTACCGTCGGACGCATGCGGACCGCCTACACCTCCGACCAGATCCGCTCCGCCGAGCGCGCGCTGATGGCGCGGCTCCCCGAGGGAACGCTGATGGGCAGGGCCGCCGCCGGGCTCGCCGCGGTCTGCGCGCACCTGCTCGCCGGCTCCTGCGGCCGGGTGTACGGCTCCCGCGTGACGCTGCTGATCGGCAGTGGCGACAACGGCGGCGACGCCCTGTACGCCGGAGCCCGGCTGGCCCGCAGGGGAGCGCGGGTGGAGGCGGTCCTCGCCGGCTCGCGCACGCACGAGGGCGGCCTGGCCGCGTTGCGGGAGGCGGGCGGCCGGGCGCATCCGTACGACGCCGCGCGGGCGCGCGAGCTGCTGGCCGGCGCCGACCTCGTGATGGACGGTCTTGTCGGCATCGGCGGCAGCGGGGCGCTGCGGGAGCCGTACGCGACGCTCGCGGAGCTGACCGGCGAGACCGGCGGCCTGGTGGTCGCCGTCGACGTGCCGAGCGGAGTGGACGCGAGCAGCGGGCGGGTCGAGGGACCGGCGATCCGCGCGCACCTGACGGTCACGTTCGGCGCCTACAAGGCCGGTCTGCTGGTCGATCCCGGCGCCTCCCACGCGGGCGCGGTCGAACTGGTGGACATAGGCCTGGGGCCCTTCCTGCCGGACCCCGAGGTGGCCGCGCTGACCGCCGACGACGTGGCCGACCTGCTGCCCCGCCCGGACGCGGAGAGCGACAAGTATCGGCGGGGCGTCGTCGGGATCGCCGCGGGCAGCGACAGGTACACCGGGGCCGCGGTCCTCTCGGTCGGCGGCGCGGTACGCACCGGCGCGGGGATGGTCCGCTTCGCGAGCTCAGCGGAGCCGGTGCGGCTGGTCAGGGCCCGCTGGCCGGAGGCCGTCACGACCGTGCTCGACCCGTCGCTGGTGCTGAAGAGCTCGCTCGACGAGGTCGGGCGGGTGCAGGCGTGGGTGCTCGGCCCCGGGCTCGGGACAGGGCCGGAGGCGCACGCGGTGGCCCGCGCGGTGCTGTCCACCGGGGTGCCCGTGCTGGTGGACGCCGACGGGCTCACGCTGGTCGCCAAGGACCGCACGCTGCTGCGCCGGGCCGCTCCGACCGTGCTCACGCCGCACGCGGGGGAGCTGTCACGGCTGCTCGGCGTGCCGCGCGAGCACATCGAGGCCGGGCGGCTCGAACACGTGCGCAGGGCCGCCGCGGAGCTCGGGGCGACGGTGCTGCTCAAGGGCTCGACCACGCTCGTCGCGGAGGAGCACAGGCCGGTGCGGGTCAACACCACGGGGACGCCCTGGCTGGCGACGGGCGGCACGGGCGACGTCCTGTCGGGCATCGCGGGCGCCCTGCTCGCCGCCGGGCTGACGGGCTACGACGCGGCCTCGTGCGCGGCGTACGTCCACGGGCTGGCGGCGCGGACGGCCGCGGGAGGCGGCGTCATGGGACGCGGACAGGCGCCGATAGCCGCCCTCGACGTCGCCCAGGCGCTGCCCGAGGCCCTGCGCACGCTCTGACGTGCGGTGTCAGGATGGGCGCAGTCACCCGGGTCCACCTGACACACTGGAAAAATGAGCTTCTCAACCGTGCACTCCGCCACCCCGGCCGAGGCACGCGTGGACCTGTCCGCCATCACGCACAACGTGCGGCTGCTCGCGGAGTCGGCCGCCGGCGCCCAGATGATGGCCGTCGTCAAGGCCGACGCGTACGGTCACGGCGCGGCTCCGGTGGCGAAGGCGTGCCTGGAGGCGGGGGCGACCCGGCTCGGCACGGCCCTCGTCCGCGAGGCGCTGGCGCTGCGTGAGGCGGGAGTCACCGCGCCGGTCATGTCGTGGCTCATCACCCCCGGCGAGCCGCTGGACGCCGCGCTGCTCGCGGACGTCGAGCTGTCGGCCGGGGCGACGTGGGTCGTGGACGAGATCGTCGAGGCGGCCCGGCGCACCGGGCGCACCGGGCGCGTGCACCTGAAGGTCGACACCGGCAACTCCCGCGGCGGCGCGACGCCTTCGGAGTGGTCGTCGCTGGTCGAGCACGCGCTCGCCGCGCGGGCGAGCGGGGCCGTCGAGATCGCCGGGCTGTGGTCGCACTTCGCCTGCGCGGACATCCCGGGCCACCCCTCGATCGAGAGCCAGCTCGCGACGTTCGAGGAGGCGCTCGCCGTCGCCGACAAGGCGGGCGTGCCGAGCGACGCGATCCGTCACTTCGCCAACTCGGCGGCGACCGTCACGCTGCCGCAGGCGAGGTACGACATGGTCCGTACGGGCATCGCGATCTACGGCCTGAGCCCGATCCCCGAGCTCGGCGACTTCGGGCTGCGCCCCGCCATGACGCTGACGGCCAGGCTCGCACAGGTCAAGCGGGCCGCCCCGGGCTCGGGCGTGTCGTACGGGCACCTGTACGTCACGGAACGTGAGACCACGCTTGGCCTCGTTCCTCTCGGGTATGCGGACGGCATCCTGCGAAACGGGACCAACCGGGCGGAGGTGCTGGCAGCGGGCCGGCGGCGGCGAATCGCCGGGCGGGTGTGCATGGACCAGTTCGTCATCGACCTCGGTGACGATCCTGCGGAATCGGGGGACGAGGTGATCCTTTTCGGTCCCGGGGACAACGGTGAGCCCACATGTCAGGAATGGGCGGATTCCCTGGGCACGATTACCCATGAGATCGTGACGAGGATCGGATCCCGCGTGCCTCGCGTCCATACGGACGGACGCTGAGCCGCGGCTGCGAGGAGGGCAGGCATGAGCACACGTCGCAAGGTCGGGATCGCCGGAGCGGTCTTCGGTGCGGCGTCGGCGGGAGTGGCGGCGGCCACGCTCGCGAAGCGGTACGCCGTCGGCCGCATCCGTCTGCGGCCGGACCTGGAGGCGAGTGAGCCCTTCGGCGAGCTGCACGGACGTTCGGTGACGCTCACGACCTCGGACGGCGTGCAGATCCATGCCGAGATCGACGGTGTGGAGGACGCGCCGCTGACCGTGGTGCTGTGCCACGGCTACTGCCTGTCCTCGGACTCCTGGCACTACCAGCGGCGCGACCTGCGTGACTCCTACCGGCTCGTGCTGTGGGACCAGCGCTGCCACGGCCACTCCGCCCGCGCTATGGCCAGCGACTGCACGATCGAGCGCCTCGGCGAGGATCTCGCGCTGGTGCTGGACGAGCTCGTCCCCGGGCCGTGCGTGGTGGTGGGCCACTCCATGGGCGGCATGACGGTCATGGCGCTGGCGGAGCGGCGGCCCGAGCTGTTCGGCGACAAGATCCGCGGTGTGTCGCTGGTCGCGACCTCGGCGGGCAAGCTCGCCGAGATCACCCTGGGCCTGCCGGCCCTGGTCTCCAAGCTCGTCAACCTCGCGGTGCCGCCGGCCGTCTCGATCATGCGCAGGAGCGGCGCGCTGGTCGACCGGGGCCGTGAGGCCGGCACCGACCTGTCCTTCCTCGCGCTGCGTCACCTCGGCTTCGGCGACTCCAGGAACGTCAGCCCCACCGTCGTGGACTTCGTCGAGTCGATGATCAGGGCGACCCCCTCCGAGGTGATCGCCGACTTCTATCCGGCGCTGATGACGCACGACAAGCTCACCGCGCTCGACGTGCTCAACAAGGTGCCGACCGCGATCATCGTGGGGGACCGCGACTGGCTGACGCCGCTCGACCACAGCACCGCGATCGCGGCGGCGGTGCCGACCGCGCAGCTCACCATCGTGCCGGAGACGTCGCATCTCGTTCAGCTCGAACGGCCCGACGCCGTGAACGAGGCGCTCCGCGAACTGCTGAAGCGTGCCGAGAGGGGGAACGCGTGACCACGGCCGAGTTCCGGGCCGCGACCGCGGAGGAGACGCGGGCGCTGGGCGCGCGGCTGGCCGCGCTGCTCGCCCCCGGAGACCTGGTCGTGCTGAGCGGGCCGCTGGGCGCGGGGAAGACGACGCTGGTGCAGGGCATCGGGGAGGGCCTGAAGGTGCGCGGGCCGATCACGTCCCCCACGTTCGTGATCGCCCGGGTCCACCCGTCCCTGTCCGGCGGGCCCGCGCTCGTGCACGCGGACGCCTACCGGCTGGGCGGCACGCTGGAGGTGGACGACCTCGACCTCGAGGAGTCGCTGGCGGAGTCGGTGACCGTGGTCGAGTGGGGCGAGGGCCTGGTCGAGGGCCTGTCCGAGGGCCGCCTGGAGATCCACGTCGAGCGGGGCGCCGAGGACGAGGATCGCCGCGTACGGGTGACGGGCGTGGGCCCGCGCTGGTCGGAGCTCTCCCTCGCCTGAGCCGCCCTCCCGCCCGGAGCCCCCGCGGAGTCGCCGGGGCCGCATCGTCGCCCTGGTCCCCCCGAGCCGCCCTCCCGCCCGGAGCCCCCGCGGAGTCGCCGGGGCCGCATCGTCGCCCTGGTCCCCCCGAGCCGCCCCGGTCCCCCCGAGCCGCCCTGGGCGGCATAAAAGGCCGCAACCCGGACTCTGACGTGCGACAAGGACCTGCTGGGACAAGCCGGGCGCCGTCCTTGTGCGATCCAGACCGGTCCGCCGCGCAGTCCTTGACGTCTGTCCGCGTTCCTGTGGATCATCAAGGCCAAGGGAGATCCTCGGTCATGAGTCGGTAAGGATTTTCTGGGTAAGGGACCGGCGTGGAAGAGGTGTGCCGTTGAGCAGGATCACGCAGGTCGCCGTCGGGGGAGCCTTACTGTTCGGCGCGCTGGGCTGCACCGCGTCGGCCGAGACGGTCTCCGCCGACCTCACGATGACACCGACCCCCGCCCTGCCGACGCCGCTCGTCTCGGTCTCGCGGCAGGACGTGCGGGTGGAGGTCGATCCGAAACGGATCGTCGGCGGGTCGACCAAGAGCATCCACATCACCGCCAGGTGCCCGCTGCCGCAGGGCGGCACGGAATATCGGGCGACGGCCCGCTCCGACGCCTTCACCGGGCTGGTCACGCTGGTCGCCCCGGCACCGCCGTCGGCCACCCCGCCCGCGACCGTGCCGATGGTGCGCGGCAGCGCGACCATCAGGGCCGGGGCCAAGGCGGGCGGCTACCGCGTGCAGGTGCGCTGTGAGGCCACCAACGACATCGGCAGCGCGTCGTTCAGGATCGTCGCGCCGGAGCCGGAGCACACCGAGGAGCACACGAGGATTCCCACCCGGGCGCCGCACGCGGGCGGCGGCGGCACGGCGGCCGGGGGCCCCGAAGACGAGTCCGGCCTGCCGACGGGCGTGACCGTCGTCGTGCTGCTGGCCGCGCTCGGCGTCGGCATCGGCGTGGCCCGCAGGCGCTCCGGAGCCTGACCTTGGCGATGTCCACCCGGGGGGTGATCATCGCCGGGGTGGTCACCGGTCTCGCGTTCGCCGCCGTCGCCGGCGGCAAAGGGATGACGGACCAGCCCGCCGCCCGATCGTCCGTGGTCCCCAAGCGGATCGACATCCCGGCGCTGCACCTCAAGGCCCCCCTGATGAAGCTCGGCCTGTCCGACGAGGGCGACGTCGAACTGCCGCCGTTCGACAAGCCGACCACCGCGGGCTGGTACACGGGAAGCGCCGTGCCGGGCGACCCCGGCGCCTCCGTGATCATCGGTCATGTGGACACCAAGACCGCTCCCGCCGTGTTCTACCGGCTGCGCGACCTGCGCAGGGGAGAGGTCGTGAAGGTGGTGCGCAGCGACGGCAAGACCGTCTCCTACCGGGTCGACTCCGTGGAGCGCGTGCCGAAGGACGATTTTCCGGCCGAGCGCGTCTACACCGAGGACGGCCTGCGCCTGATCACCTGCGGCGGCGACTTCGACTGGTCGCGGCACGAATACCGCGACAACGTCATCGTCTACGCCTCCCTCATGCGCGCCGCCTGACGCCCACTGACGACGCCAGCGGGGCGCGCGGGCCGGGGCGGTCACCGCGACGAGGACCGGGCGGCCCGGAACCGGTCCCGGGCGTGGTCGTCCGCCTTCGCACAGCGACTACGCTGACCTTCGTGCTTGTCTTGGCCTTCGACACCGCCACTCCCGCCGTCACCGCCGCGCTGCACGACGGCGCGCGTGTGGTGGCGGAGTCGACGACGATCGACGCGCGGCGGCACGGGGAACTCCTCGCGCCCGCCGTCGAGCACGTCCTGCGCGAGTCCGGCGCGACGATCAAGGACGTCACCGCCATCGTCGCCGGGACCGGCCCCGGGCCCTACACCGGCCTGCGGGTCGGCCTGATGACGGCGACGGCGCTGGCCATGACCGCCGGTGTTCCGGCGTTCGGGATGTGCACGCTCGACGCCCTCGCGTACGCCGCGCGGGAGAGCGGCCCCTTCCTGGTCGCGACCGACGCGCGCCGCAAGGAGGTCTTCTGGGCGCGGTACGGCGACCCGCGCACGCGGCTCGACGGGCCGCGCGTGGACCGGCCGCACGACCTGCCGGGGGAACTGCCCGTGATCGGCGCGGGCGGCGCCATGTACGCCGACGTGATCGGCGCCGACCGGGTGCGCGGTCCCGAACATCCCTCGGCGGGAGCCCTCGCGGCTCTCGCGGCCGAACACCTCGCGACGCTGAGCGAGGAGGAGGCGGCGGAGCTCGCCCGGGTGCCCGAGGGACGCGTGGACTCGGTCGAGAAGGCGCGGGAGCTGGCCGTGCTCGGCCCGCCCCGGCCCATCTATCTGCGGCGTCCCGACGCGCAGGTGCCCGGGGCGCCGAAGCGGGTGACGGCGTGATCCGCCTCGGGGGCACGTCGTGAGGCAGGCCGAGGTCGTGCTGCGCCGGATGACCCACGAGGATCTGCCCGCCGTGATGGACATCGAGCGGACCACGTTCCCCGCGGACGCCTGGAGCGAGGCCATGATGCGCGGCGAGCTGGCCGACCAGCCGCGCACCCGGCACTACGTCGTCGCCGAGGTGGGCGACCGCGTCGTGGGGTACGCGGGCCTGGCGGCGGCGGGCGACCAGGCCGACGTCCAGACGATCGCGGTCCTCGCCGATCACCGGCGCGCCGGCGTCGGGACCGCGCTGATGGACGCGCTGCTCACCGAGGCCGCCCGCCGCGGCGCGGTCTCGGTGTTCCTGGAGGTGCGCGCCGACAACCCGCCCGCACAGGCGATGTACGAGCGGTTCGGCTTCCGGCGGCTGGGCCTGCGACGGCGCTACTACGAAGACGGCACCGACGCCATCACCATGGTGAAGGACCTCGGGCCACCACACGGAGACCCGGGGGACGGGGCATGAGGAGGTGGCATGAGTGAGCGTAGTGAGCGAATCAGTGAACACAGTGCAATTCGCGAATGCGACTCCGAGCCGCGAGGCGAGGAGGTGGCATGAGTGAGCGTAGTGAGCGAATCAGTGAACACAGTGCAATTCGCGAATGCGACTCCGAGCCGCAAGGCGAGGAGGTGGCATGAGCAGGCGTGACGAGCCGATCGTGCTGGGGATCGAGACGTCCTGCGACGAGACGGGCGTGGGCATCGTCCGCGGCCACACGCTGCTGGCCAACACCATCGCCTCCAGCATGGACGAGCACGCCCGCTTCGGGGGCGTGGTGCCCGAGGTGGCGTCGCGGGCTCATCTGGAGGCGATGACGCCCACGGTCGAAGGCGCGCTGGCCGCCGCAGGGCTGCGCTTCTCCGACATCGACGCGGTCGCCGTCACCGCCGGTCCCGGTCTCGCGGGTGCGCTGCTCGTCGGCGTGGCCGCCGCCAAGGCGTACGCGCTGGGGCTCGGCGTCCCGCTCTACGGGGTCAACCACCTCGCCGCGCACGTCGCCGTGGACCAGTTGGAGCACGGACCGCTGCCCAAGCCCTCGGTCGCGCTGCTGGTGTCGGGAGGGCATTCCTCGCTGCTCCTGGTGCCCGACGTGGCGCAGGACGTGATCTCGCTCGGGTCGACCGTGGACGACGCGGCCGGGGAGGCGTTCGACAAGGTGGCCCGGGTGCTCGGGCTGCCGTTCCCCGGCGGGCCGCACATCGACCGGGCCGCCCGTGAGGGCTCGGGCACGGCGGTGGCGTTCCCGCGCGGCAAGTACGACGACGGCACCCTCGACTTCTCCTTCTCGGGGCTGAAGACGGCCGTGGCGCGGTGGGTCGAGGCGCGTGAGGCGGCGGGCGAGGCGGTGCCCGTGGCCGACGTCGCCGCGTCGTTCCAGGAGGCGGTCGTGGACGTGCTCACCCGTAAGGCCCTGCAGGCGTGCGCCCGCTACGACGTGAAGGACCTGCTCATCGGGGGTGGCGTGGCCGCGAACTCCCGGCTGCGGGCCATGGCCCAGGAGCGCTGCGACGCGGCCGGGGTTCGCCTGCGGGTGCCGCGGCCCGGCCTGTGCACCGACAACGGCGCGATGGTGGCGGCGCTCGGCGCGAACCTGGTGGCGGCGGGCGCGAAGCCCTCCACTCTGGATATCCCGGCAGACTCGTCGCTTCCGATCACCGTCGTCAACGTCTAGCGCCGCCCTCGCGCTCGCCTCCGTCGTCCGTCACGGCGACGGGGTGGTGGGAGCGGTTCTCGGCAGGCGTGGCCGTGGCCGGGGCGGTTCTCGGTCGGGTGGCCGGGGGCGGTTCTCAGTCGGTGTGGCCGCGGGCGGGGCGCAGGAGGACCTCGGCGAGCGCCAGCATGGTCTCTTCAAGTGCGGCGAGCCGCCGGGCCACGTCGCCCCGGGCCGGTTCCATGGCGCGGGTGACCGCGTCCGAGATGGTCTCGGCGATCTGTTCGCGGTCGGGCCGGCTGCGCACCGCGTCCGCGAGGGGCACCACGGCCCCCGCCGCCAGGGTGAGGTCGGCGTTCATGCCCGCGATGGTGGTGCTCATCTCGTCCACGCCGGCGGCGACGTCCCCGACGTCGGCGCCCAGCGCGGTCACCCTGGCGTCCATGCCCTCGACGGCGTTTCCGAGCCCGGCCACGGTGCCGCGCAGTTCCCCGATGCCGAGATCGGCGGGCAGGCTCCCGACCCGCTCGCCGACCGCCTCGACCCCGCTCTCCACCGCCTCGATCCGGCCCCCGACCGAGTCCAGCCGTTCGACGACGACGGCCTCCAGCCGTTCGGTGCGCTCGGTGAGCGCGGCGAGGACCTTGTCGATCCGGGTGAACCGCCCGGCGGCGGCCTCCATGCTCCCCTGGAACTTGCCGAGCCGATGCGAGACGTCCGCCATCCGGTCGGCGAGGCCCTGGGTCCGGCCGCCGACCTCGTCCACGTGGTCGCGCAGCAGTTCCATGTGCTGGGCCAGCCCCTCCGCCCAGGCGGGCGGCCTGACCGTCATGTCGTCGAGCCGCTGGGTGATCGCCTCAAGCGCGACGCCGAGGCCGCCCAGCTCACGCTCGCGCACCTCGCGCAGGAGCCACTCCATGCCCTCCAGCCGCTGGCGGATCTCGTCGAGCACGGCGCCCTGCGTCCGCTGCTCGTAGACGTGGTCCTGGGCCGCCCGGGCGAGCAGTTCACGCATCCGGTCGGAGATGGCGGTCTGGCTGCCCGCCTGGAGGAGGTTGTGGCTGGAATGCTCCACCGAGAATGCTCCTTCACTCGCCGAAACGTCGGTTCGGCCCGTCTCGCGCAGATGAACGAACAGGCGGCACGCCCGACGGCCAACTTTAGGCCCTGACCCGCGGCCATCAGGCGTGGAATGAGAAAGGCGGTAATTGCCAGTGTATTGTTCCGGTTTTACCCGTCTGTGCTGGTAGCGGGCCGGCAGAGCAGGGCGAACGGCCTTTCTTCGATGCGGGTCAGCACGATCACGCAGGAATTGTCGCCGGAAAGCCGCAGATCCTTGCGCAGCCGTTCGACGTCGACGGCGGACCCGCGCTTCTTGATGGTGACCACGCCGACGCGCCGTTCGCGCAGCGCCGCCCTCAGCCGTTTGAGCGAGAACGGCATGACGTCGGTCACCTCGTAGCAGGACGCCCATTCCGTCCGTACGAGCCGGTCGCTCGTGATGTAGGCGATCCGCGGATCGAGGAGACGGCCCGACATGAGGGCCGCGACCTCGCCGACCAGATGGGCCCGCACCGCGGCGCCGTCGGGCTCGTAGAGATAGCGGCACACCGGCCCGGTCTCCGCCTCCGCGCCGGACGCCGTGAGCGTGGCCCCGGACGGCAGCAGGGTGGCGCGCCGGACGCCCGGCCCCAGGCCGGTCCAGATCGCCGCCTCCTTCACCTCGCCGCGGTACGACACCCACTCGGCCTCGGCGCCTTCCGGGATGAACTCGTACGGGATGCCGGGGGCCACCTTCAGGCAGGCCGCCGGGGCGCGGGCCACCAGGTCGAGCACGACCGGCCACGTGGGGGAGTACGCCATCGGATCGAAGGTCCGTCCCCTCGCCCCCCTTCTGGCGGGATCGGCGAACAGCAGGCCGTATCCGGCGGGGTCGGCCAGCGCGGCGTCGCCCGTGCGGACGTCGACCAGGGAGGACAGGCCGAGCGCCGCCGCGTTGGCGCGGGCGATCTCCACGGTCAGCGGGTCGAGGTCCACGGCGTGCACCGGACAGCCCGCCCTCGCCAGCGCGACCAGGTCCCCGCCGATCCCGGAGCAGACGTCCAGCACGGCAGGGCCGCCCTCCGGCTCTCCGGCGGCGCGGATTCCGGTTGCGCGGGTTCCGGTTGCCCGGATTCTGGCGGCACGGTGGGCGGCGACCTCAGGACGGGTGGCCTGCTCCAGCCCGTGGGGGGTGAAGTACATGACGGCGGCGTCGGGGCCGAACTTCGCCTCGGCCCGCCGCCGCAGCGACGCCTGGGTGAGCGCCGCCGCGGCCAGGTCGGCCGGGTGGCCGCGGCGCATCGCGCTCGCGGCGGCCACGGGATCGGCGCCGTCGGCGAGTATCTTCACGGCCTCGTCCAGGGCCCCGCGCCCGGCGGGCGTGAGCAGCGTGCGGAAGGCGTCCAGGTCCACGCTCGCGACGCTACCGCCTGCCGGACCAGCACGTCGGCCGGCGGTCAGCAGGAGCCGACGTCGCCGAGCGAGGTGAGCAGCTTGCAGAGCAGCCCGGACAGCCGCTCCCGGTCCTCGGCGGTGAGGCCGGACAGCATCCGCTCCTCGTTGGCCACGTGCCCCTCCAGCAGGGTGTCGACCACCGCCCGGCCCTCGTCGGTGAGGGTGATCAGGACCATGCGGCGATTGGTCGGCGAGACCTCCCGGTGCACCAGGCCCCGGGCGACGAGGCGGTCCACCCGGTTGGTGAGCGCGGCGGAACTGACCATTGCGGCCGTGGCGAGATCGCTCATGCAGAGCCGGTGATCGGAGTTGGACCGGAAGAGAGTCGCGAGCACGTCGAACTCCCACGGTTCGAGGTCGTGCCCGGTGAAGTACTCCTTGATGCCCTTCTCCATCAGGCGGGACGCGCGGGAGATCCGCCCGGCCACCCCCATCGCCGAACAGTCCACGTCCGGGCGTGCCCGGGCCCACTGACCGAGGATCTGGTCGACGGCGTCGTTGCCGGGAGCGTAGTCGCCGGCGGTGTTGTTCGCGGCGGTGTTGTTCGCGGGGGTGCCGTTCGCGAGGGTGTCGTTCCCGGGCGTCTCGTTCGTGAGGGTGTCGTTCATGGCGCGCGCGGTCTGGGTTCTCCTCGCCGCTCCTCCTCCATCAGCCATCGTAGCCGACACTTCGACGTTGAAATATCTGCGGGAGGCGCGCTACCTTCTGTATCGAACAGTAAGACATCGAAATGTTTGAGGTGGAAATATGAAGATCCTGCTGCTCGGCGCGACGGGATACATCGGTTCGGCGCTGGCGGAGCGCCTCGCCGGAGGCGGCCACGAGGTGGTCGCGCTCGTCCGGCCGAAGGCCCGCGAGACCGCCGTACCGGGCGAGGTCCGCCATGGCGACCTGTACGAACCCGAGACCCTCAAGAGCGCGGTGACGCCGGACATCGACGTCGTCGTCCACGCCGCCAACCCCACCGGGGACGAGGAGGTGGACGTCGCGGTTATCGAGGCGCTGGCCGGAGGAGGCGCGCGGCTCGTCTACATCAGCGGCGTCTGGGTGCTCGGCGCCACCACCGAGGCGGCGGGCGAGGACGCGCCGGTGAACCCCATCACTCCCTCCCGCTACCGTCCGCGGGTGGAGAGGCTCGTGCTCGACGCGGGCGGCGTCGTCGTCAGGCCCGGCATCGTGTACGGCCGGGGCGCCGGAATCCCCACCGTGCTCGCCGTCCCCGGGCAGGAGGACGGCCGGTATGTCCACGCGGGCGGCCCGGTGCCGACCTGGGCGACCGTCCATGTCGACGACCTGGCGGACCTGCTCGTGCTCGCGATCGAGAGGGCGGCGCCGGGGAGTCTCTTCCACGCCGTCGCCGAGGAGGCGGTGAGCGTCGCCGACGTGGCGGCGGCCGCGGGCCGCACGGGGAGGGCCGTGCCGTGGCCGATCGACGAGGCGAGCGAGGTGCTCGGGCGTCCCTTCGCCGAGGGGCTGGCCCTGAGCCAGGTGGTGAGCGGCGACCTCGCCAGGAAGGTCCTCGGCTGGCGGCCGAGCCGCCCCGGCATCCTCGACGACGTCCGCTCCGGCTCGTACGCCTCCCGCGCCTGACGATCTCCGCAGGGGGCGCGGGTCCGCCGGAAGGGGCGACGGTGACGCCGGCGCGGCGGGCGCCTGAACGTGTGATCGCGGGCACGTTGCCGCCGGATGCGTCTGACCTGCGATGCCGGTTCGTGTTGACTGTCACGCGCCACTTGCATACTGTTTCGTGTTGGCACTCTCCCATCGAGAGTGCCAATAGCGACGAGACAGGTCTGACACCCGCGACGGCAGGCCGCTGGTCGCCTCTTCAGCTCATTCATCGCAATCTGAAGGGGAGGTCCGATCGTGACGACCGCCACCAAGGTTCCCGTTAAGCCGCTTGGCGACCGCATCGTGGTCCAGCCGCTTGAGGCCGAGCAGACCACCGCCTCCGGCCTGGTCATCCCGGACACCGCCAAGGAGAAGCCGCAGGAGGGCCGCGTCCTCGCTGTGGGCCCGGGCAACTGGGACGAGGACGGCGAGAAGCGCATTCCGCTCGACGTCAAGGAGGGCGACGTCGTCCTCTACAGCAAGTACGGCGGCACCGAGGTCAAGTACGGCGGCGAGGAGTACCTGGTGCTCTCGGCCCGCGACGTGCTCGCCATCATCGAGAAGTAGGCCGCGCCGGCTTGTGGAGCCCCGGGACCATGCGCCCGGGGCTCCGCGCGCTCACAAGGAGACCTGAATGCCGAAGATCCTGGAGTTCGAAGAGGACGCGCGGCGCGCTCTCGAGCGTGGTGTCAACGCTCTCGCCGACGCCGTCAAGGTGACGCTCGGCCCCCGCGGCCGCAACGTCGTCATCGACAAGAAGTTCGGTGCCCCGACGATCACGAACGACGGTGTCACCATCGCTCGCGAGGTCGAGCTGGACAAGCCGTACGAGAACCTGGGCGCCCAGCTCGCCAAGGAAGTGGCGACCAAGACCAACGACATCGCGGGCGACGGCACCACCACCGCGACCGTCCTGGCCCAGGCCATGGTCCGCGAGGGCCTGCGCAACGTGGCCGCCGGGGCGCAGCCGCTGGGGCTCAAGCGCGGCATCGACAAGGCCGCGCAGGCCGTCAGCGAGCGGCTGCTCGGCAGCGCCCGCCACGTCGAGGACAAGAAGGAGATCGCCAACGTCGCGACGATCTCCGCGCAGGACGCGAAGATCGGCGGCCTGATCGCCGAGGCGTTCGACAAGGTGGGCAAGGACGGTGTCATCACCGTCGAGGAGTCCAACGCGATGGGCCTCGAGCTGGAGTTCACCGAGGGCCTCCAGTTCGACAAGGGCTACCTGTCGCACTACATGGTGACCGACTCCGAGCGCATGGAGGCGGTCCTGGAGGACCCCTACATCCTCATCACCCAGGGCAAGATCGCCTCCATCGCGGACTTCCTGCCGCTGCTGGAGAAGGTCGCCCAGAGCAAGCGCCAGCTCCTGGTCATCGCCGAGGACGTCGAGGGCGAGGCCCTGGCCGTCCTGGTGACCAACAAGATCCGGGGCACCTTCACCTCGGTTGCCGTCAAGGCCCCCGGCTTCGGCGACCGCCGCAAGGCCATGCTGCAGGACATCGCCATCCTCACCGGCGGCCAGGTCGTCAGCGAGGAGATCGGCCTCAAGCTGGAGCACGTCGGCCTCGAGGTGCTCGGCACGGCCCGCCGCGTCGTGGTCAACAAGGACACCACCACGGTCGTGGACGGCGCCGGCGACGCCCAGGCGATCGAGGACCGCGTCCGCGAGATCAAGGTCGCGATCGAGCAGTCCGACTCCGACTGGGACCGTGAGAAGCTCCAGGAGCGTCTCGCGAAGCTGGCGGGCGGCGTGTGCGTGCTGCGTGTCGGCGCCGCCACCGAGGTGGAGCTGAAGGAGAAGAAGCACCGCCTCGAGGACGCGATCTCCGCGACCCGCGCCGCGATCGAGGAGGGCATCGTCTCCGGCGGTGGCTCCGCGCTCGTGCACGTGTCCAAGGAGCTCGACGACCTGGGCCTGACCGGCGACGAGGCCACCGGCGTCTCGATCGTCCGCAAGGCGCTGATCGAGCCCGCCCGCTGGATCGCCGAGAACGCGGGCATGGAGGGCTACGTCGTCACCACCAAGATCGCCGACCTGAACGCCGGTGAGGGCCTCAACGCCGCCACCGGTGAGTACGGCGACCTGGTGGCCCAGGGCGTCATCGACCCCGTCAAGGTGACCCGTTCGGCCGTGCAGAACGCCGCGTCCATCGCCGGCATGCTGCTCACGACCGAGGCCCTCGTCGTGGACAAGCCCGAGGAGGAGGCTCCGGCCGCCAACGGCGGTCACGGTCACGGCCACGGTCACGGCCACTGATCCCGCGCCTTCCGCGCCTCGCGCCCCGCGCTCGCCCGCAAGGGTGGGCCGCGGGGCGCATCGCTTTTTGCGCCCCTTGCCCCTTCCGCGGCGGGGCGGGCCGCTGGGGACGAAGCCGGATCGCGGCCAATGCGAACGACGCACGCTTCTTTTTCCCTGTCAAGTCATCAGGCGTATATCCCTTGTTTTCGGCATTCCGGTTGGAATGTTCCAACGGACTAGTGATCAGATGATTACGGACCGTTATCGACGCGTCAATGTGACCAATCCGTAGCCGTTAACCATGACGACATGAACGATCGCGACGGGCATCATGCCTAACGTGACCGAGGGATGCGTCGCCGACGCCGCAACTGGGGTAAGGCTTGCGACGAGATCGGATGAGCCCGACCTCAGGGAACTGACCAGCCTTGCCGTACAGGGAGATCGCACCGCGATCGAATCACTGCTGGGACATTTGCGCCCGATGGTGGTTCGCTACTGCAGAGCTCGACTGGGCAGGGTGTCCGGTCAATACCACATCGCCGACGACGTGGCCCAGGAGGTGTGCATCGCGGTGCTGTCGGCGCTGCCGCGCTACCGCGACATGGGCCGCCCGTTCGCCTCGTTCGTCTTCGGCATCGCCTCCCACAAGGTGGCCGACGCCCTGCGCAGCTCGGTCCGCTCGGCCGTGCCGACGCAGGACCTGCCGGACGGGCCCGACGAGGGCCCCGGGCCGGAGGAGACGGTGGTGCGCTACATCGAGGCGCAGCACGCCCGCGACCTGCTCGCCCGGCTCCCGGACACCCAGCGCGAGCTCCTCATCCTGCGGGTGGTGTCGGGACTGTCCGCCGAGGAGACGGGTAATGTACTCGGCATGTCACCAGGTGCCGTCCGGGTCGCGCAGCATCGTGCGCTCGCCAGGCTCCGGCAGCTGGCCGAGCTGGAGTCGATTGCGTGACCACGAAACGTCGTCGTACGGCTCGCCACCTCGGGTCGTACGGCGATGCCGACGTGGAGGGCGAAGTACTGCGGACGGACGCCCTCCTCGACGCGCTCGCCCGCCGTGAGCCGGTCGGCGGCGCGGACGCCGCCATCCGCTTGCTCGGCGCGCTCGTCGCCGACGTGGACAGTCAGCGGCTCTCCTCGGTGTCGATCACGCCGTCCACGTAGCCCCGGGCGTACTCCCAGCTGACGTAGTCGGCCGGGTCGGGCTGGTAGGCCGGCTCGTGGACCTGCGGCCGGCCGTTGTCGATCATCTGGCGCAGGTTGCCGCGCAGCAGGTCCCAGTCGAAGTAGTGCTGTTCGCCGCACTCCGGGCAGTCGAGGACCAGCCCGAGCACGCCCTGGGGCTCGAGCAGAGAACGGAAGACCTCCACGTCGGCGAGGTCGGTCAGCGCCTCGTCGCGTTCCGCGAGCGTCAGCGGCTCCACGTCGTCGGGCGCTCCAAGCTCCGCCGCGGGGTCGTTGGGGTCATCCGCGAACGGGTCGCGGGGGACGTCTTCCAGCACGCATCCCACCTTATGACCACGGCCCCCTCCACGAGCGAAAGTGCGCCCCAACTGCTCGTCGGGCCGTGATCCGGGGCGCGGGCCTCACAGCCAGCCGCGGCGGGCCGCCTCCACTCCGGCGTGGAAACGGGACTGGGCCCCCAGCTCCGACATCGCCTCGGCGAACCTGGCCCGCACCGTGCGCACGGAGACCCCGAGGTGGCGGGCGATGGCGTCGTCGGACAGGCCGTGCGCGGCCAGCCGCAGCACCTGCTGCGCGTTGTTGTGCGGGGAGATCGGCGCGGCCCGGGCCCACAGCTCCTCGAACAGCGCCCGCAGCGCCCCCACCACGACCGGGGCGTGGACCAGGTAGCAGTTGTAGGAGTGTTCAGGCAGTGGGACGCCCCACTCGGCGGGCAGCCCGGCGGTGCCGTCGCCGAGCGCGAAGAACCAGCTCGGCACCGTGTCGAGGGCGCGCAGCCCCGCGCCCGCGGCGGAGAATCGCGCGCACACCTCCCGCATGGCGGGCGCGGACACGGCGTCGAGCGCGACGACCATCCGCGGGCGCAGGATGCCGTCCGCGGCGGCCTGGATCCACTGGCCGCCGTATCCGTCCGCGAACCTGGCCATGGTGCGGCGGTCCGGCACGGCCATGACCAGCTCGGCGGGGGGCGCCTGCAGCGCGAGGCCGATCACGCTCTCGCAGAGCTCGTCGGCGCCGCTCAGCGGCTCGACCGAGAACCGCCCGCTGCGCCAGTCGCGGCCCGCGTCGTAGTGGTGGGTCAGGCGGCCGGCCGCCGCGAGCACCTCGTCGATCTGACGGGTCTCCCGGGCCACGCGGTCCAGCCTCTCGGCCACCAGCCGCCCGATCGTCGCGGCCGGGTGCCGGGCGAGGAACTCCTCCCGCTGCCGGTTCACCGCGCCGAGCCGTACGAGCCCGTCCAGGGCGTCGAGCACGTCCTCTGCGGGCCGGTCGACGGCCTCGGCCAGCTCGGTCAGCGTGGCGCGGTGCAGCCGCAGCATGGCCGTGTAGAGGGCCGCCTGGTCGGAGGAGAGCCCGAGGCTCTCGAACGGGTCGGTCTGCAAGGCGGCGTTGTGCGTCGTACTCATGCTCGCTCCGTCGGGGTGGTCACACTGGTCGCGCGGCGCCTGCGGCACCGCACTGGTCGCGCCGCGTCAATCGCGCCGCCGGGTCGCGTCGTGCCGGTCGCGGCGTGCCGATCGCATCGGGCGCGCTGATCCACGCGCTGATTAGCTGGGCGAAAACGTTTCCCGGCGTCCGGCGCGCCGACTTCCGCCCCACCCCCTCGCTCTGAGTCGCGAGAATAGCTCGGATTTTCCGCGCTGTCCGTGCCGTTCCCACATTTGGCACGGCCGGCGGTGGCGGCTTTTGTATGGACGTGAGGGTTCGCATTTGTTTCCGGCCCGGTTCCGGGAGACAGGAAATGCATCTTTGTGCAGTTGCACGTTACGCCATTGCGCACGGACGCTGCGTGACGCATTCTTGACCCAGCGTTAGCCGGGAACGCCGCGTCTGCCGGGCGCGGAGGGGGGCTCGACGGGCGTGGCGGGCGCGACGCGGGGAAGTGGGGGGACCGGAAGCCGGTCCCCCCACTTTTTGTGCCCTCCCTCTTGACAGGTCGGCCGGAAGAGGTTTGGGGCGGCCATTAGACTGACCTCGGGTCTGGCGAGGGACCTACGCGCGAGGGACCCACAGCGCAGGAGGGGTGCAGCAGATGGCCAAGTTCACCGAACCGGGACTCACGTTCGACGACGTGCTCCTCGTTCCCGCCTATTCGGACCTGCAGCCGGGGGACGCGGACACGACGACCCGGCTGTCCCGCACCATCACGCTGCGGATCCCGCTGATGTCGGCCGCGATGGACACGGTCACCGAGGCGCGCATGGCGGTCGCCATGGCGCGGCAGGGCGGCATCGGCATCCTGCACCGCAACCTCTCCATCGAGGAGCAGGCGCAGCAGGTCGACCTGGTCAAGCGATCGGAGGCGGGGATGGTGACCAACCCCGTCACCTGCTCTCCCGAGGACACCCTCGCCGACGTCGAGCGGCTGTGCGCGACCTACCGGATCTCCGGGGTCCCGGTCACCGACGCGGACGGCGTGCTCGTGGGCATCGTCACCAACCGCGACATGCGGTTCGAGAGCGACCAGAGCCGGGCCGTGCGCGACGTCATGACCCCGATGCCGCTGGTGACGGCGCCGGTGGGGGTCGACCGCGACGAGGCGTTCCGGCTGCTGCGGCAGAACAAGGTCGAGAAGCTCCCGCTCGTGGACGAGGCCGGTCGCCTGCAGGGCCTCATCACGGTCAAGGACTTCACCAAGAGCGAGCAGTACCCGATCGCGACCAAGGACGCCGACGGCCGCCTGATGGTCGGCGCGGCGGTCGGCGTCGCGGGCGACGCCGAGGAACGCGCCATGACGCTGATCGAGGCGGGCGCGGACGTCATCATCGTCGACACCGCGCACGGGCACTCGCGCGGCGTGTGCGACATGATCGCCAAGATCAAGGCCAACGGCCGGGTGGACGTCATCGGCGGCAACGTCGCCACCCGCGCGGGCGCGCAGGCGCTGGTCGACGCCGGCGCGGACGCGGTCAAGGTGGGCGTCGGGCCCGGCTCGATCTGCACCACCCGGGTCGTCGCCGGCGTGGGCGCCCCGCAGCTCACCGCCATCTACGAGGCCGCGCTGGCGTGCGGCCCGGCCGGCGTCCCGGTCATCGGCGACGGCGGCCTGCAGTATTCGGGCGACATCGCCAAGGCGCTGGCCGCCGGGGCCGACACCGTCATGCTCGGCTCGCTGCTGGCCGGCTGCGAGGAGTCGCCCGGCGAGCTGATCTTCATCAACGGCAAGCAGTTCAAGTCGTACCGGGGCATGGGGTCGCTGGGCGCGGTGCGCAACCGCGAGCGCGGCGGCGCGTCGTTCAGCAAGGACAGGTACGCGCAGGCCGAGGTGTCGGGGGAGGACAAGTACATCCCCGAGGGCATCGAGGGCCAGGTGCCCTACCGCGGCCCGGTCGCCGCGGTGGCCCACCAGCTCGTCGGCGGACTGCGGCAGGGCATGTGGTACACCGGCTCCCGGACGATCGAGGAGCTGCACGAGAAGGCGCAGCTCATGCCGATCACCGCGGCCGGGCTCAAGGAGAGCCACCCGCATGACATCCAGATGACGGTCGAGGCTCCGAACTACCACGGGCGCTAGCTCGTACCGGAAGAAACGGAAAGAACAGGCGATATGACACAGGTGGAGATCGGGCGCGGCAAGAGCGGGCGGCGTGCCTACGCGCTGGACGAGATCGGCATCGTGCCCTCCCGGCGCACCCGTGACCCGGAGGAGGTGTCGATCTCCTGGCAGATCGACGCCTACCGGTTCGACTCTCCGCTCGTGGCGAGCCCGATGGACAGCGTCGTGTCGCCGCAGACGGCCATCGAGATCGGGCGCCTGGGCGGCCTCGGCGTGCTCGACCTCGAAGGGCTGTGGACCCGCTACGAGGACCCGGCGCCGCTCCTCGAGGAGGTCGCCACCCTCGACACGGCGGCCGCGACCGCGCGGCTGCAGGAGATCTACACCGCGCCGATCAAGGACGAGCTGATCGGCCGCCGCATCGAGGAGATCCGCGCCGCCGGTGTCACGACCGCCGTACGGCTGTCGCCGCAGCGCACCGTGCAGCACCACAAGGCCGTGATCGACGCGGGCGTGGACATCTTCGTGATCCGCGGCACGACGGTCTCCGCAGAACACGTGTCGGGCCGGGCCGAGCCGCTCAACCTCAAGCAGTTCATCTACGAGCTCGACGTCCCGGTGATCGTGGGCGGCTGCGCGACGTACACGGCGGCGCTGCACCTCATGCGCACCGGCGCGGCCGGCGTGCTGGTCGGCTTCGGCGGCGGCGCCTCCCACACCACCCGCAACGTGCTGGGCGTGGTCGTGCCGATGGCCACCGCGATCTCCGATGTGGCCGCGGCCCGCCGCGACTACATGGACGAGTCGGGCGGCCGGTACGTCCACGTCGTCGCCGACGGCGGCATGGGCGGCTCCGGCGACATCGCCAAGGCGATCGCCTGCGGCGCCGACGCCGTCATGGTGGGCTCGCCACTCGCGCGGGCCACCGAGGCCCCCGGCCGCGGGTTCCACTGGGGCTCTGAGGCCCACCACCCCGAGTTGCCGCGCGGCAAGCGGGTGGAGTTCGGCACGATCGGCACGCTGCGGGAGATCCTGCACGGCCCGTCGTCGCTGGCCGACGGCTCGATGAACCTGCTCGGCGCGCTGCGCCGCACGATGGCCACCGCCGGCTACTCCGACCTCAAGGAGTTCCAGCGCGTCGAGGTGGTCGTCGCCCCGCCGCAGCGCTGAGCCACTGACACGACCCAGGGAGGGCCGGGCCCGGCGGGCCCGGCCTTCGGCTTTCGGCTTTCGACTTTCCGGGGATCGGTCAGGGGTGGCGGACCCAGGCGCCGCGCTTCATCACGCCGCCGACGCTCAGGTCGTCGTCGAGCACCACGAGATCGGCGTACTTGCCGACCGTGATCGAGCCGATCTCGCCGTCCAGCCCGAGGACGCGGGCGGGGGTGAGCGAGGCCATCAGCGCGGCGTCCACCAGTGAGCGCCCGACCTCCCGCACGGTGCGGCGGAAGGCGACGTCCATCGTGAGCGTGCTGCCGGCGATCGAGCCGCCTCCGGGCGCGTCGGAGGCGAGCCGGGCCACCCCGTCCACGACGTCGACGGTCATCGGGCCGAGCGGGTAGCGCCCGTCGCCCATGCCCGCCGCCGCCATCGCGTCGGTGATCAGGGCCGTGCGGCCCGCGCCCGCGGCGTGCATGGCCAGGCGCAGCATCGCCGGATGGACGTGGACGCCGTCGTTGATCAGCTCGACGGTCACCCGCTCGTCCTGGAGCAGGGCGGCGATCGGTCCGGGCACGCGGTGGCCGAGCGGCGGCAACGCGTTGTAGAGGTGGGTGGCCACGCTCGCCCCGGCGTCGATCCCCTCGATCGTCTGCTCGTAGGTCGCGTCGCTGTGGCCCAGCGCGGCGACGACGCCCTCGGCGGCGGCCTCCCTGATCACGTCGAGCGCGTTCGGCAGCTCGGGCGCGATGGTCAGCATCCGGACGTGGCCCCGCCCGGCCTTCACCAGCGCCCGGAACTCCGCCACGTCGGGATCGCGCAGCAGCGTGGGCTCGTGCGCGCCGCAGCGCGACCTGGCGATGTAGGGCCCCTCGAAATGGATGCCGGCGAGCAGGCCCTCCTCGCACAGGTCGGCGAGCGTCGCGGCGGCCCGCGCGAGCGTGTCGGGCGCGGCGGTGACGAGGCTCGCCACGAGGGTGGTCGAGCCGCGGCCCCGATGGAAGGCCGCGACCGCGGCGGCGCTCTCCGGGTCGCCGTCAGGGAAGCTCCCGCCGGCGCCGCCGTGGCTGTGGATGTCGACGAAGCCGGGGACGACGGCGCGCCCGCCCAGGCCGAGCCCGTCGCGCGGGGCCTGCCCGCGCCCGATGTGGGTGATCCTGCCGTCCTCGATGGTGAGCCAGCCGTCGTGGACGCCGTCGGGAGTGACGATGCGGGCATCGGAGAGAGTCACGCTCATGCCGCCATCCTCCCGCGTCCGGCGCGTGCCCGCCGCTCCGGGTCCGGTGGCTGCGCCGGACGCGGGGTGGGCGCCGGAAGGGCGGGCATCGCAGCAGAAAGCGCCCGTCGGATTGGCATGTCCTCAATTGAGGTGAACAACGGTCGAAAAGTTATGGCTCCCTATCAGGGAAGCAGAAACAGCACGTCACGCCCCCGAGGGCGGCCCGCCGCGGCGCTCCTGCACGTGTCACGGCGCATCCACCGAAAATCCGGATCATCACCCGAGAAACCTGTACATGACACGTAAGTCAGCGGTAAGAACTAACGGTGATCGATCCGCGTGCCAACTACGGTGTGGACGCCCCCGGCGTGCTGGCCGGACTGATTGTGGGCGGCATCGCCGAGCTGGCACTCGCCGCCGTGCTCTTCGCGATCGGCTGGACGATTCCGGGCGTCGTGCTCCTCGTGGGCGGGATCATGCTGGTGGTGGGTGGCGCGCTGTTCGCGCACACCACTCTTCGCGGCAAGTTCGCGGTGTGGGACGCCGAGCTCGACCGGCTCGGGCTGAAGGGGGACGAGCAGGTCCTCGACCTGGGCTGCGGGCGCGGCCTGGTGCTGCTCAAGGCCGCGGCGCGGCTGTCGTCCGGCAGGGCGACCGGCATCGATCTGTGGTCGACCAGAGACCAGTCGGGCAACAGCCAGGACGCCACCTGGGCCAACGCGCGCGCGGAGGGGGTCGCCGACCGGGTCGACCTGGTCACCGGGGACATGCGCGACCTTCCGTTCGACGACGCCGCGTTCGACCTCGTCGTCTCCAGCCTCGCGATCCACAACATCCCCCAGGAGGAGGGCCGCGCGGAGGCGGTGCGCGAGGCCTTCCGCGTGCTCAGGCCGGGCGGCCGGCTGCGGATCGCCGACTTCCGCAACCCCCGGCGATACGCCGAGGTGCTCACGGAGTGCGGCGCCGCCGACGTTGAGGTCTACGACCTCGGCTGGCGCTTCTGGTACGGCGGGCCGCACGCCCGTACGTCGATGGTCGCCTGCAGGCGTCCCTGAGATCAGGGGCCGGCCGGGGACGGCCCGTCGAACCGGCCGCGTTCGGCGGCGAAGACGTCCTCAGCGCTGCGCTCTGATCGCGCACCGTCCCGATTGGTGCGCGCGCCGCAGGTGTGGCGGCGTTCCTCGCCGTCGCCGGACGGCGCGGGGCGCACCCGCATGTTCACCGACTATTGAGGAGATCCTTGGGAAAGGCGACGGAAAAGCTGGATTCGCGGGTGACTACTCACGGGTAGATTTACTCGGACCAGGCGAAAGCGGTACAGAAGGAGCCATATGACGGCGAGGATGGGGACGGCGAGGCTCGGTCCGGCAGAACGTACCGCCGCCCTGGCACGGATGGAGGCGCAGGAACTCGACGTGGTCGTGATCGGCGGCGGCGTGGTCGGCGCCGGCGTCGCGCTCGACGCCGCGACCCGCGGGCTCTCGGTGGGCCTGGTCGAGGCGCGCGACTTCGCCTCCGGCACGTCCTCCCGGTCGTCCAAGCTGATCCACGGCGGGCTGCGCTATCTGGAGCAGCTCAACTTCGACCTCGTCAGGGAGGCCCTGCGGGAGCGGTCGCTGCTGCTCAAGCGGATCGCCCCGCACCTGGTCAGGCCGGTGCCGTTCCTCTATCCGCTCACGCACGCGGGCTGGGAGCGGCCGTACATCGGGGCGGGCCTCGCGCTCTACGACACGCTCGGGCTGTCCTTCGGCCTCACCCGGGGCGTGCCGGGGCACCGCCACCTGACCCGCCGCCAGGCGCTGCGGGTCGTCCCCTCGCTGCGCAGGTCGGCCTTCACCGGCGCCGTGCAGTACTGGGACGCCCAGGTCGACGACGCCCGCTTCGTGATGACCACGCTGCGCACCGCCGCCACGTACGGCGCGCACGTCGCCTCCCGGGTGCAGGCGGTCGGCTTCCTGCGCGAGGGGGAGCGGGTCACCGGGGTGCGCGTGTGCGACCTGGAGACCGGCGCCGAGCTGGACGTGCGGGCCCGTCAGGTCGTGAACGCGACCGGCGTGTGGACCGACGACATCCAGCAGCTCGTCGGCGGCCGGGGGCAGATCCACGTGCGGGCGTCCAAGGGCATCCACCTCGTGGTGCCGCGCGACCGCATCCACTCGCTCAGCGGGCTCATCATGCGCACCGAGAAGTCGGTGCTGTTCGTCATCCCCTGGGGCCGGCACTGGATCATCGGGACCACCGACACCCGCTGGAACCTCGACAAGGCCCACCCCGCCGCCTCGCGGGCGGACATCGACTATCTGCTCGACCGGGTCAACTCGGTGCTCTCGGTGCCCCTGACCAGGGACGACGTCGAGGGCGTGTACGCCGGGCTGCGGCCGCTGCTGGCCGGGGAGTCCGAGGAGACCTCCAAGCTCTCGCGCGAGCACGTCGTCACGCATCCCGTGCCCGGGCTGGTCATGGTGGCCGGCGGGAAGTTCACGACGTACCGGGTCATGGCGGCCGACGCCGTCGACGCGGTCGCGCACGGCCTCGATCAGCGTGTGCCGCCGTCCTGCACCGACCAGGTGCCGCTCGCGGGCGCGGAGGGCTACCAGGCCCTGTGGAACTCCCGCCACCGCATGGCGCGCGCCTCCGGGCTGCACGTGGCCAGGATCGAGCACCTGCTGGAGAGGTACGGCTCGCTGATCGACGAGGTGCTGGCGATCGTCGAGCGCGATCCCTCGCTCGGGCGCCCTCTCGACGGCGCGGACGACTACCTGCGCGCCGAGATCGTGTACGCGGCGACGCACGAGGGAGCCCGGCACCTCAACGACGCGCTGACGCGGCGCACCCGCATCTCGATCGAGACCTTCCACCGGGGGACCGCGGTCGCCCAGGAGGCCGCCGAGCTCATGGCGGGCCCCCTCGGCTGGGACGCCGACCAGGTCAAGCGCGAGGTCGAGTACTACACCAAGCGGGTCGAGGCGGAGCGGGCCTCCCAGGAGCAGGACACCGACCAGGAGGCCGACGCGATCCGCCTCGGCGCGCCGGAGATCGTCCCCGTCGCGCCCCCGCGTGATCTCGCCACGACCGGCGGGGACGCGGGCTGACCGTCAAACGAAGGGGATCCACGCCCGCTCGGCCAGCGTGGCGGCGTCGCTGACCTTGAGGCCGGCGCCGGACACGGTCCACAGCTCGTCGCCGATGACCAGGGAACGGCGGATGCCCTGGTCGGCGGGGGCGAAGCCACCCGTGGCCGCGGGCCGCGGGTGGGTCACGACGCCGAGCTTGGTGATCTCCCGATCGCCGACGCGCAGCACGAGCGCCGCGCTGCCCCCGATTCCGCCGCCGGTCCAGGTCTGGAGCGGGAGCACGGCCAGCCCGGTGGCGGGCCAGTAGAGGAAGGCGTGCGGGTCCCACTCGGCCTCCGAGCCGGACTCCTTCTGGTGGAACCGCGACAGCACCGCGGGCGCGGCCGGGTCGGAGACGTCGAACAGCGAGATCTGCGTGCCGAGCGCGCGGCCCGCCTCGCTCGCCTCCTGGCCGACGCCGACGAGCCGCCCCTCGCCCGCCGGGTGGAGGTACGCGGAGAAGCCGGTGATCTTCAGTTCGCCGGTGACCTTGGGCGCGGCCGGGTCCCGCAGGTCCAGCGTGTAGAGGGGATCGGTCTGGCGGAACGTCACGACGTAGCCGAGGGCGTCCATGAACCGCACCGAGTAGATCCGCTCGCCCTTGCCGAGTCCCGTGACCGATCCGGCCGGGGCGAGCGTGCCGGCGTCGAGCACGTACACGCCGCTCTCGCTCGCGCCCGGGCCCGCGCCGGGCACCTCGGCGCCGCTGGTCGTCGCGACCCGCAGGTGCCCGTCGTACTCCGACAGGGAGTACTGGTTGAGCAGCCGTCCCGGCACAGATCCCGACGCGGCGTAGCGGGGGACGCCGGGGGCCGAGACGTCGAAGCGGTGCACCTCCGTGCGCTCGGGCGGCGTCTTCGGGGCAGGCGCGGCGGCCGACGGATCGGGCAGCGGCACCACGTCGATCGGGCGCGCCTCCCACCAGCGGGGATTGCTGGTGACGTAGAGGCTGCCCGCCGTGCCGTACACGGTGTCGCCGTCGGCCGCGACCGCGATCGGCGTGAGCGAGCCGAACGGCGTGGCGGCGGCCAGGTCGATCGTGTGGATGGTCAGCATCGAGGTGCCGGTGAACTGGTCGGGGTGGCTGACCCGGTCGCAGCCGACCCGCTCCGTGCGGCTCGCGCCGCCCGACTCGACGTCGTACGACGGCAGCCACGCGTCGCCGGGGGCGGACAGCACGGCCCTGCGGTTGCCTTCGAGGAGTTCCTTCTCCGATTCGTCCTGCTTCGGGGTGGGGAAGGCGATCTCCGGCTGGGACCGGACGACGAGCCGCACCGTGGAGCCGGTCTGCCGGGCGTCGACGTGCTGCCCGTGCACGGTCATCGCGCCGAGGACGCGCGGCTCGCCGGACAGGTCGACGAGCACGTACCTCGGGCCGCCGGGACCGGCCTGGGCCCTGGCCGTCGCCCCGAACGGGATGATCCCGCCGCCCTGGAACAGCACGAGCGCGCGGTCGCCGTGGACCAGCAGGTCGGCCTGGGCCCACGCCTGATCCTCGGAGACCAGCCGCAGCGTCCCGGTGACCTCGCGGGTCCTGACGTCCACGACGCGCAGCACGCCCCGGGCGACCGTGATCACCCGGTCGCCGTCGGTCTTGACCAGGTCGGGCTCGTCCACGCCCGCCTCGTGCGTGTTCGTGGTCGAGTGCGACTGCTGGTCGGGCACCGCCCGCTTGGCGGTGGCGACGTCGGAGCGGGCCGCGAAGAGCATGGCGTCCCCGAAGCCCCAGGGGGTCACGTTCCGCGCGGCCGCCTGCCGCAGCCCCTCCGTCATCTCGTCGCAGTCGGCGTACGCGACGAGCCGGACCTTGTCGGTCAGGTTCGCCGGAGCGGACGGGAATTCCTGGGTCGTACGGCCCCCCGCGCAGCCCGTGGCTGCCATGGCCAGCAGCGCGGCGAGAACGCCCGCCGTACGGATCGATGTCCTCATGCCCCCACGACGGTTCACGCCCCGCCCCGGTTCGACGCCCGCGGCCGATTGGGGCTCCGGCATTACTTACCGGTAGCCACGAGCGGGGCACCGGAATATTCTTCCGGCATGGGTGCCATGAATCGGACGCTCGACGCGGCCATGGTCGACCGGATCGTCACGCACGTCTCCTCCGAGGGCAAGACGCGGGAGATCGTCGCGCCGTTCACCGGCGAGGTCCTGGCCGAGGTCCCGATCTCCACCCCCGAGGACGTCCGCGCGGCGTACGCCCGGGCGAGGGCGGCGCAGGAGGCCTGGGCGGCGCTGCCGGTCCGGGAGCGGATCGCGCCCTTCCTGCGGCTCCACGACGCGATGCTCGACCGCCGCCAGGAGCTGCTCGACATCGTGCAGTGGGAGACGGGAAAGGCGCGGCGCCACGCGTACGAGGAAGTGGTGGACGTGGCCGGCTGCACGCTCTTCTACGCGCGGCGGGCGCCCGGCCTGCTTGAGCCGCAGCGCAGGCAGGGCATCTTCCCGGTCGCGACCCGCACCGCCGAGCTGCGCCATCCCAAGGGCGTCGTCGCGGTGATCAGCCCGTGGAACTACCCGCTGGCCCTCGGCGTCACCGACGTGGTCCCCGCCCTGATCGCGGGCAACGCGGTCGTGCACAAGCCCGACACCCAGACCCCGCTGTCCACGCTGTGGACGATCGACCTGCTGGCCGAGCTGGGCATGCCGCGCGACATCTGGCAGGTCGTGCTCGGCGATCCGGAGGACGTCGGCGACCCGCTGATCGACGGCGCCGACTACGTCGCGTTCACCGGTTCGACGCGCGGCGGGCGCAGGATCGCCGAGGAGGCGGCCAAGCGGCTCATCGGCTGCTCGCTGGAGCTCGGCGGCAAGAACCCGATGATCGTGCTCGACGACGCCGACCTCGACGTGGCCGCCCAGGGCGCGATCCGGGCCTGCTTCACCAACGCGGGCCAGCTGTGCATCTCGATCGAGCGCCTCTACGTGCACGAGGCGGTCGCCGACGCCTTCCGCGACAAGTTCGTCCGGGCGGTGGAGAACATGAGGATCGGTCCCGGTCTCGACTGGGACCCGCAGATGGGCTCGCTCACCTCGCAGCGGCAGCTCGACGGGGTGACGGCGCACGTCGAGGACGCCGTGGCCAAGGGCGCCACGGTGCTGACCGGCGGCAGGCCGCGCCCCGACCTCGGCCCGTTCTTCTACGAGCCGACCGTCCTCGACGGCGTGGGCGAGGACATGGCCGTCTGCAGGGACGAGACGTTCGGGCCGGTCGTGTCGCTCTACCGCTTCAGGGACGAGGACGAGGCGGTCCACGCGGCCAACGACACCGCGTACGGGCTGAACGCCTCGATCTGGACCAGGGACGTCGCGCGGGGCCGCCGCCTCGCCGCCCGGATCAAGGCGGGCACCGTCAACATCAACGAGGGGTACGGCTCGGCGTACGCCTCCTACGACGCGCCGATGGGCGGGATGAAGTCGTCCGGGCTCGGCCGCCGGCACGGGACCGAGGGCCTGCTGAAGTACACGGAGGTCCAGACGGTGGCCAGCCAGGCCACGTGGCTGGGCTTCGAGCCGATCCTCGGCATGACCTACGACAAGTACGCCGACACGCTCGCGGGGCTGCTCAAGACGATGAAGCGCCTGCACCTCAAGTGAGAAGGAAGGCGGGGCGTTGGACTACGACGTCGCGGTGATCGGGTCGGGGTTCGGCGGGAGCGTGACCGCGCTGCGGCTCACCGAGAAGGGCTATTCGGTCGCCGTCCTCGAGGCAGGCCGGCGGTTCGACGAGACGACCCTGCCGAAGACCTCCTGGCGGGCCAGGGACTTCGTGTTCGCGCCCGCGCTCGGCCTGAAGGGCATCCAGCGCATCCACGTCCTGCGCGGCTCCGACGGCGTGATGGTGCTGGCCGGTGCTGGGGTGGGCGGCGGCTCGCTCGTCTACGCCAACACCCTCTACGAGCCGCTCGACCCGTTCTTCAGCGATCCCCAGTGGGCGCACATCACCGACTGGAAGGCCGAGCTCGCGCCCTACTACGACCAGGCCAGGCGGATGCTCGGGGTGGTGGACAACCCGACGGTGACCGCGGCCGACGAGGTGATGAAGAAGGTGGCCGAGCGGATGGGCGCCGCCCACACCTTCCGTCTCGCCCCCGTCGGGGTGTTCTTCGGCGAGCCGGGTGTTGAGGTCGACGACCCCTACTTCGGCGGCCTGGGGCCGCGCCGCCGCGGCTGCACCGAGTGCGGCGAGTGCATGACGGGCTGCCGCCACGGCGCCAAGAACATGCTGATCAAGAACTACCTCTACCTGGCGGAGAAGGCCGGGGCGAAGGTCCACCCGGAGACCACCGTCACCGGCGTGCGGCCCGTCGAGGGCGGCTACGAGATCACGGTGAAGCGGACGGGGCCGTTCGGCCCCACCCGCACGCTGACCGCAGGGCAGGTGGTCTTCGCCGCGGGGACGTACGGCACGCAGCACCTGCTCCACCGGCTCAGGGCGACCACGCTGCCCGGGATCTCGCCCCGGCTCGGCACGCTGACCAGGACGAACTCCGAGGCCCTGCTCGGCTTCGAGCGCCTCACCGCCAAGGGCGTCAAACTCAACCGCGGCGTGGCGATCACCTCCTCGATCCACCCCGACGCCGAGACGCACATCGAGCCGGTCCGGTACGGCGACGGCTCCAACGCCATGGGACTGCTGCGCACGCTGCTCGTGGACGGGGGCGGACGGGCGCCGCGCTGGCTGAAGTTCATCGGCGCGGCTCTGCGGCGGCCCCACCTGCTGCCCCGGCTGTTCAACCACCGCAGGTGGTCGGAGCGCGCGGTCATCGCCCTCGTCATGCAGGCCAAGGACAACTCGATCACGCTCTCGCTGAAGGGCGGGAAACTGCGGGCGGGCCCGGGCCACGGCGAACCGAACCCCACCTGGATCCCTGCGGGACACGAGGCCGTCCGCCTGGCGGCCGAGGAGATCGGCGGTCTTCCCGGCGGTTCCTGGCTCGACCTGTTCGACATCCCCGCGACGGCGCACTTCCTCGGCGGCTGCGCGATCGGCGACTCGCCGGAGACCGGCGTGATCGACCCCTACCACCGGGTCTACGGCTACGAGGGCCTGCACATCGTGGACGGCTCGGCCGTGTCGGCCAACCTCGGCGTGAACCCCTCGCTCACGATCACCGCCCAGGCCGAGCGCGCGATGGCGCTGTGGCCCAACAAGGGCGAGCAGGACCCGCGCCCCGCCCTCGGCTCCGCGTACGTGCGGCTCCGGCCGGTCGCGCCCGTGCGGCCGGTCGTCCCCGCGTCGGCGCCGGGCGCGCTGCGCCTGCCCATCGTGGGCGTCACCCACGGCGCCGCCCCCACCCCGGACGCGGAAGGGCGCGCCGGTTAGACGGCGTCCCCGGTGAGGGGGGCGGGCAGCGGACGGGAGTGCACCACGTCGAGACGGGACACCGCCCGGGTGAGCGCCACGTAGAGCCGGCCGAGCCCGCGCTCCTCGGCCGCGACGATCTCGGCGGGCTCGGCCAGCACGACGTGGTCGTACTCCAGGCCCTTGCACAGGGTGGCGGGCACCACGGAGATCCGCACGGACGGATCGGGCGTGGGGCCGTCGGCGACGGTCAGGCCGGCGTCGGTGAGCGCGGCGCGCAGGCGGCCGGCCGACGCGTCGGCGGCGATGACGCCGATCGAGCCCTCGTGGCCGAGCGCCTCCAGCACCGCCGTCACGATCGCGGGGTCGTCCCCGCGCAGCACGCGCAGCCGTCCGTCGCGCCGGAAGGAGCGGGAGGGCGGCACGTCGACCGCGAGCTCGGCCAGCAGGCGGTTGGCGAGCTCCACGACGGCGGCGGGCGTGCGGAAACCGGTGGTGAGCGACATGATCGCGGCGTCCGGCTTGCCCAGGTGCGCCATCTGCTCGCCCCAGCCGCGGGCGGCCCACGGGGTCGTCCCCTGCGCCAGGTCGCCGAGCACGGTGAGCGAGCCGTGCTCGCTGCGCCGGGCGACGGCCCTGCACTGCATCGGCGACAGGTCCTGCGCCTCGTCGACGATCACGTGGCCGTATCCCTGCGGGCGCTCGATCAGCCCGGCGAGCTCGTCGAGGAGGATCAGGTCGGCCGCCGTCCAGGCGGCGCTCCGATAGGTGCGAGGCGGTCTCGCCCAGGTGATCGCCGCCCGCTCGGCCGTCGTGAGCACGCCCTCGGCGGCCTCCGAGCAGTCACCGAGCACTTCGAACAGCACCTCCTCCGGGCGTACGGCCGGCCAGAAGGCGTCCACGGCGGCGGTGACGGCCCGGGCGGTCAGGCGCGTCCACGCCGTGTCGATCGTGCGGCCGCGGGCCTCCGCCCGGGTCCGCACGAGTGACGCCACGCGGGCGATGACGCGCTCGCGGCCCACGCCGTACGGCATCGCCTCGCGCCGGGTCTGCTCGGCCACGCGGCGCAGCTCGTCCTGCGAGACCCGCCACCGGAAGGAGCCGTCGGCCACGGCGAGCGGCTCCGGGGGCTCGCATATGCGCCCGTGGAGCGCCCTGCGCAGCACCTCGGCCATGCGCGCGTCGTGTTTGACCACGGCGGCGTCCGGGCCGTCGGTCCCCTTGACCGGGACCCGGGCGAGGAGCGCGTCCAGCGTGGTCTGTTCGACGTCGACCTCGCCCAGGGCCGGCAGCACCGCGGAGATGTAGCCGAGGAAGGCCCGGTTGGGGCCGAGCACGAGTACACCGCCGCGCGACAGCCGCTTGCGGTGGGCGTAGAGCAGGTAGGCGGCGCGGTGCAGGCCGACGGCGGTCTTGCCGGTGCCCGGCCCGCCCTGGACGCACAGGGACTCCTCCAGGCCGGCGCGGACCAGGTCGTCCTGGTCCGGCTGGATGGTGGCGACGATGTCGCGCATCGGCCCGACCCGGGGGCGTTCGATCTCGGCCGTCAGGATGCGGCCCGCGCCGCCGGAGCCGATCCCGACGACCGGCCCGCGATCGAGGTGTTCGTCCTCGAATCCGGTCAGCTTGCCGCCTGCCCAGCCGAAGCGCCGCCGTACGGTCACGCCCCGCGGATCCCGGGCCGACGCCTGGTAGAACGTCCGCGAGACCGGCGCCCTCCAGTCGATCACCAGAGGACGGCCGCCGCTGCCGGCGGAGACGTGGCGTCGGCCGATGTGGTAGCGCTGCCCGGCGTGCTCGCGCACGTCCGGGCCGAAGTCGAGCCGCCCGAAGAACGGGGGCCCTCCGTCGTCCTCGCCGAGCTCCTTCGCCAGGCTCTTCAGATGGCGGCCCAGCCGCTCGGCGCTGTAGCGGTCGCCCGCCACGGTCTCCCCGGTGATCACGTTGTGCCGGGCGCCGTCCAGCATCCGGCGCAGGCCCTCCCTGCAGCGTTCGACGTACGCCTGCTCCTCCTCCAGCGGGGTCATCCGCCGTCTCCTTCCCCCGGTCGCCGTACGGGCATGGAACAGCAACTCGGTTAAAAATGCAACCGGGTTAACTTTTCTCGGCAGGGCTGCTAGCCTGTGCGCATGGTCGAGGGGCTGCGGACGCGGAAGAAGGAACGGACCCGCCGGGCCATCTCCGAGGTCGCGATCGCGATGTTCCTGGAACACGGCTTCGACCAGGTGGGCGTCGCCGAGATCGCGGCCGCGGCGGAGGTCTCCAAGCCCACGCTGTTCCGGTATTTCCCCTCGAAAGAGGATCTGGTCCTGGACCGGATCTCCGACCACAGGGGAGAGGCGGCGGCCGTGGTGCGTGCCCGCCCGGCCGGGCGGACCCCGCTGGACGCGCTGCACGACGCCTTCATGGCCGGGCTGGACGCCCGCGAGCCGACCACCGGCCTGTGCGACCACCCCGCGGTGATGGCCTACCACCGCCTCGTCTTCGACACCCCCAGCCTGGCGTCCCGCGTGGCCGAGTACGCCGCGGCGGACACCGAGGCGCTGGCGGAGGCGATGAGCGAGCCCATGAGTGAGCCGGTGAGCGAGATGAGCGAGACGGGCGGGATGGGCGGGATGGGCGGGGCGGTGGGCCCCGCGCCCGGCGCTCCCGCGAGCACGCCCGGTCCCGTGCCGCGCCTGACGTCGCGCCTGGTGGCCGCGCAGTACGTCGCCGTCCGGCAGATCCTGGCCAGGGACAACTACGCGGCGCTGGCGTCCGGCCGGACGGCCGGCGAGGTGCACGGCGAGGCCGTCGCCGCCGCCGGCACCGCCTTCGACCTGCTGCGGCACGGCGCGCGGGCGCACGGTCTGTGACCCATCGCCAAGATCGCTGGGGCGGTCTACGCTCGACGGGTGCAGACCGACGGGCCCAGCAGGACCGCGCTCCACGCGGCGGCGGCACGCGCCGCCCACCTGATCGTCGACGGGGAGCCGGTGGTCTTCCGCGACCCGTTCGCGTACGCCCTGCTGGGGGAGTGCGCCGAGCACTACGTGCGCGCGCACCGCGAGACGGCCGGCCATCCCGTCCTCGCCGGGCTGCGCGCGGCCGTCGTCACGCGAAGCCGCTACACCGAGGACCGCCTGGCCGCCGCCGTACGGCGGGGCGTCCGCCAGTACGTGATCCTCGGCGCGGGGCTGGACACCTACGCCTGCAGGTCGGCCGCGAGTTCCCGGGGCGCTCCCGTGGAGGTCTTCGAGGTGGACCACCCGGGCACCCAGCACTGGAAACGGGAGGCGATCGCGCGCGCGGGCCTTCCTGCGCCGCCCTGCCTCACGTACGTCCCCGCGGACATGGAGGCCGGGGAGTGCCCGGTCGACCGGCTCGTCGCGCACGGGTTCGACCTCGCTCGTCCGGCGTTCGCGAGTTGGCTCGGCGTGACCGTCTATCTCACCCGCGAGGCCGTCGCGCGCACACTGGCCGGGCTCGGCCGCCTCGCCCCCGGCAGCGAGATCGTCATGGACCACCTGCTGCCCGAGGCCCTGCGCGGCCCGCGTGCCCGGGCGTACGCGGAGACCCTGATGCCGCTGGTGGCCGAGAGCGGTGAGCCCTGGCTGACGTTCCTGACCCCGCGAGAGGCGGCGGACCTGCTGGAGGAGCACGGCTTCGAGGTGGTCGAGCAGGCGCCGGAGTGCGACGCCGCCGGCGCCGTCCTCCGGGACCGTGCGGACGCCCTGGCCGGCAGCGGGATCTCGGTGATCACCCACGCCCGCCGGAGGGCCTGACGGGATCGGTCCCCCGCGGCGGCACGTCCGGGCGGGCAGCATCACCGCGCCGATAGACTGGCGTTACCGCCTCGCTGCCTTCATGGGGGTCCTTTCCAGTGTCTGAGTTCGACACGGTTCTCGTCGTGGACTTCGGCGCGCAATACGCGCAGCTGATCGCCCGACGGGTGCGTGAGTGCCACGTCTACTCCGAGATCGTCCCATCGTCGATGCCGGTGTCGGAGATGCTGGCCAGGAAGCCCAAGGCGATCATCCTGTCCGGCGGCCCTTCGTCGGTGTACGCCGAGGGCGCCCCACCGGTTCCCGACGGCCTGTTCGAGACCGGGGTGCCGACCTTCGGCATCTGCTACGGCTTCCAGGCCATGGCCCGGGCGCTCGGGGGCGAGGTCGCCAGGACCGACTCCGCCGAGTTCGGCGGGACCGCGCTCAAGGTTCTCCAGGAGGGCCTGCTGTTCGCCGGCCTGCCCGCCGCGCAGACCGTCTGGATGTCGCACGGCGACTCCGTGGTCGGCGCCCCCGCCGGGTTCGCCGTCACCGCGGCCACCGCCGCCACCCCGGTCGCCGCGATGGAGGACCCCTCACGCGGCCTGTACGGCGTGCAGTTCCACCCCGAGGTGCTCCACTCCGAGCACGGGCAGCAGGTGCTCAAGCACTTCCTGGAGGCGGCCGGCTGCCGTCCCTCGTGGACCATGCTCAACATCGTCGAGGACGCTGTGGAGGCCGTTCGCGCCCAGGTGGGCGACGGCAGGGCCATCTGCGCGCTGTCGGGCGGCGTCGACTCCGCGGTGGCCGCCGCGATCGTGCAGCGGGCCATCGGCGACCGGCTGACCTGCGTCTTCGTCGACCACGGGCTGCTGCGCAAGGGCGAGGCCGAGCAGGTCGAGCGCGACTTCGTCGAGGTGACCGGCGTCAAGCTGCGCGTCGTGGACGCCTCCGAGCGCTTCCTCAAGGCGCTGTCGGGCGTCACCGACCCGGAGGAGAAGCGGAAGATCATCGGCCGGGAGTTCATCCGCGTCTTCGAGGACGAGCAGCGCGCGATCCTCGCCGACGGGCCGGTGGACTTCCTCGTGCAGGGCACGCTCTACCCGGACGTGGTCGAGTCCGGCGGCGGCACCGGCACCGCGAACATCAAGTCGCACCACAACGTGGGCGGGCTGCCCGAGGACCTCAAGTTCGACCTGGTCGAGCCGCTCCGCACGCTGTTCAAGGACGAGGTGCGGCGGGCCGGCGAGGAGCTGGGCCTGCCCGCGGCGATGGTCTGGCGCCAGCCGTTCCCGGGGCCCGGCCTCGGCATCCGGATCATCGGCGAGGTCACCCGCGAGCGCCTCGACCTGCTGCGCGAGGCCGACGCCATCGCCCGTGAGGAGCTCACCCGCGCCGGTCTCGACCGCGACATCTGGCAGTGCCCGGTCGTGCTGCTCGCCGACGTCCGCTCGGTCGGCGTGCAGGGCGACGGCCGCACCTACGGCCACCCGGTCGTCCTGCGGCCGGTGACCTCCGAGGACGCCATGACCGCCGACTGGGCGCGGGTGCCGTACGACGTGCTGTCGCGCATCTCCACCCGGATCACCAACGAGGTCCGCGAGGTCAACCGGGTGGTCCTCGACGTGACGAGCAAGCCGCCGGGCACCATCGAGTGGGAGTGACCCCGCATCACTGACTCCGGACCACCGAGCGGCGATGTGAGCGGGGATCAACCGGATTGATCCCGGCCGTGCTGGATAGGGTAACGCGGTGATTGCCACTCAGCCCGTCACCGCTCGGTCCGGAGCGAAGGCCACCAGGCTCGCCTGGCTCGACGCCCTGCGGGGGATCGGCGCGATGGCGGTGGTCGCCGAGCACGCGCTGCCCTGGCTCATGCCGTCGTTGCGCCCCTACTGGTTCAGCCTCGGCATGTACGGCGTGCTGGTCTTCTTCCTGGTCAGCGGATACATCATCCCCGCGTCCCTGGAGAAGAGGGGCGAGGTCGGGGCGTTCTGGGTCAGCCGGGTGTTCCGGCTGTATCCGCTGTATCTGCTGGTCATCGCCCTGGTGCTCGCGATGGCGTTCTGGGTTCCGGTGCGTCAGGAGGTGCCCCGGCACCCGTCGGCCGTGGCCGCGCACGTGAGCATGCTGCTCGACGTCGTCCACACCGGTGCCCTCGCCGATCCGATGTGGACGTTGTCTTACGAGATGGTGTTCTACCTGCTGGTGACCGCGCTGTTCGTGGGCGGGGTGCACCGGCGCAGCGGGACGCTGGCGATCGCGTTCGGCGTCGTGGCGGTCGCCGCCGGGCTGGTGCTGTCGGCGCCGCTGCTGCCGGGACCGTGGCCCGCCATCGCCGCCTGCGTGCTGTTCGTGGCGGGGCTGGCCTGCCTGATCACCGGCCGGTTCCGCAGGGTCGCGGCGTACGCGCTGGGCCTGATGGCGCTCGTGCTGCTCATGTTCGGCAGCTTCGTGCCGTGGTTCGGGGCGGCCATCCTCGCGGTGATGTTCACCGGGACGGCCCTGTACCGCTGGGAGCGGGGCACGGGCGGGCTCGGCCCGGTCGTGGCCGCGGCGGCCCTGGTGGCCGCCGCGCCGGTGTGGTCGATCCAGGCGGGCTGGTGGTGGGTGCAGCCCGACGTGTGGATCACCACGATCGTCCTCGCCGGCGGGACGTTCGCGCTCGGCATGGCGCTGCGCGGGCGGCGCGTCCCCGGCGTGCTGACCTGGCTCGGCCTGATCAGCTACTCGGTCTACCTGGTGCACCACCCGCTGCTCAAGTATCTGAACGCGTTCGCGGGCGACCTGCGGTCGCTCACGCCGCTCGGTCAGGCGGCCGCCGCGCTCGGCTATCTCGTCGCGCTGCTCACGCTGAGCTGGCTGACCTATCGCTTCGTGGAGGCGCCGGCCCAGGCGCTGGGCCGCCGGATCAGTGGACGGCTGTCGTCTCCACGCCCGGCTGGTCGGGATATACCTGTCCCGGGGTGAGCTCCTGGCCTTCGAGCAGGGTGGACACCGTGACGAAGCTGTAGCCCTCCGCCGTCAGCATCTGGAGCACCTCGGGCATCGACTCCACGGTCTCCTTGACCGTCTCGTGCATCAGCACGACCTCGCCCTCGCCGGCCACGTCCAGGGCCCGGTTGGTGAGGAAGTCCACATGCCGGTAGTCCTTGATGTAGTCCTTCGTGGCGGTCGTGCCGGGCACCTGGATGAGCCCGAGCTTGGCGGTGATCTCCTCCACGCCGCCGTTGCGCAGCCCGCCGGGCGCGCGGAAGAGCTTCGGCGCCTTGCCCGTCGTCTTCTGGATCAGCCGCTGGGTGTCGCCGATCTTCTTGTTGATATCGGCGTACTTGAGCGAGGTCAGATAGGTGCCGTCCCACGAGTGGTTGCCGATCTCGTGGCCCGACTTGGCGATCAGCTGAGTGAGCTTCGGGTGCTTCTTCACCTCCGAGCCGATGACGAAGAACGTCGCCTTCGCCTTGTATTCGGAGAGGGTCTTCAGCAGCGTCTGCACGTACGGCCCCGGACCGTCGTCGAAGGTCAGGGCGATGCATTTGTGGGTCGCGCAGTACGGCTCATCGGTCCCGCGAGCCTGCGCAGGAGTGGCGGCGGCCGCGGCGAGAACGCACGCGACGGCCAGAGGGATCAGACGACGTACAGCCATGGGGTACTCCTCGGGGGGATCTATAACGCGGCATCGTAACGCGCTTCGGGTTGCTTCCTCCTCTTCAGTCCGGTTTCGTACGGGCCAGAAACCTTCGTCCACCTGGGACGGGAGCGATTAAACCTTCGGCCAAGGAAGGGACTAAGGCTGCCCCCGCACGAGTGGGGTTCGCGATGCTGGGCCGGTCGGAAGAGGAACCGGGCAGCGTGAGGAGGGCGGGTGACGCGAACCGCCACCCGGTCGGCATGGGGGACGTGGATCGGGTTCGAGTCCTGTCCCGCGCTGCTCGGCCGCCTCGTCGAGGGCTTCGCCGGCCCCTGGATCCCGCTGGAGGACGTTCCCGTCCCCGGTATGCCGGTGGTCCCGGCGAACGACGCGGACGCGGCACAGGGTGCGGCACAGGGTGCGGCGCCGGACGGAACCGGCGCGATCCGATGCGTCCTGCTCGCCGCGCGCTCCCCGGCCGACCTGCGCAGGGCGGTGCCGCTGCGCGGCCTGCTGCCTGCGGCGACGCGGGTGCGGATCGCCGTCGCCGACGTGCCGTCCTGGGCGGCCCAGCCGCTGCCGGTCGCCGCGCCGGGCGCCTGCTGGCGGCACCTGACGGAGATGCGGGTGGCCCGCCGGGGCCGCGGCTGGCACCTGGACGCCGCCTTCACCGAGCCGGTGCCGGCCGGTGACGTCGTGGCCCACGTCGTGAACGGCCTGTTCGGCGGTTGCGAGGCGGCCACTCCTGTGGCGGGGCTGGAAGGCGGCGCCACGGCCGACTGGCGGCCCGGCGACCCCAATGTCACGCTGTCGCAGCCCGGCGGGCCGGTGCCGGACCGTCGCGACGCCCCCGGCTGCGACCTGCCGCTGCGCCGGGCAGAGCCGGACGGCCCTGTCGCCGGCTCTGTGGTTACGGACGCTGTGGTTACGGGCGCTGTGTTTACGGGTTCTGGCGTCGCCGGTGCGGTGGTCGACGGCCTGCTGCCGCCGCTGGACGAGGCCGTGGTCAACCCCATCGGATTCCGCCGGAATCCCGCGCAGGGGATCGCGGCGCTCGCCGCACACCGCGAGGGGTTCGCCGTCACCCTCGGCGCGGACCGGCTCGTACGGCTCCCGGCCTCCGGACGGGTCACCGACGTGGACATCGCCCGCCTGCGGGACGTGCGCGGCATCGAGGTGCCCGGCCCGCAGGCAGGGGAAGGGCGGGCGAATGGGGTCGCCCGCGTCGTGGCCGCCCTCTCGGCCGCCGGGATCCCGGTGCTCGCCGCGCCGGATCCCGCCCGTGACCGGGCGCTGGGCCCCGCCCTCGCCGCCGCGCTCGCCGCCGTGACCGGCGAGGCGCTCGCGTCCGACCTGCGCCGCGAGGAGCTGAGCATCCGGCTGCGCAGGGCCGCGCTGCGCGAGCACGGGGCCGCCGCCCGCTGGCGGCGTCTGGCCCTGAGCGCCGGTCTGCCGGTGCCGCCGGACCCGAGGGTCTCGATCCTGCTGTGCACGCGACGCCCGGAGATGGTGCCGTTCGCGGTCGAGCAGATGGAGCGCCAGCGCGGCGTGAGCGCCGAGCTGATCGTGGGGCTCCACGGCTTCACCGCGCGGGAGGCGGCGATCCCCCGCACGCGGTCGCCGATCACCGTGATCGAGGCCCCCGCCGCGACGCCGTTCGGTGAGGTCCTGAACCGGATGGCGGCCGCCGCCTCCGGGTCGTACCTCGCCAAGGTGGACGACGACGACTGGTACGGGCCGGACCACCTCGCCGACCTCCTGCTCGCCCGGCGCTACAGCGGGGCCGACCTCGTCGGCTCGGCCGCCGAGTTCGTCTACCTGGAGCCGCTCGACGTGACGATCAGGAGGTGCATCGGCACCGAGCGGTTCGTTCCGCTGGTGGCCGGGGGCACGATGCTGGTCACCCGGGCGGCGTTCGAGGCGGCCGGCGGCTTCCGGCCCCTGGCGAGGACGGTGGACGGCCAGCTGCTGCAGGCGGTGGAGGCCGTCGGCGGCCGGATCTACCGCACCCACGGCCTCGGTTACGTGCTGCGCCGCCGCAGCGCGTACGGCCACACCTGGCGCCAGCCCGTGCAGTCGTTCCTCGCGTCCTATCAGGAGCAGTGGCGTGGGCTGGTCTTCAACGAACTGATGGAGGACGGTGCCCGATGGCGCGCGGACGTGAGGACGTGACGGGGGCTGCGCGCATCCCGCTCAACGACTACGGGGTGCTCGGAGAGCCGCCCGCGCCGGGGGAGTGGACCCCGACGCTCACGGTGAGCGTGGTGATCCCCGCGTACCGCGCGGAGCGCACGCTGCCGCTGACGCTGGCCAGCCTGGCCCGGCAGACCTACCCGGCCCACCTCATGGAGGTCGTGGTGGTGGACGACGGCGAGCGGCCCATGGAGCCGCCGGCCGAGTCGTCGGCCGGGCCGCTGCCGGAGCGGCTGCGGGTGGTCCGCCCGCGCGGCGGGGCGTGGGGAAGGGCGAGCGCCTGCGCGGCGGGGGCCGAGGCGGCCGAGGGCGAGGTGATCCTCTACCTGGACGCCGACCTCGTGCTGTTCCCCGAGCACGTGGAGGCCCAGATGCGCTGGCACCACCTGGCCGACTACCTGGTCGTGCTCGGGCACCTGCGGTTCGCGCCCGGCATCGACGAGATCCCGGCGAGCGAGGTGCTCGCGGCCGTCGAGGCGGGCGCGGTGCCCAAGCTCTTCTCGGAGGAGGACGCCACGCCGCAGTGGACCGAGCGGCGCTGGGACCAGACCGACGACCTGCGGACGGCCGGTTTCAGCGCGTTCTCCGTCATGGTGGGGGCCACCGCGTCGCTGCCCGCACGCCTGCTGCGCGCCGCCGGAGGGCTCGACGGCTCGCTCGTCCTCGGCGAGGACACCGAGCTCGGCTACCGGCTGGCCCAGGCGGGGGCCGTGTTCGTGCCCGACCGCCGCAGCCGGTGCTGGCACCTCGGCCGGTCCACGGTCATGCGCCGCGAGCCCGACGTGAAGCGGCACAACTGGCCCCACCTCGCCGAGCGCGTCCCGAGCTTCCGCTGGCTGCGCAGGCACCCCCACCGCACCTACCTCGTGCCGTACGTGGAGGTCGTGGTCGAGGTGGGGGACGCGTCGTTCGAGGAGGTCAGGGCGACCGTCGACGCCGTGCTCGCCGGGCGGCTGCCCGACGTGCGGGTGACGGTCGTCGGGCCGTGGGGACGGCTCGGCGGAGGGCGGCGCGACCCGCTCGGCGACCCCTCGCTCGACCTGCGCCTGGTGCTCGCCTGCTATCAGGGCGAGCCGCGCGTGCGGTTCCGCGAGGCCGTGCCGGACGACTGCTTCCCCATGCCGTTCCGCTTCCACTGCCCGCCCGGCTGGGTGCCGTCGCGCGGCACCATCGGTGCGGTGGTCAAGCACGCCGACCGGCAGCGGCTCGGGATCGTCTCGCTCGCGCTGGACGAGCGCGAGGACGGCCGCGTCGTGCACGCCCGGCTGGAGCGCACCGCCGCGATGAGCCGGGCCCGCCACTGCGCCGGGCCGGGGGACGACCTCGGCGACCTCGTCCACGAGATGTACGGCACGGTGTGGGACGCCGGCGACAAATGGGGGTTCCTGCCCGCCACGCTCGCCGCGACCACCGCGCCACCTGTGCCCGGCCGCGCAGTGACGGACGCCACCGGCGAAGCCGGAGGCGTGAGGGCGGCGCGCCGCTCCCGCCGCCAGGGCCGGTCCGGCGCCCGGCCGCTGCGCCGCACCGCCCGGCTGCTCCGCAGGCGCCTGCGCGTGCTCGTGCGCCCGGCCTGAGCCGCTGTGTTTCCCGCTCACCATCGGGGCGCTTACACCCGCCGTCTTCATTCGTCGCTCGGAGTCGCTCGTTCCTCGCTCCCCGCTCGCTCCTCACTCCAGACCGGCGGCGCGCCCCTCCGGATCGCTCGTGTCTCCGTCCGCCGTTTCGCCGACCCTAAGGAGCGCCCGTGCCCCGCCTCAGCGTGATCATCCCGATCTACGACGTGGAACCGTACCTCGCCGGTTGCCTGGCCTCGGTCGCGGCGCAGACCTGGCAGGACATCGAGGTCGTCATGGTCGACGACGGCTCGCCCGACGGCAGCGCCGAGATCGCCGCCGCCTTCGCGGCGCGCGACGGCAGGTTCCGGCTGGTCCGCCAGGCCAACGCGGGGCTCGGGGCGGCGCGCAACACGGGCGTGCGGCACGCGACCGGGGAGCACCTGATGTTCCTCGACAGCGACGACCTGCTGCCGGCGCACGCCCTCGAATGCCTCCTGGCGTCCCTGGAGCGGACAGGGTCGGACCTCGCCACGGGCAACGTGCTCCGCCTCGACGGGCGCGGCGCCCGCCAGTCGGCCCTGCACCGGGCCGTCTTCACCGACGCCGCGTCGGCCACCCACATCACCCGGACGCACGCGCTCCTGCGCGACCGCCTGGTCACCAACAAGCTGTGGCGCCGCTCGTTCTGGGACGCCCACGGGTTCGCCTTCCCCGAAGGCGTGCTGTACGAGGACATCGCGGTGGCCCTGCGCGCCCACTTCCTGGCGCGGGCCGTGGACGTGCTGCCCACGCCGGTCTACCTGTGGCGGCGGCGTGAGGACGGCGGCCGCTCCATCACCCAGGACAAGACGCGGGCCGCGCACCTGGAGGACCGGTTCGCCGCCGTCACCGGGGTCCGCCGCTTCCTCAGCGAGCACAACTTCACCGCGCACATCCACGCCTGGGACCACGCCGTGCTCGACGGCGACCTCACGAACTTCCTCGACGTGCTCGACCAGGCATCCCCGGCGTTCCGGGAGCGCTTCGTCGACCTCGCCGGCCTCTATCTGGAGGACGTGGCGTCCCCCGTGCTCGACGGGCTGCCCGCGCTGCGGCGCGTCCAGTGGCACCTGGTGCGCCTGCGCCGCATGGCCGATCTGCTGGAGGTCCTGGCCTGGGACCGGGAGGTGACGCCCGACCGGCGGCTCGTCCGCAGGATGGGCGGCCACCACCTGAACGTGCCCCTCGCCCGCTCCGCCGACCGGGAGTTCCCCGCCGCCGTGACCAGGGCCAGGGACGAACTCGTCCCGCGCCATCGCATCGACGCGGTCCGCTGGGAGGACGGCGTGCTCGTCGTGGAGGGACGCGCGGCCCCGCCGTTCCTGCGCCCCACCCGGCGGGTCCATCAGCAGGTCTTCGCCACCCTCGTCCACGAGCGGACCGGACGGCGCGTCCGGGTGCCGGCCTCGGTCACCAGGTCCCGGGTGTCCACGAAGTCGAAGGAGCGCGACTGGGGCGGTTTCCGGATCGCCGTCGACCCCGCGGCACTGGCCAGGCCGGGCCGGCTCGGACGGTGGCACGTCGAGCTGCGCGTGCTCCACCGGGGCGTCCTGCGGCGCGGGCGGCTGACCGACCCGCGCGCCGCCGCCTCGACCGTCGAGCAGGCGGGGTATCGCGCCGTGGGGTCCGACCACTACGTCGCCCCGCTGCTCGGGGAGACCGGCGTCCTCGTGCTGAGGGCCGAGCGGGAGACCGCCCGGGTCGTCACCGGGGAGGTGCGGGACGGCCGCCTGCGCCTGGTGGGTCACGTCGTCAACGACCTCGGCCCGAGCCCGGTGCTCCAGGTCACCCGGCGTCCGGGAGGCGTCCCCCGCACCTATCCCGTGCACGTCGACCGGCGTACGTTCGAGGCCGCCGTCGACCTGCGCGACCTGCTGCCCGCGTCCCCGGCCCCGCAGGTCGCCGTGCCGGACGAGGTCGCCGCGCCCGAGACGTGGTGGGAGGTCGAGGTGCGGGCCGCCGACGGCGCCGTGACGCCCGTGACCGTCGCCGAGGACGTGCCCACCGGCCGGTACGGCCTGGCCGGCCGGGAGATCGTCGTGACCCGCGACCGCACCGGCGGCCTGGTGCTGCGGGACCAGCCCGTCGCGGCCTACGCCGACCTCGCCGAATGGCTGCCCGCACGCCGGGGGGGAGGCGGCGAGCTGCTCATCGAGGGCGGCATCGCGGCGCCCCACGAGTTGTCGGCGCTGGTCGTGGCCGCCATCGACCCCGCGACCCGCGCCCCCGCCCGGCGCGAGGAGTGGCTGCTGCCGATCGAGGGAGCGGGAACCCGCTTCCGGACGAGGCTGACGCCCGAGCAGGTCGCCTCGCCCTCAGGGCGGCTGCCGCTGCCGCGCGGCCGGTACGCCCTGGCGATCCGGGCGCGCGCCGCCGGAGGAGAGTGGACGGACCTGCCGCTGGAGTTCGACACGGACCTGCCGGCGGCGCATCAGACGGCCCGCCGCACGTTCGGGGTCGTCATGTCGGGTCCTGGCCGGGCCGTGCTGACCGTGAGCGGCGACCTGACCGCCGACGAGCGCGGCAGGAAGGCCCAGCGGGCGCTGCGCACGAGGACCTACCCCCAGATGAGGGACAGGCCGCTGCGCGACGCCGTCCTGTTCGACGGCGGCGCGGGCACCCGCTTCGGCGGCAGCCCGAGGGCGGTCTGCGAGGAACTGCGCCGTCGGGGGACCGACCTGTCGCTGCTGTGGAACGTGCGGGACGGCCAGGTCGCCCTGCCCGGCGACGTCGAATCGGTGCGCATGCTGGGACGCGAGCACTACGAGGCCCTCGCCCGGTGCCGCTACGTCGTCACCGACGCGCCGCTGCCGCCGTGGTTCGAGCGCAGGCCGGGCCAGGTGGTCGTGCAGACCTGGCAGCAGCCCGTATACGCGGCCGGCATCTCGGCGCGCGGTTCCTGCGAGCGCCCTGCTGCCGGTTCTGGCGCCGGTTCTGCCGGCGGTTCCGCGACCGGTGCGGCGGGCGGCTTCCGCGCGAGTCAGTGGACCCACCTCGTCTCCGCGGGACCGTGGTGGACGCCGCTGCTGCGGCGGACGTTCGGCTTCGAGGGAGAGGCGCTGGAGACCGGCCTGCCCTGCGACGACCTGCTGACCGGGCCCGGCGCCCGGGAGCGCGCCGCCGTGGTGCGGCGCCGCCTCGGCCTGCCTGAGCGCGCCCGCGTCCTGCTGTACGTCGCGGGGGAGCACGACACGCTCGACGCCGCGCGCCTGGCGGCCGGGCTTCCGGAGGACCACGTCCTGCTGGTCCGCCGTCTCACGGACGCCGGGCCGGACGACGCCCGGCTCCGCGACCTCACCGGCCATCCGGACCCGCACGAGCTGTACCTCGCCGCCGACGTCCTGATCGCCGGGGACGTGGCGGCGGTGTTCGACTTCGCCGTGACAGGACGCCCGGTGCTCCTGCACGCCGGCCGGCCGCGGGACCTGTGGTTCCTGCCCGAGGCGCCGGGGCCGGTGCTGCCGCGCGAGGGGCAGGTGCTCGACGCGCTCGCGCACCTCGACGAGCTCGTGGACAAGCACCGGGACGCGTACGCCGCGTTCCTGGCGCGGTATCGCCCGATGGCCGACGGGCAGGCCGCCCGCCGCGTGGTGGACGCCCTGTTCGGCTGACCGCCGCGCGCGTGCCGCCCTGGTAGGTCAAGAGCTGCCCAAGCGACGGTAAGGCCATGGGGATGGACCGGTGGCGCGACACCGCCCGTCGGCATCCTGACGGCGTGACGGTGCCTGTCAGGCTCTCGGTTGTCGTCCCCCTGCATGGCGGGGAGGAACACGCCGAGGAGTGCCTCGAATCCCTGCGCGACCAGACCCTGGACGACCTGGAGGTGATCCTCGTCGGCCGCCCGCAGGGCCTTCGCCCGCCCGACCACAGGTTCACTCTCCTCACGCTCGGCGACGGCGGCGACGACCCCGGCACGGCGCGCAACGCGGGCGCGACCTTCGCCACCGGGCGCTACCTCGCCTTCGCCGACCCCGTTTCCGTCGTCCCCGCGGACGCCTACCGTGCGCTGGTCGGCGCCCTCGACCACACCGGCTCCGACCTCGCCTGCGGCCGGATCCGCACCTGGACGCCCGATGCGTGGGACCGGACGCCCGTCCCGGCGCAGAAGGCCAGGCTGCGCACGCACATCACCCGGCACCAGAAGCTGCTGGACGAGCCGCGGGCGGGTGGCACGGTGTTCCGCCGGGAGTTCTGGAACCGGCACGGCTTCGCCTTCACGGCGGGCCTGGGCGAGGACTTCCCGGTGACGATTCCCGCGCACGTGCTGTCCACCTCGGCCGACGTGCTCGGCGACGTGGTCTGCCTCACGCGCGGCTCCCGGACGTCGGCCGACCCGCTGCGCCGCCTGGAGGCGATGCTGGAGGTGTCGGACCTGCTCGCACGGCGCGCGCCGCAGCTGCGCACGGCCTACGACCTGCGCCTGGCGGAGGGGCCGGACCTCGCGGCCGTGCTGGAGGCCGTACGCGACCGGGTGCCCGACCGGCTCGCCGAGGTCCTGGGCCGCCTGGGCCGCCTGGACCCCGGCGCGGTGGAACGGCTGCCGGTCCTGAGAAGGCTCCAGATCCACTTCGCCGCGCACGGCATGACCGGCGAGCTGTCGGAGCTGCGGACGTTCGCCGCGTCGGAGATCAGGCACCGGGGCGTGCTCCGGCGGGGGCTGCGGCCCCGCCGCTGGTATCTCGACTACCCCTTCCGCCGCGACCCCCGGCTCCCGCGCTCGCTGTTCGACGCCACCCGCGACCTGCGGCTCGTCGCCTGTGTGGACGACGTACGGCACGCGGACGGCAGGCTCGCCCTGACCGGCCACGCGTACATCGCCCACCTGGACAGCGGGCGCAGCCGGATCGAGCTGTGGCTCCAGCGTGGGGAGGAGCGGATCACTCTGCCGGTGCAGCGGACCCGCAGGCCCGACGTGACCGCGGACTCCCGTCAGTCGGTCGCCTGCCACGACGACTCCGGCTTCGAGACCGTGATCGCCCTCGACGCCCTGCCCGCCGGCCGGTGGGCGTTGCACGCGCGGGTCCGGGCGCGGGGCGTGATCCGGGCGGGCCGGGTGATCGGAGCCCCGGGCGAGCGCGTCTTCGACGCCGGGAACGTCCGGGTCTCCCTCACCCGCGACCGCGGGCTCACGCTCGGCCCCCGCGCCGGCGGCGGCCCGCAACCTGATCCCGTCGGCCCGCAGCCCGATCCCGTCGGCCTCGTGAGCACGGTCGGCCGGACGGAGTCCGGCGGCGCAATAAGCGCAGTCCGGTGGACGGAGTCCGGCGAGCTGGTCCTGGAGGGGACGGGCCGGTGCCCGGCGGACCGGATCGTCCTCGAGTGCGGCGCGGAGCGGCACTCCTGGCCGGTGCGCAGAGACGAGGCGATGTGGACGGCCGTCATCGGCAGGACGGCCGAGGGACTTCCGCTCCGCAGCGGCACCTGGCGGGTGCTCGCCCTGTCACCCGCGGGCGGGGACGAGCGCGTGCGCGTCAGCCCGGCGCTGATCGCCGACCCGCCGAGGCCGCGGGTCACCGGGTTCCACGAGACAGCGGTCCGCACCTCGCGCGACGGCGACCTGAGCCTCGCCGTGCGCCCCGCGCTCGGCCCGCACGAGCGCGGGCCGTACGCGACGCGCAGGCGGCGGGCGGCGGCGCCGCGACGCACGGCCCTGCGGAACGCGGCGGTGTTCGACAGCTACGGCGGCGGGCAGTACTCGTGCAATCCCCGGGCCGTCTCGGAGGAGCTGGCGCGCCGCCACCCTGACATGGAGATCGTCTGGGTCACGAGGGACGGGCAGTTCACGGTCCCGCCGGGCGTGCGCCTGGTCCTGTTCGGCTCGCGCGAGCACGAGGAGGCGCTGCGCACCAGCCGCTTCGTCGTGGCCAACCGGCGCACCCAGCCGGGCTGGTATCGCAAGCCGCGCGGGCAGACGGTCGTGCAGACCTGGCACGGCACGCCGCTCAAGCGCCTGGGGCTCGACCTCGACGACATGCCGTACGCGCAGCGGGTGCCGCGCGACGAACTGGCGCGGCAGGTGGCGACCTGGGACCTGCTGCTGTCGCCGAGCCCGTTCGCCACCTCCGCGCTGCGCGGCGCGTTCGGCTACGAGGGGGAGGTCCTGGAGTCGGGCTACCCGCGCAACGACGTGCTCTTCGATCCCGCACGTGGCCGCGCCGTCCGGCGGCGGCTGGGCCTGCCGGACGGCCGGCGGGTCATCCTCTACGCGCCGACCTGGCGGGACGACGACACCACCGGCCGGCTCGCGCTGGACCCGGTCAGGGCGGCCGGGGCGCTGGGCGACGACGACGTGCTGCTCGTGCGGACGCACTATCTGGTGGCGCGGGACATGAGGATCCCGGACGGCGACCGCATTCACGATGTCTCCACATTTCCGGACATGGCGGATCTCTTGGCCGCCGCGGACGTGCTGGTCACCGACTACTCGTCGGCGATGTTCGACTTCGCGTGCACCGGCAGGCCCATGGTGTTCTTCGCGCGCGACCTGGAGCGCTACCGCGACGAGGTGCGCGGCTTCTACTTCGACTTCGAGGCCGAGGCCCCCGGGCCCGTGCTCAGGACCGGCGACGACGTGCTCGACGTGCTGCGGCACGGCGACCTCGGGCAGTTCGCGGCGCGCTACGAGCGGTTCGCCCGCAGATACTGCCCCTGGGACGACGGGCACGCCTCGGCGCGCGTGGTCGCGCGCCTGCGGCCATGACCCGCCCTGCCCGGCAGGCCGCCGGCGGCCGTCCGCTCCGCCGTACGGCCGAGGCGCCGTCGCGGCGCGTCGCGCCCGCGACAGCCGCGGGGCGTCCCGCGGAGGCGCCCGAGCGGCCCTCCCGGCTGGACCGGCCCTCCGTCGTGATCGTCGTGCCCGCCGTTCTCGCGCTGGCGGCCGGGCTGTGGGACCTCGGCGGGCCGCCGCCGTGGCGGGACGAGGCGGCCACCGTCAGCGCGGCCGGCCGCACCCTTCCCCAGCTGGCGCACCTGCTGCAGTCGGTCGACGCGGTGCACGGCCTGTACTACGCGCTGATGCACGTCGTCGCGGGGCTGTCCGGCACCGCCGAGGTGGCGCTGCGGATCCCGTCGGTCGTCGCGGGCGCGCTGGCCGCCGCGGGGACCGGCGCGATCGGCCGCGCGCTCGGCGCGCCCCGGGCAGGCCTGTACGGCGGTGCGCTGCTGGCCCTCATGCCCATCTTCTCCAGGTATGTCCAGGAGGCCCGTCCGTACGCGATGACGGCGGCGGCGGCCGTCGGCGTGACCCTGCTGTTGTTGCGCCTGCTGCGCTCGCCCACGTCGGCGGTCCTGGCGGCGTACGCGGCGGCGGTGACCGTGCTCGCCTACCTCAACCTGTTCGCGTTCCTGCTGGTGGGGGCGCACGGCCTCGCCGTGATCCTGTCGAGGGGCCCGCTGCTGCGGTGGGCGTGCGCGGCGGCACCGGCCCTGGCGGCCGTGGCGCCGCTGGCCTGGCTCGGCTCCCGGCAGAGCGCGCAGGTGGGGTGGATTCCCCGGCCGGACGCGGCCGATGTCGGCGGCCTCGCCGTCCAGCTGTCCGGCGACATCGGCGGGGCGACGGGACCCGGAGTGGCCCCCCTGACCTGGGCGCTCGCGCTCTTCGGCCTCGGGTATGCCGCCATCGTGGGCGTCCGCCGGGCGCACGCGGCCCGCCGTGCCGAAAGCCCCGCGGACAACCCGGCAGAAGGGCCCGCTGCGAAGCGTGCCGAGGCTCCCGCTGAAGAGCGTGCGCAGACGCCGGCCACGCTCGTGCGGCTGACGCTGCCGTGGCTGCTCGTGCCCGCTCTGGTGCTGCTCGCGGCCTCGTGGGCCGTCCATCCCGTGTACGTGTTCCGCTACGTCTTCTGCTGCGTCCCCGCGGCGGCGCTGCTCGCCGGGGCGGGCCTGGCCGCGCTGCCCCCCGGTCTCGCCGCCGCCGTGCTGACCGCCTGGCTCGGCCTGTCGGTTCCCGGACAGCTCGCCACACGGGGGCCCGACGGCAGGCAGGACGATCCGCGGCCGGTCATGGCGCTGCTGGCGGCGGAGGCGAAGCCGGGGGACGGGGTGCTGTTCGTCCCCGCCAAGGTCAGGAAGTACGAAGCGGTCTACCCGTCGGTTCTCGGCAGGCTCCGCGACGTGGCGCTGGCCCGGTCACCCGAGCGGGACGGCAGCTTCCCGGGCCGCGAGGTGGGCCCCCGGGTGCTCGCCGCCCGCCTCGACGGGCTGCACACGCTCTGGGTCGTCGGCCACACGGGCAAGAACGCGCTGCCCGCCCGCAGGCGCGCCCTGGTCGCCCGTTCGTTCGCCCCGGCAGGCCGCTGGACCTTCCGCGGCCTGTTCGTGGACAGGTACGACCTGCGGCCCGCTCACCGCTCGAACGGCGCCGGGGTGGGGAAGTAGGCCTCCAGGAACCGCGCCAGCAGCGCGTCCTGCTCGATCGTCGTGGGGGCGGTGTCGTTGAGGCAGAACACGTCGTGTCTGCGCCGGGCCAGCATCCGGCGCAGCTTGACCGGCGTCTTCGGCAGCGACAGGTCCACATAGGTGTAGTCGACCGTGCCGGGGACCGCCCGCCCGCTCAGGTAGCCGTAGTAGTGCGCCAGTGAGGACACCACCGAGATGTCCCGCGACGTGCGGAACCTGCTGCGGGCGGTCGCCGTGAACTCCGTCGCGAAACGCCCCTCCAGCTCGTACATGACCGACCGGCGCAGCGCGTAGGGCACGTGCTTGAGCTTCTGCGTGATGGTGCGGCCGGTCAGGTTCTCCAGGATGCGCCGGTTGTTCATGCCGGCGGCGTGCACCGGGGACTCCTCGGTCTCCGGCATGCCGAAGGGTACGTGGACCGTGCTGGGGAAGAAGCGGGTGATCCCGTTGCCCTCGAAGAACGTCCGGGGAGCGAGCGGCCGGCCCAGGAAGAAGTCGTCGTTGAAATACAGGAAGTGCTCGCTGAGCCCGTCGATGTGGTGCAGTTGCGTCTCGATGGCGTGGGAGTTGAACACCGGCAGCACCGACGGCTCGGTGAAGATCTCCTTGTGGTCGACCACCGCGACCATCGGGTGCGTGGTGTCGAGCCAGGGCGGCGTCTGGCCGTCGGTGACGATCCAGATCCGGTTGATCCAGGGGGCGTACATCAGCAGGGAGCGCAGCGAGTAACGCAGCTCGTCCCTGCTGGTGAACCGGGCCTCCGTGGTCGCCAGTTCGCTCGGCGCGGCGCCGGTGCGCAGCGCCTCGGCGCGTTCGGCCTGGTGCCGGCGCGCCCGCCAGGCCGGGTCGGCGCCGTCCACCCACGTGTAGACGACGTCGATCGGGAAGTCGATGTCGTCCAGCAGCCGCCGGACGAACTCGGGCCGGGTGCGGTAGGCGCGGGCCCTGCGGGCGGCGCACGCCAGCGGAGTGAACAGCTCCTCGCCGCCGTCCACGTCAGGGCCGTCGGCGGGGACGCGGTCGCAGGCGGGGTTCGGCCTCGGGGCGACCAGCTCGTCACCCTCCCGGGCCCAGAACTCCAGGTCGCATCCGTGCTCCGGGCCGAGTGTCAGCGTGCGCGACGGACTGGCGAAATACATCGCCAGCCGCACGACCTTGGCGTCGCCGAGCAGCGCGGCCGCGCGCCGCACCGGGCGCATCCGGCCCGCGTCCGCCTGGCGTGCCCGCGCGCCCTGCCTGCCGTACGGCTGCCGCGCCGCGAACAGCGGATGACGGCCGGCCGCGAGCGCGGCGAGCGCGCGCGTGCGGTCGTCCTCGGGCACGGCGATCACCGGCGGCCGGTTGGGCAGCGGGCGCACGCAGAAGTACGGCACATCCGCCTCGCCCAGCAGCGCGCACACCACGTCCAGCGTTTCGCGCTGGGCCTGGAGCGGACCCGCGTCCGCGCGGATGAGAGCGGCACGCGGTGCGGGCTCCCATGACGGCAGCCGCCCCTGCAGCCGCCGGTACAACGTGACAACGGGCATGGTCTCCCCCTCGAACACGGACTGTAACCGATCGGCCACCGGATTGGCGGATGGTTTACGTAGATGGGGAGGACGGTCAAGAAGCGGCAATGAGATGCCCTCCCTGTTACCGAAGAGCAGGCCAACGGCTACCCGTTGTAGTCATTCTTGCCTGCATGGGAGGCTTCACGCTGGACGACATACTCGCGACGCGCAAGCCGAGAGACTCGTGGTGGACCGTCTTCATGGTCGATCCGCTCGCCTGCCGGCTCGCGCTGCTCGTGGCCAATCACACCTCGATCACCCCGAACGGGCTGACCAGACTGTCCATGCTGATCGGCTTCGCCTCGGCGGCGGCCTTCACGGAGGGCATGCTCGTCGCCGGTGCGGTGCTGTTCTATCTCAGTTTCACGGTCGACTGCATGGACGGCAAGATCGCCAGGCTCAAGGGCACGGGGACGCCCTTCGGCCTGTGGCTCGACTACGTCGGCGACCGGGTGCGGGTGGTCTGCTGCGCCTTCGGGTGGGGGTTCGGGGAGTACACCCGCACGGGCGACACGGACGTGGTGCTCGCCGCGGTCGGCGTCGTGGTGCTCGACCTGTTCCGCTACATCAACGGCCCGCAGCTCAAGCGGGTCAAGGACGCCACCCGCGCGCTGCTCGAGGCGCGGCTGGAGGGGCAGTTCGTCCTCGCGGAGAGCGTCCTGCGCTCCAGGCCGCGGACCGAGCTGGGGCAGGCCGCCGCGGAGTTCGGCCAGACCACCGCCGACGACACCGACGACACCGACCGCACCGACCGCACCGACCGCCCGGTGGTCGACCTGCAGAAGGCGTTCCACGCCCGCTTCCCCTGGTATGACCGGTTCCGCGTCTTCCTGACCCGGCACCGGGTGCGCACCCACGTGGTGAGCGGCATCGAGTTCCACGCCGCGGTCTTCGTCGTGGGCCCGCTGTTCGGTCCCAGGGCCATGGTGCCGGTCGCCGCCGTGTCCGGCGCGCTGCTGCTGGCGTTCGAGATGAGCCTGGTCTACCGGGTCTGGCTGGCGTCGCGCCAGGTGCCCAGCACCGCCGCCGAGAGAGAGAAGGTCCTCGTCTGACCGGCCTTCTCGGCCCGATCCACCAACTTGTACGGCGTGACGCCGTAGGACCCGCGTCACGAGCCGCGCCCGGGGGCGGGCGGCGGCCTGACGTCCGGAAATTTCACCACGGGGGATAGAACTCATGCATTCGGACAGACCTGTCTTCGTCGTCGGCTGCCCGCGCTCCGGCACCACCATGCTGCAGCTCATGCTGCACTCGCACCCGCGCATCGCGGTCCCGCCCGAGACGCGGTTCCTCGTCCCGGCCTACTTCTCCCGGCGGGCGTACGGCGACATGCGGCTGGCCGACAACAGGCGCAGGCTGGCGACCTGGATCGCCGAGGGCCGGACCACGAAGTTCCATGAGCTCGGGCTGAGCCGTCCCGAGTTCGTCCAGGCGGCCATGCTCGGCCCGGGCAGCTTCGGGTCGGTCATCGGCATGGTCTTCAAGTGCTACGCCGAGCGCTTCGGCAAGCCGCGCTGGGGCGACAAGCGGCCCAGCTACTACCGGCACGTCGAGATGCTGATGCGGATGTTCCCGGACGCGCAGTTCGTCCACCTCGTCAGGGACGGCCGCGACTGCGTGGCCTCGCTCAAGCAGATGCCCTGGTACAAGGCGGACGCCGTGCACGCCATGGCCAACTGGGCCGAGGCGGTCGACTTCGGCCGCCGGCACGCGCGCAAGCTGCCGGCCGACAGCTTCTACGAGCTGCGCTACGAGGACCTCACCTCCGACCCGGAGACCGAGCTGAAGAAGCTGTGCGTGTTCCTCGGCGAGGACTACGACCCGGCGATGTGCGAGCCGCGCCACGTGGCCGAACTCGCCGTGCCCAAGCACAAGGTGTGGCACAGCAACACGCACGAGGACGTGACCACTGCCCACTCGGGCAAGTGGGCCTCCCGGCTGGAGCCCTGGGAGATCTCGCTGTGCGAGGAGGTGCTCGGCGAGCGGCTCACCGCGTACGGCTACGAGCTGAGCGGCGCGCGCAAGCCCGACCGCGACCAGGTCGCCGCGTTCAAGGCGGCGGCGGCCAAGCGCCGCGCGGCGCGGCTGCGCAAGTACAACCGCGACCGGCTCACCCGGCTGCGCGAGCCCGGTCCGATCGCCGCGCTGCTGACGGACGGGCAGCGGCAGCTCGCCGGCCTGCCCCAGCAGCGCTCCTACGAACTGCTCCCCCGCTGAAACCCTCTCTCGAAGATCTCAGGCGCCCGGTGGGGGGCCGACCGACGACCGCACGATGAGGCGCGAGCGGAGCGTGTGCGTCTCGCGGCCGGTCTCGGCCCCCTCCGCGACGTCGAGGACACCCCGGGCCCGCCGCGCTCATGCCGGGTTCATGACGTCGTCAGGTCGCCCTGCGCCGGGGGAGCGGCAGGCGCGACCGGGTGAACGCGGCGCCGCCGAGGGCGGCCAGCAGGGGGAGCCCCACGACGAGCAGGCCGATGAGCGCCCAGGGGATCGCGATCGCCGGGGTGTCCGCGGGCATGATCGTCGTCACTCCGTCGGCGCGCAGGAACACGGTCGGGTAGGAGACGGGCCGCCGGGCCGCGGCAACGCCCGGAGCGAGGCCGGCGAGCACGCCGGTGACCGAGCCCAGCAGCGCGATCACCAGGGCCTGCCCCGCGACCACGGCCCGCTTCACGCGCGGCGCCGCCCCCACGGCCGACATGGTCTCCAGGTCGGGACGCGCCTCGACGGCGGCCAGCATGGTCGCGACGGATGTCATCCCCAGCACGAGCACGGCCGCGGCGATGCCCAGCACCACCAGGAAGAGCGTGTCGTCGGGCACCTCGGGAGTCTCGAGCCGCACGGTTGCCATGCCGGTGATCCGTTCCACCTTCGCGGCGATCCGGTCCGCCGTCGCGCTCGGAGTGCGGAAGTCCGCGGGATCCACCACGAGCATGGAGGTGACGGTGCCGTACCCGTTCTTCGCCGCCGCCTCGGGTGAGATGACCGCGCGGGCCCAGCCCTGCCCGGTCGCCCGCACGCCGGCGGAGGGAAGGGTGAGCGCCGGCAGGTCTCCCCGTCCGGCGACGGGCGTCAGTTCGATGCGCACCCGCCCCTGGCGGATCACGTCCGGGTTGAGCACGACCAGCTTCCCCTCGCGGAGCGCCGCCACCGCGCCTGGGTCATCGCGCCGCAGCACGTAGCGGAGCAGGTTCTCGTCGCCCACCAGCAGCCCGCCGGATCCGGTCGCGTCGTACCATTCCACCCTGCTGGTTCCCGAGGCGTCGTCCGGGACAAAGGTGTTCAGCGGGGCACCGGAGCCGGTCGTGAGCGTCCGCGCCTCGATCAGCGGCACGCGGGCGGGCAGTTCCTCGCGTACGGCGGAGCGCACGCGGTCCCAGAGTTCGGGAGTGAGGTCCGGCCCGCTGACCCGGAGAGCTCCGGCCGGAGCCTGCGCGTAGTCGAACACCGATCTCCGCGCGACCTCGCTGTCCCCCGCCACCCCCACGGCCATGAGCGCCACGACCGCGGTCATCACCGCCGCGACGGCGGGCGCCGTACGGCCCCTGTTGCGCACGGCGTCCCTGGCGGCGAACCGGAGCGGCAGGGGAAGCCGGGCGGCGAGCCGGGCCACCGCCGCGATGATCGCCGGCGTCAGGGCGACCAGGCCGAGCTGGGTGACCAGGGCCGAGGTCGCGGTCCAGGCGATGTCGTGACCCGCGCTCGCGATCGTCGCCGCCGTGCCCGCGACGACGAGCACGATTCCCAGCAGCGGACGGCCCGCCCGCTCACGACCCCGCTCGCGCCTGCCCGACAGCACGGCGACGGGGTCCGTACGGCCGGCCGCGACGGCCGGGGCGAGCGCGGCCAGCAGTCCCGCGACGACGCCCAGCACCGCGACCGTCGCGACCGCGACCCAGGGGACCTGGAACGGGCCGAACAGGCGTCCGGCCCGCCATTCCAGCAGCGGCGTCGCGAGCCGGGCCGCGACGACGCCCAGCGCCGCGCCGAGGGCGGAGGCGGCGACGCCGAACAGCAGGCCGTCGGCGAGCGCGATCGTCCGCAGGTGGGCGGGGGAGCCGCCCTGGACGGCGACCAGCGCGAACTCGCGCGACCTGCGCAGCCGCCCGACGGCGAAGGCCGGCCCGGCCAGCAGGACGACCTCGAGCAGCATGATCGCGATCCACGGCACGGTCCGCACGAGGTCGGACACGCGCGCGTACGACTCGTCCGCCGGGAGCCCGTCGATGACGGCGCGGCTGACGACCACGAGGCCCTGCGCGTTGAACCGCCGCACGTCGGCCCACGTCACCGGCCGTGGAGAGTCCACGAGCCAGGCGCGTGACATCAGCTCGGGGTCGACCGGCCCGAAGGCGTCGGCCGGCAGGCTGCCGGGGAAGGTCGCAAGTGCGGGCTCGATTCCCGCCATGGCGAACAGGGCCACGCCGACGACCCGGACCGGGCGGCGTTCGTCGCCGACGAGGAGCGTCGCTCCCAGGGCTACGGCCGGAGCGTCGTCCCTGTTCAACCGCTCGGCGGAAATCACCGCCTCGCCGGGAGCGGCAGGCAGCCTGCCCTCGGTCAGCCGGAAGGTGCCCCGGGACATCGGATCGCGCAGATCGACCTGACGGATCTCTCCCGTGTCGTACCCCTGCGGGGTCAGGTAGCGGAACGTCCCCCGCGCCACCGGGATGACCCGGCTGCCGGGCGCGAGCAGCGCCGTGACCTCGGCCTGCGTGAACGGCACGTCGCCGGGCTGTGCGGAGACGCCGTTGCCCCACGCGTCCTGGGTGAGGCCCGCCCACTCGTGGGCGCCGGTCACCACCGCGTCGGCCTGTCCGATCGGGAAGTGCTGGCGGTCGCTTCCCGCCGGAGGGAAGAGGGCGGTCAGCGCGAAGACGGCGAGGGCGACCGGAAGCCCGATCATCGCGAGGATCAGCGCGCTGCGCCACTTCGACCGCAGGGCGTTGCGGCGGGAGATCCGCAACGCCGCTCGCACCCCGCTCGCTCGGATCGGGCTCATCGGGCGGTCTCCGTCCCCGCGTCGGACGAGTCGACGACCTGCCCGTCCTTGAGGAAGACGACGCGGTCGGCCCAGGCCGCGTAACGGGGCTCGTGGGTGACCAGCAGCACGGCGGCTCCCGCGTCGGCCCGCTGCCGGAGCACCTGGATGATCTCGTCGCCGCCCCGGGTGTCGAGGGCGCCGGTCGGCTCGTCCGCCAGCAGCAGCCTCCGCCGCCCGACGAGCGCCCGGGCGATGGCGGCCCGCTGACGCTGGCCGCCCGACAGGTCGTCGGGGAACCGGTCGCCCAGGTCGGCGAGCCCGACCTCCTCCAACACCGCTTCTGCCTCCGCTCCGGCCTTCGCCGTACGGACGCCGTCCAGCTCGCGCGGGAGCGCGACGTTCTCGGCGACGGTCAGCGACGGGATGAGGTTGAGATCCTGGAAGACGTATCCGGCGCTCCTGCGGCGCAGCTCCGCCAGCTGTTTCTGGGACAGATCCCGCAGCTCCCGGCCTTCGAGGACGACGGATCCCTCCGTCGGCCGGTCGAGCCCGCCCGCGAGGTTGAGCAGGGTGGACTTGCCGGACCCGGACGGGCCCATCACCGCGACCAGCTCTCCGGCGGCGACGTCGAGGCTGACGCCCCGCAGCGCGTGGACGGCCCCGGTCCCCTCGCCGTGGACGCGTACGACGCCGGTCATGCGCACGACCGGCTCGCCGTCCGGTGCGGGCAACCGGTCCGGAGGTCGGGTTTCGGTCACGGGTTCTCCTCGGAGGGACGGGCGAGGACGGCCTCGCAGTGGTCGAGCCAGCGCTGCTCGGCCTCGGCATGGAAGATCATCGAGTCGACGACCAGGCGCTGGGCGGCCTCGGTGGACGCGTCGAGGGTCCGCAGGGCACGGGTGAGCTCCTGCAGACTCCGCATGGTCGCGGAGCGCTGGGCCCGGATGACCGCCGCGACGTCCACGCCGGGCGTGGTGACCGCCATCGCGAGCTTGATGACGAGCTCGTCTCGGGGCCGGTCGGCCCGGGAGACGGGTTTGGCGAACCACCGGTCGAGCTCGTCGCGGCCTTCGGAGGTGATGGCGTAGCGGACCCGGCCCTGCTCGTCCTGACCGTCCTGACCGCCCTGGTCGTCGCGGGACACCAGGCCGTCGCGTTCGAGGCGGGACAGCGTCGTGTAGACCTGCCCGATGTTCAGGGGCCAGGTCGTCGCCGTGGACGCCTCGAACTCGGCCCTGAGCTGGTAGCCGTAGCGCGGGCCCCGGCTCAGCAGGGCGAGCAGGCCGTGTCGTACCGACATGGATACTCAGTATGCATACTGAGTATGCTCCTGGCTATCGCTTCAGGATGCTGGAGTAGGCGACCACGTCCGCTGTGGGGGCGTCCCTCACGCACCCCTGACGGGCGGGTTGAACCGGGAGTGTTCCTCGAACGCCCAGCGCAGCGGGCTCGCGCCGCCGACCTGGAGCACGCGCTCGACGTCGAACTCCACGAGCCGCTGGGCTCCCGGCACCTCGCGAGGGTCCCAGTCGACCCGCGCCCTGCCGGTCAGGTGCAGCGCGTCCCCGGTGGCCCAGTCGAGGAAGAGCAGGCCGGCGGCGGGGTTCAGCTCCAGGTTGCCGAGGGTCATGTACATGAGGTTGCCCGCGTAGTCGGGCCAGACGAGCCGCCCGGCGTCCACCACCTCGACGAATCCCGGGTTGCCGCCCCGGTGCGAGACGTCCGAGCCGAGCCCGGGCGCGTGCGTCGCGACGAAGAAGGTGTCGGCGGCCTTGATCCACTCCCGCTGGGCCTCCGAGAGGCGGTCCCCGGACGACGACGTCCGCTCACGGGGCTCCAGGTCCTCGGCGATCGTCCGCTTCTGCAGATATTTGGGGCAGTTGGAGTAGACCTGCTCGGTCCGTACGACCAGGTGGTCGCCGTCCCGCCGGGCCCGGCCGTTGACCCGCATCCGCCGGCGGGTCCACGGCTCGAGGGCAAGCATGCCGATGTCGTGCTCGTCGTCGAACACTCCCGCGAGCGGCGCGCCGGGCACCGCGTCCACGAGGATCGTGCGGTCGCCGGCCGGGGCGACGAAGCCCGCCCGGCCGGTGAGCGGCGCGGACCACACGCGGCCCTCACGGTCCTCCGCGCCGATCACGATCATGCGCTGGGCTTCCAGGAACCGTGCGGCGGCCTCCGGTATCTCGGCCCGTACGCGGGCCGATCCGTGCTCCGCCAGCCGGACGCCCGCGCGGCGCTGAACCGCGATCTCTCCCGTGTGCCGCATCTCTAGAAGAATCCGCAGGTCGGAACGTCGGACCTGGGAGCGGGGCGGTCGTCGGCGCCGCTCGGCGCGTAGATCTCCAGCCGGATCCCGTCAGGGTCCTCGAAGAACAGACCGCCAGATGAGCCGCCCTCGCGGTGCGGGACGATGCCGCCGTGGTGGATCGTCGCCCCGGTCTCCCGGACGACGGCCTCCGCCCCGCGTACGGCGTCGATGTCCGGCACCTGGAAGGACAGGTGGTGCAGCCCCGGCAGGCCGGGGGCGAACGTGCCCTCGCTCTGCTGCCACAGCGTCAGCACCAGGGTGCCGTCCTGGGCGAGGAACGCGTAGCGGTGCGCCTCGTCGGCCGACTCGCCGGCGAGATCGAAGCCGAAAATCTTCCGGTAGAAGCCGACCGACCTGTCGAGATCCGAGACGTTCAGTCCGACGTGCCCCGTGGTGAAGCTCATAGCCGCCCCCTCGTCGCAAATTCTAACGGACTGCCCCGTTAGAAGATGGAGAAAAGGCTAACGGACTTCTCCGTTGAAGTCCATTAGAAAGTGGGCCGCTCGCGCCGGGAGAGCGGCAGAAGTGACCATGGAGACGGCGCGAGCGCGACCGGTGGGATTCGGGCGGCCGTTCGATCGGGAGGGCGAACGCCCCGGGGTTCAGGCGTTCTTGTGCTGGCGATAGTGCCGGGCCGCGCGTGCGCGGTTGCCGCAGGCCACCGAGCACCACTCCTGGCGCGGGTGCTCCCTGACGAAATACAGCACACACCGGGGCGCGGGGCAGGCGCGGAGCTGCTCCCGGTGCGGCCCGCCCAGCAGGTCGACGGCGGCGGACGCGAGGGTCGCCCGCAGGCGGGCGGAGTCGCCGGCGGCCAGGGCCGGCAGGGTCCGGGCGTGGGGCGCCTCGTCCTGCGGCCATTCGAGCCGGGGGGCGACGGGCACCGCCGCCGCGGTGGCGTTCACGAGATCGAGGGAGGGCTCGAAGGCCGGCAGCCGGGCCACGTCCGCGGCGCTCGCCGGCCCGGGGGACACGGCCCGGGCGAACAGCGCGCGGATCGCCTGCCGCAGCGCCACGACCTCCTCACGCATCTCGGCGGTGACGACGAACGCGGCGGGGTCGATGCCGAGCTCGGGCGCGTGGTCGCCGACCCAGGCGGTGAGGCCGCCGACATCCTCCAGCGCGTCCACCGGGCCGGACCGGTTCGCCCGGATGGTGCTCACGAATTCCAGGGCCAGCAGCGAGGACATCGGCTCAGTCTAACGCGGTCGGCCGGGTGTGCCCGTGAGATCGGGAGGCTGGAGGGGTGTCAGCGGCGGATGGCCTTGGCGAGGATGGCGACGAAGGCCGCGAAGCCCAGCCCGCCCACGAGGACGGGCGCCATGACGACGGCGTCGGGCTCGGGCCCGGTCAGATAGCGGATCCCCATGCCGATGAACAGCAGGCCGCACAGCAGGGACATCCAGTTCGTACGGTGCACCCGGCGCGGGCGCTCGGGCTGCGACTCAGGCACCACGGCGCACCTCCACGTCGCCGACCCCGGCCTTGACGTGCAGCTCGATCGTCGGCACGTCGCCCTCGACGGGCGCCTCGGGCTCGAGGACGCGGTCGAAGCGCACGTCGCTGCCGTCCTCGACCTTGTGGTCGATCCTCACCTCGCCCAGCTTGGCGGAGCCGTGCACCTCCACGCGGGCGGTCGTCGGCACGATCACCGTGAGCTGTCCGATCGACACCGAGGCGTCGAATCTGACCCGGACGCCCGGTTTGATCGTCACGTCGCTCAGGTCGAGCTTGCCCTCGCCGATGCCCAGTTCGTAGGCGCCGGGCGACTGGACAGTGCCGACGGGGTGCCAGACGAAGCTGCCGACCTTGCGGGGGATGCCGTTCACCGTCGAGCTTCCCACCAGCACGAGGGCCACGATCGTCCCCGCGGCGATCAGCGCGGCGCCCCGGCCGAACCAGGCCGCGACCAGCAGGCCCGCCCCTATCGTGACGAGGACCGCCCCGCCGACGACCGGCAGGCCGACCGAGCCGGAGCCGGTCCGCTGCATGGTGACCATGATCCCTCCAACGATCAGGGCGAGGCAGATGGTGAGGCCGCCGACGAACGACCTGGGCCGCTTGGGCCTCGCCGGCCTCGGGGGTGGCGGCACGGGCGGGGCATAGGGGCTCGGCGGGGGATAGGGCGCCCCGTAGGGCTGGTGCGGCTGTTCCCGCCTCGTATAGGGGCCGTGGGGAGCGAAGGGCTCTCCGGCTCCGTAGCCGTGCCCTCCGGCGCCGTGTCCCCGCGTTCCGTGTCCCGGCGTTCCATGTCCCCGCGCGCCGTGCCGGTCGTCCCTGGCGCCGCTGCCCCCGTACGCGCCCTCCCGCGCCTCGCGGGCCAGGTCGGACAGCCGCCGGTAGCCGTCGCCGGCCGGAGGCGCGGAGACGGAGGGCCCCGGCGCTCCAGGAGCCCAGCCGGCCGGCGTCCCGGGCGCGTCCGGTCCCAGGGGGGTGGGGCCCGCGGCGTTCGGGCCCAGGACGTTCGAGCCGGGGGCGTTCGGGTCGGGGGCGTTCGGATCCGGGCTGTACGGCGTGCCGGGAGCGGGCTCCGCGGCCAGCCGGGCGACGGACTCGAAGGGCCGGGTCGGCGGGTCGCCGCCGGGCCGCCCCGCCGGTGCCGCCGGGTCCCCGGAGAAGGCCTCCTGGACGAGCGTGTCGTCCACGGCCTTCGGGGGCGCCGCCGGGTCCGGGACGATCGTGTCGTGGACCGCGGTGTCGTCCGCTGCCGCCGCCCGGATCTTCGTGTCGTGGGCCGCGGTGTCGTCCGCCGCGCTCTCCGTAGCTGTGTCGGCGCGCGTGGAGGCCTCCGCGGCGGGGGCCGCGGTGTCCGCGGCCGGGCCGTTGTCCGCCGTCCTCGCCGTCTCCGCCGGGTCCGCAGCGGGCGGCTGTGCCTGAGCCTGCGGCGCCGGTGTCTCCCGCAGCGGTGTCTCCGTCATCGGCGCTCCCGCCTCGTACGGCTCCCGCGCGGGCGGCGAAGTGAACGGCGCGAACGGCGCGAAGTTCGGGGTGGCCCGGGTCATGCCGCGCCGTCCGGTCGCCCGCTCGGGCATCGACTTGGCCATCGTCAGCAGGTCGACGCCGCGCGCGTGGGCCGCCATCAGCACGATGGCCAGCAGCGTGCCGACCACGATCGTGCCGCGGTTGATCCCTCCGGACGCGACGTTGATGATCAGGCCGAACGCGAAGACCGCGGCCAGCAGCGCGAGCACGGTCTCGGCGTCGAACAGCCGCCGGGTCCACTGCTCCAGATGGCCGGGGCCGCCGCCCGGCTGGCGCATCAACAGGAACGCCGCGACGTACAGCAGGACGCCGATGCCGGAGGCGAGGACGAGCACGGCGAAGCCGACCCGGAAGAGCACGGGGTCCATGCCGGTGAACCTGCCGAGGCCCGCGCAGACGCCCGTGATCATGCGCCCGTCCCTGGAGCGGCTCAGCACCTTCTCGGGCTCGGGCGCGCCGGCGGAGTCGGGAGTGGGTGTCGGTGGTGCCTCGGTCATGGTCCCATCCTGGCCTCGCGCGCCATATCCCTGCCATCGGGGGAACCCCTGACTCGTCCCCGACCCCTCAGGGGTGGTGTCAGGGCATGCCCTGATGCGCTCATGCTTTGCGACGTGTGACGATGCTTTCCGAGATGTCTGAGATGCCTAACGCCCCCGCGGCGTATCCCCGGATGGTCCGGCCCGCCACGGGCCGGGTGGTCGCGGGCGTCGCCCAGGGTGCCGCCGCCCAGCTGCGGCTCGACCCCGTCGTGCTGCGCCTCGCGTTCGTGCTGCTCACCGTCGTCGACGGACTGGGTGTCGTGGCGTACGCCGCACTGTGGATGTTCACCCCCAAGGAGGAGGTGAAGGGCCGCGAGCCGGCCCGTGAGTGGGGCCAGCTCGCCTCGTACGGCGTGCTGTGGCTGGTGCTGGCGGGCTTCGCGTGGATGACGGGCGCCTCCAGCGGAGGGTTCGGCACGTGGCCGATCGCGGTCGGCGGCATCGGCGCGCTGATCCTGTGGCAGCAGGCCGACCCGGGACGGCGGCAACGGTGGATGTCGGGCGCGGTCAAGCAGGTCAGCACGACCTGGGTGCGCACCGGCATAGGGGCGCTGCTCGTCGTCGTGGGCGCGATCGGCTTCCTGGCCGCGAGCGGCGAGCTGGCCAAGGCGAGGACCGGGCTCGTGTTCACCGCGGTCGTCGTCGGCGGCATGCTGATGATCGCCGCGCCCTGGCTGGCCACGCTCGTGAAGGAGCTGCAGCGGGAGCGCACCGAGCGCATCAGGCAGGAGGAGCGGGCCGAGGTGGCCGCTCACGTCCACGACTCGGTGCTGCACACGCTGACCCTGATCCAGCGCAACGCCCACGACGCGCGGGAGGTCGCCCGGCTCGCCCGGTCGCAGGAGCGGGAGCTGCGCAACTGGCTCTACCAGCCCAAGCAGGACGCCGACGCCAGCCTCGCGGCGGCCGTACGGCGGGTCGCGGCCGAGGAGGAGGACGCCCACGGGGTGCAGATCGAGGTGGTCTGCGTGGGCGACTGCGAGCTGAACGAGGGCCTGGTGGCCCTGCTGCACGCCGCCCGGCAGGCGATGGTCAACGCGTGCAAATACAGTGGGGCTCCGGTCGTCTCCGTCTATGCCGAGGTCGAGCCCGACGAGGTGACGGTGTTCGTCCGGGACCGGGGCAAGGGCTTCGTGCTCGACGACGTCCCCGGTGACCGGATGGGCATCCGCCAGTCGATCATCGGCAGGATGGAGCGCAACGGGGGAAGCGCCCGGGTCAGGACCGAGCCGGGCGACGGAACCGAGGTCATGCTGACCATGAAGAGGGAGCAATGAAGACCGTACGCGTGCTGATCGTCGACGACCACCGGCTGTTCCGGTCCGGCGTACGGGCCGAGCTCGGACCGTCGATCCAGGTGATCGGCGAGGCCGAGGACGTGGAGTCGGCGGTGACGGCGATCGGCGAGCTGCAGCCCGACGTGGTGCTGCTCGACGTGCACATGCCGGGCGGCGGCGGCCAGGAGGTGCTGCGGCGCGTGCTCGGCTCCGGCTCCCAGGTGCGCTTCCTCGCGCTGTCGGTGTCGGACGCGGCCGAGGACGTGATCGGGGTCATCCGGGGCGGCGCCCGCGGCTACGTGACCAAGACGATCAGCGGCGCGGAGCTGACCGACGCGATCATCCGGGTGTCCGAGGGCGACGCGGTCTTCTCCCCGCGGCTGGCCGGGTTCGTCCTCGACGCGTTCGCCTCGACGGAGGCCCCGCCCATCGACCCGGAGCTCGACTCGCTCACCCAGCGGGAGCGCGAGGTGCTGCGGCTGATCGCCCGGGGCTACGCCTACAAGGAGATCGCCAAGGAGCTGTTCATCTCGGTGAAGACCGTCGAGACGCACGTGTCGAGCGTGCTGCGCAAGCTGCAGCTGTCCAACCGGCACGAGCTGTCGCGCTGGGCCACCGCCAGACGGCTGGTCTGACCCCGTCTGCGCATCCGTCTGGGCGGATCCGTCTGGTGCGATCGCCCCTCGGCATGCGACGCTCGGTGAATGGGCCGTGACGTACCCTCCGTCTCCTTCAGCCGGGAGGACCGCCGTCGCTACCGGGACAAGGTGAAACTGTCGCTGGACGTCCTGGCCGAGATGCTGCGGGAGTCGCGGTTCGGGTTCGACCGGCCCCAGACGGGCCTGGAGATCGAGCTGAACCTCGTCGACTCCCGGGGCGAGCCGGCGATGAAGAACGCCGAGGTGCTGGCCGCCATCGCGGAGCCCGACTGGGCGACGGAGCTGGGCCAGTTCAACGTCGAGATCAACATCCCGCCCCAGGTGCTGTCCGGCGAGGGCGGCCGCCTGCTGGAGGAGTCCATACGGCTGCGCCTCAACCGGGCGCAGGAGCGGGCGGCGCGCGTCGGCGGGCAGCTCATGCTGGTCGGAATCCTGCCGACGCTGCGCGAGAGCGACGTCCACGAGGGGACGCTGTCGGCCAACCCCCGCTACAAGCTGCTGAACGAGCAGATCTTCGCCGCCAGGGGCGAGGACCTGCACCTCGTGATCGAGGGGGTGGACCGGCTCGACACCTACGCCGACAGCATCACCCCCGAGGCGGCGTGCACGAGCGTGCAGCTCCACCTGCAGGTCAGCCCGGAGACGTTCGCCGACCACTGGAACGCGGCCCAGGTCATCGCCGGTCCGCAGGTCGCGGTCGCGGCCAACTCGCCGTTCCTGTTCGGCAAGGAGCTGTGGCGCGAGACCAGGATCAGCCTGTTCGAGCAGGCCACCGACACCCGGCCCGAGGAGCTGAAGACGCAGGGCGTGCGGCCGCGCGTCTGGTTCGGCGAGCGGTGGATCACGTCGGTCTTCGACCTGTTCGAGGAGAACGTCCGCTACTTCCCCGCGCTGCTTCCCCTGTGCGACGAGGAGGACCCGAGGCGGGTGCTCAACGAGGGCGGGGTGCCCGAGCTCCACGAGCTGCGTCTGCACAACGGCACCGTTTATCGATGGAACCGGCCCGTCTACGACGTGTCCGACGGGGTCCCCCACCTGCGCGTGGAGAACCGCGTGCTGCCCGCCGGGCCGACGGTGGCCGACATCGCCGCCAACGCCGCGTTCTACTACGGGCTGATGCGGGTGCTCCCGGCGGCCGAGCGGCCCGTGTGGACGCGCATGTCCTTCGCCGCCGCCGAGGACAACCTCCGCAACGCCGCGCGGTACGGCCTCGACGCCCGCCTCTACTGGCCGGGCCTGGGGGAGGTGCCCGCCTCCGAGCTGATCCTGCGCAGGCTGCTGCCCATGGCCTACCACGGGCTCGACCTGTGGGAGGTCGACCCGGTCCAGCGCGACCGCCTGCTCGGCATCATCGAGCGGCGCTGCGTGACCGGCCGTACGGGGGCGGATTGGCAGGTCAGGACGGCCCGCGCGTTCGGCGGCGACCATGAGGCGCTGCGCCGCATGACCCTGCGCTATCTGGAGCACATGCACACCAACGAGCCCGTTCACACCTGGGGCATGTGAATTCCCCCATTTCGGCAGCAGTGCAAATTGTTGCCGCCTAAATGGGTATTCATATGGAAATGACTCGCCGAACACTCGCCGTGCTTCTGCTCTTGGCGGCGGTCCTCGTCGCCTCCTGCGGCACGCTCACCGGCTCCCCGCCCGACCGGGCACAGCCGGGGGACGCGGCGTCCCGGGGAACGCCGTGCGAGGGCACCGGCGACGACTTCCCCGGCGACGTCAAACTCGCCCGGTGCCTCACCGAATGGTTCTGGTCGCAACGCTTCCAGGAGAGCGGCGGGGCCTATCGCCCGATCACCCGATTCGTGGCCTATCGGGGCGCCGACGGTCCCGACTGCGGCGGACAGGCGGCGGTGCCGGAAAACGCCTTTTATTGCCCGTACGGCCATTTCATCGCCTACGACGCGGTCTGGCTAAAGGCGATGTACGACCAGATGGGCGATGGGGCGGTCTACGTCGTGATCCCGCACGAGCTGGGCCACGCCGTGCAGGCCCAGCTCGTCGAGGACTTCGGCTTCAACGTGCAGCGGGAGCTCCAGGCCGACTGCTACGCGGGCGCCGCGCTGAGCGGTCTCATCCGGGTGGGCGCGCTGAACGCGGAGCAGGGGGACGAGGAGGAACTGCTCACGAACCTCCAGGCGGCGGGCGACCCCACCGACGTCTGGTGGGCTCCGGACGCCCACGGCACTCCACAGCAGCGCCAGGGGCATTTCGCCCACGGTTACACCGAGGGGGTGGGAACCTGCTGAGGCGGTGCTCGGCGGGGGCCTCGCACGTCCCGGCGATGGGAACATGGCCGGCGTGACGACGAACCGGACGAGGCGGGCGGGGGCGCTGGGCGGCACTCTCGGCGTGCTCATGGCCGCGAACGTGCTCAACAACCGGGTCGCGCGGCGGTGGGCGCCTGTGACCTCGGCGGTTGCGACCGGCGCTCTGGTGCTGGTCGCCCGCAGGGAGGGGATCACCTGGCGGGAGCTGGGCTTCCGTCGCGCCCGCGCCGGGGCCCTGACCGGAGGCGCGCTCGCGGCCGGCGTCGCGGCCGTCTACGCGGCGGGCGTCGCCCATCCTCGCACCCGCGTGCTCTTCCACGACGAGCGCGCGCTCGCGCTGTCGCGCCGCCGGGTGCTGGAGGAGGCCCTGGTCCAGGTGCCCTTCGGGACCGTGCTGCTGGAGGAGGTGGGCTTCCGCGGCGTGCTGCCCGCCCTGCTCGGCCGCTCGCTCCCGCCGCGTGCGGCCGTCGCCGCCTCGGCCGCGCTGTTCGGGCTGTGGCACGTGTTGCCCGCCATGGACATGGCCGGGGCCAACCCCGCCCTCGGCCGGCTGACCGCGGGGGAGACCCCGGCCGAGGCAGGCGACCCGGTCGAGCCGGGACGGCCCGTACAGGCAGGACGCGCGCAGGCCGGACGCGGCGTGCAGACAGGAGGGCCAGTGCAGGACGGACGGCCCGAGGCTGGACGGCCGGCGGAGACGGGACGGCTGGTGGCGGGGACGGTGGCGTCCACCGCGGTCGCCGGGCTCGCGTTCCACGCCCTGCGTCACCGCGCCGGGCTGCTCGCGCCCGCGCTGCTCCACCTGGCGACCAACTCCCTCGGCTACGCCGCCGCCCGTGTGGGCCGCCGCCTGGATCAGCCCTCGCGGGGGTCGGCCAGGCCGGTCCGGTAGGCGTACGCGACCGCCTGGGCGCGGTCGCGCACCCGGACCTTCGCGAAGAGGTTGTTGATGTGCGTCTTGACCGTGGCCTCGCCGATGAACAGGGCGGCGGCGATCTCGGCGTTCGACAGGCCGCGCGCGATGAGCCGCAGGACCTCCGCCTCGCGCGGAGTCAGCCCGTCGGGCGGTATGCCGGCGCTTCCCGCAGTCCCGGTGCTTCCTGCTCTTCCGGTGCTTCCCGCTGTTCCGGCGTCTGGCTGCGTCCCGGCCCCGGGCGTCCGGCCCGCTCGCCGTGCCTCGCGGGCGTGGCGCGATGAGAACCGTGACCGGTGAGCCGGCGCGGCGGCCGGGGCGGGCGTCTCGGCGGGCGGCGCGGTGCCGACGCCGCCGCCCGTGCCGGTGACGGTGTTCAGAAGGCGGCGCTGCACGCCGGGGTCGAGCTGCGCGTCGCCGTTCATCACCGTGGTCACGGCGCGGGCGATCTCCTCGGCGTCGGCGCTCTTGGTGAGGAAGCCGCGCGCGCCGGCGCGCAGCGCGGCGAAGACCGACTCGTCGTCGGTGTAGGTCGTGAGCACGACGACCTGGGTGTCCGGGAATCCGGCGCGGATCCGCCGGGTCGCCTCGACCCCGTCCATGCGGGGCATGCGCAGGTCCATCAGCACCACATCGGGCCGTTCGTCCGCGACCAGGCGGAGCGCGGTCTCGCCGTCGGACGCCGACCCCACCACCTCGATGCCCGGCAGCAGGCCGAGCAGCAGGACGAGCCCGTCGCGCACCACGGCCTGGTCGTCCACCACGAGCACGCGGGCGGTCATGCCGGCACCCGCAGCCGGACCAGGAAACCGTCCTCGGTCTCGCCGGCCTCCAGGGTGCCGCCCAGGAGTTCGGCGCGTTCGCGCATGCCCACGAGTCCGTATCCTCCTCCTGGCGTCCCCGGCGCGTCACTCGGGGGGTTGACGACCTCCAGCTCGCACGTCCGGTCGCCGAAGCTCAGCCGTACGGTGGCGGGGGAGCCCGGAGCGTGCCGCCGCACGTTGGTGACGGCCTCCTGGGCGGTGCGGATCATCGCCAGCTCGGTCTCGGGCGGCAGCCGGCGTTCGTGACCGGAGACGACGACGGCGCACTCCCTGCCGGTCGCGTCGCGGAACTCCCCGGCGAGCGCGTCCAGCGCGGCGGGCAGCGGCTGGGCGTCGTCGCGGAGCGCGGCGACGGCCCTGCGCGCCTCGTCGAGGCCCTGCTTGGCCAGCTCACGGGCGCGTTCGACCCGGTCGAGGGCCTCCTGGGACCGGTCGGCGCGCAGCAGCAGCCGGGCGCCCTCCAGATGCACGATCTGCGCCGACAGGGAGTGCGCGAGGATGTCGTGGATCTCCCTGGCGATCCGGGCGCGCTCGGCCAGCACGGCCTCGCCCGCCTGGGCGGCGGTGGCGGCCCTGCGCTGCCTGATGGCGAAGGCGACCGCGAAGACCACGCAGATCGAGACGCACAGGCTGAGGTCGCGCTGCTGCGCTTCGGGGGTCAACGGCGGCGGCAGCAGTCCCGCGACGCTCGATCCCAGACCCGCGAGCGCCAGCAGCAGGAGCGGCAGCGACCATCTCAGCGGATGCCGTACGGCGGCGGCCCCGACGGCGAACATGAGCACGGCGACGGCCGGGCCGCTGTCCGAGACCATGTCGAGGGCGATGGCCGCCACGATGGTGAGCCCGACGAGGACGGCCTCCGCCGGCCCGTCGTTCCAGCGTCCCGGCAGGATCGGCCGCAGCCGGATGACGACCATGAGGGACAGCGTCACGGCGATCGCGGCGGTCAGCGCGGTGATGGCGAGCCGGTCGCCGGTCAGGCCGAACCCCGGCGGGCCGGTCGCCTGCCCGCCGACCAGCAGGGCGATCACAGCCAGCCGCAGAAACGCGCCGGCGATCGCGTTCCTGCGGCTGGACTCCGGGCCGGCCTGGACATGTCCGTCACGACTGGGCACATCCCGACGTTAGCGGGCCGTCTGGATGCCCGATGCGGGGCCGATGGGCAGGGCGTTCGCCCGCCGGGCGACGACGAGGAACTGCACACCGAGGGTCACCCCGACGAACAGGAGCACGGAGCTCTGCGACGAGGCGAGGCCGAGGAAGGAGGTCAGGGCCATCATCGCGACCCGGACCGCGATGGAGCCCACCCAGGCGATGAGGGTCGGGACGCCGCCCTGCGACCACGCCACGCCGTGCTGGTCACGCCACACGCGCGTCGTCATGGCCCGCAGCACGCCGAGACCGGCGGCCACGAGGAGTTCCGCGACGAGCACCGCGATGCTCAGCGACGCGTGGCCGGCGTCGACGAGCCCGCCGCCGCTGAGACCGGCCAGGACCATCACGGCGGCGATGATCAACGCCACAGGCCTGGCGACGGGCCTCGGCCTCATCTGCCGGTAGATCACGAAGGCGACGACGACGAGGGCGAGGGCGACGATCTGTGTGGTTTCCATGCGCTCGACGGTAGGAATATCGGGCGCGCACCGGATCGGCGCGAGGGTGGAAAACCGGGGTGGAGATCAGGCGATCTCCACCCGGGGGTGGAGGACCCGGTCCGCCCGGCTCAGGCGGTGATCACGAGCTGGAACGCCTCCGCGTACGAGCCCTCGGGGAGGCCCGCGGCGGCGGCGTGACCGGAGAGCATGCCCCTGATCATGCCGTCCAGATCGGGGATGTGCGAGGTCTGGCTCTCGTGCGCGCGCAGCGCGGCGATCTTGCGGTCCACGGTGGAGGTGACGTCGACGTAGTGGTCGGGGGTCATGCCGCCGGTGAGCCACACCTCGCGGACGGTCCAGGCCTCCAGGCCCTCGTCGGCGAGCAGTTCGGGGAAGGCGTAGGGATTGCGGGCGTCGGGGTAGACGGCGTCGAGGGTGGCGCCGCCGACCGCGCGGTGGTCGGGGTGGCTCGGGCTGATCCGCGTGTAGTTGCGCTCAGGGGTCGAGGTGATGACCAGGTCCGGCTGCACCTGGCGGATCACCCGGGCGATGTCCCGCCGCAGGCCGAGCGTCTGCTCGACCGCGCCGTCCTGGTAGCCGAGGAAGCGCAGGTCGCTCACGCCCACGCACTTGGCGGCGGCCGTCTGCTCGGCCCGGCGCAGCGCGGCCATGCCGCCGTTGTCCACCGCACGGTCGAACCCGCCCGCGTCGCCGTCCGTGACCAGGCAGTACGTCACCTCGGCTCCCGCCTCGGTCAGCCGGGCGACCGTGCCCGCCGCGCCGAAGTCGATGTCGTCGGGGTGTGCGACGACCACCAGCACCTTCTTGATATCCGCCTCGTCCAGCACGAGCAGCCTCCTCATGGTCCGGCACATCACCTTAAACGTGACTTGCCGGGCGAGTGGGCTCCGGATGTCGGTGCGCGGCCATAACCTAAGGAGAGTGTCCACCCGAGCCGCCACTCATCCGTTGCTCGACGGCCTCAACCCGCAGCAGCGGGACGCCGTCACCCACCAGGGCAGCCCGCTGCTGATCGTCGCCGGGGCCGGCTCCGGAAAGACCAGGGTGCTGACGCACCGCATCGCCTACCTGCTGGCGGAGCGCGGCGTCCAGCCGGGGGAGATCCTCGCGATCACCTTCACCAACAAGGCAGCCCGCGAGATGAAGGAGCGGGTCGACAAGCTCATCGGGCCGCGGTCGAGGGCCATGTGGGTCATGACGTTCCACAGCGCCTGCGTGCGGATCCTGCGGCGCGAGGCGAAGCGGCTGGGCTTCTCCTCCAGCTTCTCGATCTACGACCAGGCCGACTCGCAGCGGCTCATGGCGATGGTGTGCCGCGAGCTCGACCTCGACCCCAAGCGCTACCCGCCGCGGTCCTTCTCGGCCCAGGTCAGCAACTTCAAGAACGAGCTGATCGACTACGAGACGGCGGCCGACCGGGCCTCGACCCATCTGGAGCGGACCCTCGCCGAGGCGTACCGCACCTACCAGCGGCGGCTCACCGAGGCCGGCGCGATGGACTTCGACGACCTGATCATGCTGACGGTCACGCTGCTCCAGCTCTTCCCGGACGTGGCCGAGCACTACCGGCGGCGGTTCCGGCACGTGATGGTCGACGAGTATCAGGACACCAACCACGCGCAGTACACGCTGATCCGCGAGCTGGTCGGGCGGCCCGAGGTGCGCACCGCCGACGGCGACGTGGTGCGGGAGGGCGTCGAGCCCTCCGAGCTGGTGGTCGTCGGCGACGCCGACCAGTCGATCTACGCCTTCCGTGGCGCGACGATCCGCAACATCCTGGAGTTCGAGCGCGACTATCCGGACGCGCGGACGATCCTGCTGGAGCAGAACTACCGCTCCACCCAGACGATCCTGAACGCCGCCAACTCGGTCATCTCCCGCAACGAGGGCCGCAAGCCCAAGAACCTGTGGTCCGACCAGGGGGCGGGTCCGAAGATCATCGGTTATGCGGCCGACAACGAGCACGACGAGGCCATGTTCGTCGCGCAGGAGGTCGACCGGCTCAGCGACGACCACGGCGTCACCCCCGGCGACGTGGCGATCTTCTACCGCACGAACGCCGCCTCCCGCGTGTTCGAGGAGATCTTCATCCGCACCGGCCTGCCGTACAAGGTCGTGGGCGGGGTGCGGTTCTACGAGCGCAAGGAGGTCAAGGACCTGCTCGCCTACCTGCGGGTCCTGGCCAACCCCAACGACACGGTGTCGCTGCGGCGCATCCTCAACGTGCCCAAGCGCGGCATCGGCGATCGTGCCGAGGCGATGGTCGAGGCGTTCGCCAACCGGGAGCGCATCGCCTTCTGGGACGCGCTGCGCCGGGCCGACGAGGCGCCGGGGGTGGCCACCCGCTCGCTGAACGCGATCCGCGACTTCGTCGCGATGCTCGACGAGCTGCGCGCCAAGGAGCTTCCACTGCCGGACCTGGCGGAGGAGGTGCTGAGCGTCACCGGCTACCGGACGGAGCTGGAGACCTCGGGCGACCCGCAGGACGAGAGCCGGCTGGAGAACCTCAACGAGCTGATCGCGGTGGCCGCCGAGTTCGAGGAGGCCAATCCGGAGGGCACGCTCGTCGACTTCCTCGAGCAGGTCTCGCTGGTCGCCGACGCCGACCAGATCCCGGGAGGGTCTGGCGGGGTCGTCCCCCCGGGGGAGCGCGCCCCGGACGGGGGCGACCACGGCGGGGTGGTCACGCTGATGACCCTGCACACCGCGAAGGGCCTGGAGTTCCCCGTGGTGTTCCTCACCGGCATGGAGGACGGCGTCTTCCCGCACATGCGCTCGCTGAGCGACCCGAAGGAGCTGGAGGAGGAGCGCAGGCTGGCGTACGTCGGCATCACCCGGGCGATGGAACGGCTCTACCTGTCCAGGTCGGCGGTCCGCTCGGCGTGGGGCGCGCCGTCGTTCAACCCCGCCTCGCGCTTCCTGTCCGAGGTGCCGGGCGACCTGATCGAGTGGCGCGGCGATCCGGGCAAGACCGCCTGGTCCGCCGCGACCTCGCGCCCGGCCGCCCGTACGGCTCCCGCGCAGAAGACCGGCGGCCGGCAGATCCCGAACCTGTCGCCGGGCGACCGGGTCACCCACGACACGTTCGGGCTCGGCACCGTGGTGGCGGTGGACGGTCAGGCCGAGAAGACGCGCGTGAAGATCGACTTCGGCAGCGAGGGCGAGAAGACCCTGCTGCTCGCCTACGCCCCCATCGACAAGCTCTGATCGACGAGCTCTGAGCCCCGCCCCCCGGTGCCATGCCCCGGGGGGCGGAGGTGGCGGGAAACGCGGCCAGGCCGCAGCCCGCGCGTTGGAGAGCAGGTAAGAGCCCAGGTCACGGGCGTTTCCGTTGTCTTGCGACCGCCGCGGGACCGGTCGCATACTGGCGTGGAGCGATGTCACACGCGCGCGGGGTGGGCGGTGTCACTCGCGCGCGGGGAGGCCTGGCGCGCATGCGCCATGGCCACGTACGAACGCCGCTTCGTCGCCGTGTGATCGTGACGGGGCATTCTCGGAGCGCGTGGAGGCTTTTCCGGGCCCGGGCAAGACCCGCGAAGCGGGGGCGATCAGCGGCCAACTCGGCGGGATCACCGTGGGCGACGCAGCCGGCGATTGCATTCGGCTTATTTCACGTCATCGGACCGCATGCCAGGTGGACGACCCGCAGCGCCGCATTCTCGGCTGCCTGACCAGGGAGCGCCGCATGAACACGTCATCTCACCGTCGTCGTACGGATCACCGGCGAGTAGCGGCGCTGTGCATCCTGCTCGCGACCTGCCTGGCGTTGGCGCTACAGGCCTGCGACTCCCCGCAGCAGCGGGCCAGGCCCCACGCCACCTGGAGCAGGAGCGGTCTGGTCGACGGGCAGGTCGGCCAGGTGCGGCTGCTGCACGTCCATATCCTCGCCCCGCCCATGAACGAGCAGAAGGCCGGCGACGACCTGGGGCTGTACCTGACCCTGGTCAACAACAGCGACAGACCGCAGACGCTCGACGGCGTCAGCACCGTCCACGCCGAGCGGGTCGTCTACCGGCAAGGGCCGTCCTCTCCGCAGCAGGCCGTCAACGTGACGATCCCCCCTCACGGGGCCGTCTCCCTCCAGCAAGGCCACGACCGCCCGCACCTGGAGCTCGTCGGCATCCACCGCCCGCTCGGCGCCACTCCCATCGACGTCACGTTCCGCTTCCCCACCGCGGGCACGATCACCCTGCGCATCCCCGTGCTCCCGCTGTCACGAGGGGCCGGATCGCCCACGCCCGCCCGCAGTTAGTGCGGCGGCCGGTCGGGTGGCCGGGCGGGCGTACGGGCGGCGCGCGCCCGGCCGGAACGAACGGAGCGGCCGGTCCCCGGGCGATGATCACCCAGGAGCCGGCCGCCGCTGTGCCACGCCGTGCGAGGGGCTCGGCCGCACGGTTCAGTGCCTGATCGGCCTCGCCCGGTTCAGTTGGGCAGGATTACGGTGCCCGACGTCTCCGGCACGTCGCCGTCGAGGTCGGACAGCTTGGCGACCTTGCTCTTCGGCGGCGCCTTGACCGTGACCTTCCTGCCCCAGCCGGCGAACGTGCTGTCGGTGGACAGGTTGAAGGTGAAGGACTCGCCCTCGGACTTCAGCTTCAGGTCGACGCTGGCCGAGGCGCGGCGGACGAGCTGGTCGGAGCCGATCCACAGCTTCCAGGACACCACGTTCTTGGCGGGGTTGGACCCAATGGCGGCCAGGCTGTCCTTGGCGCCCGGGTTGGCCTTCATGAGCTGGCCCAGCGTGATGGTGCCGCGATAGAGCGTGGTCTTCGCGCCGTTGACTCTGCCGCCGGGGCCCTTGGCCTTGGTGGTGGCGAGGACCGCCTTGAGGTTGTGCCAGTCGAGGGGGTTCAGCGGGCTCGCCGAGGAGTTCGGCCGCAGCCCGGGGAGCCGCAGCCAGGTCTTGCCCTCGGGGAGCAGGCTCGTGTAGACCCCGCCCGAGAAGTAGCCGGTCGAGCCGATGACGATCATGCGGAGAGGCTTCTCCGCGTCCTTCAGGTCGTCGTCCTCGTCCTTCAGCAGCTCGCTGTATTTGGACTTCTGGGTGCTGTCCGAGGCGACGACGCCGGACCGGCCGAAGGCGTAGCCGCCGTTCGAGGTGTATTTGATGGCCGTGACGCCTGCCAGGCTCAGCGTGCCAGTGGAGACGAACCGTACGCCGTGGCCGGCGACGAACTGCTTGCGCAGTGCCGCCACGGGGTCGGCGGCGGGGGCCTGGGCCCGAGTAGAGGTCTGAGCCTGCGCGGGGGCGGCGACGGCGGGCGCCACGAGCGCGGCCGTCGCGGCGCACGCCAGCGCCAAGAATGCTCGTTTCACAGTGATTCCTCCCGTAGGTGCCCTCATGATCAGGAGGGCAGCCCGGAAATCATTGCGACTCATGATCACGGGAGTGTCACGAAAATCAGCATCTCCTGTGAGTTTTCAATTTGTGATGCGGTATGCGGCCGACTGCCATTCCGCGGTAAAAGGCCGGACGCGTTCCCCCCGAACTCGCACGCGGATGACCCCTCAGGAGATGAAGACGGGAACGGCCGATGGGCGGCTGACGTATGGGGGCGTTCCGGGGCCGTGCCCCGGGCGGCGGTTACGCTTCGGGCAGCGAGCACCATCTGCGGGAGGTCTTCATGGCAGGCAGGATTCGGGTCGTCGTCGCGAAGCCGGGGCTCGACGGGCACGATCGCGGAGTCAAGGTGGTGGCGCGGGCGCTGCGCGACGCGGGCATGGAGGTCATCTACACGGGGCTGCACCAGACGCCCGAGCAGATCGTCCGTACGGCGATCCAGGAGGACGCGGCGGCGATCGGGCTGTCCATCCTGTCCGGCGCCCACATGACGCTGTTCGCCCGGCTCTTCGAGGTCCTGCGGGAAGAGGGCGCCGAGGACATCGTCGTGTTCGGCGGGGGCATCATTCCGGAGGCGGACATCCCCGAACTGGCGAAGATGGGAGTCGCCCGGATTTTCACGCCCGGCTCCACGACGCAGGAGATCGTGGAATGGGTGCGTTCGGCGGTTCCAGCCACCGTTTAGGCATTTTGCCCAACCCTGCCGTACTGCAGGGTTGTTGACAAGGCTCCGGTGGGACCCGACGACGCGGTCACGCTCGTACGGGGACTAGGCTTCATGCGCGGAAACGCCGGGCGGGACGACGGCGCCCGGCCTCGGACATCAAAAGGGACGGACCCTCGTGGACCTGTTCGAACATCAGGCGAAGGAGCTCTTCGCGGAGTACGGCATCCCGGTGCCGCGCGGAATCGTCGCGCACACACCGGAGGAGGCGCGGGCGGCTGCCGAGCAGCTCACCGGACGCGTTGTCGTCAAGGCCCAGGTCAAGACCGGCGGGCGCGGCAAGGCCGGCGGCGTGAAGGTGGCCGACGACGCCGCCGACGCGCACGCGAAGGCGACGCAGATCCTCGGCATGGACATCAAGGGCCACACGGTCCACAAGGTCCTGATCGAGGAGGCCAGCCAGATCGCGGAGGAGTACTACTTCTCCTTCCTCCTCGACCGCGCCAACCGCACCTTCCTCGCCATCTGCTCCGCCTCCGGCGGCATGGACATCGAGGAGGTCGCGCACACCGCGCCGGAGAAGGTGGCGAAGGTGCCGGTCAGCCCGCTGACGGGCGTCGACCGCGCCACGGCCCGCGAGATCGCGGTGGCGGGCGGCCTGCCGCAGCAGGCGCTGGACGGCGCCGCCGAGCTGATCGAGAAGCTCTGGGCGGTCTTCGTCGACGAGGACGCCTCGCTCGTCGAGGTCAACCCGATGATCCTGTCGGCCGACGGCCAGGTGAAGGCGCTCGACGGCAAGGTCACCCTCGACGAGAACGCGAACTTCCGCCAGGCGGAGCACGCCGCGTACGTCGACAAGGCCGCGGAGGACCCGCTGGAGGCCCGGGCCAAGGAGAAGCACCTCAACTACGTCAAGCTGGACGGCAACGTCGGCATCATCGGCAACGGCGCGGGTCTGGTCATGTCCACGCTCGACGTGGTGGCGTACGCGGGTGAGGAGTTCCCCGGCCAGCCCAAGCCGGCCAACTTCCTCGACATCGGCGGCGGCGCCTCGGCCGAGGTCATGGCGAACGGCCTGGAGATCATCCTGTCCGACCCGTCGGTGAAGTCGGTCTTCGTGAACGTCTTCGGCGGCATCACCGCCTGTGACGCGGTCGCCAACGGCATCGTCTCGGCCTTCCAGCTCCTGCAGAGCCGGGGCGAGGAAGTGACCCACCCGCTGGTCGTCCGCCTGGACGGCAACAACGCCGCCTTGGGGCGGCAGATCCTGGCCGACGCCGCGCTGCCGCGGGTCGAGCTGGTCGACACCATGGACGAAGCGGCCAAGCGCGCCGCCGAGCTCGCCGCGGTAGGTGCGTAATGGCTATCTGGCTCACCGAGAACAGCAAGATCATCGTTCAGGGCATGACCGGTGGTGAGGGCACCAAGCACACCCGCCGCATGCTCGCCGCCGGCGTCAAGGTCGTGGGCGGCGTGAACGCCCGCAAGGCCGGCATCACGCACGAGGGCCTGCCGGTCTTCGGCACGGTCAAGGAGGCCATGGAGCAGACGGGCGCCGACGTGTCCGTCGTCTTCGTGCCCCCGGCAGCCACCAAGGCCGCCGTCCGCGAGGCCATCGACGCCGAGATCCCGCTGTGCGTGGTCATCACCGAGGGCGTGCCGGTCCACGACACCACGGAGTTCTGGGCGTACGCCGTCTCCAAGGGCAACAAGACCCGCATCATCGGCCCGAACTGCCCCGGCATCGCCTCGCCCGGCGCCTCCAACGCGGGCATCATCCCGGCCGACATCACCACCAAGGGCCGCGTCGGCCTGGTGTCGAAGTCCGGCACGCTGACCTACCAGCTCATGTACGAGCTGCGTGACATCGGCTTCTCCACCTGCGTCGGCATCGGCGGCGACCCGGTCATCGGGACGACGCACATCGACGCTCTCCAGGCGTTCCAGGACGACCCGGAGACCGACGCGATCGTGATGATCGGCGAGATCGGCGGCGACGCCGAGGAGCGTGCCGCGGCCTACATCGACGAGCACGTGACCAAGCCGGTCGTCGCCTACGTGGCCGGGTTCACCGCGCCCGAGGGCAAGACCATGGGCCACGCCGGCGCGATCGTGTCCGGCTCCGCCGGCACCGCCCAGGCCAAGAAGGAGGCCTTGGAGAAGGTCGGCGTCCGCGTGGGCCGCACGCCCAGCGAGACCGCCCGCCTGATGCGCGACATCATGTCCGCGTGATCTTGTAGTTTGTCGCAGGCGGCCCTTTGGCCTGCGCCACCACCGTTGGTGATCATGCAGTCGCCGGGCGATCGGCGCTCCTGCCAGCGGTTTCGTCGTTCGTGACCTTGCACTTCTCGATGAAGTGCAAGGTCACGATGCGTATGAGCCCAGGTCGCAGCGGTGCCCGCGATTTTTCTGCAAGATCACGGATGCTCCGTGCCCAGCTTGGGCGGCTGATGTGCAACAAACTACAAGATCACGGCGATTTGGGGGGTGGACGGCGTGGCGACGTGGAGGGAGGCCGTGGGGCTGGGATGATGCGGTAGCGTGACGGGCCTTCTCGATCAATTCAGGACCGCTCCCCGTGTCGTGCTCGGCCGCATGGGGGCGGGCGACGACGAGGAGACCCGCCGTCCGCTGCCCGTCTCCGGCATGCTGGCCGCGGTCGGGACGCTCGGCGTCGGCCTCGCCGTGCTCACCACGCTCACCCTCATCGGCTGGATGGCCGCGCCCCGCGGGCCGTTCGGCGAGGGCCTGCCGGGGGTCTTCCGTACGGCCTGCCAGCTCTGGCTCGCCGCCCACCACGCCGGTTTCGCGATCCCCGGCGGCCGGGTGGGCCTGCTGCCCATCGGCCTGATGATCCTGCCGGGGGTGCTGCTCTACCGGGCCGGTCTGTGGATGGCGCGGGACGCCGACCTGCGGGTGCGGATGCCGGCCCGGCTGCCCAAGGGCACGCCGCGCGACATCGAGAACGCCCGGCGCCGCGCCCAGCTCGCGCTCTTCGCCCAGGCCGGCATCTCGCTGGCCGCGCCGTACGCGCTGCTCGCCGGGGTGATCGCCCTCGTCTCCGGCAACGAGATCATGGAGCCGTTCCTCGGAGAGGCGCTGGTCAGCCACCTGCTGCTGGCCTTCGTCACCGGGTCGGTGGCCACCGCACGCACGATCGGGCCGTGGCGGTCGATGCTGCGGCTGCTGCCCGAGCGACCGCGGTCGCTCGTGGCCGGTACGGCCGTCGCGACCGCGTTGATGCTCGTGGCCGGGGCCGTGCTTGTCCTAGGGGCCGTTGCGGTCAACTTCGCCCGGATCCAGCAGATGTCGGAGGTCCTCAGCCCCGGAGTGGTCGGCGGCCTGCTGCTCCTGCTCCTGGAGGTCCTCTACTTCTTCAACGCTGTCGTCTGGGGCCTGGCCTACATCTCGGGGCCCGGGTTCGCGGTGGGCGCCGGGACGCTGGTCGCGCCCACCGGGGTCAAGCTGAGCGCGGTGCCCATGCTGCCGCTGCTGGGCGCGCTGCCGCCGTCCGGCGCCGCGCCCCCCTGGGTCATGGGCGTGATCGCGGTGCCGTTCGCGGCCGGCGCGGTCGCCGGAGTGGTGACGGCCCGGGTCGCGCCGACCCCCTCGATCGAGGCCGCGCCGCTGTGGGGATTCGTCTGCGGGATCACCTCCGGCCTCGTCGCGGGAACGCTCGCCGCGCTGTCGGGCGGCCCCCTCGGCGGGGCGGGCTTGGCCGCGGTGGGGCCGTCCCCCTGGGAGGTGGCGCTGTCGGTCACGCTGGAGGTCGGCGTGGCCGCCGGCATCTCGGCCGGCATCGCCAACTGGTGGCTGATCTCCCGGCGGCCTGCCACCCCGCCCGAGCCGGTGCGGAAGGCCGGCGCCGTGATCGCCAAGGCGGCCGGGCGGGTACGGCCCGCCCGCGGCGCCCACCTGCCCGGCCACTGGCTGGACGCCACCGAGGCGGACACCCAGCCGATCCCGGTCATCAGGGACGACTGGACCGACGAACACGCCGCGGCGGCGGCGGAGACCTTCGACGACATGGGCGCGCCGCGGACCGGGGCTCCCTCTCCGGTCTCCGACAGACCACGCAAACCGGCCGCGAAGCGTCGCGCCCCGAGCCCCCCGCCGACGCCGCGCAAGGACATCGTGGACGAGACCGACGACCGCGGGGGTCACGTCATCTACGTCGATCCCTACGCCTGGGACCGCGACTGATCCGTCCGGTCCGGCTCGGCGACGGCCGAGGCGAGCCGGTCCCGCAGGTCCGTCAGGCGGGCGATCTCGGCGTCCAGGGCGGCGATCCGGCGTTGCACGACCCCGCTGCCGCTGCCGCTGCCGCCGCCGGTGCAGCCGGGGCTGCCGTACGGCGGGAGCGCGTCGCCCTCCAGCAGGTCCAGCCGGTCGGCGCAGCGGGCGACGTCCTCGATGGTCAGGCCGAGGGCGAGCAGCCGGCGCACGAGGCGGATGCGGGCGATGTCCCGCGGGCCGTACTCCCGTTGGCCCGACGAGGTCCGCGGGGGCGGCAGGAGCAATCCGCGCTGCTCGTACAGGCGCAGGGCGCGTGGCGTGGTCCCGGCCGCCGCCGCGGCGTCGCCGATCCGCATGAGACCTCCCGGCTGCTTTCATTTCACGTCTCTACGACGACCGTCCCCACGTGCCGCCCCTCGAACAACTCACGCAACGCCAGCGGCGCGCGTTCGATGCCCGCGATCCGCGTGTGCGGGAAGGTGACGGCGCCCGAGCGCAGCCAGGAGCCGAAGCGCTCCGTCCACTCCGTGTGGATCTCGTCGTCGACGCCGGTAAGGCCGCGCAGGGTGATGTTCTTGGCGATGAGCTGGAAGGCGTCCAGCTCCACCGGGGCCGTCGTGCCGCCGGACGCGGGCGACAGCTGGGCGGCCAGGGTGCCGACCACGATGAGCCGGGCGCCGGGCCGCGCCGCGGCCACCGCGGCCTGGAGCTGCTCGCCGCCGACGGTGTCGACGACCACGTCGACGCCGTCGGGCGCCGCCTCGGTCAGGCGCCCGCCGATCGGGCCGCCGTCGCGGAGCACCGCCGCGTCGTAGCCGAGCTCGGCGGTCATGCGCCCGGCCTTGGCCGGCGAGCCGGTGGTGCCGATCACGCGCGCCGCGCCCAGCAGCCGGGCGATCTGGCCGGCGAGCGACCCGACGCCTCCGGCGCCCCCGGTGACGAGCACCGTCTCGCCCGCGCGCAGGCGGGCGACCCGGGTCAGGGCGGCGTACGCGGTCGCACCGGACGCGAGGTGCGCGGCCGGGTCGGGCAGGGCGTCGCCCAGCGGCGCGGCCGCGGGAACCGCGGCGTACTCACGCCAGCCCTGGAAATGCGCGACCAGGTCGCCCGGCCGCAGATCGCCGCCGGCAGGGGCCGCGACGACCTCGCCGACGGCCGGGCCGAACAGCGCGTCTCCGGGGCGGAGCGGAGGGAAGGGCGTGCCGGGCACGCCCCCGGCGATGAGCGTGCGCAGCGAAGGGAAGACCTGGAACCAGCGGTTGCGCACCAGGACCTCACCGGCCCCCGGCACGGGCAGTGGGACCTCGGCGACGGTCAGATGCTCGGGGCCGGGAAGGCCGGACGGAACCTCGGCGAGCCGGATCTCCCGTGCGGTGCGGGGCAGGGTCGGGGGCATGGGAACTCCCACGGTGTCGGGACAGGGGACGCTCGTGCGGCGTCTCGACCAGGCACGGCCGCACGGCCCCGCGACGCTAACCCCTGACCCGCGCGTCAAGGGCAAGACCAGTGAGCCGTCCGCGACGGCGCGGACGGCTCACCTGCGGTCGTGCCGTCAGGCGGGGGCCGGGACTCCGGCGGGCCAGGCCACGCCCATCTTCCGTTCGAACGCCCGCATCAGCTGCTCGGAGCAGTCCTGCTGGGCCGCTACCGTGCCCGCGCCCTTGCGGCACTCGTTGTACGCGTTGAGCTCGTCGGAGAAGTAGAGCTGGAATCCCGTGGTCACGATCCCCAGGACGAACGCGAGCGACGAGAGCACGACGGCCCCGGTCGCCATCCCGATCCCGCGTCGTTCGCGGTTGAGCAGGCGGATGTCACGGATCGCGATGACGATCGCGAATATCGACAGCGCCAGCCCGGCCGCCGGCAGCATCAGCGTGAAGACCAGCGCCATGATGGCGAGCACGAGAGCCCTGCGACCTCCGGTCGCAGGGGTCGGCGTCTGTAGGGGTGTTGTCACGGTCTCCTCGCCTCGCGTTCCGCATAACCCGTCGTCAGTCGTGATGGCCGGCGCCCGATACGCTTTAGCTGCGTCGAGGGACGGTCCTCCACGCTCGACCATTCTCTAAGGAACCATCTCCCGGCAATCACCTGCAAAACGAAGGCAGCTCACAAAGGAGTTCCGCTCTGTCCGCCCGGCTCGTCGTCCTCGTCTCGGGTTCGGGGACCAACCTGCAAGCGCTGCTGGACGCGGCGATCGACGACGCGTTCGGCGCGGCCGTCGTCGCCGTCGGGGCCGACCGTACCGGCATCGAGGGTCTGGCCCGGGCCGAGCGCGCCGGCGTCCCCACGTTCGTGGAGAGGGTGGGCGACCATCCGACCCGGGAGGAGTGGGACGAGAGGCTGGCCGGGCGCATCGCCGAGCACAAGCCCGACCTCGTGGTCTCCGCCGGTTTCATGAAGATCCTGGGCCCTCGCGTGCTGGGCGCGTTTCCCGTCGTCAACACCCATCCGGCGCTGCTGCCCGCCTTCCCCGGTGCGCACGCCGTGCGCGACGCCCTCGCGTACGGCGTCCGCGTCACCGGATGCACGGTGCACCTCGTCGACGCGGGCGTGGACACGGGACCGGTGATCGCCCAGGAGGCGGTGCCCGTACGGGAGGGGGACGACGAGGAGTCGCTGCACGAGCGCATCAAGACGGTCGAGCGGCGTCTTCTCGTCGAGACGGTGGGCCGCATGGCCCGCGAAGGCTGGACCCTGACCGGGCGGACCGTGCGCCTGGGGACGGGACGAGTCGCAGGACAGGCCGCAGACGGCCCGAAACCAGGAAGGATCACGAAGTGACCCGCATCGCCATCCGCCGTGCGCTGATCACCGTTTACGACAAGACGGGTCTGGAAGACCTGGCGCGGGGGCTCGAGGCCGCGGGCGTGGAGATCGTGTCGACCGGCGGCACCGCCGCCGCGATCGCCTCCTACGGCGTGCCGGTCACCAAGGTGGAGTCGCTCACCGGATTCCCCGAGTGCCTGGACGGACGGGTCAAGACCCTCCACCCGCGGGTCCACGCCGGGCTGCTCGCCGACGGCGCCAACCCCTCCCACGTCAAGCAGCTGGAGGAGCTGGAGATCGAAGCGTTCCAGCTCGCGGTGGTGAACCTGTATCCGTTCGCCGCCACGGTCAACTCCGGCGCCTCCGACGCCGAGTGCGTCGAGCAGATCGACATCGGCGGGCCCGCGATGATCCGCGCCGCCGCCAAGAACCACGGCACGATGGCCGTGGTCGTCGACCCCGCGGCGTACGGCGAGGTGCTCGCCGCGGTCGCCGAGGGCGGCTTCACGCTGACCGAGCGCAGGAGGCTGGCCGCCACCGCGTACGCGCACACCGCCGCCTACGACGTCGCGGTCGCGTCCTGGTTCGCCAACGTGTACGCGCCCGAGGGCGACTGGCCGTCCTTCATGGGCGCGGCGTGGAAGCGCAAGGCCGCCCTGCGGTACGGCGAGAACCCGCACCAGGGAGCGGCCCTCTACACCGGCGGCAAGGACGGCCTGGCCAACGCCGAGCAGCTCCACGGCAAGGAGATGTCCTACAACAACTACGTGGACGCCGACGCCGCGTGGCGGGCCGCCTGGGACTTCGCCGAGCCGTGCGTGGCCATCATCAAGCACGCCAACCCCTGCGGGATCGCGGTGGGCGCCGACGCCGTCGAGGCGCACCGCAAGGCGCACGAGTGCGACCCGGTCTCCGCGTACGGCGGGGTGATCGCGGTCAATCGCGAGGTGACCCGCGAACTGGCCGAGCAGATCGCGCCGATCTTCACCGAGGTGCTGGTCGCGCCGTCGTTCGCGGCGGACGCCCTCGACGTGCTCAGGGAGAAGAAGAACATCCGCCTGCTCGCCTGCCCGCAGGGGCCGGAGAACGCCGCGGAGTTCCGCCGTATCGACGGCGGCCTGCTCGTGCAGACGGTCGACCGCGTGGACGCGCCCGGTGACGACCCGTCCACGTGGGAGCTGAAGACGGGAGAGGCGGCCTCGCCCGAGGTGCTGGCCGATCTGGCCTTCGCCTGGCGGGCCTGCCGTTCGGTGAAGTCCAACGCGATCCTGCTCGCGTCCGGCGGTGCGACCGTCGGCGTCGGCATGGGCCAGGTCAACCGGGTCGACTCGGCCCGGCTGGCGGTCTCCCGGGCCGGCGAGCGCGCGGCCGGGTCCGTCGGCGCCTCCGACGCGTACTTCCCGTTCCCCGACGGCCTGCAGGTGCTGGCGGAGGCCGGGGTGAAGGCCATCGTCGAGCCGGGCGGCTCGATCCGCGACGAGCTGGTCATCGAGGCGGCCAAGGAGGCGGGCATCACGCTCTACTTCACCGGCACCCGGCACTTCTTCCACTGATCGAGAAGGCCGACGTACCGGCACGGAGGGGCAACTGTCGGGATGGATGGGGTGAAAACGGCACGATCACCCCGGTGGGGCGGTTAGCCTGAAGCGCCCACCCCATCCTCCCCACGGAGTCCCTCCATGCCCCTTGATACGATCATGAGCTCCTTCGCGACGATGAACGGCGTGTGGAACAGCCCGATCGCGCTGCTGCCCGTCGCCGCGCTGGCCGCCTACTTCGGCTGGCGGATCGTGGAGTTCATCCCCTTCACCCGCCGGATCATCGAGCGGCGCGAGGGGGGACAGTAAAGCATCGGAAGGACCCCGGAAGGACAGGGAGAGCCATGACCGCGCGGCTTCTGGACGGCAAGGCGACCGCCGCCAAGATCAAGAGTGAGCTGGCGGAGCGGGTGAAGGCCCTGGCGACCCGGGGTGTCACCCCCGGCCTGGGCACGATCCTCGTCGGAGACGACCCCGGCAGCCAGATCTACGTGGCGGGCAAGCACCGCGACTGCGCGGAGGTCGGCATCACCTCCATCCGCAAGGACCTTCCGGAAAGCGCCACCCAGGCGGACGTGGAGGCCGCGGTCGACGAGCTGAACGCCGACCCGGCCTGCACGGGCTACATCGTCCAGCTGCCGCTGCCGCGCCACCTGGACACCCAGGCGCTCATCGAGCGCATGGACCCGGCCAAGGACGCCGACGGCCTTCACCCGGTCAACCTGGGCAGGCTCGTCCACATGGTCGACGCCCCGCTGCCGTGCACCCCGCGCGGCATCGTGGTCCTCCTCCAGGAGTACGGCGTACCGCTCAAGGGCGCCGAGGTCGTCGTGGTCGGCCGGGGCATCACCGTGGGCCGTCCGCTGGGCCTGCTGCTCACCCGCCGGACGGAGAACGCCACCGTCACGCTCTGCCACACCGGCACCCAGGACCTGGCGACCCACGTGCGCCGGGCGGACATCGTGGTCGCGGCGGCCGGGGTGCCCCACCTCGTGACCGGCGACATGGTCAAGCCCGGCGCGGCCGTGCTCGACGTGGGCGTCTCCAGGGTCGACGGGAAGCTCACCGGTGACGTGGCCCCCGACGTACGCGAGGTCGCGGGCTTCGTCGCCCCCAACCCCGGCGGGGTGGGGCCGATGACCCGGGCCATGCTGCTGGCCAACGTCGTCGAGGCCGCCGAGCGCGGCTGATCGACGCGGCTGATCTACAGGGCCGGTCGCGCGGGATCGGCCCGGGACCCGCTCCGCGGCGTCCTCACGCCCTCCCCGCCGGCCTGAGGCCTCTCCTCTTCGCGACCTTGTGGGCGGGGGAGTGCCGGTCGGGGCGAGGGCGCCGGGGCGATTCGCGGGCGAGGCGCCTGCTTCCCTTTTCGCTCGCAGCCCGGGACGGCGTCTGCGCGGGCGCGTGCAGTTGCTGGGCGAGCCAGGGCAGGGCCTGGGGAAGCTCCCTGTTCCAGGTGGCGAAGTTGTGGCCCCCGCTCGGCAGGATCAACGAGGACGCCCTCATCGGCGCCTTCACCGCCGCCAGGAAGTCCGTCGTCGCCTGGTAGCCGGACTCGCCCTGACGGCTGCTCGCCACCAGGACGGACACCGGCGGGGCCGGCAGGTTGGCGAGCCGCCACATCAGGTCGTTCTCGTCCCGGAGCCGCCGGTTCCCACCGAACAGGTCGCCCGTCGTCACGTCCACCGGGGCGTGGAAATACCCGGACAGGGACACCGCGGCAGAGAACGCCTCGGGGTGCCGCATGGTCAGCTTGAGCGCGCAGTAGCCCCCGGCCGATTCGCCGAGAACGCCCCAGTTGGCGGCCTCGGTGCCGACCCGGAACGCCGCGGCCACCGCCCGCGGCACGTCCGACGCGAAGTACGTCTCGGCCTGCGGCCCGCCCGGCACGTCCACGCACTCGGTGTCCCGGGGCGGCGCGACCGTGGGGCGCATGAGCACCAGGACGGTCGGGCCGATCTCGTGGGTGAGGATCGAGGTCGCCGTGAGCGCGGGCATGCCGAGCCGGGTGACCAGGTTCTCCGCGTCTCCCGGATAGCCGGTCAGCCCGAGGATCACAGGGAAGCGCCGACCGGCGTACTTCGCGTCGAAATACTGCGGCGGCAGGTACACGTACGCAGGCGAGCTCAGCCCGGTCCTCGCCCCGGCGATCGTCACCTGCTCCAGACGCCCCGCGGGCAGGCCCGCCTTCGGCCTGGTGACCTCCACCGGCCTGCTGCCGAGCACCCGGACGAGGCCCGCCCCGCCGGCCGCCGTACCGGCCGAGCCCGCCATGATCGCCGGCGCCTCGGTGGCGTCCGTGCCCAGCAGGTCGCCCCACGAACCGAAGAACCCGAAGTACGCGTTGACGACGACGGCGGTCGCGAGCAGCAGCAGGGTCTGGTCGGCGACCAGCACGCCCGCTCGCGCGGCGACGGAGCGCCAGGACGGCCCGCTCAGCCGGGGCCACAGCCAGACCGTCGCGACCAGCCCCCCGACGGCGAGCGCGACGAACAGGACCTGCACGTATGCCGTTGTGAGTTCCAAATCCGGCCTCTCCTGAAGTCCCCCGTGGTGCCGGTTCATGCAAAGGTACTCTGGGGGCGTAAGGGAGTGGTTAAGGACTGCGATCCCTGCTCCCGGAGCGGATATCAGCATCTAAGGTCTCGTCCGTGAGCCGTCGGACCCACATCTCCCGCAGCGGGACAGCGCGTCCATGGGTGCCCGCGGCGGCAGCGTACGCCGCCCTGTTCATCGGCATCCTGGACATCGCCAAAGGCGTGTTCCCGCGCCTGCGCGGAAGCAGGATCAGCGAGATCGCGAGCGTCCTGCCCGGCGGCGTCACCACGCTCGCCGAGACGGCCTCATTGCTGGTCGGGATATTGCTGATCATGCTTGCCCACGCTCTCAGGCGGCGCAAGGCGCGGGCCTGGCGCGCGGTCGTGGTGCTGCTGCCGGTGGGCGCCGTGCTCGAGGTGCTGCACCGGCACCCGGTCGCCGCGTCGGTCTCGCTGCTTCTCTGGGTGGTGCTGCTGGTCGGCAGACGGGAGTTCTACGCCCTGTCCGACCCGCGCTCGCGTTGGCGGGCGCTGTGGAACCTGCTGGTGCTCGGCGCGTTCGACGTCGTGATCGGGTGGATCCTCGTCGCCGCGCAGCACCGGACGGTCGCGGGCAGCCCCGGCTTCGGCGACAAGGTGTGGCACGTCGTGCTCGGTCTGGTCGGCCTGGAGGGGCCGGTCGTGTTCACGTCCGAGCGCACCGGCGACCTGGTCTACTTCTCGCTCGCGGGGCTCGGCGCGCTCACCGCCGTCACCACGATCTACCTCGCCCTCCGGCCGGAACGACCGGTCGCGGCGCTCTCCGGGGACGACGAGCGGCGGCTGCGGGCGCTGCTCGACCGTTACGGCCGGCAGGACTCGCTCGGATACTTCGCGCTCCGCCGGGACAAGAGCGTGCTCTTCTCGGCCAGCGGCAAGGCCGCCGTGGCCTACCGCGTCGTGGCCGGGGTGATGCTGGCCAGCGGCGACCCGATCGGCGACCCGGAGGCGTGGCCCGGTGCGATCAGGCGGTTCCTGGAGGAGGCCGGGCGGCACGCGTGGGTCCCTGCCGTCATCGGCTGCGGCGAGACCGGCGGCGAGGTGTGGACCAGGGAAGGCGGCCTCGACGCATTGGAGATCGGGGACGAGGCCGTCGTGGAGGTGGCCGGGTTCACGCTGGAGGGCCGGGCCATGCGCAACGTGCGCCAGATGGTCAAGCGGGTGGAGCGGCTCGGTTACACCTGCCGGGTGCGGCGGTCGGGGGACCTGAGCGAGGCCGAGCGCGAGCGTATCCGCACCGCGGCCGACTCCTGGCGCGGCACCGAAACTGAGCGGGGCTTCTCGATGGCGCTCGGCCGGTTCGGCGACCCCGCCGACGCCGAATGCCTGGTGGTCACCGCCCACCGGGCGGCGCCCGAGGGCGAGCAGACGCCGGGCGGGGACGTCCAGGCCGTCCTGCACTTCGTGCCCTGGGGAGCCGACGGCATCTCTCTCGACCTCATGCGGCGCGACCGCGAGGCCGACCCCGGGCTCAACGAGCTGCTGATCGTCCGGGCCCTGCAGGCCGCGCCGGACTTCGGCGTGACCAGGGTGTCGCTGAACTTCGCGATGTTCCGCTCCGCGCTGGCGCGGGGGGAGCGCCTGGGGGCGGGGCCGGTGCTGCGCGCGTGGCGCGGCATCCTCGTCTTCCTGTCCCGCTGGTTCCAGATCGAGTCGTTGTATCGCTTCAACGCCAAGTTCCGGCCGGTGTGGGAGCCGAGGTTCCTGGTCTACCCGACCGCCCGTGATCTGCCGCGCATCGGCCTCTCCGCGCTCCAGGCCGAGGCGTTCCTCACGCTGCCCGGCCTGGGCTGGGGGAGCGGCCTGTTCCGACGGCGGCGCCACCCGCAGGCCGTCTCCGACGTGGTCACCGGCGGCAGACGCCGGGCAGGCCGCAGAGCTTGGCGGCCATCGTCCGGGCGTCCTTGATCAGCGGCCGGAACTGGGAGACCGGCAGGCTCTTGGTCACCAGACCGGTCCTGACGTATACCGCCACCGCGCTTCCCCTGCGGACGACGACGGTGCGGGAGCGGTTCTCGAAGAAGAAGCCGCCGATCCTGAGGGCCTCGTCGCCGATGCCGGTGCTCTTCCACATGTACGAGTGACGGTTCGCGCCGCGGCCTCTCGCGGCGCACTCGGCCAGGTCGGCGCGTACGGACCGCATCGCCGCCTTCGCGTCTTGCTCCGACGGGTAGAGCACGACCTGCTCGCCGCGGTAGACGGTCTCCGCCACATAGGTGAACGTACGGCTCGCGGTGCGGCCGTCGCGGGCGGCCCTGCGTCCGCACGGGTTCACCTCAAGGGGCTTCTTCAGGCTGTCGGTGAGCTTCAGGTGCTCCCACGGCCTGCGCGGGCCGTTCACCTTGGCCTCGTTCAGCAGGAAACCCTTGGGTAGCACGGCCGGAGCGGACGCCTGGCTCGCGTCCGCCGCCGTGCCCGTCACGCGCGCGACTGGCGCCGCTTGTGCCTGACTCGCGCCCGTCACTGTAGCCGTCACCGCGGCAGCCGCCGCCACGGACGTCAGAACCCTGCGCATCGCATGCTCCCTTGCCGATCGGTCGACGTCCCGTTCGACGGGGCCTTCGCAGATTTTGTTCTGCACGTTGTCTGGCATGTCGCCCGTCAGCGCCTGTTCGCCAGGTCGCGGGCCTCGCGTTGCAGCCGATCGGCCTCGTCGAGAAGCCGAGCCGCCACCGTGCCGCAGCGCGTTCTCCAGGTTCCGATCTCACCGCGTACCCGGTCGGTCAACGGGCCCGACCACTCCATAGTGGCCGCCATACCGTTCACGCCGTCGACCAGTTTTTCCACGTCGCCGGCTAATTCCCGAAGTTTGGCGGCCCTGTTCTCGAGTTCCTGCACCTCGGGCGGAGACGACACCTTTTCTCCTCTCGGAGCGCTTTATCAGAGGATAAGTTACAGGTAGGCTCCCGCCGCATGGGGGAAGGCGTGACGCGGAGCTTCAGGCCAGAAGAGCTTGAACGTCTGGCCGGCCTTATGGACGACCTGAACAGGTCGGCGGATGAGGTTTTTAAGCGTGCCTGGCCCCTGCAGGCGTCCCAATTCGTCACACCGCTGGGGGAAATGCCGCGCTGGGGGAGTGACACGGCCAAGGACCTGAGGCAGCGGGCGGCTATTGGACGATTGCAGACCGGTGACCCGTTCGCCGGGCTCGCGTGGGCCGGCTTTCCACCGCTGGAAATCGTCGCGAATGGCAACAAGATCGACCCGGCGACTCTCATCTCCGTCAACTCGGTCGCGGACTGGGCGAACAAGACTGGAAATTCGGATTTCCAGCGCAAGCCCGGTGAGTCGCTGGACGACTACCTGAAGCGACTCGAGGCTGCCGCGATCAGCAAGGCGATCCCGGCCCTCACGCCGCACGAGGCGACGGTCGCCAACATCCTCAAGATCGTGGGTGATGTCAAAGGGGTCGCCGCTACCGTCCCGATCGTCACCACTCAGGCCGTATCCCTCAGCCGCGTGCTGTTTAACAATCAGGTCCTGAAACCGGCGCTCAGGACACTGATCGACACAGCCGTGCAGGGCAAAGCGAACGCCCTGGCGAAAAAGCTGATACCGCGCACCAGATCTGTCGCTGCTCCGGGCACCGGTCTCGCCGGTCTCACTCGGCAGCTCTTCATGAAGAGCAAGCTCTACCGCGACTATGTGTCCCTGCTTCCTCATCAGCTGGAGATGGACGGCGTCGCCAAGGCGGTTACAACGGGCAGAGCGCTCGCCGGGACCCGGGTGAACAACCTTCTCAATCTCGCCTTCGGCGACAACCGGCTTGCCGAGCTGCTGGCCGGCAGAACACGTGCCGGTGTGAAGGTGCAAGTTTCCGGAGAGGCGAACCTGCTCAAGGTCTGGTCGGCCACCGCGGACCCGAAGAAGATGGAGGCCGCCGCCGCAATCTTGAAGGTCGAGCCCACCGCTCTCACCCGGCTTGGAGCAGTGGCCCGGACCGCCGGCGCCGTCCGGTCGCTGGGCGTCCTGGGCGCGGTCGCCTCCACCGGCTACAGCGTGGCCAACGTCATCTCACAGGGTGATCCCAGAGAGGCCTTCGAACGCAATGGCGCCGGTTATATCGCGGATGTTGCCGAGATGGGTTTCAACGCTTCACTTACCGTCGCGATGGTCTGCCCCAATCCCTTCACCATTGGCGCTACCGTCGTCACGGGCGCTGTTTACGTCGGTGCGAAGGTCGTCGAACACTGGGACGACATCGAGGCCGGTGCGAAGAAGGCGGGTAAGGCGATCGGCGAGGGTGCCAGAAAGGTCTTCAGCAGCCTCAATCCGTTCGACTAGCGCAGGGAGATCGTGATGCCGTCCTTCGACAGCGCACGTGGCCGGTTCCGGCTCGGCCCGGCCCATTTGGGGGTCCTGGGTTGTCTGTACGAGGGGAAGGCGGTTACGGCTGACCTGGTGACTGCCCGGAACGAGTTGCGGGAAGTCGGCTTGATAAATGACGATGACGCCGTCGTCCCCGAACTTGCCGATCTGGCGGACGCCCTCGCCGTACCGGTTGTGTTCGTCGGAATCGAGATGACCGGGGGCCAGGGCATGACGAACCATGGCGCGGTCATCGGCAACGATGCCTGTTACGTGTACGAGGGGTGGCCCGGCGAACTGGAGTCGGAGTATGTCCGCACCGACCTCAGCACCCTCGTGTGGTCACTCGCGCGGGCGGTGGGGCTGCGTGACAGGGGCGCCAAGCCTCCGGCGGCGACGACCATCACCACGACGGTCGGTCTCATGGACGCGGGATTCGTGGCGCTTGCCGCAGCGAACACCGACGACGTGGAGGAGACCGCCGAGCGGTTGCGTGCGGCGCTCGCCGCCGAGGGTGGGCTCGCCGACCCCGAGCTGACGGTCTTCACCCACTTGCTGCTTCAGCTCAACGGCAACTGGCGAATGACCGCGGCGTGGAACAACCGCGAGGGCAGGGGCGCCGACATCCGAGGGATCACCGTGTTCGACTGCGGTCCCTTGGGCTACTGGCTGCGGGAACGTCCCGCCGAGCCGATCATGCCGGGGGCGGTGACGCCCGACAGCGAGCTCCGGTTGGTGTTCAGCGAGACTCCGCGCGTTTGGGAGCTGATCACCGAGCTCCTCCCCAGCCTCGATCAACTTCCTGCTCCTGCGGGACGGTGATGTGCCATGTCGGGTTTCACCTTCGAGCTTGTGCCGCAGAAGCCTTCTCGATCCGAACGGAAGACCACCTTCCTGCTTCTGACCGGCACGGCGGGGCCGTATGGGGAGGTGTCTTTGAAAATCACCACCTATCCCGAAGAAGCCACGCTCCTCGCGGAGGGGCTGCCGGACGGCTCCATCTCTCATCCTGACAATCCCGCGGAAGGGCTCATCGCCGTCGATGTCCGGACGCGACTGGCTGTCGGGGGAGTGACTGCCACTGTCACTCAGAATCGGCGCGCCTTGCGTAAGGAAGGACGTGGGCTTGGCATCAGCCTGGATGATCGCCGATACACCTACCTCCGCCTGGACTCTGGAGAGGAGGAACTGCGGGACAGCGAACGAGGTGCGGTCACGCGGCGGCGCGGCCCCTTTCGCGAATCGAGGGCCGTCATGGTCGTCCTGCCGCCAGCCGATGGCACCGACCTGGCCCTGGCCATGCTTTTGCTGGCTACCGACACCACCCAGCTGACCGTGCCGGGAATGATCGTTTCCGGCATTATGTCGGTGTTCAACAACGGGCAAGGCAACATGTAGCGCCGTTGCGAGGTTGGCGCTGTTAGCAGTTGCCGGAGAAGTCGCAGCGCTTGTCGGCCATCGAGATGCCGCGCGTTTGGGAGCTGATCACCGAGCTCCTCCCCAGCCTCGATCGACTGGCCGCTTCGACGAAACGGTGAACGACGTGCACGGGTTCGATTTCAATCTCGTACGGCGCATGCCCTCGCGCTCCGCCGAGCGGCAGCGCACATACCTCTCCCTGACCGGTACGGCCGGGCAATAGGGAGAAGTGACCGTCACCGTGGGGGCGGTTCCCCGGCAGGCCACGCTCGCCGCACCAGGGCTGCCTGAGGCGTCGGTCTCTCATCCGGACGAGTTGAAGCAGGGTCTCATCCTCATCGATGAGCGGACACGGCTCAGGGTGGGCGGGCTCCAGGCGACCCTCACGTGGAATCGGCGCTCTCTCGGCAAGAAGGGCCGTGGCATCCGCATAGGGCTGGGAGACCGTGACTACGCATACCTTCGGATCGGCACGGGAGAGGAAGAACTGCGTGACGCCGAACGCGGCCCGCTCGTGCGTCAGCGCAATCGCTTCGGCAGATCTACGGTCGGAGTGACCGTACTGTCGGCCGCCGATTCCATCGACCTCGCACTGGCCCTTGTCCTGCAAGGCGCCGACAGGACTGGGCTGACCCTCACGCAGACGGCAGTCTTCGGCGTCCTGTCGTACCTGTACCCGGGGCACGGCGATGTCTGACGTCGCGCTCGTCCGTGCGGAACGGCCCGGCAGCCGAAGCTGTGGCTCGGCATGTCCTGAGCGCTGTGCGCCCGCTCATCGCGCTCCGCGCCGTGCTCCTCGTGTCAAGGAGGGACGCCGGCCACGGGCCGTTGGGAACGCTCCACTGGCTGCCGGGGGTGGAATGGCTTCCGCCCCCGGCGGCCGGTGTGCCGCTGGTTCAGGAGGCCCGGCGGCCCGCGCTGGTGCGAGGCTGGGGTTCCGGCTCGGCCGGTCCGGTCGCCCGCTGTGGCGGCACGACCGGCGTGGGCCGCACCAGGCCGAGGGCGACGACCTCGTTGGCGAGCCGGGTGCGCCGGTTGGTGCCCTCCGGGATGCGGAACTTCTGGTAAAGCCGCAGCAGATGCTGCTTGACCGCAGCCTCGGTGACCACGAGGTCGTCGGCGATCTCCCGGGCCGTCGCGGGCGCCACGAACGCCTCGTCGGACAGCGCCGGACGGCACAGCGAGGTGAGGACGTCGACCTCCCGGCGGGTAAGCTCCGGCGCGGCGGCGCGGCGCAGCTCGACCTCGGGGGCGAGGTCCTCCCGCGGGATCCCACCGACCCGGGCCCGGGCGGCCCCGAAGGAGACGACGTCGCCGTCGTCCAGCACCCTCCTGGCGATCGGCCTGCCGTTCACCCGGGTGCCGTTGCGAGACAGGCCCAGGTCCACGACGTACAGGTAGGGCCCGCGACGGACGAATTCGGCGTGCAGCCGTGACACGCTCGGATCCGTCAGCCGGATGTCCACGCCTCGGCCGCGGCCGATCGTGGTGACGTCGGGGCGCAGCGGCACCACCTCGCCGCTGTCCTCGATCCGTATGAACGGCCCCTCCACGGCAGTTCCTCCCCAGGTAGCCCGCCGTTACTTTCCCTATAGCTGCGGCTTACCCACCCGTGGCGAGGGGGAATCGCCTTTGCCAGGAGCAGAATCAATCCTGAAATTGGTCTGGACCTTTGAGGGGCGCTTTACCTGCTCACGGGTAGACTTCGGGCGGAGATAAGTGGAGGAAACACTTATGGCGGACAAGCCCACCAAAGGCCTCGCCGATGTCGTGGCCGCGTCCACCGCGCTCAGCGACATCGACGGCCAGGCCGGCCGTCTCTTCTATCGGGGATACGACATCCACGATCTGGCCGGCCACGCCACCTTCGAAGAGGTGGCCCACCTGCTCCAGCGCGGCACGCTGCCGACCCGACGGCAGCTCGCGGACTACGGCGCGGAGCTGGCCGAAGGCCGCACCCTGGGCACGCTCGTCGAGAGCAACGTCGCCGAGATCGCCGGCAGGCAGGCGCCCATGGAGGCGCTGCGCACCCTGGTCTCGCTGGCCGGGGCCGACGACCCGGACAAGGACTCCAACTCCGCCGACGCCAACCGCCGCAAGGCCGCCAGGCTCACCGCGCAGCAGCCGATCCTCGTCGCCCGCTACCACGCGGCCAGGACGGGAGTGGACATTCCGGCGCCCGACCCCGAGCTGAGCACGGCAGCGAACTTCCTGCTGCAGATCACCGGCCGCCGTCCCGAGCGGCGCGAGGTCGAGATCTTCGACACCTGCCTGGTGCTGCACGCCGACCACACGATGAACGCGTCCACGTTCGCCGCCCGCGTGTGCGCCGCAACGCTGTCCGACATGCACTCGGCGATCGTCGCCGCCATCGGCACGCTCAAAGGCCCCCTCCACGGTGGGGCGAACGAGCAGGTCATGCGTACGCTGGAAGCGCTGGACCCGCGTGGCGTCGCACAGGCCGTACGGGACAAGCTGGCGGCGGGCGAGAAGATCATGGGCTTCGGGCACCGCGTCTACAAGACCGAGGACCCCCGGGCGACGCACCTGCGGCGGATGTCGCAGGAGCTGGCCGAGGCCTCGGGCGACGACACCTACTACCGGATGTCGCGGGAGATGGAGGAGGTCGTCTTCGCGGACAAGCACCTGTATCCGAACGTGGACTTCTACGCGGCGACCGTCTACCACTACCTCGGCATCCCCACGGACCTGTTCACGCCCGTGTTCTCGGTCAGCCGGATGTCCGGGTGGACCGCCCATGTGATCGAGCAGCACGCCGACAACCGGCTGATCCGGCCGGACAGCGAGTACATCGGCGAGCGCGACCAGAAGTGGGTGCCCATCGACGAGCGGTGACAGCGAGGGACGCGCCGGGACCGCAGTTGCAGGCATGGGAGAGACGTGAGAACGAGCGAGAGTACGGCCTGGGGGCCGTACCTGCTGGTGGTGGCGGGTGCGGCCGCCGGGCTGGGTGTGATCGGCCTGGGTGTGTCGGTGCCCGTGGGTGGTGCGATCATGGGATGTGGCTTTCTCGCCGGATCCCTGGTCCGGGTGACGGTCTCCGAACGGCGGGCGGGTGCGCTCGCGGTCCGCAGCAAACGGATGGACGCGCTCACGCTGGCGGCGTTCGGCGCGGCGCTCTTCGTCGGCTCGCTGCTCATGCTGTTGCGGCTGCACGACTCGTAGGAACACGACCTCGTCGCGGACTTACCACACCCGTCCGATAGCCTCAACGGCCAGTGAGCCTCAAAAAGGACGTGCTGGCCAGTTAATTCAGAAGGGGAACCCCACGCATGCCCAAGATCAAGGTAGCGGGCCCGGTCGTCGAGCTCGACGGCGACGAGATGACCCGGATCATCTGGCAGTTCATCAAGGACCAGCTGATCCTTCCCTACCTCGACGTCGACCTGAAGTACTACGACCTCGGCATTGAGCACCGCGACGCCACCGACGACCAGGTCACGATCGACGCCGCCAACGCCATCAAGCAGTACGGCGTGGGCGTGAAGTGCGCGACGATCACGCCGGACGAGGCCCGCGTCGAGGAGTTCGGCCTGAAGAAGATGTGGAAGTCCCCGAACGGGACGATCCGCAACATCCTCGGCGGTGTCATCTTCCGCGAGCCGATCATCATGTCGAACATCCCGCGGCTCGTCCCCGGCTGGACCAAGCCGATCGTCGTTGGCCGTCACGCCTTCGGCGACCAGTACCGCGCCACCGACCTGAAGATCCCCGGCGAGGGCACGCTGACGCTGACGTTCACGCCGAAGGACGGCAGCGAGCCGATCGAGCTCAACGTCTTCGACTTCCCCGGCTCGGGCGTCGCCCTGGCGATGTACAACCTGGACGAGTCGATCCGCGACTTCGCCCGCGCCTCCATGCGGTACGGCCTCAACCGCGGCTACCCGGTCTACCTGTCGACCAAGAACACGATCCTCAAGGCGTACGACGGCCGGTTCAAGGACATCTTCGCCGAGGTCTACGAGACCGAGTTCAAGGCCGACTTCGAGGCCGCCGGGATCACCTACGAGCACCGCCTGATCGACGACATGGTGGCCGCCTCCCTGAAGTGGGAGGGCGGGTACGTCTGGGCCTGCAAGAACTACGACGGCGACGTCCAGTCGGACACGGTGGCGCAGGGCTTCGGCTCGCTCGGCCTCATGACCAGCGTGCTCATGACCCCCGACGGCCGCACGGTCGAGGCCGAGGCGGCGCACGGCACGGTGACCCGTCACTACCGCCAGCACCAGCAGGGCAAGCCGACCTCCACCAACCCGATCGCCTCGATCTTCGCGTGGACCCGCGGCCTGCAGCACCGCGGCAAGCTCGACAACCAGCCCGAGGTCATCGACTTCGCCGAGAAGCTGGAGCAGGTCTGCGTCGAGACCGTCGAGGGCGGCCAGATGACCAAGGACCTCGCGCTCCTGGTCGGCGGCGACGCCGAGTGGCTGACCACGCAGGACTTCCTCGCGGCGCTCGACGAGAACCTCAAGAAGAAGATGGCGCTGTAGCCGGAACGGGGGCCTCTGCCTGCGGTTTCACCGCCGTGGCAGAGGCCCGTCCGCTCTTCCGGCCCGTCTGCGGGCCGTGAGACGTCGCAGGGCCCGGGAGACGGCGCGCCGAGTGCGAGGGCGTGGCGGCCCGGAGTGCCGGGCGATCACACCCAGGGTCGTCCGAGACTTCCGGGCGGCCCTTTCCCGTCACTCGGAGGTAGGGACCGCTCGCTGCTTTGTCACGGTTTCCTGACGTCACGGCGCGGTATCGAGCCGCGGAACCGTCGCACCGGGGCCGTAAAGTTCTGCTGGGCCGGTACTTTGCCGAATCGTGGGGAACGGGATGCCGCAGATCGCGCCGTTGCAACCGGGGGATCCGACCAGGCTCGGTCCCTTCGTGCTGTCCGGCCGTCTCGGCGAGGGCGGGCAGGGCGTGGTCTACTTCGGCCAGGACCAGGCCGGCGAGCGTGCCGCGGTCAAGCTGCTGCACGTCAAGTTCTCCGGCGACACGACGGCCAGGTCCCGCTTCGCCCGGGAACTGCGCGCCGCCCAGCGCGTGGCGAGCTTCTGCACCGCCCGGGTCCTGGCAGCAGACCTGGAGGGCGACACGCCCTACATCGCGAGCGAGTTCATCGACGGGCGGTCGCTGCGCGAGACCGTCGAGGAGAACGGGCCGCTGACCGGCTCGGGCCTGGAGCGGCTGGCGGTCGGCACGGCCACCGCGCTCACCGCGATCCACCAGGCGGGCATCGTCCACCGCGACTTCAAGCCCGACAACGTGCTGCTGGCCGTGGACGGCCCGCGGGTGGTGGACTTCGGCATCGCCCGCATCCTCGACTCGACCGCCACGATCACCAGCCGGGCGATCGGCACACCCGCCTACATGGCGCCCGAGCAGATCTCCGGCGACACGGTCGGGCCCCCGGCCGATGTGTTCTCCTGGGCCTCCACGATCGCGTACGCCGCGACCGGCGACGTCGTGTTCGGCGGCAACTCGATCGCGGTCGTGCTCAACCGCATCCTCAACCACGACATCGACACCGGGATGCTTCCCGAGCCGCTCGGCGGAGTGGTCCGGGCGTGCCTGCGCAAGTCGCCGGACGAGCGCCCGGCGGCCGACCAGATCCTGCTGCGCCTGCTGGGCCGCGCGGTGTCGGACGACGCGTCGGCGGTCGTGCTGTCCGAGGGGGCCGCGCACGCGGCCGACCCGGACGCCACGCGCCTCGCACGCACGGCTCCGCACCGTGCCCTGACGACGGGCGGCGCGCGTCCGCTGCCCGCGAGCGGCATGCGGACCGGATCCGGCATGCGGACCGGAACTGGTGCGGGGGCCGGGGACGGCACGCGGACCGGAGCGGGCGAGAGGACCGGGAGCGGCGTGGGTGCCGGAGCCGGTACGCGGACCGGAGCCGGCATGGGGGCTGGAACTGGCACGGGAGCCGGAACCGGCGCGGGGGCCGGGAGTGGCGCCGGCACAGGCGGCCACCCCGAGAGCGACGTGCCGACCGAGGCGTTCCGGTCCGTCCTGTCGTCCTCCGTCCCCACCGACCTCAGATTCGGCGGCGTCCCGCGCGAGGGTGCGGGTCCCGGCGGTCCCGGCGCCGTACGGCCCGGGGCGGGGGGATCCGAGGCCACACCCGGGCCGGTGGAGCCCGTGCCGGGCGGGACCGGGCCGGCTGAGATGTGGTCGGGCGGTGGCGGCTCGCATGGGACCGGGCTGCCTGGAATCGGGCCGGCTGGAATCGGGTCGGTTGGGACCGCGCCGGGCGGTGGCGGGTCGCAGGCCACCGCGTTGACTGGAACCGGGCTGCCTGGGATGGATCCGGACACGACCGGCCGGGTGCGGCGTCGTGGGAGGGGGCTCGTCGGCGCGCTCGCAGCCGTGCTCGCCGTCCTGGCCGCCGGGGGCGCGTTGATCGCCGCCAAGACCGGCTTCGCCTTCGGCGGCGCGACCGATGACGGCGGCACCGGCGAGGTCACGCCGCGGCCGAGCCCGACGTACGCATCGGTGTACGAGAAGGCGCAGCGGACCAAGCGGCTGACGATCGGCGTGCGGTGGGACGTGCCGGGGGTCGGCCTGGAGCAGGCGAGCGGGTTCAGCGGGTTCGACGTGGATGTGGCGACGTCCATCGCCAGGAGCATGAAGGTTCCGGCGAGCGGGATCACCTTCCGCCGGGTCGGCGTCAACGACCGGGTGCGCGCGCTGACCGATCACACCGTGGACATGGTCGTGGCGACCTACTCCTATGACGACAACCGCGACGACGCGGTCACCTTCGCCGGGCCGTATTACACGGCCCACACCGACCTGCTGGTGCTCTCCGGCTCGCGGATCAAAAAGCTGGAAGATCTGGCCGGGCGCCGGATGTGCGCGCCCGCCGGGAGCGGCACCGCCCGGCTCGTCGCCGGCAAGGTGGACGTCGAGCAGGTCCGGGCGGGCAACTACGCCGAGTGCATGGATCTGCTGACATACGGCAAGGTGGACGCCGTCCCGGGGGACGACCTCATCATCGCCGGCTTCGCCAACCGGGTGGCGAGCCTCAAGCTGTCGGTGCTCGGCCTGCGGCTGGCCGACCAGCGCTACTCCGTCGGCCTGCCCAGGAACGACGTGCGCACCTGCCGGGCCGTGGATGACGCGATCAGCCGCATGTACGGCGACGGCACGATGCGTGACCTGCTGCGCAAGCACTTCGGCAACGTCGACTTCGATCCCGAACGGGACGCGCCGCCCAAGCTCGCCTGCAACTGAGCCGTGTTACTGAGCCCTGTCACTGAGCCCGGCCGCGGCTGACGCTGCCGCCCGTCCCCGGCCGTGGATCAGGATGGGTCAGGCCTGGCGTTCGAGCTGAGCGATCGCGTCCTTCGTCCACTGCACGGTGGTGCGGGACTGCCGGATGCCGAGATCGAGGGCGAGGTCGCCGAACCTGACCCCGGACGCGCCCTCCGGGACGGGAGAGGCGTGTTTGGCCGCCCAGAGGGCCTCCAGTTCGGCCAGCTTGCGTTCCGCGTACGTCTTCAGCCGCTCCAGCACGTCGAGCGCCTCGCGGTGTTCGAGCAGCGGGAGCAGGAACGCCTGCAGCGCGACCTCGCTACGCGCCGGGCCCGTGGGGTCGTGCCCGATCAACCAGGCGCGCAGCTCCGCGCGGCCCTCCGACGTGATCGAGTAGATCTTCCGGCCCCGCGCGCCCTCCGCCTCCACCGTGACCAGCCCGTCGGCGGTCATCTTCGCCAGCTCGGGATAGATCTGGCTGTGCCCCGCCTGCCAGACGTGGGCCACCGACTTCTCGAACCCTTTGGTCAGGTCGTAGCCGCTCGCCGAGCCGTACGCCGTCAGCAGACCGAGAAGGGCGATGCGCAGGGACATGCCCCTCACTATACCTATGGATTGACATGTCATTCGCTACATGTCACCTTCGACATATGCGATCCAGAAACGGACTCCTCCTGTTCGCCGTGCTCGGCGGCATGTTCCTGGCGATGCTCGACCAGACGATCGTCGGCACCGCGCTGCCGACGATCACCACCGAGCTGGGCGGCTCCGGCCTCTACACCTGGGTGGTGACCGCCTACCTCCTCACCTCGACCGTCACGGTCCCGCTGTACGGCCGGCTCTCCGACGCGTACGGGCGAAAGCCGCTTCTGCTGGTCGGGGTGGTGCTGTTCCTGCTCGGCTCGATCCTGTCCGGGGCGGCGCAGAGCATGGGGCAGCTCATCGCCTTCCGCGGCGTGCAGGGGCTCGGCGCGGGCGCGCTGCTGCCGCTGTCGCTGGCGCTGGTGATCGACCTGTTCCCGCCGGAGCGCAGCGGACGAGTGCAGGGCGCCCTGGGCGGCGTCATGGCGCTGAGCTACATCGCCGGGCCGTTCCTCGGCGGCCTGTTCACCGACCACGCGAGCTGGCGCTGGGCCTTCTACGTGAACGTCCCGATCGGCGCCGTCCTCGTGGCCATCATCGTGTGGCGGCTGCCGTATCGGCCGGGGCACGGTGGGGCACGGCCCGACTATCTGGGCATCGCCGTGTTCAGCGCCGCGATCAGCGCCCTGCTCGTCGGCCTGACCGAGAAGGGGATCGACGGCCACACCTGGACGAGCGGGCCGGTGGCCGGGCCGATCGGCGCCGCGCTCGCGCTGCTCGTGGTGTTCGTCCTCGTCGAGCGGCGGGCCGCGGAGCCGATCGTGCCGCTCCACCTGTTCGCCAACGGCACGTACTCGCTGGTCAACGTCGCGTCGTTCTTCACGGCGTTCTGCATGTACGCCGGGGTGGTCTTCCTGCCGCGCTACTTCCAGGAGGCGCACGGCCTCAGCGCGACCTCCTCCGGGCTGCACATCTATCCGCTGATGCTGGCGATGGTCGTGGGCAGCGCGGTCACCGGCGCCCTCATCTCGCGCACACGCCGCTACAAGCCCTGGCTGGTGATCGCGCCGGTCTTCCTCGTCGCGGGCACGGCTCTGTGCGCGAACCTCGAGGCCGGCACCTCGACTCCGCTGCTCGTCGTGTGGATGGCGCTGATCGGGCTCGGCATGGGGCCCATGCTGTCCGGCCTCACCGTGGCGATCCAGACCTCCGTGCCGCCCCGGTACATCGGCACGGCCAGTGCGAACCTGACGTTCTTCCGGCAGATCGGTGGCTCGGTCGCGCTGGCCGTCGCGGGCACGGCGTACGCGTCCGTGGTGACGCGGGAGGCGCCCGTGCACGGCCTGCCCGCCGCCCACGCCGCCGCGACCGCGACCGTCATCCCCTGGCTGGGGGTCGTGGGCGCGGTCGTCGCCCTCCTCGCGCTCGCCCTGTTGCCGCGGGGTGGGGTGCGGCTCGACAGGCCCGCGCCGCAGCAGGACCTCGTCGCGGCGTGAGACGGCACGTCAGCGGTGCTCCGAGCGGCGTGTCGGACGGTGCGCGGGGCCCGTCCGACACGGTTGAATTGATCTCAAGCGTTCGGGGGAGCGGCAGTGGGTCGTAGGGTCGTCACGGGTTTGGTCTGTGTGTTCGTCGCCGGAGCGCCGCATCCGGCACTCGCCTTCTCCGGGGAGCCACCCCGGCCGGCGCCGGTCAAGGATCATTGGGGCATGACCGACCTCGCGGTCGGCATCACCGCCTCACCGAAGGTGGCGCAGCCGGGGCAGCCGTTGACCTACCACGTCACCGTGCACAACAAGGGCCCGGGGGACGCCGTGCTGCCGACGCTGCGGGTCGCGCTGCCGAAGGACTTCAGGATCGTCAACGTGGGCGTGGCCGAGTGCGAGCCCGGCAAGGCGCGCAACCGGGTCGTCTGCCACTCGTCCGACGATGTCCTGCCCGGCGGCTCGGGCGACATGACGATCACCGGAGTGATCGCGCCGGGCGCGCACGGCCCGCTGCGGGCGCGGGCCGACCTGACGTCCGAGGTGCTCGACAAGGACGAGGCCGACAACACGGCCGAGGCGGTGACCCGGGTCGACGAGGGGGCCGACCTGGCGATGCGGTTCCGCTCCTCGACCAGGTTCATCCGCCCGGGCCACTGGTTCTCCATACGCGCGGAGGTGCGCAACCGGGGGCCGCGCGTCGTGCGGGACGCCTACGTGTTCTTCCAGCCGCGCGAGGCCCGGCTGCTGTCCGCGCGAGGCGGGCGCTGCCGGGGAAACCGCCAGTTCGTGGGGTGCTCGCTGCCGCCGATCAGGTCGGGGTCGCGGGGGCTGATCGAACTCGTGTTCCGGGTGCCGTCCCGGGCCTCGCACGCCGTGGCGACGATGGCCACCGTCTACTCGCGCCGCTACGGCGACCGCCGCCCGGCCAACAACAAGGCGAGCGTACGGGTGGCCCTGCGCCGCGCCTGACCCGGCGACGGGCCGTCAGCCGGGTCGGCGGCCGGCCCGGACACCGCAGATCGGCGGAGCAGCGGGTTCAGGCCGGTCTTCGTTGACGGCGGACATCGAGTGCCAAGCAGCCTTGTGTGCAGGCGGGCGTCGGGTTCAGGCGGGGGTCGTGGAGGCGGTCCAGGCGTCGGCGACCATGTCCCGCAGCGACGCGTGGGCCGGCTTCCAGCCCAGCTCGCGCTGGATCTTCTCCGACGACGCCACCAGCACGGCCGGATCACCGGGACGGCGCGGCGCGACGGTGGTCGGGATGGGGTGCCCGGTCACCTCGCGGCAGACGTCCACGACCTCCTTGACCGAGAAGCCCGTGCCGCTGCCGAGGTTGTAGATCCGGTGCTCGCCGGGTGTGCAGGCGTCCAGGGCGAGCAGGTGCGCGCGGGCGAGGTCGGCGACGTGGACGTAGTCGCGGACGCAGGTGCCGTCCGGAGTGGGGTAGTCGGTGCCGAAGACGCTGACCGACTCGCGCTCGCCGAGGGCGACCTTCAGGATGTTGGGGATCAGATGGGTCTCGACCGTGTGCCGCTCGCGGAACTCGCCGTACGCTCCGGCCACGTTGAAGTAGCGCAGGCTGACCGCGCCCAGGCCATACAGCCCGGCGAAGGCGGTGAGCGCGGTGTCCACGGCGAGCTTGGACGCGCCGTAGGGGTTGCCCGGGCGGGTCGGGTCGGTCTCCAGGATGGGCGTGCGCTCCGGCTCGCCGTACGTGGCGGCGGTGGAGGAGAACACGATCCGGTTCACCCCGGCCTGCCGCATGGCGTCGAGCAGCGCGAGCGTGCCGCCGAGATTGTGCGACCAGTACAGCCCCGGCTTCTCCACCGACTCGCCCACCAGAGACTTGGCCGCGAAGTGGAGCACGGCGTCGAACCCTTCGGACAGCACCCCGCCCGCCTCGGTGATCGACGCCTGCACGAAGGCCGCTCCCGGCGGCACGGCGTCGGCGTGCCCGGTCGACAGGTCGTCGAGCACCGTGACCTCGTGCCCCTCCTCCAGGAGTTGCGCCGCCACGACACTGCCGATGTACCCGGCTCCACCAGTAACCAGCAGCTTCACTGTTTGCTCCTGTTCAAACTTGTTTGATTATGTACGTCCAGGGCCTAGCTTACGCGGTTCCCAGGAGGAGCGGGTTAAATGCCACCAGTACCGCAATCTCAGCAAGCCGCAGGAGATTGCGACGACCGGCCTGGCCTGCCTGACACCCGAACGGACTGATGACGTTGAGCAACGTCGCGGTGACCATCGCCCTGGTCCTGATATTCATCGTGATCGGCGGATTCTTCGCCGCGGCCGAGATGGCGATGGTCTCGCTGCGGGAGAGCCAGATCCGCCGCCTGAGCCGTGACGAGGGACGCCGCGGCGCGCGGGTCCAGAAGCTCGCCCGCGACCCCAACCGCTTCCTGTCCGCCATCCAGGTCGGGGTGACCGTGGCGACCGTGCTGTCGGCCGCGCTCGGCGCGGACGCGCTGGGCCCGCGGTTCGCCCCTGTCCTGCAGCAGTGGGGCCTGCGGCCGAGCGTGGCCGCGCCCGTCGCGTTCGTGGCCGTCACGCTGGCCATCTCGTACGTGACCCTGGTGCTCGGCGAGCTGGCGCCCAAGCGGCTCGGCCGGCAGCGGGCGGAGAGCCTGTCGCTCGTGACCGCCCCGCTGCTCGACCGGATCGCCACGCTGTCGAGGCCGGTGATCTGGCTGCTGTCCAAGTCGACCAACGGCGTCGTACGGCTGCTCGGCGGCAACCCGTCCGCCGACAGGGCGGCCATGACCACCGAGGAGCTGCGCGACATGGTGGTGGGCCACTCGGAGCTCACCCAGGACGAGCGCGACGTGATCGCCGAGGTGTTCGCGGCGGGCAAGCGGCAGCTGAGGGAGGTCATGCTGCCCCGCACGGAGGTCGAGTTCATGGCGGCGGACACCCCGCTCGCCGAGGCCGCCGTGCTCGCCGCGGCCATGCCGCACTCCCGGTTCCCCGTCTACCGCGACACCTACGACGACGTCATCGGGTTCGTCCACGTGCGGGACCTGCTCGACCCGGTACGCACCGGGCGGCTCGACCCGATCAGCGAGGTCGTGCCGATCCGCCCGGTCAAGCTCGTGCCCGCGAGCAAGCGGGTCCTGGCCACGCTCGCGGAGATGCGCGACGAGGGCCACCACCTCGCCATCGTGGTGGACGAGTACGGCGGCACCGACGGCATCGTGACACTGGAGGATCTCGTCGAGGAGCTCGTGGGCGACATCCGCGACGAGTACGACGAGAGCGGCGACGCCGTACGCGTGATCGCCGGGGACGTGGAGGTCGAGGGGCTGGTCAACCTGGACGAGTTCCACACCCAGACGGGTGTGCGGCTGCCCACCGGGCCGTACGAGACCCTGGGCGGATACGTCATGGCCTTCCTCGGCCACCTGCCCCAGCGCGGTGAGATCGCCGAGGCGCCGGGCGTGAAGCTGACCGTGACGGAGATGGACGGCCGCCGCGTCTCCCGCGTCCGCGTCACCCGCACTCCTCCCGAAGACGCGGCGCCCGCGGCGGCCGGCTGAGCGGCGACCGGCTGAGCAGGCAAGCGGCTGGGCAGGCGATCGGCTGAGCGACGGGCGGTGCGGGGACCGATGCGGGGCCGGTGTGGGGGGCCGATGCGGCGCTTCACACGGCCGCGCCAGAGGGAGGCGTCCCCCGGCGGGGACGGCGCCCGCGCCATGGCCGCGTCTGTCGCGGGCAGCCCGCGACGCCTGACAGAATTGCGGTATGGCTCTTGCTCGCGTCCTGTCCGGTATCCAGCCCACCGCCGACTCGTTCCACCTGGGCAACTACCTCGGCGCCATCCGTCAGTACGTCGCGCTGCAGGACACCCATGAGGCCTTCTTCTTCATCGCCGACCTGCACGCGCTGACCGTCGCGCCCAAGCCCGAGGAGCTGCGCCGGCGCACCAGGATCGCCGCCGCCCAGCTGTTCGGCGCGGGGCTCGACCCGGAGCGCGCCGCGGTCTTCGCGCAGAGCCACGTGCGCGAGCACAGCGAGCTCGCCTGGTATCTGATCTGCCAGACCGGCATGGGCGAGGCCGGGCGGATGACGCAGTTCAAGGACAAGTCCGCGCGGTACGGCGAGAGCTCGGCCAGCGTGGGCCTGTTCACCTACCCGATCCTCCAGGCGGCCGACATCCTGATCTACCAGGCCGACCAGGTGCCGGTCGGGGTGGACCAGAAGCAGCACCTGGAGCTCAGCCGCGACCTCGCGCAGCGCTTCAACAGCCGCTACGGCCAGACGTTCAAGGTGCCGAGCCCCTACATCCTCAAGGAGGTCGAGAAGATCACCGACCTCCAGGACCCGATCGCCAAGATGTCCAAGTCGTCGTCGAGCCCGCAGGGCATCCTCGACGTGCTGGAAGAGCCGAACGTCCTGCGCAAGAAGGTCATGCGCGCGGTGACCGACACCGGCAGCGAGGTCGTCGCCGACGAGGAGAACAAGCCGGGCGTCACCAACCTGCTGCGGATCCTGTCCGCGCTGACCGGCACGCCGATCCCGGAGCTGGAGACGCGGTTCGCCGGGCAGGGTTACGGCGCCTTCAAGAAGGAGGTCGCCGAGGCCGTCATCGAGACGTTCTCCCCGATCCGGGAGCGTACGGAGAAGCTGCTGGCCGACGAGGCCGAGCTCGACCGGTTGCTGGTCGCGGGCGCCGCCAAGGCCCGCGCGGTGGCCCGCGAGACGATGGAGCAGGTCCGCGAGCGCCTGGGCCTGCTTCCCACGCCGCACTTCGACTGAGCCACGCCTGAGCCACGCCTGAGCCGCGTCCGAGACCACGCCTGAGGCCGCGGCCCCGCCCCGGGCCGCGGTCGCCGCACGCATCGAGACGCCTCCTCCGGGTACACAATGCCGATGGGAATGGCGATGGTCGGCCAGGTCACGCGGCGGGTCGACGAGGTCAGGGCGTGGGGCCGGATGCGGATCGAGCGTGACCGGATCCGCTTTCCCTGGTTCGACCACCTCCTCCGGACCGTGCAGCGCTACCAGGTGCAGACGGGGGACCGGCTGGCCGGCGCCATCACCTACTTCGCGTTCCTGTCGTTCTTCCCGCTGATCGCGCTGGCGTTCGCCCTGTTCGGGTATGTCGTGACGGTCCGCCCGGACGCGCTCGCCACGCTCACCGAGGCGATCAACAGCCAGCTTCCCGGGCTCGCCGGGCAGCTCCACATCGACCAGCTCGCCGGCGCCCGGGCCCGGGCCGGGGTCATCGGCCTGCTCGGCCTCCTGTACGCCGGGCTCGGCGCGATGAACGCCCTGCGTGAGGCCCTGCGCACCGTCTGGATGACCTGCGCGCCGCCGCTCAACTACTTCGTCGGCAAGCTCCGCGACCTCGTCGCGCTCGTGCTGATGGGACTGGCCATGCTGGTCTCGGTGATCGCGAGCGGGTTCGCCACCGGGGCCACGAGCACGGTCGCGGGATGGCTCGGCCTTGGCTCCTCGCCACTGGCCGGCTTCGGTGTCTGGTTCGCCGGGATCGCCGCGAGCCTCGTCGCCGACCTGCTGCTCTTCCTGGTCATCCTCGGCTGGCTGGCCAAGCCGCCGCAGCCGTTCCTCGTCGTGCTCAAGGGCGCGCTGCTGGGCGCGGTCGGCTTCGGCGTGCTGAAGCAGCTCGCGGCGCTGATCCTGTCCTTCACCCTGCGCAACCCGGTGTACGGCACGTTCGCGGTGGTCGTGGGGCTGCTGCTGTGGATCAATCTGTCGGCCCGGGTGATCCTCTACGCTGCCGCGTGGACGGCGACGGCCACGCTCGGCCCGCCGCCCGAGCCCACCCCGCTGCCGTCGCCCGCGATCACGCCCACGACCGGCCCCGCCTGACCTACCGACGCGCCCCTAACGGGGGCGCAACCCGTGGAGCGCGGTCTCCACGACCGTGTCGGCGTACTCGGGGGTGAGCGGGCCGCCGCGCTGGAGCCATCGGTTGAGCAGCGGTCCCCACAGCATCTCGATCGCGACGTCGAGGTCCAGGTCGCCGGACAGCTGCCCGGCCCGCTGCGCGCTGCGCAGCCGCTGCCTCTTCAGCTCCTTCATCGGCCCGTCGAGCCGTTCCGCGTACGCGGCGGCGAGCGCGGGGTCGTGCAGGATCTCCGTGTTGAGCGCGCGCATCGGCTCGTCGTATCGCGGGTCGTTCAGCTCGGCGACCGTCGCGCGCAGGACCGCCTTGAGGTCGGCTTCCAGGTCGCCGGTGTCGGGCAGGGCCGCCGAATCGTCCTCCCCCTCGGAGAGCATGAGGAACGCGTCGAAGAGCACCGCCCCCTTGGAGGGCCACCAGCGGTAGATGGTCTGCTTGCCGACCCCGGCCCGGGCGGCGATCCCCTCGATGCTCAGCTTCGCGTAGCCGACCTCGCCGACGAGCTCGAACGCCGCGGTGAGGATGGCCCGCCGTGAGGTCTCGCTGCGGCGCTTCGTGCCGGGAGTCGTGCCGTGCTGTGCCGTCATGCCGCCGAACCTACCAAAAACGAGACGAGACGATCCGTCTTGACAAGGGTTCGGAGCGACGCCATGATTGGCCAATCGAGACGATACGTCTCGTTTCATTGAGGTAAGCGAATGGAGTGTCCATGCGTACGACGACCGCCGCTTCGGGACGGGTCTGGTTCATCACCGGTGCGGGGCGGGGGCTCGGCCGGGCGTTCACCAGGGCCGCGCTCGACAACGGCGACCGGGTGGTCGCCGCGACCAGGACCGTGGCGCCGCTGGAGGGCCTGGCCGCCGGACACGAGGACAGGCTGCTCGTGCTCCCTCTGGACGTCACCGACCGCGCGGCGGTCCACGCCGCGGTCGACCGGGCGACCGAGCGCTTCGGCCGGCTCGACGTCGTGGTGAACAACGCCGGGATCATGTCCATGGGGATGATCGAGGAGTTCACCGAGGCCGAGGCCCGGGCCCAGATGGAGACCAACTTCTTCGGCGCGCTGTGGGTCAGCCAGGCCGTCCTGCCCTGCCTGCGTGCTCAGGGGGCGGGTCACATCGTGCAGATCTCCAGCATCGGAGCGCTCGGGGGCTTCCCCACCACCGGGCTGTACAGCGCGAGCAAGTTCGCGTTGGAGGGCATGAGCGAGGCCCTGGCGATGGAGGCCGCGCGGTTCGGGGTGAAGGTCACCATCGTCGAGCCCGGCGGCTACTGGACCGACCTGTACACGAGCATGACCGCGACCACGCCGATCCCGGGCTACGCCCCTCTGCGGGCCGAGCTGGAGAAGCAGTGGGCCGAGGGGTCGGTGGACAGCGATCCCCGGCTGGCCGCCGAGGCCGTGCTGACGCTCGTCGGCAGCGACGAGCCCCCGCTACGGCTGCTGCTGGGTGGCACGGCCTACGACCTGGCCTTCGACGTCTCCCGCCGGCGCATGGAGACGTGGGCACGCTGGGAGGAGGTCAGCCGCGCCGCCGAGCACGCCATCCCCGCCCCTCCTGCCCGCTAGCCGGAGGAGTCGCCGGGCGTTCTGCGGCGCCGGCGCAGGCCGTACGCGCCGAGGGCGAGGAGCACGAGGACGCCGCCGCCGATCAGCAGGGGGGTGGTCGCGCCCGTGGAGGCCGGGTCCTCTCCGCGTGCCTTGGCCGCCCCCGCGTCGGCCGCGCCCGGCGTCGGCGAGGGCCGTACGGCCAGGGGGGAGGAGGAGGGCTTGGGGTCGGGCGCCGGGCCGACCAACTGGCCCACGGGGGCCGCCTTGCTCCTCGCGGCGAAGCCCCAGTCGAGCAGCTTGGCGACCTCGTCCCAGAAACCGCCGGGGTGATGCATGATCACGACGAGGATGGTGTGGCCGTCACGCCGGGCGGCGCCCACGAAGCTGCCCAGAGCCTTGGACGTCCAGCCGTTCTTGATGCCGAGCATGCCCTTGTAGCGTCCGAGGAGCCGGTTGTGGTTGGCCATCTCGTAGTAGGCGGGCGCGGGAGACTCACTGGCCTCGGAGTCGTCACCGCGCTTCTTCTTCTTTTTCTTCTTCGGGTCTTCCTTGGGCGCGGGGAACTTGGCGACCTTCGTGCTGATGTATTCGCGGAAGTCCGGGATCGCCAGCCCGGCCCGCGCGATCAGGGCGAGGTCGTACGCCGAGCTGCGCTGGCCCGGGGCGTCCAGGCCGTTCGGCGTCTTGGCCACCGTGTCGTACGCCTGGAGCTTGCGCGCCTCCTTGTTCATGTCGGCGAGCGTCTTCTTCACGCCGCCGTTGGCCTCGGCGAGCGCGATCGCCGCGTCGTTGCCGGAGACCATGAGCAGCGCCCGCATGAGGTCGTCGACCTTGTAGATCGGCTCGGGAACGATGCCGACGGCGCTGCCCTCCACGTTGCAGGCTTCCTCGCTCGGCTTGATCTTGCGGTTCTTGTCGAGCCTGGGGATCAGCGTGACGGCTGTCAGCGTCTTGAGCGTGCTCGCGGGCAGGTAGTGCCCGTGCGGGTCCTTGGCCGCGAGCACCGCGCCGGTGTCGGCGTCGGCCACGACGTACGCGCTGGCCTCGGTCTTGGGCGGGGGGTTGATCCCGGCGGGCCGGACGATTCCGTGGCCGGCGAGCAGATCTCCGCCCACGGTGCCGTTTCCCCTGCCGGTTCCGGCCATCGCGGTTTCGGCCACCGTGGCGCCGGCCGCGGCCGCGCCGGTCTCCCACGGCGCCAGGCCGGGCGCGGCCGGCGCGCCCGCGGCGGGAGGGGCGCCGAGCAGCGCCGTCGTCAGCACTCCCACCGTCGTCACGGTCGCGGCGAGAGCCCGCAGGTTCATCCCCAACAGAACCTCGGCAAGGGGACCGTCGTCTTTTGGCGACGGGGGAATGCCGTCCCTGTCTGGTGTTCTCTCTGGGCTCATCGCGGCTGCCTTTCACCGGTGGCTTGGATGGACGGTGCGTTCATGATGATTGTGTGAATCGTCAGGTGCGCGACGCCTCCGGTGGGGTTTGTGACCTCGGCCACCGCGTGGTGCGGGGACTGCGGGCGGCCGTCCCGGCTGCAGGCCGGCTGGTCTGGTCCAGATACCAGGAGGTCACGTCCATCGAAGTCGCGCGGGAAGAAGGCCTGTTGTTGCTGACCGGTGATTCCGCGCTTCCTGTCTCTGGTGCTGTCGGCGCCTTCCAGTACTGTGGTGATCTGATTACCGAGAGCGAGGGGTGGGTGTGCGCCGGTCGTTTAAATTCCTGCTGCGCCCCACCAGCAACCAGGCCGCCTCGCTCGCCGCTTGCCTTGAGGATCACCGGGTCCTCTACAACGCCGCTTTGGAGCACCGGCGCACCGCCTACCGCAAGGCGGGGGTGACGGTTCGGTACGGTGACCAGTCCGCAGAGTTGAAGCACATCCGTGCCGATGACGCCGAGGGTCAGGGCCGGTGGTCGTTCTCCTCTCAGCAGGCCACGCTGCGGCGATTGGACAAGGCGTTCGCGGCGTTCTTCACACGGGTCCGCGAGGGCCGCACGCCGGGATTCCCCAGGTTCAAGGGGCGCGGCTGGTTCGACACAGTCGAGTGGCCCAAGGACGGCGACGGCTGCCGGTGGGACTCCCAGCCCGAACACCCCTCCACGGCCTACGTCCGATTGCAGGGCATCGGCCACGTGCGGGTGCACCGGCACCGCCCGGTGCGCGGCAGGGTGAAGACGATCAGCGTCAAGCGGGAAGGCAATCGCTGGTATGTCATCTTGTCCTGCGATGATGTGCCTGCCGAGCCGCTTCCGCAGACGGGTGCGGCCGTGGGCCTGGACATGGGCGTGGCGTCGCTGGCCACGACCAGTGACGGTGACCCCCTGGACAACCCGCGCCACCTGGCCGCGTCCGCTGGCCGTCTGGCGGCGGCCCAGCGGGCTCTCGCCCGCAAGAAGCGGGGGTCCAGGCGGCGGCGTAAGGCCGTTGCTTGGGTGGCGGCGCTGCACGCGAAGGTGCGCCGTCAGCGCCTGGACGGCGCGCACAAGGCGGCGCTCGCGCTGGTCCGCGACTATGACGTGATCGTGTATGAGGATCTGCGGATCGTGAACATGACCCGCTCGGCCGCTGGCACGATCGTCCAGCCTGGGCGGAACGTCGCGGCCAAGTCGGGGCTGAACCGGAGCATCCTGGATGCGGGTTGGGGGGTGTTCCTGCGTGTGCTCGCGCACAAGGCTGAAAGCGCCGGTCGAGAGCTGATCGCAGTGAACCCCGCCAATACCTCCCGCACCTGCTCGCGCTGCGGGCACTGCGCGAAGGACAACCGCCTCACCCAAGCCCAGTTCCGATGCCAGGTGTGCGGCCACGAGGCGCACGCCGACGTGAACGCGGCCAAGAACATTCTCAGGGCAGGGCTTGCCCTTCGCGACGCGGCGGAAGCGGCTTAGCGAGAAGCCGCTCCCTTCAGGGAGCGGAGGAGTCACAGGTCGCTCAGCCTAGCCCTCGACTGCCTTCGCATGAAGCGACATATGCCCCATATGCCACAGGGCCACGCAGGCGGCCGCCGATACTGTGGACATGACGAGACGTGTATCGATCTTTCTTGTGGCACTCGCCGTTTTCATGATCTTCGAATGGATCAACCTCGGCTTCAATCTCGCCGACGGGCACGAGACGTCCTTCTACGTCGTCCACGGCGTACTCATCGCGGTGAACATCCTCCTGGCACTGGCGCTGGGGGCGGTCGGCGTGCGGGGATGGATGAAGGGTAGGGCCTGAGCCTGGAACGACCTTGTCCGCTGCGACCCACAGGTCGGCAGGGACCGAACGTGATGGAGGCAAGCTTTGGCGATCGACTTCAACCCCTCGCGTGGCGCGACCCTCGGCGTGGAGTGGGAGCTTCAGCTCGTCGACCGGCATACGCGTCATCTCCGCCAGGACGCCAAGGAGGTGCTCGGCGCGGTTCCCGATCTCAGTGAGGGACAGCGGCCCAAGGCCATGCACGAGCTCATGCAGTCGCAGGTCGAGATCGTCACCGACGTCTGCCACACCGTGGCCGAGGCGGTGCAGGACCTGAAGAAGAGCATCGGCCGGCTGACCGAGGCCGTCGAGCCGCGCGGCATCGCGCTCGCCTGCACGGGGACCCACGCGATCAGCGACTGGCGCGACGCGGTCTACGCCCCCAGCCAGCGCTACGTGGAGCTGGTCGAGGACCTGCAGTGGCTCGCCTGGCGGATCCAGACGTTCGGCGTGCACGTCCACGTGGGCGTCAAGGAACGGGACAAGGTCATTCCGATCGTCAACGCCCTCGCGGCATACCTGCCGCACTTCCTCGCGCTCACCTCCTCCAGCCCCTACTGGGGAGGGCAGGACACCGGGCTGGCGTCGAGCCGGGCCATCGTCTTCGGCTCGCTGCCCACGGCCGGGCCGCCGCACCTGCTGGCCGACTGGGCCGAGTTCGAGGAGTACATGGACACGCTGCTGCGGGCGGGCACGATCCGCAGCATCAAGGAGGTGTGGTGGGACATCCGGCCGCATCCCGACTTCGGCACCATCGAGGTGCGGATGTTCGACGGCATCCCGACGCCGCGCGAGGTGGGCATGGTGGCCGCGCTGACCCAGTGCCTCGTGCAGCAGTTCGATCAGCAGCTCGACCGGGGATACAAGTTGCCGCACCCCGCGGCGTGGGTGGTGCGCGACAACAAGTGGCGCGCCACGCGCTACGGCCTCGACGCGGACGTCATCACCGACGACCATGGCTCCACGGCGCCGATGCGCGACGTATTGTATGAACTTCAGCGTGAACTCGAACCCGTCGCCGAGCGGCTCGGCTGTGCCGACGAACTGGCGGTCGTGACCGAGGTGCTGGAGCAGGGGAGCTCATCCGAGCGCCAGCGGGCGATCCTCGCCGACGGAGGGACCCTCCAGGACGTGGTCGACGCAACGGTGATCGAGCTCGCCGAGGACAGGTTCGTCACCTCGAACCCCAACCGCGAGATCGGACAATCGGCCACCTGACGGGGTAGGCCTGATATGTCCGGTAACAGTGCCTCAGTTCTGACAACGCGCGGTGCCCGGTGTAAATACTGGGCAATCCGGCGTATCGGAGGGTCGCGGCATGGAAGGATTGTGAATGAAGGGTCGGTGGAGGCGAGACACGCCCGCGCGACCCTTTTGGGCTTTTTCGTGACTTTTCGTGATCATATGGACGATCCGGCGATCCGTGGCGGGACGGCGCACCGGAGAAGGGAAGACCCCGTGGCCACCTCATCGAAGCTCGCAACGCCGGACGCGGCCGTGCCAGGAAGCAACGGCCTGGCCGGGCAGCTGGCGGAATTCCTTCGCGAGCACAACGATGAGCTGATCGAGTTCCGGCGCGACGTACACGCGCATCCGGAGATCGCCTTCAGCGAGCATCGCACGACAGAGAAGATCGCTGAGCGGCTGACGGACGCCGGGCTCACCCCGCACCCGCTGTCGCGCGGCACCGGCCTGTGGGTGGACCTCGGCCGCGACGAGGGGCCCACGGTCGCCCTGCGCGCCGACATCGACGCGCTGCCGATGGAGGACGAGAAGGACGTCCCCTACCGCTCCACGAACCCCAACGCGTGCCACGCCTGCGGCCACGACGTGCACACCTCGATCGTCCTCGGCGCGGGGCTGTTCCTGGCGTCGCAGGCCGACGCGGGAGCGCTCCCCGGCCGGGTGCGGCTGATCTTCCAGCCCGCCGAGGAGGTCGCGGGCGGCGCGCTGGAGGTCATGCGCGACGGCGGCCTGAACCAGGTCGACCGCATCTTCGCGGTGCACTGCGATCCGCGCCTCGACGTCGGTCACATCGGCCTGCGCACCGGCCCGATCACCGGTTCCTGCGACAGCCTGCGCATCCGCGTCGCGGGCCCGGGCGGGCACACCGCCCGGCCGCACCTGACCGTCGACCTCGTCTACGCGCTCAGCAAGATCGTCACCGAGCTGCCTGCCGCGCTGTCCCGCCGCGTCGACCCGCGCTCCAGCCTCAGCCTCGTGTGGGGCCAGATCTCCGCGGGCTCGGTGGCGAACGCGATCCCGGACGTCGGGGTGGCTCAGGGCACGGTCAGGTCGCTCGACGAGGACGCCTGGCACCAGGCTCCCGACATGGTCAAGGCCCTGCTCGACTCGGTCGCCGGCGCGTACGGCGTGGACGCCGAGATCGACTACCGGCGCGGCACGCCGCCCACGGTGAACGAGGCCACCAGCATCCAGATGCTCCACGACGCGGTCACCCAGATCATCGGCGAGGGGGCGGCCGTGCCCACGCCGCAGAGCCTCGGCGGCGAGGACTTCTCCTGGTATCTCGAGTCGGTGCCCGGCGCGCTCGCCCGGCTGGGCACCCGGCCGCCGGGGGTCGTCGACGAGGTCGACATCCACCGGCCGCTGTTCGACGTGGACGAGAGGGCGATCGGGATCGGCGTCAAGGTCATGGCCGCCACCGCGCTGACCGCGCTGTGGGGCGGCGCCCGTTGATCCGCGCCTGATGAACTCGCGCCCACCGAACCCGCGCCCGGTGAACCTCGACCGCCCAACCGGCCGAGCACGCTGAGCCGTACGCCGCCGTGCCCGACGTCTCCCCCCTGCGTCCCGAGGATCCCCGGCAACTCGGGAGCTACCGGCTCGACGGCCGCCTCGGCGTGGGCGGCCAGGGCGTCGTCTTCCGCGGCGCCGCCGGGTCGGGCGGGCCGGTGGCCGTGAAGCTCCTGCACGCCCGGGTCGACGGCACCTCCGCCCGGCGCGCCTTCGCCCGTGAGATCGAGGCGGTGCGCCGGGTCGCGCCCTTCTGCACCGCGCAGGTCCTCGACGCCGACCTCGACGGCGACCGGCCGTACATCGTGAGCGAGTACGTCGACGGGCCGTCGCTGCGCGAGCACGTGACGGCGGCGGGCCCGCGGACGGGCGGCGACCTGGACCGGGTCGCCGTGGGGACGGCGACCGCGCTGGCCGCGATCCACCGGGCTGGGGTGGTCCACCGTGATTTCAAGCCGGGCAACGTGCTCCTCGGCTCCGACGGGCTGCGGGTCGTCGACTTCGGCATCTCCCGCCTCGCCGACGCCACCGCGACGACGGGAAGCCTGGTCGGCACCCCGGCCTACATCGCGCCGGAGCAGCTCGCAGGACGGCCGGCGGGACCGGCGGCGGACGTGTTCTGCTGGGCGCTCACGCTCGCCTATGCGGCGAGCGGACGGCACGCGTACACCGGTGACACGCACGCGGCCGTCATGGCCCGCATCCTGTACGGCACGCCGGACCTCGGGCCGCTCACCGGCCTGCTGAAAGACCTCGTCGTGGCGTGCCTGGCCGCGGAGCCGGCCGATAGGCCGGACGCCGGACAGGTGCTGAGCGCCCTGCTCGACCGGTCCGCCGGGCGGCCGGGCCAGGCGGCGCGGGGCCTGACCGCGCCGAACTTATCCGGCTCCACGGCGCGGCCACGGCGAGAGGTGGAGGACACGTTGCCGGGGGCCGACACCGAGCCGACGAGCCCTGATGCCACCGGCCCTGATCCCACCGGCCCTGATCCCACCGGCCCTGATCCCACCGGACTGCCGGTCGGTCCAGGGCCGACCGGCCTTGAGCAGGCCGGGACCCGTGGGCGCGGTCGCGGGCGAGCGCGCGTGGCCATCGCCTCGCTCGCCGCCCTCGTCGCGGTCGCCGTCGCGGCGGGCGCCGCGTGGGTCCTGACGGCCCGCGAATCCGTGCAGCCCGGCGGCACGTGGACGGGCGTCGCCCGCTATCCCTCGGCCGGCCGTGTCTTCCCGGTCGAGATCCGTCTGGCCGCCCCGGCGCGGATGAGGTGGGGCGCCGACCTGCACTGCTCCGGCCGTCTCACCCCCGCGAGCGGGTCGAATGAGGTGCTCGTGCTGAGCCTCGACCAGGTGAAGGGCGACGCCTGTTATCCCGGAAGCGTCTCGATCACATGGCGGGGCGAGAGCGCGGCCGACTTCGCGGTGACACGCGAAGGGGAACAGGACGCCCGATACTCGGGATCCCTTACCCGTACGAATTGACTCAAATGGGATAAATCTGTCAGGGCCTTTGTGTGGCGCGTTCTCTCGCGCGTCCAGTGGGTATCCCGCACATGGGGTCATTCCGGGTTGGGGGTCCGATTGCGGACATTCCGGGCGGTGATCGCGGGCGCCGTCGTCGCCGCCGTGACCGTCGTCGCGGGATGCGGCGGCGTGGTGAGTACGACGTCGCCGCGCACCCGCCCGCTGCAGGTCGGGCTCATGTACGACATCGGCGGGCGGGGCGACCAGTCGTATAACGACGCCGCGGCGGCCGGAGTCGACGAGGCCAAGCGCAACCTGACCGGTCTGCGGGTGCGGGAGGTCGAGGCCGCGCCGGGCGAGCCGGCGGGCCGCAAGGTGGAGCGGGTGCGGGCGCTCGCCGAGGCCGGCTACGACCCGGTCATCGCCGTCGGCTACTCGTACGCGCCGGCGCTGGCGCGGATCGCGCCGAGGTTCCCCAAGACCCGGTTCGCGATCGTCGACGAGCCGACGGTGTCCGGCCCCAACATCACGAACCTGCTGTTCGCCTCCGAGGAGGGCTCGTTCCTGATGGGCGCGGTGGCGGCGATGAAGTCGAAAACCGAGGACGTCGGTTTCGTCGGGGGCAACCGTTCGCCGCTGGTCAGGAAGTTCGAGGTCGGCTACGTCCAGGGCGTGAAGCATGTGAAGCCGCGGGCGCGGATCAGGATCGCCTACCTCACCGCCCCCCACGATTTGAGCGGCTTCGATCGGCCGGACAAGGCACGGAAGGCCGCGCAGCGCATGTACCGGGCGGGCGCCGACGTGGTCTACCAGGTGGCCGGGGCCTCGGGGGCGGGGGTGTTCCGTGCGGCGGACAAGGCCGGGGCGTGGGCGATCGGCGTCGACTACGACCAGGCCAAGAGCGCCGACCCGGCCGTGCGCCACGTGATCCTTACCTCGATGATCAAAAGGATCGACGTCGCGGTCTACGACTACCTCGCCAGTGTCGCCGACCACACCGTCACCAGCGGCCCGGTCGTGTACGACCTGAGGCGCGGCGGCGTCGACTACAGCCTCACCGGCGGCCACATCACCGACATCCAGCCGCGCCTGGAGCAGCTCAAGCAGGAGATCATCCACGGCCGGGTCAAGGTTTCCCCAGGCTGACCCCCTGGTCACGGTGCGGACTGGTCTCAATAACGGACATGTTGCGGACTCGTGCGCGGGTTTGGTCTATGCAGGTCAAACAACTATCTTCCGTGCAGGGTTGCCGTGCGTTCCTGCGTGCGTGCGACGAGAGTCAGACGGGCGGGGAACGGAAGGGGAGTCACGACCTTGCTCCGCAATCGAGTTAGCAAACTGGCCGCCGCCACAGCGAGCGGCGCCTTGCTCATGGCCGCCGCGGCGTGTGGGGGTAGCGACGAGACCACCACGACCGGAGCCTCGGCAGACGCGTCCAGCGCGCCCGCCGCCTCCCAGGTCAAGGTCGGCCTGGCGTACGACATCGGTGGCCGCGGCGACGGTTCCTTCAACGACGCGGCCGCGGCCGGCCTGGACAAGGCCGAGTCGGAGCTCAAGGTCGAGAAGAAGGAGCTGGAGGCCACCCAGGGCGAGACCGACGCCCAGAAGGAGGAGCGGCTGCGCCTGCTCGCGTCCGGGGGCTACAACCCGGTCATCGCCGTGGGCTTCGCCTACTCCGGCTCCGTGGCGAAGGTCGCCAAGGAGTTCCCGGACGTCAAGTTCGCCATCGTGGACGACGACGCGGCCAAGGGCGACAACATCACGAATCTGATGTTCGCCGAGGAGCAGGGGTCGTTCCTCGTCGGTGCCGCGGCGGCGATGAAGTCCGAGAAGGGCAACGTCGGCTTCGTGGGCGGCGTCGACGTGCCGCTGATCCACAAGTTCGAGGCGGGCTTCGAGGCCGGTGCGAAGGCCGTCAAGCCGGACATCAAGATCCAGAGCAAGTACCTCACCCAGCCCCCGGACTTCGGCGGCTTCGGTGACCCGGCCAAGGGCAAGACGGCCGCGCAGGGCATGTACGACGCCGGTGCGGACGTGGTCTACCAGGCGGCCGGCGGTTCGGGCGCGGGCGTCTTCGAGGCGGCCAAGGCCGCCAACGCGATGGCGATCGGCGTCGACTCCGACCAGGCGGCGCTCCCGGCGTACGCCGACTTCAAGGACGTGATCATCACCTCGATGATCAAGAAGGTCGACGTGGCGGTCTTCGACTTCCTGAAGAACTACACCACCGGCACGGTCAAGTCGGGCCCGTCGGTCTACGACCTCAAGGCGGGCGGCGTGGACTACTCCACGACCGGCGGCAAGATCGACGACATCAAGTCGAAGATCGACGAGTACAAGCAGAAGATCATCAACGGCGAGATCACGGTCCCGACGTCCTGACCTGCGCAATCGAGGGGCCCGGAGGCACCCGCCCCGGGCCCTTTGCTCTACCCTCACTATCACTTGACCGTCACCGGGCACTCCGCGAGGAGGAGGCCGACATTACCGCCGCGACCGTTACGGAACCCGCAGTAGAACTTTCCGGGATCACCAAGAGGTTCCCGGGAGTCGTCGCCAACAGCGACATCCACCTCCGCGTCGTCAAGGGGCACATCCACGCCCTCGTCGGCGAGAACGGAGCGGGGAAGTCCACGCTGATGAAGATCCTGTATGGGATGCAGCGTCCAGACGAGGGTGAGATCCGCGTCAACGGGAAGCCCGTGGGCTTCCACACCCCCGCCGACGCGATCGGCGCCGGCATCGGCATGGTCCACCAGCACTTCATGCTGGCCGACAACCTGACCGTGCTGGAGAACGTGGTTCTGGGCAGCGAGCCGCGCCGCGGCGGCCTCGCCCTCGACTTCGCCGCCGCACGCAAGAAGATCCAGGAGATCTCCGACGCGTACGGCCTGGGCGTACGGCCGGACGTGCCGGTCGAGGACCTGGGGGTCGGCGACCGCCAGCGGGTGGAGATCCTGAAGGTGCTCTATCGGGGCGCCCGCATCCTGATCCTGGACGAGCCGACCGCCGTGCTCGTGCCCCACGAGGTGGACGAGCTGTTCGACAACCTGCGCGGCCTGGTCCGCGAGGGGCTGACGATCCTGTTCATCTCCCACAAGCTGGACGAGGTCCTCCGGGTGGCCGACGAGATCACCGTGATCCGGCGCGGCACCACCGTGGCGACCGTGAACCCCAAGGACGTGACCTCCCGCAAGCTCGCCGAGCTGATGGTCGGCAGCGAGCTGCCCAGCCCCGAGACCCGCGAGTCGACCGTCACCGACGTCGTCGCCCTGTCCGTACGCGACCTGACCGTGCGCACCGGCGACGGGCGGCCGGTGGTCGACGACGTGAGCTTCGACATCCACAAGGGCGAGGTGCTCGGCATCGCGGGCGTCGAGGGCAACGGCCAGGCGGAACTCGTCGAGGCGATCATGGGCATGCGCCCCTGCGAGGCCGGCGCGCTCACGCTCGGCGGCGCCGACATCTCCCAGTGGTCGACCCTGAAGCGGCGCGCGGGCGGCATCGGCTACATCCCCGAGGACCGCCACCGGCACGGCCTGCTGCTCGAGTCGCCGCTGTGGGAGAACCGCATCCTCGGCCACCAGACCCGCCGGCCCAACGTCAAGGGCCCGTGGATCGACCGCGCCGGCGCGCGGGCCGACACGCGGCGCATCGTCGAGGAGTACGACGTGCGCACCCCCGGCATCGACGTGGACGCGGCCACGCTGTCCGGCGGCAACCAGCAGAAGCTGATCGTCGGGCGGGAGATGAGCGGCGACCCCGTGCTGCTGATCGCCAGCCATCCCACCCGCGGCGTGGACATCGGCGCCCAGGCGGCGATCTGGGACCACCTGCGCACCGCGCGCGCCGCCGGGCTGGCCGTGCTGCTGATCTCCGCGGACCTCGACGAGCTGATCGGGCTGTCCGACACGCTCAAGGTGATCCTGCGCGGCAGGATCGTCGCCGACGTCGATCCCGCGAACGTGACCCCCGAGCAACTGGGCTCGGCGATGACCGGCGCCGGGGAGGGCGTATGAACGGGTTCGTCGACCGGCTGCTCGGCCGGGTGCGCCTCGGCGGCTGGCTCGCCGTCGCCGCGCCGGTCATCGCGGTCGCCTTCGCGGTGCTGATCACCTCGGTGGTCCTGCTCATCGCGGGCAGCGATCCCGTCGGGGCGTTCACCACCCTCGCCGAGTACGGCACCCAGCCGCGGTCGATGGCCATGATCCTCAACACCGGGGTCATGTACTACATCTCCGCGCTCGCGGTGGCCGTCGGCTTCCGGATGAACCTCTTCAACATCGGCGTGGACGGCCAGTATCGGCTCGCGGCCGTGGTCGCCGCCGGGCTCGGCGGCGCCGCCGTGGTGCCCGGCGTGCTCAACATCGTCCTCGTGATCGTCGTGGCGGTGGTCGTCGGCGCGCTGTGGGCCGCGATCGCCGGCCTGCTCCGGGTCTACCGGGGCGTGAGCGAGGTCATCTCGACCATCATGCTGAACGCGATCGCCACCGGCCTCGGCTCGTGGCTGGTCAGCGAGCACTTCGGCGTGCTGACCGGCAACGACCTCGGCACCAGGCCCATCCCCGACGACGCGCACATGCCGGGCATCCCGCTCATCGCCGGCACGCCGGTGCTGGTCAACGGGTTCATCGTGGTCGCGGTCCTGCTCGGTATCGCGTACTGGGTGGTGCTCAACCGCACCCGGTTCGGCTTCGAGCTGCGGGCGACCGGCAAGTCCGAGTCCGCGGCGGTGGCCAGCGGCGTCAGCGTGAAGAAGATGATCGTCGTCACGATGGTCATGTCGGGGGCGGTCGCCGGTCTGATCGGCATGCCGGAGCTGCTCGGCGCCTCCTACAAGTACAGCAACAACTTCCCGGCCGGCCTCGGTTTCACGGGCATCGCGATCGCCCTGCTCGGCCGCAACAACCCGGTCGGCATGGCGGTCGGCGCGCTGCTGTGGAGCTTCCTGGACAACTCGTCCAACCAGCTCCAGCTGCTCGACATCTCCAAGGAGATCGTCCAGATCATGCAGGGCGTCGTCGTGCTCTCCGTGATCATCGCGTACGAGCTGGTCCACCGCTACCGCATCGTCGCGGAGCAGCGCAGGGTCAGCCGCGAGCTCGCCGCGCCACAGGAGGCGCCGAAGGCGGAGGCGGCGGCATGACAACGAGGCCGGACGGAATCGAGGAGACGGCATGACGGCGACGGACCTCCCGGTCGAACGCCCGGTCGAGACGCCCCCCGCGCGGCGCTTCCGGCTGTCGGCGCCGGTGCTCCTGCTCGGCCTGGCCGGGCTCGTGGTGCTGTTGTCGATCGCGCGGCTGGTGACCGGGGCGAACGACATCACCTCGGCGGGCACGGTCAGCGCCGCGCTCGGCCTCGCCGTGCCGATCGGGCTCGCCGGTCTCGGCGGCCTGTGGTCGGAACGGGCCGGCGTGGTCAACATCGGCCTCGAAGGCATGATGGTGCTGGGCACCTGGTTCGGAGCCTGGGGCGCCCTCCAGTTCCACAGCCCGTGGGCGGGCGTGGTCGCCGGCGCCGTCGGCGGGGCGCTGGGCGCGGCGATCCACGCCGTCGCGACCGTGACCTTCGGCGTCGACCACATCATCTCCGGCGTGGCGATCAACATCGTCGGCGTCGGCTTCACCCAGTATCTGTCCCAGCTCGTCTTCGACGGCATGCCGGGCGGCGGGACGAAGAACTCGCCGCCGCTGCCCAAGATGGGCACGGTGAGCCTGGGCTTCCTCGACGACCCGCTGCGGACCGTCGAGGCCAAGCACTGGTTCGTGCTGTCGGACTTCGCGGGCGTGTTGCGGGGCATCACCCAGGGCGTGTCCTGGTTCACGATCCTGGCGATCCTGCTGGTGCCGCTGTCGTTCTACATCCTGTGGCGCACGCCGTTCGGCCTGCGCCTGCGGGCGTGCGGCGAGCGTCCGGTCGCGGCGGAGTCGCTGGGCGTCAACGTCTACGCGTACAAGTGGGCCGCCGTGATCGTCTCCGGCGTGCTCGCCGGGCTCGGCGGCGCGTTCCTGTCGCTCGTGGCCGCGGGGATCTACCGCGACGGGCAGACGGGCGGGCGCGGCTACATCGGCCTCGCCGCGATGATCTTCGGCAACTGGCGTCCCGGCGGGCTCGCGGGCGGCGCGGCGCTGTTCGGTTACACCGACGCGCTCCAGCTCCGGCAGGGCGGAATCTCGGTGCACGCGCTGCTGCTGGTCGTCGCGCTGCTGCTCGTCGCCGTGGCGGTCTACCAGCTCGTACGGCAGCGGCGCGGGGGCGCGGCGTTGATCACCGCGGTCGTGGCGATCGCGGTGTTCGTGGTGTTCGCCCTGACGGACACCGTGCCGGAGCAGTTCACCTCGTTCACCCCCCACCTGACCACGCTGCTGGTGCTGTCGCTGGCCTCGCAACGGCTGCGCATGCCGGCGGCCGACGGCGTCCCGTATCGAAGGGGGCAGGCGAAATGAGCATCGACTGGGAGGCGCTGCGGGTCGCGGCCCGCGAGGCCATGACCCGCGCGTACGCGCCGTACTCGAAGTTTCCCGTGGGGGCGGCGGCGCTCGTCGACGACGGCCGGGTCGTGACCGGCTGCAACGTCGAGAACGCGTCGTACGGCGTGGGGTTGTGCGCCGAGTGCGGGCTCGTCTCGGCGCTGTACGCGAGCGGCGGCGGCAGGCTGGTGGCCTTCACCTGTGTGGACGGCCACGGCGAGCTGCTGATGCCGTGTGGCCGTTGCCGCCAGCTGCTGTTCGAGCACGGCGGGCGGGACCTGCTGGTGGAGACGCCCGACGGGCCGATGCGGATGGCCGACTTCCTGCCGTTCGCCTTCGGGCCCGACGATCTGTCGAGATAGAGGGGGAAGCGTGGGGTTCGACGCGATCGAGGTCATCACCGTCAAGCGTGACCGGGGTGAGCTGTCGACCGCCCAGATCGACTGGGTGATCGACGCGTACACGCGGGGCGAGGTGGCCGACGAGCAGATGTCGGCGCTGCTGATGGCGATCCTGCTCAACGGCATGAACCGCAGGGAGATCGCGGACTGGACCCAGGCCATGATCAGGTCGGGGGAGCGGATGGACTGGTCCTCCCTCGACCGGCCCACGGCCGACAAGCACTCCACCGGCGGGGTCGGCGACAAGATCACTCTGCCGCTGGCCCCGCTGGTCGCCGCCTGCGGCGCGTACGTGCCGCAGTTGTCCGGGCGGGGCCTCGGGCACACCGGCGGCACGCTGGACAAGCTGGAGTCGATCCCCGGCTGGCGGGCGTCGCTGTCGAACGACGAGATGCTGGACGTGATCCGCTCGGCCGGTGCGGTCGTCTGCGCGGCGGGCGCGGGCCTCGCCCCGGCCGACAAGAAGCTCTACGCGCTGCGCGACGTCACCGGCACGGTCGAGTCGATCCCGCTGATCGCCTCCTCGATCATGTCCAAGAAGATCGCCGAGGGCACGGGATCGCTCGTGCTCGACGTGAAGGCCGGCTCGGGCGCGTTCATGAAGAACGTGGACGACGCCCGGGAGCTGGCGCGGACGATGGTCGAGCTCGGCACCGACGCCGGGGTGCGCACGGTCGCCCTGCTCACCGCGATGGACCGGCCGCTGGGCCTGAAGGTGGGCAACGCGCTGGAGGTCGAGGAGTCCGTCGAGGTGCTCGCCGGCGGCGGCCCCGCCGACGTGGTCGAACTCACCGTGCGGCTGGCCAGGGAGATGCTGGAGGCCGCCGCCGTCCCGGGCGCCAGGGACCCGGAGGAGGCGCTCAAGGACGGCTCGGCGATGGACGCCTGGCGGCGCATGATCGCCGCTCAGGGCGGCGACCCGGACGCGCCGCTGCCGGTGGCCGCCGAGTCGGCCGTGGTCACCGCCCCCGCCTCGGGCACGCTGCGCACACTCGACGCGCTCAAGGTCGGCGTGGCGGCCTGGCGGCTCGGGGCCGGACGGGCCCGCAAGGAGGACCCGGTGTCGGCCGGTGCGGGCATCGTCCTGCACGCCAAGCCCGGCGAGACGGTCCGCGCCGGAGCCCCGCTGATGACCCTGTACGCCGACGAGGCCGCCAGGTTCGACCGGGCCCTCCAGGCGTTGGAGGGCGCGTACGAGATCGGCGAGGACGGCGGCGCGGACCTGCTGCCGCTGGTCATCGACCGCCTCACCGCCTGAGCGTCAGCGCGGGATCAACAACGCGCCCATCCCGACGAACAGGCCGCCGGTGAGCAGGTCGAGCCGCTTCTTCAGCCGCCGGTAGCCCCTGGTGATCCACGGGCTGCCGGCCAGGAAGGCGACGGCGGAGAACCAGGCGAACGCCACGGCCAGCATCGCGCCGAGCGTGACCGCCCGCATGACGAGGTCCGTACGGTGCGGGAGCAGGCTGGCGAACAGGGCGCCGAAGAAGACGAGGGCCTTGGGGTTGGCGAGGTTGGTCAGCAGTCCGGCGCGCCACTCGCGCAGCCTGCCCGGACCGTGCGGGTTGACGGCCGGGGCGGCGTCGTCGGCCGAGGCCGTGTCGCCGTCGGCCGTGTCGCTGTGGGCAGGGGGCGCCTGCCTGCGGGCGGCGCGGATGGTGGCCACGCCGAACGCGACGAGGAACAGGGCGCCGGCGACGCGGGCGGTGGTGTAGAGCCACTCGTACCGCTGGACGAGCACGGTGACGCCGAACAGACCGGCGACCGCCCACACGCCGATGCCGGTGACGACGCCCGCGGCGGCGCGTACGCCGCTGCGCCGCGACCCGCCTGCCGAGTATCTGAGCACGATGAGGAAGTCCGGTCCCGGGCTCATCACCACCAGGATCCAGACGCCGAGCAGGGGAAGCAACGGCAACCACGACATGGGTGGGTCCTTCCTGGCCGGGCTCGGCCGGCCGTGGACGGGTTCGGCAGGAGAGGCGGGGGATGTGCGGGCGGCGGCGGACGGGGATGTCAGGGCGGCGGGGGAAACACGGCTCAGCCGGCCACGGGCGAGGCGATGACGACGGTGACGTCCGCCGGGCCGTCGCCGGTGCGGTAGCGGTGCGGGCGGTCGCCCGCGAACGCCAGCAGATCGCCCGGCCCGAGGAGGCGCGGATCGTCGTCGGGGCCGGCCGTGACCTCGCCCGCGGCGACGAGCAGGTGCTCGACCGTGCCGGGCGCGTGCGGGACGCCGGCGAGGTCGGTGTGCGGCGGCATGCGCAGCCGCCACAGCTCCAGGCTGTGGCCGCTGCCGATCCGGCGCAGCAGTTCGCGTGTCGGGCCGTCGGCGGCCGCGGGCGTCGAGGGCAGGTGGACGGGACCGGCGTCGGTGTCCCTGGTCAGCAGGTCGGTCAGGGGGATGTGCAGCGCCAGGGCGACGGCCTCAAGCGTCTCGATCGTCGGGTTGCCGGTGCCCGCTTCCAGGCTGGACAGCGTCGCCTTGCCGAGACCGGCCCGGCGGGCGAGCTCGGCCGCGCTCATGCCGCGCTGTGCCCGGCGCAGCCGGATCTGCGCACCGATCGCCGCCGCCGCTCCGCTCATGATGGCATCTTACATGGAACCAGACGTTCACTATACCGAACGGCTATCCGGGTCGTTCGCGGCGAGGGCGTCGCCCAGGGGCGTGCGGTAGTACAGGACCGACCGCCCGGCCCTGCGCCGCCGTACGAGGCCGGAGTCGAGGAGCACCTTGAGGTGGCGGCCCACCGACCCCAGGCCCTGGCCGGTCAGCGCCACGAGGTGGGTCGTGCTCTTCGGCGCGGCGAGCAGCACGAGCACCCGCGCCCGCGCCGGGCCGAGCAGCCTGCCGAGCGCCTCGGGCACCGGCGCCCGATCGGGCTCGGCCAGCGTTCCCGAGCAGGGGTAGATCAGGGCGTAGTGCCGGCCCGCCGTCCAGGCGGTCCACGCCTGGCGGGGAGTGACCGGGACGAACACCAGCCTCGCCCCGCCGATCTGCCTCGGCGGGTAGTCGTAGGTGTTGATCTGCAGCCGGTTGCCGCCGAGCCAGCGCATCCCCTTGCGCATGTCGTTCAGCGCGGCGGCCCAGCCGCCCTGACTCATGTGACCCACGCGGGCGACGACGTCGGCCTCCATGATCCGCCGGCGGCGCGGCCAGTCGGGCAGCACGGTGCGCGTCCACACCCACTCCAGCAGGTCGGCCGCGCGCTCCGGCAGGTCGGGACGGCGCAGCGGCTCCGGCAACGGGCCGCGCAGCGCCACCTCGATGTCCGCGTGCGCGGTCTCGGGCGGGGTCGCGCGGACGCGGGCCAGTTCCTCCTCGAAGGCGGGCTCGCCCTCGCCGGTCGGAGCGAGCGTGAGGAAGTCGGCGGTCCAGTTGCGTCCCCGCGCGGCCCTCAGCAGCAGCGCGGTGATCGGGTCGCCGGCCAGTCGGGACCGGTAGGCGGGCAGGTGGGCGTCGAGCCACTCCCGCTCGCCCGGGTGCGCGGCCGACGCCCGCTCCAGGGTGAACAGGCATGCGGTGGCCTCGGCCAGCGGAGAGATCACGAACCTGCTCTCCGCGAGAGTGTCGGCGTTGATCAGCCACCAGCCCATGTTTCGCCTCCCCGCGAAACAATAACGGCGGAGCGCGGCGGTGATCGAGGCTCCCGTCATGCGTACATATGGGGAACTGTTCCGCACCCCCGAGTTCACACCTCTGTTCACCGTCGCGTCCGCGCAGGTGGCGGCCTCGACCGTGAGCGGCCTGGCGCTCGGCACCCTCGTCTACGGGGCGACGGGGTCGCCGCTGCTGTCGGCCCTGAGCATGTTCGGCGCGTCCTTCGCGCAGGTGTTCGGGGCGACGGTGCTGCTGTCGGCCGCCGACCGGCTTCCCCCGCGTGCCGCGATGACGGCGCTGGCGCTGGTCCACTGCGCCGCCACGGCCGTGCTCGCCGTGCCGGGGCTGCCGCTGTGGGCGGTGTTCGCCGCCGTCCTCGGCATGGGGCTCGCCGCCTCCCTCGGCGGCGGAGTCCGGTTCGGGCTGCTCAACGAGATCCTGCCCAGGGACGGCTATCTGCTCGGCCGCTCGGTGCTCAGCATGTCGGTCGGCGTGCAGCAGATCGTCGGCTTCGTCGCCGGAGGCGTGCTCGTGACCGCGCTGTCCCCGCGCGGCACCCTGATCGCCGGGGCGGGGTTGTATCTCGTCGCCGCGGCCGTCGCCCGGTGGGGGCTCGCCGCCCGCGCGCCCCGCGCGCAGGGACGGCCCTCTCCCGCGGAGACCTGGCGGATCAACCGCGCGCTCTGGTCGTCAGGGCTGCGCCGCCGCCTCTACCTCGCTCTGTGGGTGCCGAACGGCCTGATCGTGGGCTGCGAGTCGCTGTACGTCGCCTACGACTCCCGGCACGCCGGGCTGCTGTTCGGCTGCGCCGCCGCCGGGATGCTCGCGGGGGACACGCTGATGGGGCGGTTCGTGCCCAAGCGGTGGCGCGAGCGGCTGAGCGCTCCGCTGCGGTTGCTGCTCGCCGTGCCGTACCTGGTCTTCCTCCTCCACCCGGCCCTGCCGGTCGCGGTCGCCGCCGTCGTGCTCGCCTCGGCCGGATATTCGGCCAGCCTGCTGCTCCAGGAACGCCTCATGTCCGTCACCCCTGAGGAGATGAGCGGGCAGGCGCTCGGGCTGCAGTCGTCGGGCGTGCTCACCATGCAGGGGGTGGGCGCGGCGATCGCGGGGGCGGTGGCCCAGTTCACCTCGCCCGCGGCCGCCATGGGCGTGATGGCGGTGGCCTCCGTCGCGGTAACCCTCGCGCTGGCGCCCGGCCTGCGGGCCGGCACGGCCACCGAGGTCCGCTCCGCCACGGTCACGGGCGCCGGCGCGTCCCGCCGTACGGGACCGCTCGGCGCGCGGAGAGGCCGGGAGTAGGTTTGAGCACCGTGTCACATCACGAAGGCATCCGGCACGTCGAGATCGGCGTCGCCGATCTGGCCCGCTCGCTCGACTTCTACCGCGACCTGCTGGACCTCGCTCCGGCGGAGGGCCCGGCCGTGGGGCCGGGCGTCGCGTGGCTGTCGGCCGGGCCCGTACTGCTGAAACTGGTCGAGACGGGCGACGGCGATCTCGGCGGCTGGGTGAACGACGACCTCCAGCGCGGCATCCGGCACATCGGCTTCAAGGTCGGCGACGTCGATCTGCGGGCCGAGCGCGTGCGCGACGCCGGGGTGCCCTTCACGCTGCCGCCGCTCGACGCGGTCGGCGGTGTGCGGATCGCGTTCTTCCAGGACCCGGACGGCACCCATCTGGAGATCACGGACAACTACCTGCGGTATCACCGGGTCGCCTCGCCGGAACTGGCCGAGCGGGAGCGGCAGGCCACCCTGAGCAGGCCGCGTACGGCGCCGCCGGTCTTCGACCACGTGGCGGTCACGTCCGCCGACCTCGACGCCGCGCTCGCCGTCTACCGGGACCGGCTCGGTTACGAGGTCATCGGCCAGATATCGCAGGACCAGGACCCGCGAGGCTTCCTGATCACGTACCTGCTGGCCGGGAACGCGGTGCTGGAGCTGTTCACGTTCACCGCTCCCACGACCGCGAGCCCGTGGAGCCCCGACCCGTGCCGCCGGGGCTTCCGGCGTGTCGCCATCGCCGCCGAGGACCCGGAGGAGGTGGCCTCCCGGCTCGTGGAGGCGGGCGTGAGGGTGGCAGGGAACGGTGTGCCGGTGGACGCGGACGCTGTGCTGATGGCCGCGGACGGTGTGCTGAAGGACGCCGACGGAGTGCTCGTGGACGCGGACGGCGTGCCGCTCCTGATCGTCTGACCCCGCCGTCCTCTCCGGCATGGGAATTCGTCCCGTCCGGTCGAGACCGAGGAGAGGGGGGCCTGCCTGCGCGGCGCGTGCCGTAGGCCGGCGCCCCTCCGTCAGATGGGGCGAGGCGCCTCGTCCGGCGCGGGCGGCGCGTAGCCGGCGTTCACGAGGTGGGGGAACAGGTGCGCGGACAGGACGGCCCGGTGAGTGGGGGTCGCCTCCGCGTGCCGTCGCCGGCCCTCCTCGGTGACGTGCACGAACACCCCGCGCCGGTCCGCCTCGCACAGTGCGCGGGCGACCAGACCCTCACGCTCCAGCCGGGCGATGAGCCGTGACAGCGCGCTCTGGCTCAGGTGGACCTGGCCGGCGAGCTCCTGCACGCGGAACTTGGCCGCCTCCGGCCCGGCGCAGGAGGAGGACTGGCCGGCCTCCACGAGGCGCTCCAGCACCTCGAACTCGCTCACGCCGAGCCCGTGCCTGTCGCTCAGCTCCCGCTCCAGCGCGCACGACACCTCCGCGTGCCGGGCCAGCAGCTCGCGCCAGGCCATCACCACGAAGCCGGTATCGATGTCGTTCATGCGAGACCGCCTTTCTCGGCCGCGACCATACCATGCGCACACATTAGATGCAAACGCATTATTTGCTTGTGCATTGAATGCATGTGCATGTAAGTTCCCGTTCCATGACTTCCTCCATTCAGGACGAGCGCTGGGGGGCCCGCCTGTGGGGTGCCCTCACCGTTCTCTGCGCCGTCGTGTTCCTCGACGCTCTTGACGTGTCGATGGTCGGGGTGGCGCTCCCGTCCATCCAGGCCGATCTCGGGATGACCACCTCGTCGCTGCAGTGGGTGGTGAGCGGTTACGTGCTGGGATACGGCGGTCTGCTGCTGCTCGGGGGCCGGACCGCCGACCTGCTCGGCCGCCGCCGGGTGTTCCTGACCGCGCTTGTCGTCTTCGCCGTCGCCTCGCTGCTCGGCGGGCTGATGAGCGACGGGACCTTGCTGATCGCGGCCCGTTTCGTGAAGGGCGTCAGCGCCGCGTTCACCGCCCCCGCCGCGTTGTCCATCATCACCACGACCTTCGCCGAGGGCCCGGCCCGCAACCGGGCCCTGAGCATCTTCACCGCCTGCGGCGCCAGCGGTTTCTCGCTCGGGCTGGTCCTGTCCGGCCTGCTCACCGAGATCGGCTGGCGCTGGACGTTCTTCATGCCGGTGCCCGTCGCGATCATCGCCCTCGTGGCCGGGACGCGGCTGCTCCAGCGGAGCGAGGAGCGCGGCGAGGGCGGCCACGACCTCCTCGGCGCCGCGACCATCACCGCGGCCATGCTGCTCCTGGTCTTCGCCGTCGTCGAGGCGCCCAAGGTGAGCGTGGTGCGCACCGTGCTGTCGCTCGCCGGGGCTGCCGCCCTGATCGGGCTGTTCGTCTGGCTGGAGCGCCGGGTGCGGCACCCGCTGGTCCGGCTCGGCATCCTGCGCTCCGCGCCGCTCGTACGGGCCAACATCGGCCTGGTCATCCTGTTCGGCTCGTACGTCGGCTTCCAGTTCGTGGCGATGCAGTACTTCCAGAACCTGCTGGGGTGGAGCGCGTTGCAGACCGCCCTCGCATTCCTGCCGGCGGGGCTGCTGGTCGCGCTGACCTCCACCACGATGGGCGGGTTCGCCGACCGCTTCGGCACCGCGCGGCTGATCGTGGTGGGCTCGGTGGCGCTGCTCGCGGGATACGCGGTGTTCCTGCGGGTGGATCTCCACCCCAGCCTGCTCTGGATGGTCCTGCCGGGAATGGTCCTGCTGGGCATCGCGTTCGCGTTGTCGTTCCCCTCGCTCAACATCCAGGCGACGGCCGGGGTCGACGACGAGGAACAGGGGCTCGCCTCGGGCCTGTTGAACACCTCCGGCCAGGTCGGCGGAGCCGTGGTGCTGGCGATCGTCACCGCCGTCCTTACATCGGGGGCGGACGGCGGCGACCCGATCGCCCACTTCCGGGCCGCGATCGTGGTCTCGGCGGGGTTCGCCCTTGTCGGCCTGGCCGTCGCCCTCACCGGGCTCCGGTCCGGCCGGCAGCCGGTCGAGGCACGGGAGGAGCCGGCGCTGGAGACGGTCTGACCCGTCCTTCGGCTCCTGCCGCCGTCTGAGGAGGGGGCGTCCCGGTGTGGCCGGGGCGCCCCCTCCCGCGGTCCGGAGCGGCGCGGCCTGGAGCGGCGTGCCCGGGCTCGCGTGTCCGGCTGGCGTGTCCGGGTCAGCGCAGCGTGCCGGGGACCCAGAGGGCGGGCACGACGCCCGCCTGGTCCAGCATGATCGGCCGGGCGGCCCCGGTGCGCACGTCGACGGCGTGGACCGAGTATTCCGCCGCCGGTTCCTCCTCGTCCGCGTCGTCGAGGATCCGCTCCACCTCCACGATCACCTCGTGCTCGTTCGCCCAGCCGCGTACGGCGAAGACGTGCGCGTCCTCGGGAAGGGCCGCCTCGCGCCGGGTGAGCACCCGGCCGGTCGTGGAGTCGAGTGTGACCAGCAGGCCGTGGTCGCCCTTGGCCGGGTGGGCGCGCTCGACCGCCACGGCCACGGCCCGTCCGTCCGGGGAGACCGCGGCACCGTCCTCGAACAGCGCGGAGTCGACCGGCGTACGGCTCAGCGTGCGCCCGTCCGGCCCCACCCGCAGCAGGACGGTCGTGGTGATCCGGCCGGGAACCGCGTCGCTGTCCCACGAGGCCGTGCCCGTCACCGTGCCGTCGTCCGAGACGGCCAGGACCCGCATCCGCCGCGGCAACGTCCTGACCCGATAGGTGGTGAGGTTCTGCAGCCGAGGGCGGAGCGCGTCCGCGGCCGGGCCGAAGTCGGCGGCCATCCAGCGTCCGCCGGGCGAGATGACGACGTGGGTGTCCTCCGGTGAGACCTCCTCGGCGAGCGGGACCATGTCGGTCCTCCTCGTCGTGGTGTCGAGCCGATCGATCATGACGAAGTCGGACGACGCCGCGCTGAAGTAGACCAGGCGGTTGCCGTCCCCGCTGATCGCGAGAAGGGGCTGCCAGCCGTCGCTGAGGACGGGGGACACGTCCGCCACGCGCCACTGCTCGCCGGTGGTCGCCACCACCCGCCACTGGGCACAGCCGCTGCCCGCGAACTCGTCGGCCAGCACGTCCCAGTCGTCGGCGGTGCAGAACCCCCGGTAGGCGAAGCGCACGGGGGCGGGCAGGGAGGGCGGGAGCGTGGGAACCGCGGCGTTCTCGTCGAGCACGCCGAGGGAGCCGCCGTTCGCGCTCTGCCCGGCGCGCCCGAACAGGCCGGCGGCGCCGAAGGCGAGGGGGACGACGACCAGGGCGGTGAGCGTGACGCTCATGGTGGTGACCAGGGCGCGACGTCGTGTGCCCTGCCGCCGGCCGATCCGCGTGGCCTCGGCGGTGAGCGGGACGGGGTCGAGCGCGGGCATCCGCGCGGACAGGACGGCCAGCTCCCTGCGCAGCGCCGCCTCCCACGGACCCTCGCCGCGGTCGCCGGGACCGCTGTTCCCCGGCAGAGAGACGGAGGCGGCGGGCGGGACGAACGGCGCCGCGGACGGCGTGATCTCGGCGGGCCCGGCCGCGGACGGCGACGCCCACGAGGTGGACCCTTCCGGGCCGGGCCCCTCCGGCGCGGGTCCTTCCTGCGGAACCGCGCCGGCCGGGGGACTCGCGTCGGATTCCTGGGGCGTCTCGTCCGGGGCCGGCTCCGCCCCCGGCTCCGGCGGCCCTCCCGTCACGAAGGAGGCGGGAAGGCGATCGCGCAGTTCGGCGACGGCGAGCACGGTCTCGGTGTTGGCCGTCCGGGCGTCCATGCGGCACAGGCCCGCCGCCTGCCAGGTGGTGTGCCCGTCGTGGAAGCAGGCCGCGACGAGGGCGCGGCGCCGCGGTGTCAGCCCGGTCAGCGCCTCCGCGAGGGCCGCCGCGTCCGTATCGGGAGCGAGACGGCCGGGAGCGAGGCGGCCGGGAGCGAGGCGGCCGGGCCCGCGTGCCGCTCTACGGGCCCGCGGGCGCTTGAGGTAGGCCGCGTACAGCGCCTCGCGGGCGGCGTGGGTGGGAAACGACCAGCGTACGGTGCGCCATCTGGCCGCCACGACCGAGAGGGCGGTCACCACGAGGGCGCGGGCGGCCTCCGGGTCACCCGTCAGCGACAGGGCCGTACGGGCGAGCGGCTGCGCCTGATCCGCGGCGAAGGCGTCGAATCCCGGCAGATCTCTCACCGCGGCTCCTCGTCCGTACGGCGGCGAGGCCCGCGTCGTGTCTGGTTCACGTTCGCACTCCCGGCCCGGCGGTCTCTCCCGCCCCTGCAGCCGCTCAAGCGTAGTGCGGATGTGCTCATATGACGTTATTTCGGATCAACTGCCACACTAGGCGGCATGGTCAGGAGGATCGAAGGCCCCACCCGCATTCCGGTGCCGGGCGGCAAGGTCATTGACGAATACGTGGGCCGCGTCAACAGCGGTGACGAGCAGCTCTCCATCGCGCACATGGTGGCCCCGCCCAGTTGGGAGGAGCCCGCGCAGACCCCGGAGTTCGCCGAGTACACGCTCGTGCTGAAGGGATCGGTCGTCGTGGAGCACGCGGGCGGCACGACCGTGGTCGAGGCGGGCCAGGCGTTCGTCAGCGAGCCCGGCGAGAAGATCCGCTACAGCTCCGGGCCGTCCGGCGCGGAGTACGTCGCCGTGTGCCTGCCCGCGTTCTCCCCGGACACCGCCAACCGCGAGGAGTAGGACCGCCAGGCTTAGGATTGCCGGAAGAACGACGGCGAGGAGGGGGCATGACCAGGCTGCCCACGCTGGAGGAGATTCGCAGGGCGCCCAAGGTGCTCCTGCACGACCATCTCGACGGCGGGCTGCGGAGCGGCACGATCGTCGACCTCGCCCGCGACTGCGGTCACACCCTGCCCACGTACGACCCCGCTGAGCTCGCGGTCTGGTTCAGGGACGCCGCCGACTCCGGTTCGCTGGAGCGCTACCTGGAGACGTTCTCGCACACCGTCGGGGTGATGCAGACCCGCGAGGCGCTGGTCAGAGTGGCCGCGGAGTGCGCCGAGGACCTGGCGGACGACGGCGTGATGTACGCGGAGGTGCGCTACGCGCCCGAGCAGCACACCTCCCAGGGCCTGTCGCTGGACGAGGTCGTCGAAGCCGTGCTCGAAGGCTTCCGGCTCGGCTCGGCCGGGCCGGACGGGAAGCCGCGGATCCGCGTGGGCACCCTGCTGACGGCCATGCGCCACCAGGCCCGCTCGATGGAGATCGCCGAGCTCGCCGTACGCTACCGGGACCTCGGCGTGGTCGGGTTCGACATCGCCGGAGCCGAGGCCGGCTATCCGCCCACCCGGCACCTGGACGCGTTCGAGTACCTCCAGCGGGAGAACGCCCACTTCACGATCCACGCGGGGGAGGGCTTCGGGCTGCCGTCCATCTGGCAGGCCATCCAGTGGTGCGGCGCCGACCGGCTCGGCCACGGCGTGCGGATCATCGACGACATCACGGTGTCCGACGACGGCGAGGCCAAGCTCGGCAGGCTGGCGGCGTACGTCCGCGACAAGCGGATCCCGCTGGAGATGTGCCCGACCTCGAACCTGCAGACCGGGGCGGCCCCGTCGATCGCCGAGCATCCGATCGGCCTGCTGCGCCGCCTGTACTTCCGGGTGACGGTGAACACCGACAACCGGCTGATGAGCGGGACGAGCGTGTCGCAGGAGTTCGCCACGCTGGTCGACGCCTTCGGCTACGACTGGGACGACCTGCAGTGGTTCACGGTGAACGCGATGAAGTCGGCCTTCATCCCGTTCGACGAACGGCTCGCGCTGATCAACGGCGTGATCAAGCCCGGGTACGCGCAGATGAAGTGGCAAGCGTGAAGCCGCAGGTCTTCAGGTCGAAGGTGGCCTGGCTCCTCGGCTGGGTCTGGATGCTGTTCGCCGCCTGGAACGTGTGGGACCTGACGGCCCACGGCCACATGCCGAGCGCGCTGATCGCGGGCGCGGTGCTCGGCGTCATCACGGCGCTGGTCTTCGTGATGGCGCTGCGGCCCGCCGTCGTCGTCGAGGAGGGCGGCGTCCGCGTGCGCAACGTGCTGAGGAACGCCTACGTCCCCTGGAACGCCGTGGACGACGTGTCCGTGACCAACGCCGTCGTCATCGAGTCGGGGGACACCACCGTGCGGTGCTGGACGCCCCAGGCGACGGCCCGTGAGCGGGTCAGAGCCGCCGGGCGGGCCGCCAAGGCGGCCAAGTCGGCGAACAAGGCCGAGCGGGCGGCGGCCGAGGCCGTCGGCGCCCGCACCCACGCCGACTGGGTGGCCGACCAGCTCACCGAGATGAGCCGGTCCCGCCGGGAGAGCTCCTCCGGCGAGACCCGCGTCACCTGGTCGCCGTCCGCCCTCGCGGCCGTCGCCGCCGCGGTCGTCCTGGTCGTGGCCGCTCTCGTCGTCTCCTGATCAGCTGGACGGACCGGGAGCGGGGGCCGCTCGCGGCGCCCGTGCGACGTCGAGGCGGCAGTCGTTTGCCGGAGGGGTCTGAGTGCGTCTGGCGCGAGTGATCGTCGTCGTTGTGCTCGCCGCGCTCGCGAGCGTCTACGTGGTCGCGGGTGCGCCGATCGCACTGGCCGTGTTCGGCGTGCAGGTCCTCTATCTGCTGAAGCTCAGGAGGTGGTGGCTGCTCGCCGCGCAGGCCGTCCTCGTCTACACGGCGAGCGTCGCCGGCGGCGTCTCCACCGGGATCCTGGGATTCCTGGCCGGTTCACTGCTGCTGACCCCTGCCCATCGTGATACCGCGCGCGTGCTGGCGCCGCTCGTGGTGGCGAGCGCGGCGCTGATCGACGCCGCCCGCGGCGGGGCGACGGCCGACGCGACGATCACCATGGTGCTGGTCTCGCTGGTCGTCTTCGGCCTCACCCGGCTCGTGGAGCGCGCGGGCGAGATGCACGCCGCCCGGCTCTCGCTGGCCGCCGCGGCCGTGGCCGCCGAGCGGCTGCGTCTCGCCGCCGAGCTGAACGACGGCCTCGGGCGGAGCCTGGAGGTGATCGTCGAGGGCGGCCGCCGCGCGCTCGCGGAGCCGGACCGCGCGGGCGAGGTGCTGGCCTCGGTGACCGCCACCGCGCGTGCGGCACTGGCCGACGCCCGCGCCGCCTCCGCCGACTACCGAGCCACCTCCCTCGCGCCGGAGCTCGTCACGGCGCGGGTGATGCTCGACGCCGCGGGGATCGCCGTCGAGGTGCGCGGCGGCCACACCGAGCCCCTCGGTCCCGGCGGGGCGTTGCTGGCGAACGTGCTGCGCGAGGCCGTCACCGACGTCGTACGGCGGGGCACCGCCCGGCTGTGCGTCATCGAGACGAGCGAGCAGGGAGACGAGCAGGGAGCCACCGAGACGAGCGAGCAGCGAGACAAGCCAGGAAACACGGTGCGGCTGCGCGTCATCGACGACGGCCACCGCACCGCCGAGAGCCCCGACTTCGACGGACTCAGGCTGGAGGAGGCGGGCGGCACCCTCGTCGCCGGTCTGTCCCCCACCGGACACTTCGTGGTGGAGGCGACCCTTCCCCGGGGCCCTTCCCCCGCGGCCCTGCCCGGTGAGACGGGCACGGCCGGCGCAGGTGCTCCGGAACCCCCGGCGGGCCGAAGGCGGCGACGGCCCCTGCCGACGCTCACGCACGACGCGTCGTACGTGGTGTCGGTGGCGGTGCTCGCGGCCGTCCTCGTGGGCTTCAGCGTCAAGGCGCTGCTCCTGCTCCCCGGCGCCCTCGTCATCCCGGCCGCGGCGTGCCTCGCCGTGATCGTCGTCATGCAGCTCCGCTCCGTCAACGGGCGTCACATGGTGGCGCTGGGGGTGATGGCGGTGCTCACGTACGCGCCCATCCCGGTCTTCGGGCCCGTCTGGCTGGGAACGGCGGGCTTCCTCGCCGGGCCGGTCCTGCTCGCGTTCCCATGGCCGGCCGCCTGGCCGATGACGGCGGCGATCGTGGGAGGCGTCGCCGCGGCCGGAATGCTGTTCGGCCTGCCGGCCCCCGTCCTCGCCAACAGCACGCTCAGCACGCTCGTCACCGGGCTGGTGGTCTACGCTCTGCTCCGCCTGGCCCAGATCGTGAAGGAGCTCCAGGCCGCGAGGGAGAGCCTGGCGCGCGCCGCGATCGTCGAGGAACGCCTGCGCGCCGCCCGCGACCTGCACGACCTGCTCGGACACTCGCTGGCCGCGATCCTTCTCACCTGTGAGCTGGCCCGCCGCCTGAAGTGCCCGCGGGAGCGGATCGAGGAGATCGTCGCCATGGCGGAGGGCGCGCGGGCGGACCTGCGCTCGGTGTCGGGCGAGCAGCGGGAGCTGTCCCTGGCGGACGAGGTGGAGTCGGCGCGCACGGTGCTGTCGGCCGCCGGGATCCGGGTGACCGTGGAACCGGCCGAGCTGAACCTGCCCGCCGAGGTCGAGACCGTGCTGGGCACCGTGCTCAGGGAGGCCGTGACGAACGTGCTCAGGCACAGCGAGGCCCGCCACTGCGCGATCACGCTGCGGGCCGGTGAGGGCGGGCTGCTGCTGCGGGTCAGCAACGACGGGGTGAGCAGTGCCGGTGCTCACCCAGGGAGGACGCGGCCGGGGTCGTCCGGCATCGGCAATCTGACCACCCGCCTCGCCGCCCTGGACGGCCGGCTGACCTCGCACGTCGACGGCGACCGGTTCACGCTGGAGGCCTGCGTGCCGCACCGCGCGCCGGTGCCCGCCTAGGCCGATCGGGCAGCCCGCCATTCGCACACACTCGCCCGGCGCCTCGATCGATCCGATCGCCGCTGGATCCCGTCGGCCCCTAGATCCAGCCGGCCTCGGTGGCGATGCGCACGGCGTCGGTCCGGTTGCGGGCGTTGAGCTTGGTGACGATCCCGGTGAGGTAGTTGCGCACGGTGCCCGCCGCAAGGTGGAGCCGCGCGGCGATGTCCGCCGCGTCCGCGCCCGCGGCCGCGAGGCGGAGCACGTCCGCCTCGCGCGGGGTGAGCGGATTGTCGGCCAGGTCCCAGGCGGTGACCGCGAGCGAGGGGTCGAGCACCCGTTCACCGGCCGCGACCCTGCGGATGGCGGCCACGAGTTCGTCCGGCGGCGCCGTCTTCAGCACGAATCCGGCGACACCGGCGCCGAGGGCGCGGCGCAGGTGCCCCGGCTTGCCGTACGCGGTCAGCATCAGGGCACGGCAGGCGGGCAGGCGCGTACGGAGCTCGGCCGCGGCGGCCAGACCGTCCAGCCTGCCGGGCATGTCGATGTCGAGGACGGCGACGTCGGGGAGATGGACCAGCGCGGCGGCCAGGGCGGCCTCTCCGGACTCCGCGGTCGCGACGACCTCCAGGTCCTCCTCCAGCCCGAGCAGGGCGGCGAGGGCGCTCCTGATGACGTGCTGGTCCTCGGCAAGGAGTACGCGAATCACGCAGATATGTCTACCAGTGTCCGGATCATGACGAGGTCATGGTCACGAGGTGAGGCCGTCTCTGGGAAGCGACACCGCTGATCAGCAGGCTTGAGCACATGACAGAGGTGCTTCGCCTTGACGCGGTGAGCAAGGTGTATGGAAAGGGACAGGGCGCGGTGGCCGCCCTGCGTGAGGTCTCGGTGACCATCCCCGGTGGGAGCTTCACCGCCGTGATGGGACCGTCGGGCTCGGGCAAGAGCACGTTCTTGCACTGCGCGGCGGGGCTGGACACGCCCTCCTCCGGGTCGGTGCGGCTGGGCGGCACGGAGCTGTCCGGCATGGACGAGACCCGGTTGACGGAGCTGCGCAGGCAGCGGATCGGCTTCGTGTTCCAGGCGTTCAACCTGGTCTCGTCCTTGACCGCGCTGGAGAACATCACGCTGCCGATGCGGCTGGCCGGGGCGCGGGTCGACCGGGCGTGGCTTGAGGAGATCGTCGGGCGGGTGGGACTGGCGGGCCGCACCGGGCGCCGCCCCGCCCAGCTGTCCGGCGGGCAGCAGCAGCGGGTGGCCATCGCCAGGGCGCTGGTGACCCGGCCGCAGGTGGTCTTCGGCGACGAGCCGACCGGCGCGCTCGACACGATGACGGCCCGTGACGTGCTCCGGCTGCTGCGGGAGGTGGTGGACGGCCTCGGCCAGACCGTGGTGATGGTCACCCACGACCCGGTGGCCGCCTCCTACGCCGACACCGTCCTGTTCCTCGCCGACGGCCGGATCGTGGACGCGATGACCTCGCCGAGCTCCGAGGAGGTCGCCGAGCGCATGACGAGGCTGGGGGCGTACGCGGCATGATCACGGGACTCGCACTGAAGACCCTGCGGCACCGCAGGGCGGCGTTCGCGGGGGCGTTCGTGGCGCTGGTGTGCGCCGCCGCGCTGGTCTGCGCGTGCCTGATGCTGCTGGAGACCGGCCTGCGGGGCGGGGTCGCGCCGGAGCGTTACGCGGGGGCGCCGCTGATCGTCGCCGGCGATCAGAACGTCCACGAGACCGTGACCAAGTCCTCCGGGAAGGTCAAGACGAAGGCCAAGCCGCTCTCGGAGCGGGTCTGGATCCCCGAGGCGACCGCCGCGAAGCTGCGCGGCCTGCCGGGCGTTGCGAAGGTGCTGACCGAGGTGACGTTCCCCGTGAACGGACACGCTCTCGGCCACGGGTGGGAGTCGGCCGGGCTCACGCCGTTCACGATCGCGCGGGGACGCCCGCCGCGCGCGGACGGCGAGGTGGTCGTGGACGGCCGCTCGGGCCTGTCCGTGGGCGCGGCTCTCGGCGTGCGAGGGCGGTCGTACCGGGTCGTGGGGGTCACCGCGCAGGCTCCGCCGAGCCAGGACACGGTGTTCTTCTCGACGGCCGAGGCCCGCCGCCTGGCCGGGCGTCCCGGGCTGGTGACCGCGATCGGCGTGTTCCCCCGGGTGGGGATGCCGGTGGACGCGTCGTCGGTGCTGTCCGCAGGAGAGCGTCTTGCGGCCTACAGCGGGGACGAGCGCGGCACGGTGGAGTTCCTCGACGCGGAGCAGGCGCGGGTGCGGCTGATCAGCATGGGCGGCGCCCTGGGCGGCACGTCGCTGCTGGTGGCGATCCTCGTCGTGACGGGCACCTCCGCCCTGGCGGTCCAGCAGCGACGGCGCGAGATCGCCCTCCTTCGCGCGGTCGCCGCCACACCCGGGCAGGTGCGCAGGTTGCTGGGCGGCGAGGCGCTGCTGGTCGGCCTGGCGGCGGGCGTCATCGGATCGGCGGCCGGCGTCGGTCTCGGGTTCTGGCTGCGCGGCCGGTTCGTCGAGCTGGGCGCCATGCCGGCGAACCTGCGCCTGGTGGTGAGCCCGTTCCCGGCGGCCGCCGCTCTGATGGCTGCCGTGGCGGCGGCCTGGGCCGCGACCCGCCTCTCGGTCCGCCGCACCGCGCGGATCCGCCCCGTCGAGGCGCTCGGCGAGGCCGCCATGGGCGGGGGCCTGCCCCTCGGCCGGTCGATCGCGGGCGTCCTCTGCGTCGCCGCCGGGATCACGCTGACGCTGGTGCTCTCGGGACTCGAGACCGAGGCGGCGTCGAGCCCGGTGACGATGCTGACCGCGCTCGTCTGGACGGTGGCCGTCACCCTGCTCGGGCCGGTGCTCGCCCGTGTCGCGACCGCTTTGCTCGGCGTCGCGCTGCGCGCCTCCCGCGCCGGATATCTGGCGGCGCGCAACCTGCGGTCGGGCCCGGGACGGATGGCCTCCGTGATGGCGCCGCTGACCCTTCTCGTGGCCATGACCTGCACGATCCTGTTCACCCAGACCACGATGGGGCACGCGTCGGCCGCGCAGGTGGCCGCAGGCACCCACGCCGACTACGTGGTGAGCGGAGCGACGGCGGACGCGGTGCGCCGGGTGCCGGGTGTGAAGGCGGTCACCTCGGTGGTGCGCACCTCCGTGCGCATCGGGCTGGACAAGTACGGCGCGCAGGGCGTCGACGGCGGCGGGCGGCCGATCGGGCAGGCCGTGGACCTCGGGGTCGTGTCCGGCTCGCTCGACGGATTCGGCGCCCGGTCGGCCGCGCTGAGCGAGTCGGCGGCCTCCAGGCTCGGGCTGTCGACCGGTGACGCGGTCAGGCTCACCCTGGGCGACGGGACCCCTGTGGAGCTGGAGGTCCTGGCGATCTACTCCCGCGGCCTCGGCTTCGGCGACCTGACTCTGCCGTACGCGCTGGTCGCCGGTCATGTCGACGATCCGTCGGGCGCTCTGCTCGTCGAGGCCCCCTCGGTCTCGCCTGCGGCCCTGGCCGCCGCGGCGCCGGTGGTGTCGCCGATGGGAGGGGCCGGGGGAGAGACTCCGAACGCCGAGGTCAACTACGTGGCCATGGGCCTGATCATCGCGTTCAGCGCGATCGCCGTGGTCAACACTCTGGCGATGTCCACCACGGACCGATCGCGGGAGCTCGCCCTGCTCCGCCTGGTCGGCGCGACCCGGCGGCAGGTGCTGCGCATGCTCCGCCTGGAGACCCTGACCGCGCTGATCGTCTCCGTGGTCGCCGGGACCGGCATCGCACTGATCACGCTGTCGGCCTTCAGCAGGGGGATGACCGGGTCGGCCCTGCCGTACATCCCCCCGGCCGGTTATGCGCTGGTGATCGCCGCCGTCGCCGCGCTCGCCCTGGCCGCCACGAGCCTCCCCGCGCGCCTCGCGCTGCGCGCCCGCCCGGCCGAGGCCGTCGGCGCCCGCCAGTGAACACGGCACCCGCGCGACCCGGCGACGCCGTACAGGTAGCCCCGCGGATGCGCGAGGCATCGGGGAGCCGGGCGCGCGCGGTCGCCGTCGACTCGGGCGGGTACGGGTCCCCACCCGGTCGACGGCGACGCCTGTGGCGACGGCACCGTCACCAGGTTCCCGGTCACCGGCGAGCGACCGGCCGGAAAGTCGATCTTCCGGTAGGCGCGCTCACAGGCCGAGGGCGACGGCGAGGTCCTTCTTCAGGTCCTCCAGTTCCTGCGCGGCCCGGGCGCGGGCGGGTGCGACGTCCTCGCCCTCGACCGGCACGACGACCTCCAGGTAGCACTTGAGCTTCGGCTCGGTGCCGCTGGGCCGTACGACGATCCGGGCGTCGCCGGACAGGCGGTAGCGCAGGCCCTCGGTCGGCGGCAGCCCCGCCACCTCCTGGGACAGGTCCTCGGCCGACTCCACCGTCCTGCCCGCGAGCTGCACCGGCGGGTGCGTACGCAGGCGCTCGATGGCCTTGGCTATCAGCGACAGGTCCTCGACCCGGACCGAGAGCTGGGCGGTCGCGTGCAGGCCGTAGCGGCGGGCCTGGTCGTCCAGCAGGTCGAGCAGCGACTTGCCGTCCCGCTTGGCCGTGGCGGCCATCCCGGCCACGGTGAGGGCGGCGCCCACGCCGTCCTTGTCGTGGACCGGCAGGCCGGCGTCCGATCCCACGCTGTAGCCCAGCGCCTCCTCGTAGCCGAAGACCAGCCCCGGGCCCGTCTTCATGATCCACTTGAAGCCGGTCAGCGTCTCGGCGTGCCGCACGCCGTGACCGGCCGCGATCTTGGCGAGCAGCGACGACGACACGATCGAGGTGGCGACCAGCCGGTCGCCGCCCGCGGTGTGCCGCAGCACGTGCTCGGCCAGCAGGCCGCCCACCTCGTCGCCGGTCAGCATGCGGTAGCCGCCGCCCGGCAGCGGGGTGCCCACGGCGCAGCGGTCCGCGTCCGGGTCGTTGGCGATCACCAGGTCGGCGCGGGTCGCGGCGGCGAGTTCGAGCGCGAGGTCCATGGCGCCCGGTTCCTCCGGGTTGGGGAACGCCACGGTGGGGAAATCCGGGTCGGGCATCGCCTGCCGGCTCACCATGACCGGAACCTCGAAGCCCGCCACGCGGAACGCCTCGGACACGGTCGCGCCGCCGACGCCGTGCAGCGGCGTGTACGCGACCGCGATCTCGCGGGCGTCGCCGATCGGGAGCGCGGTGAGGGCCCGCAGGTACGGCACGACGATGTCGTCGTGGCCGAGGGTCTGCCAGTCGTCGCCCAGCGGCAGCGCGTCCACCCGGCCGACCGCGTCGATGGCGGCGGAGATCTCCCGGTCGATCGGCGGCACGATCTGCGCGCCGTCGCCCCAGTAGACCTTGTAGCCGTTGTCCTGGGGAGGGTTGTGCGAGGCGGTGACCATGACGCCCGCGTCCGCGCCCAGATGACGCACGGCGAACGCCAGGACGGGGGTGGGCCACTTGGCGGCCATCACCGAGGCGCGCAGGCCCGCCCCGGTCAGCACGCGGGCCGTGTCGGCGGCGAACACGTCGGACTTGTGCCGCCCGTCGTAGCCGATCACCACGTGGCGTCCCGGGCCGAGGACGCGGGCCAGGCCGGCGGCCGCCCGCATCACCGTGACCCGGTTCATCCGGTTCGGCCCGGCTCCCAGCGCGCCGCGCAGGCCCGCCGTGCCGAACTCCAGCTTCGTGCCGAAGCGGTCCTCCAGTGCGGCCGGATCCCCGTGCTCAAGAAGCGCGTCGAGCTCCGCCCGCGTCTCCGGGTCGGGGTCCTGGTCACGCCATTCCTGTGCGAGCCGTACGAAGTCGGTCGTTGGGTCGATCACGTATGGGCTCCCTACAGCTTGTCGACGACCTGGGCGAGCAGGACGCCCATGCGGGCGGCCGTGGCCCGGCCGACCTCCAGGACCTCCTCGTGGTTGAGCGGCTCGCCCACCAGGCCCGCGCCGGGGTTGGTGACCAGGGAGATCCCGAGCACCTCGGCCCCGGCCTCCCGGGCGGCGACCGCCTCCAGCACGGTGGACATGCCCACCAGGTCGCCGCCGAGCGTGCGCAGCATGCGGATCTCCGCGGGCGTCTCGTACGTCGGGCCGCGGAAGGCGACGTACACGCCCTCGGACAGCGAGGGATCGACCGCGCGGGCCAGGTCGCGCAGGCGCTTGGAGTACACCTCGGTGAGGTCGATGAACGTCGCACCCGTGATCGGGTTGCTGCCGGTGAGGTTGATGTGATCGCTGATCAGGACCGGGTCGCCGACCTTCTGGGTCTCCGGCCGCAGCCCGCCCGCCGCGTTGGTCAGCACCACCGTGCGCACCCCGGCCGCGACGGCCGTGCGCACCCCGTGGACCACCGGCTCCACCCCGCGGCCCTCGTACAGGTGCGTGCGTCCAAGGAAGATCAGGGCGTTGAGCCCGGAGGCCGTGCGCACCGCGCGGACCGTTCCCGCGTGACCCGCGACCGCGGGAGGGGAGAACCCCGGCAGTTTCGTCACCGCGAGTTCGGCGACCGTCTCGCCGATCGCGTCCGCGGCCGGGACCCAGCCCGAGCCCATGACGAGGGCGACGTCGAAGGAAGGGATGCCGGTGAGGTTCCTCAGCGTGGTCGCGGCCTCGGCCGCCAGGTCATATGGGGTCACTTTGCTGAGGGTACAGAAGAGCATGAACCCGGCGGATAAGTGCCGGGCCCGTGTCAGTCGCCGAGCTTCTTGCAGGGACGGGTGCGCAGCCAGGCGACGTAGTCGTCGGGTGCGCCTGCCTTCTCGGCGGCCTCGGCCAGGATGCCGATGTACCGCGCCGACGGCAGCCCGCCCTCGTAGGAGTCCAGCACGTACGACCAGGCGAGCACGTCGCCCTCCAGTGTCGCGACCCGGAGCCGGAGCTTCCGGTAGAGGCCGAGGTCGGTGCCCGTCCATCGGTCGAGGGACGCCTCGTCCCACTCCGGCACGTCGTACAGGACGACGAATACCTGCTCGTCGGCGTCCTCGACTATCGTGGCGAGAGCGCCCTCCCAGCTGACGTCCTCGCCGCCGAAGGTGAGCCGCCAGCCCGGGAGCCAGCCCGTTCCTCGCATGGGCGAGTGGGGCGCCCACTCCGCCATCTGCTTGGGGTCCATGTTGCTGCCGTAGGCCGCGTAAACAGGCACGGCACACAAGCCTAAACCAAGATCCCGAAAGTTGGACGGGTACGCGCGTACGGGGGTGTGGCGAGAAAATCCGCGTAGTCGGCCCGTTACGCGCACCTCGCCGGGAATACGTAACCAGAATGCGGGACAATGGAGCACGTGACAAGGATCGTGATCATCGGTGGCGGCCCCGGCGGATACGAGGCGGCCCTGGTCGCCGCGCAACTGGGCGCCCAGGTCACCGTCGTGGAGGAGGAAGGACCCGGCGGGGCGTGCGTGCTCACCGACTGCGTGCCGTCCAAGACCCTGATCGCCTCCTCTGTCAGAAAGCAGGCGCTTCTCGACGCGTCGTCGCTGGGCGTCCGCTTCGACGGCGGCCCTGACCACGACACCGGCGGCGTCAGCGTGGACATGATCGACGTGAACAAACGCGTCAAGGAGCTCGCCCTCGCGCAGTCGAACGACATCGCCGCCCGGCTGGCCGCCGAGGGCGTCGAGGTCATCCGCGCCCGGGGCCGTCTGGTCGATCCCCAGGTGGTGCGCGCGGGGGACCGTACGATCCGGGCCGACGTGGTCATCGTGGCGACCGGCGCCCACCCCCGCGTGCTGCCGGGGGCGGAGCCCGACGGCGAGCGCATCCTCAGCTGGCGCCAGCTGTACGACCTGGAAGAGCTGCCCGAGCACCTGATCGTCGTCGGCTCCGGCGTCACCGGCGCCGAGTTCGCCGGCGCCTACCGGTCGCTCGGGTCGGAGGTCACGCTGGTCTCCTCGCGCGACCGGATGATGCCCAACGAGGACGCCGACGGGGCCGAGGTGCTGGAGGGTGTCTACCGGCGCCGCGGCATGAACGTCATGGGCCGCTCGCGCGCCGCCTCGGTCAAGCGCACCGAGCACGGCGTCGTCGTGACCCTGGAGGACGGCCGCACCGCCGAGGGCAGCCACTGCCTCATGACCGTCGGCATGGTGCCCAACACCTCCGGGCTCGGGCTGGAGGACAACGGCGTGAAGCTCGACCGCAACGGCTTCATCGAGGTCGACAAGGTGTCGCGGACCTCCGCGCCCGGCGTGTACGCCGCGGGAGACTGCACCGGCGTCCTGATGCTCGCCTCGGTCGCCGCCATGCAGGGCAGGATCGCGGTCTGGCACGCGCTCGGAGAGGCCGTGCAGCCGATCCGGCTGGCCACCGTCGCCGCCAACATCTTCACCGACCCGGAGATCGCCGCCGTGGGCGTGTCGCAGCGGCAGATCGAGGCGGGCGAGATCGAGGCGAACGTCGTCAAGCTGCCGCTGGCCACCAACGCCCGGGCCAAGATGCAGGGCTTCAACGACGGTTTCGTGAAGCTGTTCTGCCGTCCGAACACCGGCATCGTGCTCGGCGGCGTGGTGGTCGCGCCCCGGGCGTCGGAGCTGATCCTGGCCGTGTCGGTGGCCGTGCAGCACCGCCTGACCGTGGACCAGCTCGCTCACACCTTCGCCGTCTACCCGTCGCTGTCGGGCTCGATCACCGAGGCGGCCCGCCGTCTCATGTCCCCGCTGACCGCCGGCATCTGACCGGCTCCCCTCTCCACGGCCGGGTCAGTCCGCGCACGCCGCGCCCACGGGAACGCGGGTGGCGGCGGTGCGCGGGCTCAGCGCGCGCGCCGGCCAGATCATCGCCCCGACCGTGCACGTCACCAGGGCGAAGGCGAACGGGAAGGCGAATGTGCCGGCCAGCCAGCCGATGACGGACGGCGCCACGAGCCCCGACATCCAGGTGATCGTCGCGACCCCCGCGACGCCCTCGGCCGGGGTACGGGCGACCTGACCCGCCGCCGCGAACACCAGCGGAACGACGACGGCGATACCGGCGCCGAACAACGCGAACCCCGCGATCACCGGCGCGGGCGTGCGGAACGCGACCACGACCACACCACCGAGGAGGGCGGTGACGGCCCCGGCGCGCACGGTCGCGACCGGCCCGAGCCTGCGCACGACGAAGTCCCCGCCGAGCCGCACCGTGACCATGCACGCGGTGAACACGGCGTAGCCGGCCGCGGCGACGCCCGCTCCCGCCCCCGCGACGTTCGTGAGGTAGATCGCCGCCCACTGGCCGCTGGCCCGCTCCGCGAAGGTGGCGAAGAAGCCGATCAGGCCGATCAGCAGGACGGCCCTCGGCGGCAGCGTGAAGCGCGACGGCGGCTTCTCGTCCGGTGCGGGCCCGTCGTCGAGGAGCGCGCGGCTTCCCGCGACACCCACGGCGATCAGCGCCGCCGCCATGAGGGCGAGGTGCGCACGCGCGTCCAGGCCCGCCTGCGCCGCCGCGGCCCCGACGCCCGCGCCGCACAGGTTGCCGACACTCCACATGCCATGCAGGCCGGACATGACCGAGCGGCCCAGGCGCCGTTCGACGAGCACGCCCTGGGCGTTCATGGCCAGGTCGCACATCCCGGCGGCGGCGCCGGACGTGAGGAACACGGGGATCAGCCACAGGGGGCCCGGCGCCAGCACGGGGAGGGCCAGGGAGGCGCACCACAGGGCGAGGAGGGTCCGGGTCGTGATCCTGGGCCCGAACCGGTAGGCCAGCCGGGCGGTCACCGGCATCGTGAGGAACGAGCCGATCGGCGGGCAGAGCAGGACGAGCCCGAGGGCGGCCGTGCCCAGGCCGAAGTGGTCCTGGAGCCACGGCATCCGGGTGGCGAGGGTGCCCGCCACCGCTCCGTGAACGGCGAAGACGAGGGCGATGGCCCGTTGATGTCTGTCTCGCATACGGCTAAATTAACAGGCAGGGTTCCTGATAAAAAGAGGTTTTTTCGTGAAGACCGCGACACCCCAGCTCGCACGGGCCATCAACGACCGGCTCGCGCTCGACCTGCTCCTGGAACGGGGCCCGCTGACCGCGCCCCAGCTGCGCGCGCTCACCGGCCTGTCCCGCCCGACCGTGTCGGACCTGATCGAGCGCCTGCAGGTGAACGGACTGATCCGGGTCACCGGGGAGAGCGGCGGCGACCGGCGCGGCCCCAACGCCCGCCTCTACGGCATCGTCGCCGACCGAGCCTTCGTGGGCGGAGTGGACGTGCGGCGCGACGTGGTCAACGTGACGGTCGCCGACATCACCGGCGCCACCGTGGGCGCGGCGACGCGGCCGATCGGGGAGAACCTGCCGGCGCTGGTCGCGGAGGCGCTCACCGAGGCGGCCGGTTCACGTCCCCTGCACGCCGTCGTCGTCGGCGCCCCCGGGATGGTCGACCCGCAGACCGGAGACCTCGCGGCGGGGAACGTCGAGCCCGCGTGGCGGCCCGGGCTCCTCCCGGCCCTGCGCACCCTGGTCGACGCGCCGGTCAGCATGGAGAACGAGGTCAACCTGGCCGCCGTCGCCGAGCACGCCACCGGGGCGGCCGCCGGGCGGGACGACTTCGTCCTGCTCTGGCTGGACGACGGCGTCGGCGCGGCCGTCGTGCTGGACGGCAGGCTCCGCCGGGGCGCCTCCGGCGGAGCCGGCGAGATCGGCTTCCTCGGCCGGCTCGACATCAGGGTGTGCGACCTGCTGGGCACACAGGCCGTACGCGGACTGGACCTCCCCGCCCTGGCGGAGAGGGTCGTGACGGCCGCCTTCACGCTCGTGGCCGTGCTCGATCCCGGCCTCGTCGTCCTCGGCGGCGCCACCAGCCTGACGGGCGGCGAGCCCTTGGCGGCCCTGGTCGCCGAGCGCCTGGCGGAGGTCTCACCCGTGCCCGTGCACGTACGCGTGAGCGGCATCCCGGACAATCCCGTCCTCCGGGGTGCGGTCTCCACCGCCCTCTCGATCGCCCGCGACGCCGTCTTCGGGCAGGGCCGGCCGTGAACCCGCCGAGGTCAGCGGTGACCGTCCGTGGCGGACAGCCGTGACCTGACCACGTGCAGGGCCTGCCGTCCCCGCCCGATCGCCGTGGCCGCCGCCTGCAGGTCGTAGGGCGTCTGGGCGACGTTCAGCGCCTGCTTGGCCGCCTCGTACGCGTCGAGCGCCGCGCGCCACTCGTGCGTCGGCCCGCTGACCTGGTTGATCTTCATCTCGAAGTCGAGGGCGTCGATCTCCTCGCCGAAGCGGGTCACGTCCTCCTCGGCGGCGTGCCTGGCCACCGCCATCTCGGCCACGAAACGCTCCCTGCGCCGGTGGGCGACGCCCCACAGGATCAGCGTCAGGCTCAGGCCGAGCCCGGACACGATGACGAGGACGAGCGCGGCGGACGGGCCCTTCGGGCCGACGGCGTTCCCGGGCACGTCCCGCCCCCAGGTGGGCGTCGCGTCCTCGGCCGGTTCGTCCCCGGCGGCGCCCGGCGCGACGGCGTCGTCGGGGAGGTTCTCCGGCGTGCCCCGGGCCCCGGTCAGGTCCACGTCGTCGGCCTGCGTGAAGGACGCCTTGTCGACGTCCGCCCCGTGGAAGTCCGCGCCGTCGAGTTCGGCCTGGGTGAACTCCGCCTCGGACAGGTCGGCGTCCCTCAGCACGGCGTGCTCCAGGTGGGCCTGGCCGAGCTTGGCCTCGCCGAGCTTGGCCCGGGTGAAGTCGGCCGTGCGGCCCTTGATCTGCCCGAGCGTGGCGTCCTTCAGGTCGGCGTCCACGAGTTTCGCGTCGGTGAGGTTGGCCTGGGTGAGCACGGCCCGGGTGAGGACCGCGCCGGTCAGGTCGGAGTGCGGGAACTCGGCCTGCACGGCGTCGGCGTCGGTGAGGACCGCCCCGCGCAGGTTCGCCTGCTTGGCCTGCATCTGGCCGAGGTCGGCCTCGCTGAGGTCGGCTCCGCGCAGGTCGGCGTAATCGAGACGTGCCTGGCCGAGGTCGGCCTCCTTCAGCGAGGCCTTGCGCAGGACGGCCCCGGTGAGGTCCTTGCCCGTGAGGTCCACCCCGTCGAGCTTCGCGCCGCTGAGGTCGGCGCACCGCATGACGGGGGGCAGGGCGGCGCCGGTGAGGTCCTTGCCGCGCAGCTTCACGCCGCTGCCCGGCTTGCAGGGAGCGGAGGCCGCGTGCACGGCGGTCGCGGGGATTGCCAGGAACGCGAGGGTGAGGAACGCGAGCGACAGAGACGCGAGCGACAGGAACAGGGCAGCGACGGACAGGGGGGCGAAGCGACGCACGGGGGGCCTCCTGAGGGGAACGCCCCGAGTCTCCCATGCGATCTTTAATCGCACTTGCAATCCGCTGACCGGCCCTCATCCCGGCGTTTCCAGGGTGGTGGACGATGGTGGACGACCCGGCCGGGCCGGGTGCGGACACGACGAAGGGGCGGACCTTCGGGTCCGCCCCTCGTCTGCACCGCCCCTCGTCTGCGCCGTGCCGCAAGCTGCGCCGTGCCGAGAGCCGCGCTGTGCCGAAGCTGTGCCGAGAGCTCTGCTCTGCCGAAAGCGCTTACGCGCTTCTGCGCCGGCCGAGAGCGCTCAGGCGCTTCTGCGCCGAATGCGCTCGGGCGTCACCAGTCGCCGCCGCCGAAGTCCCCTCCGCCGAAGTCGCCGCCGCCCCAGTCGCCTCCGCCGCCACCCCAGTCGCCGCCTCCGCCGCCGAAGTCGCCTCCGCCACCCCAGTCGCCGCCTCCGCCGGACTCCACGCCCGCGGCGTAACCGGAGTCGTATCCGGCGCCGTATCCGCCGTGACCCCAGCCGCCGAACGCGCCGCCGAGCATGGTGCCGACGAGCATGCCGGTCAGCAGGTCGCCGCCGCCGAAGCCGCCGTAGTAGCCGTACGCGTAGGGCTGGTAGGCGGGACCGGCGTCCCAGTAGGGCCTGCGCTGGCCGTTCACCATGACCTCGCGCATCTGCGGGTCGAAGCCGCGCTCCACCGCCTCGGCGTCCGCCGCGCAGGCGGGGACGTCGCGCACCGCGCCGCCGGGGGGCGCCCACCGGACGTTGCGCACCGACGGGCCGTGCTGCGGGTTGAAGAAGCACGGGGGCAGCCGCTCGGGCAGCGGCTGGTTGTTCACGCGCGCCTTGACACAGGCCAGCGCGTAGCGGCCGTCCTCCAGCGTGGAGGTCACCGTGCGCAGGTCCTCCGGACGTTTGATCGCGACGAGTTCGGTCTTGGCCCGCTCGTAGGAGTCGAGGGCCCGCTGCCAGTCGCTCGTCGACTCGCTCTGCGGGAGCATCCTGACGTCCATGTCGAGGGCGGTGATCTCCTCACCGAACTTCGTGACGTCCTCCTCGACCGTCTGCTTGACGGCCGCGAGCTCGGCGGCCTCGCGCTCCTCGCGCTTGCGCTTGTTGCGGCGTCCGATGATCCACAAACCGGCACCTCCCACAACCGCGATGCCCAGAATGCCGATGAGCACACCCGAACCACCGCCGCCGGTCTTGCTGCCCGGGGTCAGGGGCTCCTTGCGGTTGCCGCCCGCGAACTGGTCGATCCGGTGGACGAAGTCCTCCATCACGGCGACCGGGTCGCCCTTGTTGTTGGCGGCGGCCAGGTTCGCGATCTGGCCGGCGGCGCCCTGGGAGTTCCTGCCGAGCGCGCTGGACCCGGCGAACAGGTTCGTGCCGTCGATCACGGCCACGGTCGCCGCGGTCCTGCCCGCCTGGGCGAGCGAGTTGCCGAGCTGCGTGATGTACGCGCCGGCCTGCTGCGACGAGGTGATCGTCCCGTCCGGCAGCGCGACCGCGTAGATCTTCGTGTTCGCGTTCTCGAGCGCGTCGCGCATGCCCGACTGCTGGTCGGACGTCAGCGGGGCGCCGCTCTGCACGAACAGCGGATTGCCGCTCTTCCAGGACGACAGGACCGTGGCCGGGTCCGGGGGAGCAGCCGCCAGGGCGGACGGCGCGAGCGCGAGCACAGTGATGAGTCCGGCGAGCAGCGCCGCCAGGGCGGCCCCCACCCGGCCGAGCGGTGTCTTCATGGTCACGGCTTCAAGCCTCCTTCGCCCTACTGGACGAACGGCAGGGCGCGATGGTTCCTCCACGAACACCTATCGTTCCGCACCTGGGTGCCGGCATGCGTCTTCCTGCCGATGAATGACGGTGGCGTCGGTCGCCGAACCGTCCGCGCGCGATCTCGCCTGTCCGGCGAGACCTGCCACCGGAGACCGCCGGCCTCCACGGCCGGCGGTGAGGCTCAGGCGTCCTTGATCTCGCACAGGACGGCCCCGGCGGTGACCGTCTGGCCGACGGCGGCCGCGAGGCCGGTGATCGTGCCGCCCTTGTGGGCGGTCAGCGGCTGCTCCATCTTCATCGCCTCGAGGACGACGACCGTGTCGCCGGGCTCGACGGTGTCGCCGTCGGCGACGACGACCTTCACGATCGTGCCCTGCATCGGGCTGACGAGGGAGTCGCCGCTCGCCGCGGTCTTCTTGGCGCCGCCGCCGGACCGCCGGGGCGTCGCCTTCCTGGCGGGGCCGGAGCCGGTCGGACCCGACGAGCCCAGCCCGGCGGGCAGGACGACCTCCAGGCGCTTGCCGCCGACCTCGACCGTGATCCGCTCACGCTCGGCCGGCTCCGTGGAGCCCACCTCACCGTCGTACGGCGTGATCGTGTTGTCGAACTCGGTCTCGATCCACCGGGTGTGCACGGAGAACGGCTCGCCGGTGAAGGCGGGGTCGTTCACCACGGCCCGGTGGAACGGCAGCACGGTCGGCATGCCGTCGATCTCATACTCGGCCAGGGCGCGGCGCGACCGCTCCAGCGCCTGCTGCCGGGTCGCTCCGGTGACGATCAGCTTGGCCACGAGCGAGTCGAACGCCTGCGGCACGCTCATGCCGGTCTCGTAACCGCCGTCCAGCCGCACACCGGGACCGGACGGGACGCGCATCGAGGTGATCGTCCCCGGCGCGGGCAGGAAGCCCCGGCCCGCGTCCTCGGCGTTGATCCGGAACTCGATGGAGTGGCCGCGCAGCACCGGGTCGTCGTAGCCCAGGGCCTCGCCGTCGGCGACCCGGAACATCTCGCGCACCAGGTCGATGCCCGCGACCTCCTCGCTGACCGGGTGCTCGACCTGCAGCCGGGTGTTGACCTCCAGGAAGGAGATCGTGCCGTCCTGGCCGACGAGGAACTCGCACGTGCCCGCGCCGACGTAGCCCGCCTCGCGCAGGATCGCCTTGGACGAGGAGTAGAGGAGTTCGAGCTGCTCGCCGGTCAGGAACGGGGCCGGGGCCTCCTCCACCAGCTTCTGGTGGCGGCGCTGCAGGGAGCAGTCGCGGGTGGAGACCACGACGACGTTGCCGTGGGTGTCGGCCAGGCACTGGGTCTCGACGTGCCGCGGCCGGTCGAGGTAGCGCTCCACGAAGCACTCCCCGCGCCCGAAGGCGGTGACGGCCTCGCGCACCGCGGACTCGTACAGGTCGGGGATCTCCTCCATGGTGCGGGCCACCTTGAGCCCGCGCCCGCCGCCGCCGAACGCCGCCTTGATCGCGATCGGCAGGCCGTGCTGTTCGGCGAAGGCGACGACCTCGTCCACCCCGGAGACCGGGTCGGGGGTTCCGGCGACGAGCGGGGCGCCCACGCGCTGCGCGATGTGCCGGGCCTGGACCTTGTCGCCCAGCGCGGTGATCGCCGAGGGCGGCGGGCCGATCCAGATCAGGCCGGCGTCGAGCACGGCCTGGGCGAAGCCGGCGTTCTCGGCGAGGAAGCCGTATCCGGGGTGGACGGCGTCCGCGCCCGTCTTCCGCGCCACCGAGAGGATCTTGTCGATGTCGAGGTAGGTCTCGGCGGGGCTCTGCCCGCCGAGCGCGTGCGCCTCGTCGGCCACCCGCACGTGCAGCGCGTCCAGATCCTGGTCCGCGTAGACCGCGACGCTGGACATCCCGGCGTCCGCGCAGGCCCGGGCGATCCGTACGGCGATCTCACCGCGATTGGCGATCAGGACCTTGTGCACCGCGTGCATCCTTCCCTCGGGCCCCTGGGTTACGAGCTGTGGTGGATTTTATGCACCTGCCGGCGCTGGACGGCGTCCGCCCCCTTACTGAGTGGGACCGCCGTCGTGCCTCGTCGGCGACGTTCCCCCGTCCCCATCGCCGGTATGTCTGGTTTGAACCTTCATGTTGTGAAGCGGTATTGCCGGTGGAGTTCGTTAGGCTGATCGCTTATGCGGGGATCCGGCCTTCTGGCGACCGTGCTGGCTCTGCTTCTCGTGGCACCGCCCGCGCCGCCCGCCGAGGCGCGGGCCGCGCCGGTGCGGTGCACGCCGCGCAAGGGCAGCATGCAGGTGGCCGAGCCGTGGGCGCAGCGCAGGCTCGACCCGAAGCGGGTGTGGCCGCTCACCAGTGGCGAGGGCGTCACGGTCGCGATCATCGACAGCGGGGTGGACCTGACGCATCCGCAGATCCGGGTGGCCAAGGAGGTGAACTACACCGGCACGGGACACCGCGACTGCGTCGGGCACGGCACGGCGGTCGCCGGCGTCATCGCCGCCCAGTATCTGAAGGGCGTCCCCTTCCACGGAGTCGCGCCCGGTGTGCGGCTGATCTCGCTCAAGCAGACGAACGAGGAGCACGGCGACCCGGACATACTCGCCAGGGCCATCGTCGACGCGGCCGACTTCGGCGCCGACGTGATCAACGTGTCGATCGACGCCCGCGACGACCCGAAGCTCAGGCAGGCCGTGGCGTACGCGCTCGGCAAGGACGTGGTGATCGTGGCGGCGGCGGGAAACACGACCGCGGAAGACGGCACGCCGGAGGCCTCCTATCCCGCCGCCTATCCGGGGGTGCTCGCCGTGGGGTCGGCCACCCCGGACGGCAGGCGTGCCGACTTCTCCAACACCGTCACTCCCGTCTCCGTCCTGGGGCCGGGCCAGGACATCACCTCCACCTGGCCAGGGCGGTCGTACATGAGCGGGCTCGAAGGCACCAGCTTCGCCGCGCCGTACGTCGCGGGGGTGGCGGCGCTGGTGCGTGCCCGCCATCCGGAGCTGAACCAGGAGCGGGTGCGCTGGCGCATCACCGCCACGGCGGACGGCGGCGCGGGGACGGGCACGGGCGCCGGGATGGTGAATCCGCTGCTCGCCGTCACCGCGATCCTGCCGCTGGAGGCCGCCGACGCCCCCGTCATCGCGCCGCCGGCGCCTGCCCCGCTGTCGGAGAACGCGGTGAGCAGGGCGGCCCCGGTGGACCGGGAGGCGATCGACCTGGCGCTGACGATCGCGGCGGCGGCGCTGTGCGCGGTGGGGCTGATCGTGGCCGTGCGGGTGTTCGTGCCGATGGGCAGGCGGAGAAGGTGGCGTCCCGGCCGTGAAGGTTGACTCGTACGCTTTGGGTAATTGACGGTTAAATGTTTTGGTCTGCCGGAAACTGCTGCTTTGCTCCGCGTCCTCTTGGTTGAATGATCCTAATCAGGTCACTTCCAGAAAGGACTGAGATGCACCCTTTACGGCCGGGTGATCCCGAGCAGATAGGCGAGTACGCCATCCTGGGACGGCTGGACGAGGGGCCCCGCGGCGACGTCTATGTCGGCAAGGAGACCGGCGACGACGCCCCTGTGCGGGTGATCAAGCTGTTGGCCGCTGAGCCGGGTTCGGGGCAGGCCGTCCTCGACCGGCTCACTGTGGCCACGCGTGTGTCCAGCTCATACGTGGCCCGCACGATCACGGCGGGCCTGCTCGGGGATCGACCCTACGTCGTCAGGGAACACGTCGAAGGGCGCAGCCTGGCGGCCGTCGTGGCGGCCGAGGGCGCGCTCTCTGGGGAGGCGCTCGAACGGGTCGCGGTGGGCGTGCTCACCGCGCTGACCGCCGTCCACCTCGCCGACCTCGCGCACGGCTCGCTCGCCCCGCACAACGTCATCGTCGCGGACGACGGCGTCAAGCTGACCGACGTCGCCGTCGGGCCGCCGGTGGGCGAGCCGGCCTACCGGGCTCCTGAGCAGATCAGGGGCGAGCGGTACGACGCGTACGCGGACATGTTCGCCTGGGCCGCCACGGTGGTCTTCGCCGCGACCGGGCGTCCGCCGTTCCCGCAGGAGCCGCAGGCGGTGCTGAACGCGCCGCCCGACCTCGGCGGCCTGGAGGAGCGGCTGCGCCAGGTCGTGCTGCCCGCGCTGGCAAAGGAGCCGGGGCAGCGGCCGACCGCCTACACCGCGATGCTGCAACTGCTCGGCGGCGGTGCCGCGGGCGCCCAACCGGCGCCGGGCCCCGGCGCGACGGTGGTGCTACCGCCCGCGCAGCCGTCGCAGCCGCCGGTCGGGGGAGTCCCCGTTCCGCCGGTTCCGCAGCAGACGTGGGGTCCGCCGCCCGTCCCGCAGCAACTCCAGCAGGCGTCCGGCGCCTCCTGGCAGCCGCCCGCCATGCCCCAGGAGCAGCCCCAGCAGCAGACGTGGGGGCCGCCGACCACCCAGGGCAAGGTCGAGACGGTGAAGCGCAGGCCGTTCCCCGTCGGCCTCGCGGCGGCGGTCGGCGCCGTGGTCCTGCTCTCCGGAGTGGGTCTGTGGGGCGCCGGCCACTACTCCCAGGTCCAGCTGTCGCCGGCCGCCGCCGAGCGCGCCGCGGGCCAGCACGGGAACGGTGGGCGCGTGCTCGCGGACGGCGGAAACGCGAACGGCGGAGACACGGGCGGCGGGACCACGGGTGGCGGGACCACGGGTGGCGGGACCGGAGGCGGCGGGCAGGCCCCGACGGCGGCGCCGCAGGTGACGGTGCCGTGGGCGCTGTCGTCCGAGGACCCCGACTCGCCGGTGCAGCCGCTGGTGCTGCCGAGCGAGTGGCCGACGGACGCTCCGGTGACGCCTGAGCTCACCTCGGTCCCGACCCCCGGCCCGATCGTGCCGGTGCCGACCCAGCCGGTGGTTCCGCCGCCGGCGCAGCCGCCCGGGCAGACGACGCAGCCGACGGCCCGGGTGACGACCACCGCCACGGTCACCGCGCCGCCCAGCCCGGTGCCGACGCAGCCGACTCCCGAGCCCCCGCCGACGCAGTCGCCGAGCCCGGCGGCCACGGACAGGCAGGAGCAGGTGCCGAGCCCACAGCCCACCGAGCCCTCCGAGGAGCCGACGGGGAAGCCCACAGAGAAGCCGACAGACAAGCCGGTCGAGAGGCCCAGCTGGGTTCCCTCCTGGGTGCCCACCGAGAGGCCCGCCCACAGGCACACCCGGAGGCCCACCGAGGAGCCGACGGCGTCCGCGCAGCCGAGCACTCCGGCGGCGAAGCCCACGACGGCGACGCCGGCGCCGAGCACTCCGGTCGCGAAGCCGACGACGGTGGCGCCCAAGCCGACCACGGTGGCACCCAAGCCGACGACGGTGGCGCCCAAGCCGACACCGAAGCCGACCACGGTGGCGCCCAAGCCGACCCCGAAGCCGACGACCGCGGCGCCGGTCCGGAACCCCTACAGCCCGGTCCAGGTCTGCGGGGCGGGCTTCTCCGTGCAGCGCAGCAGCGCTCTGGCGGGTGGCACCACCTACCAGCTGTACAACCCCGGCACGGGGGAGAACTGCGTCGTCACGATCAAGACGGCCGACGTCGGCAAGGCGACGCCGGTCTCCGCGACCCTGGAGGTCCAGGGCGGCGGAAGCAGGACCGACAGCGGTAACTACGAGTACTACGCCGGTCCGGTGAAGCTGCAGGCCAAGGGCAAGTGCGTCAAGTACTCCGGCAGCGTCGGCTCGTCCGGCGCCAGCGCCGGCTGGGCCAACTGCGGCTGACACCGCGACTGACACTGCGGCTGACACTGCGGCTGACCGATTCACACGAAGGCCGGGCGGGGACACCCGCCCGGCCTTTCGTCTGCGTTCCGACTGAGGTCCAGCCGTCCAGGGTGTCGATGACGACGGTCACGAGACCCGGCACCGCGAGTGGCACACGCCAGTGCCGGAGGCGGTCATGCCGTCTCATCCGGCGCGGAGACAGAAGGGGTGCCCGGCGGGGCTGGCGTAGACCCGGGAGCCCGTGGGCGGTGAGACGGCGACATCGCCCACGGGACTGAGACGACGGGCCCCGGCGGAGACCGCCAGACGGTCCGCGGCCTCCAGATCGTCGACCGCCAGATCGACGTGCATCTGCTGTGAACGGCCGCCGGGCCACTGCGGTGGAAGATGCTCTGGAGCCAGCTGGATCACGAACGCCGGAAACCCGTCGATCCGGAGAAAATGATGGGTCTGCGTCCGGGTGACGGTGCCGCCCAGCAACTGGTGCCAGAAGGCGCTCTCGGGCTCCAGGTCGGCAGCCTCCAGGAGCACCGCGCTCAGGGTGAACTTCATGACTTCCTCACTTCGGGATTCGTGGTCGTACGTGGTGCGGGTGAGCTTCGAGGACTGCCGGCGGTGATCGGTCACACCGCCGGGATGATGCCCCCGTCGACCCGGAATTCGGCACCGGTGAGCCACTTCGCGCGCGGCGAGGCGAGGAAGGCGATCATCTCCGCGACGTCCTCGGGCTCGCCCGGCCGCCCCATCGGCACGTTCAGGTGGTCCACAATCTGCTGTTTGACCTCCTCCAGTCCGGTGCCCTGGTGGTCCGCGATGCTCTGCAGGTGCTCCGTCGACCCCTCAGTGACGACGAAACCCGGCAGGACGCACACCACGCGCACGCCGTGCTTGCCCACGTCGGTGGCCAACTCACGGCTGTAGACGTTGAGCGCCGCCTTCGCCGCCGCGTACGGCGCCTCGGACGGCTGCGGCACCCGGCTGGCAATCGAGGAAACATGCACGACCACGCCGGAGCCCCGCTCCACCATCCCCGGCACCAGCACCCGGTCCAGGCGCACCGCGCTGAGCAGATTCATGTCGAGTTCGGAGCGCCAGGATTCGTCGGAACGGCGCAGCGTGGGCACCGCGCCGGTCGTCGCGCCCGCGTTGTTGACCAGCACGTCCACCCCGCCGACAGCGTCGATCACTCGTCGGCCGAGCACCGCCACGCCCTGCTCGGTCGCAAGATCCGCAGGGATGAACGTCGCCGGGAAGTCGTCCGGGGGCGCACTGCGTGAGGCGGTCAGCACCTGCGCGCCGGCATCGGCGAAACGGCGCGCGGTGGCCGCCCCCAGGCCGCGGCTTCCGCCGGTGACCAGCACGCGCAAGCCGCGGAGCCCCTCTTCGGGTACTGCCATGACTACTGCTCCTTCAGTAAGGTGAACCGGACTCCGGAACTATACTGAACCCGGTTCACCTTAAGGAGCAACTGTTGCCATCGTCACGACCGCTGCGCGCCGACGCCCAGCGCAACCGGGACGCCCTCCTCGCCGCGGCGCGCGACGCGTTCCTCGCCGGCGAGGCCGATGCGCACGTCGAGGACATCGCCCGACGGGCCGGCGTCGCTGTCGGCACGCTGTACCGCCACTTCGAAACGCGTGAGGCCCTCGTGGAGGAGGTCTACCGGCAGGAGGTCGCCGAGCTGTGTGCCGCGCCCTCGGCGCTCCTCGAACAGCACGCCCCGGACGAGGCTTTACGGCAGTTCCTGCTCCTGCTCGTGGAGCATGCCGCGGTCGGCAAGGGAATGGCCGCCGCGCTCGCGAGCATCATGGCGACGGACTCGCCGGTCTTCGTCGACGCGCGCGCACAGATGGCCGCCTGTCTGGACCGCTTGCTCGCCGCAGGCTCCGGGGCGGGCACGATCCGTGCCGACGTCGACGGCAAGACTCTCCTGCGCGCTATGGGAGGCGTCTGCAACCTGCGCGCCGCGGAAGGCTGGCGTGAGGACGCCGCACGGATAACCGCACTCCTCTTCGACGGCCTGCGATGCCGCGCCGACATCACGAGGGACTGATGTGCTCGGGGTTGCGTGAATGGCCGGAGAGGGTCCAGCTCGCGAGAAGGTCCAGGGCGCGTTTCGAGGATGAGCCGGCTTCCGCCGTGTAGACGAAGAGCGTCATGTCGGGGTCTCCGGGCAGGGAGAGCGTCTCGTACTCGACGGTCAGCTCACCGACGAGAGGGTGACGCAGCCGCTTGGAGCCGTGGGTGCGCTGGTGGACGCGGTGCTGCTCCCACCAGTGGGCGAACTCGCGGCTGTGGTCGCGCAGGTCGGCGATGAGGGCGGCGGTGGCCTGGTCGTCCGGGTCGCGGCCGGCGTCGAGCCGCAGGCTCTCGACCGCGGCCCGTGCCTGGAGGTCCCAGTCGACGAACAGCGATCGGGCGGCGTCGTCGAGGAACATCCACCGCGCGTAGTTGCGGTGCCGGGGCGGCATCCGTTCGAAGTCGGTGAACAACGCTTTCGCCATCCGGTTGGCGGCGAGCACGTCGGTGCGGCGGCCGAGGACGAGGGCGGGCTCGCCGTCGAGGGCGTCGAGGAACTGGTAGAGCCCGGGGCGTACGCGCTGGACGCCGCGGGCGCGTCGCCGGACGGGCGCCGCGGTCGTTCCGATGAGGTCGCGCAGATGCGCGCGTCCCGCGTCGTCGAGCCCGAGGGCGCGGCCGACGGCCTCGACGACCGCCGGCGAGGGGGTGATGCGCCGGCCCTGTTCGAGGCGGGCGTAGTAGTCGGCCGAGACTCCGGCCAGGAGGGCGACCTCCTCGCGACGCAGGCCGGGGACCCGCCGCACGCGGCCGTCGGGGGGCAGGCCGGCCCGTGACGGGTCGACCTGGCTCCGGGCGCGTCTCAGGAAGTCGGCGAGTTCGCGGTTGGTCTCGGCCATGACATCCAGTGTCTCTCTCGCCGCCGGATCCTGACTGGTCCTGTGCGTCCCAGGTTGCCCGGTGCGCGGTCGCACAGGGCGCGATATGGGCGTCCGCAGCCGGTCGCGGCGAAGGATGCTGGTGCTGTGCCGGTCACCGGGACCTCCCGGCCGGCGCCGCCGCCGAATCGGCAAGCACGGGCTTCGGCGAGCACAGGCTTCGGCGAGCACGGGCTTCGGCAAGCAGAGCCTTCGGCGAGCACAGCACTCGACAAGCACAGCCTTCGACATGCAGAGGATGACCATGAGCTTCCCGACAGATCGACCGGCCGTATGGTTCGTGACCGGCACCTCCCGCGGCCTGGGCCTCGAACTGGTCAGGCAGGTGCTGGCGCGCGGTGACCGGGTGGCCGCGACGACGCGGTCGTCCGAGCGGCTGCTCGCCGCGCTCGGCGACGGGATCGACCCGTCGCGGCTTCTCCCGCTCACCGTCGACCTGCGCGACGAGGCGGCGGTCGGTCGGGCCGTCCAGGAGACCACCGAACGGTGGGGAGGCCTGGACGTCGTCGTCAACAACGCGGGCTACGGCTTCCTGGCCGCGGTGGAGGAGACCGGCGACCGCGAGGTCCGCGACATGCTCGACGTCCAGGTCGTGGGCGTCTGGAACGTGCTGCGCGCCGCCCTGCCCGTCCTCCGGGAGCAGCGCGGCGGCCACATCGTCAACGTGTCCTCGATCCTGGGCCTGACCGCCGTCCCTGGCTGGGCGCTCTACTGCGCCGGGAAGTTCGCGCTGGAAGGGCTGAGCGAGGCCCTCGCCGCCGAGGTGGCGGACTTCGGCGTCGGGGTCACCGTCGTGGAGCCCGGCTACTTCCGCACCGACTTCCTCACCGAGGACTCGCTCGCCCTGCCCGCCGAGACGACCGCGCACTACCCGGCCATCCGCGCGATGGTCCGCGACCATCTCAAGCTCCAGGGCGGCCAGCTCGGCGACCCGGTCAAGGGCGCCGCCGCGATCATCGGCCGGGTCCTGGCGGGGGAGGGCCCGCTGCGGCTGCTGCTCGGCTCGGACGCCCACTCCTACGCCAGCGCCAAGGTCGAGGCCCTGCGGGCGAACGTCGAGGCCGCCGCGGGCACCGCGCCCGCCACGGACTTCCCGGCCGCCTGAACGATCAGTATCCGCGGTATCCGGTGCCGGTCTTCATGCCCACCACACCGGGCACGGCCGAGACCGAGCCGTAGCGCTCGATGGCATAGCGGACGCCCGCGATGATGTTGTCCACCGGGTTCCAGATGTCCTTGTGCCCGGGCAGCGACCAGCGGCTGAACGTCGGGTCGATGGTCTGCATCAGTCCCTTCGACGGGGTTCCGGCGGCCGCGTTCGAGTCCCAGTTGTTGATCGCGTGCGGGTTGCCGCCCGACTCGTGCCGGATGATCATCCAGATGTCGTCCCGGTTCATCTTCTCGACGGGGTAGCCCTGGGCCTTGAGTATCGCGACGGCCTGCTCGATCCAGTCCTTGACCTGTCCCGTGGGCGCGGGCCCGCCGCCGGCCGGCGGCGGGCCGCTGGGGCCGTAGCCGCCCGAGCCGCCGCTCCCGCCCGGGCCGCTCGCGCCGCTGAGGCTCGTCGGGTTGTACGAGGCGTACGTCGGGTGCGCCGTGTCACCGGGGGCGCCCGTGTAGCCGGGGGTGCGCTGCCAGTCGACGGTGTGCCCGTGCCGGGGCACGAACTCCTGTCCGCCCGGGTCGGGGATCTTGGCGAAGGTGAGCGCGCCGTCACGGTAGTCACCGCCGAGGCGGGCGCCCAGCGTCTTCGTGGCGTCGCCGACGGCCGTGGTCACCTGCTCCAGATGCGGCCGGGCGTCCTCGACGCCCCGGGAGACGATGGCCCGCAGCCCGCTTTCCAGCTCCTTGTCCGTGGCGTCCTGATGCCGGCCCCGGTAGGCCGCCGCCTCGGCGACCACGTCACCGCAGATGCCGTCGATCTTCGACTTGGCGCTCTCCAGCGCGGTGGCGACCTTCTCCAGCGCGCCCGCGCACGCGGCCAGAGCGTCGTGGAGGCCGTCCGCCGCCTTGCCGTACCTGTTCATGTACGAGACGAAGGCGTCGGCGGAGCGGCCCTGCCACGCGGCGTCCACGGTGCGCACGGCCCGGCCCACCCCGCCCGCGTAGTCCTGCGCGTCGCCGGCCGCGCCGCGCCACTTCCCGGCGATGTCGCGGATCGCGCCGGGGTCGCCGCTCACCTTCTGCGCCATGGAGGCCAGCTCCGCACCCCCCGGCAGGTCCGCCACGCCGCTCATACCTGCATCGAGGTGGACGTGGCCTTGTGGGCCGTCCGGACGTTGTCCTGCACGCTCTCCAGCGCCCGCTCGACGCCCTTCAGCTTGGTCCTCGCGTCGGCCGTTTCCGCGGTGAGCGCGGAGTAGGCCGCGTCGACGGCCGCCGCCAGCGCCGCCGCGCCGTCCACGTGCCCGAAGGAGGCCGCGCGGGTGCCGGGCGTCTCGGGCAGGCCGCCGTGCAGGCTCTCGTACTGGCCCCAGGCCTTGCTCACCGCCGTACGGCAGCTTTCGAGCGCCTGGAAGTGGATGTCGAAACCGGTCACGTGCTGCTCCTTTCCGTCCGTCACTCACCGTCCGGAGGAGGCAGGAACGCGGTCTGGGCGAGCCGCGCGCCGAACCTCCTGTCGACGTGGTAGCCCCGGCCGGGTGGCAGCGGATGCGCCCGGACGTTGCCGAATAGGTAACCCTCGTCCTTGTTGCCGGAGAGGATGACGGCGGGGCTGGCCATGTCCTTCAGCTTCTGGATGACCGGGTCGTACATGGCCCGGCCGGCGCCGCCCATCTGGCGCGACAGCACCAGGTGCAGCCCGATGTCCCGCGCCTGCGGCAGCAGGTCCACCAGGGGCAGCAGCGGGTTGGACGAGGTGGCGACCAGGTCGTAGTCGTCCACCACGATGTAGACGTCGGAACCCTGCCACCAGCTCCTCGTCCGCAGCTGCTCGGGGGTGAGGTCGGCCGGCGGCAGCCGCTTGAGCAGGGCACCGCGCACGTCGTTGACCAGCTCCTGGGCGGCGGTGCTCGACGCCGCGTAGCCGATGCGGTGGGCGGTCGCGGCCGAGTCGAGCAGCGATCTGCGGTAGTCGACGACGATCATCATCGCCTCGTGCGGCTCCCGCCTGGCCACCAGCCCCTCGGCGACGAGCCGCAGCAGGTTCGACTTGCCGCTCTCGGTGTCGCCCAGGACGACGAAATGCGGGTCGGCGTCGAAGTCGAGCAGCACGGGCGACAGCGTCGCCTCGTCGATGCCGATGGGGATCTTCGGGCCGGTCTCCCCGGGAGCGGGCAGCGCGGTCGCGGGCAGCACCGGCGGCAGCAGCCGGATCGCCGGCGCGGGCGGCCCCTGCCAGGCCTCCCTGACCGCGTGCACCAGACCGCGGACGCCCGCGGCGAGGTCCTCGGAGCTCTGCACGCCGTCGATGCGCGGCAGCGCGGACAGGAAGTGCAGCCCGTCCTTGGTGAGGCCGCGTCCCGGCACGCCCTCGGGGACCGCCAGCGACGCCTTCCTGTTCACCTCGGACTCGTAGGCGTCGCCGAGCTTGAGCTCGACCCTGGTGCCGAACAGGTCGCGGATGCTCGCCCGGAACTCCGACCACTTGTTGGTGGCCGCCACCACGTGGACGCCGTATCCGAGGCCCCGGGCGGCGATGTCGGTGACGACGGGTTCGAGGGACTCGAACTCCTGCCTGAGCGTGAGCCAGCCGTCCACGACCAGGAACACGTCGCCCCAGCCGTCGCCGTCGCGGCCGGACTCGGCCCGCATCCGCCGGTAGGCCGCGATCGACTCGATGCCGTGCTCGGCGAAGTCCGCCTCACGCCGCTCCAGGATCGTGGAGATCTCGGCGACCGTACGGCGGACGCGGTCGGCGTCGAGGCGGCTCGCGACGCCGCCCACGTGGGGCAGCGCCTCCAGCGAGGCCAGGGAACCGCCGCCGAAGTCCAGGCAGTAGAACTGCACCTCGCGCGGCGTGTGCATCAGGGCCATGCTCGTGATCAGCGTCCGCAGCACCGTGCTCTTGCCGCTCTGCGTGCCGCCCGCGACGCCGACGTGGCCCGCGCCTCCCGACAGGTCCAGCCAGTAGGGGTCGCGGCGCTGCTCGAACGGCCGGTCGACGATGCCGACGGCCGCGTGGAGCATGCCCCGGCCGCCCCAGCCCGCCGTGGTCAGGCCGTGCTCGGGGGTGACGGACAGCGGCGGCAGCAGGTGGGCCAGCGTAGGCGGCTCGGCCAGCGGGGGCAGCCAGATCCGGTGCGCGGGCGGGCCGTGGCCGGTGAGGCGGCCGACCACGACGTCGAGCAGGCTGTGCCGCGGTCCGCCGTGCTCCTCGGCGGGCGCCAGCTCCCTGGTCGTCTCGGTCACCTCGACGGGCGCGAAGGCGGTGCCGTACTCCACCACGTCGCGCACCGGCCGGCCGGGGTCGCCGGGCGTGGACCGCCCGGGGTCGGCGTGGTGGGGCCCGGACACGTAGGCGGCCTTGAACCGGGTCATCCCCGTGGTGTCGTACTTCAGGTAGCCGTTGCCCGGCGCGGGCGGCAGCTCGTAGGCGTCGGCGACGCCGAGCACGACCCGGCTCTCCATGGCGGAGAACGTGCGCAGGCCGATCCGGTACGACAGGTGGGTGTCGAGGCCGCGCAGCCGGCCCTCCTCCAGGCGCTGGGAGGCCAGCAGGAGGTGCACGCCGAGCGAGCGGCCGAGCCGTCCGATCATCACGAACAGGTCGATGAACTCCGGCTTGGCGCTGAGCAGCTCGCTGAACTCGTCGATCACGACGAACAGGGTCGGCATCGGCCTGAGATCCGCGCCCTGCTCCCTGGCCCGCTCGTAGTCGCGCAGCGACGCGTAGTTGCCCGCGGCCCGCAGCAGCTCCTGGCGGCGCACCATCTCGCCGTGCAGCGCGTCGTGCATGCGGTCGACGAGCGGCAGCTCGTCCTCCAGGTTGGTGATGACCGCCGACACGTGCGAGAGGGACTCCAGGCCGAGGAACGTGGCGCCGCCCTTGAAGTCGACCAGCACGAAGTTGAGGATCTCGGAGGAGTGCGTGATGGCCAGGCCGAGCACCAGCGTGCGCAGCAGCTCGCTCTTGCCGGAGCCGGTCGCCCCGATGACCAGGCCGTGCGGCCCCATGCCGCCCTGCGCCGACTCCTTGATGTCGAGCTCGACGACCCGCCCGTCCGCGCCCAGGCCGATCGGCACCCGCAGCCGGTTGCGCCCGGCGCGGGGCTGCCAGATCACCCCGGGATCGAGATGGACGGGGTCGCCCACGCCGAGCAGGTCGGTGAGCGAGGTGTTGACGCCGAGCACGTCCTGCGCCTCGCCCTGGGCGCCGGCGGAGGCGCGCAGCGGCGCGAGCTGCCGGGCCAGGCCCTCCGCCTGGGGAAAGCCGAGGAGGTCGGGGTCGCCGAGCCGGTTGCTCGACCGCCGTCCCGTGTGGTCGATCTTGACCATGTGGAAGCCGTCGGCCTGGACGTCCAGCCGGAGCGTGATCGCCTCGGGGACCGGTCCGGTCGCCGCGGACAGGTCGATCACCGTCACGCCCTGGATGGCGTCGGAGCCGAGCTGGCTGTCGTGCGGCACGTGCCCGCCGTCCACGATCACCACGTGGTACGGCAGGGCCTCGGCGGAGGCGCCCGGCCGGAACCTGGCCCGCTCCCTGAGCTCCTCCCCGACCAGCGCGTCGAGATGGGCGAGGTTCTCCGCCATGAGCCTGACCTGGCCCGCGGCGTCGGCCTGCTCCGGGTGCAGGGCGTGCGGCAGCCACTTCACCCACTCCCAGTGGGGCATCCACTCCTTGCTCGCGCAGATCATGATCCGCATGTCGTCGGGGGAGTGGAAGACGACGAGCTGGGCGATCACCGCCCGCACCAGCTCGCGCATCGCGGTGGGGTCGCCGGTGAGGTGGATGCGGGCGAAGGAGTGCAGGGCGACCGCGACGGGCAGCCCCGACACCGTGGCGTGCGCGCGGACGAACCGGCGCAGCGCCCCGGCCGACAGGGCGTCGAGGTCCTCCACCGGCTTGGTGTCCGGCGGGACGAGCTGGATGGCCAGCTTCTGCACGCCGGTGCCGAGCCGTACGGTCGCGAAGTCGTCGTCGCGCGGCCTGCGCTCCCACAGGCGCGGCCCCATCGCGATCCACCAGAGGGAGTCGGGCGGCGGCCCGCTCCACTCCAGCGCCTCCCGCTGCTGCACGGCGGCCCTGCGGACCTTCCTGCGGATCTGCGACAGGTAGCGGAAGTAGTCGCGGCGCAGCCCGTTGAGCCGGTTCCTGCGCTCGCCGGCGTTGCGCCCGAGCTGGCCGACGCTCATGCCGACCATGGAGACGGCGAACAGTCCGCTGGCCACGTACATGAGGGGGTTGCCGGTGCCGCCCGCCGTGAACATCAGCCCCATCGCCGCGCCGCCGGCCAGCATCGGCACGTACGTGAGCATGGACATCAGACCCTGCGGCTGGACCTCGGGAATCTCCGGCGGGGACTCCAGGAGGATCTCGCCACGGGGTGGCTTGGGGCCCGGGCGGCGCTCGGGACGCGAGACCACGACAATGCTCATCTGACTGACTTTTCTACCAGGTTTGCCGATATTTTCGGGCTGTCAGAGAGATCTTCGCGAGAGGATTCCCGCTGTGTCATCGCCGGTCCCCCTTCACGTCCAGCAGGGTGTCGTCCAGCAGGGCATGATTCACCACGGCCCGGGCCATCAGGGCACAGGTCATCAGGGCCCAGGTCATCAGGGCCCGGCCCAGCAGGGCGCGTTGCCGCAGGCGACCGTGCCGCTGCCGCCCCTGTGCCACGTCACCGTGGTCGCCCCGCGCAGGAAGGCGGACCTCGCGCTGCCGTCGGACATCCCGCTGCCGCACGTCATGCCCGGCCTGCTCCGCGCGGTCGGCGAGGCGGGGGGCGACGCCGCCGCGGCCCCCGGCTGGGTGCTTCAGCGTCTCGGCGGGCCGCCGCTCGACCTCGGCCAGAGCCTGGGGGCGCTGGGCGTCCTCGACGGGGAGGTCCTCTACCTGCGCCCGCGCGACGCGGTCATGCCGCCCGCGGTGTACGACGACGTGGCCGACGTCGTCGCCACCGGGACCAAGGAGGGCGGCGGCAGGTGGGAGCCGCGGCACACGAGGCTGCTCGGCATGGGCGTGGCCGCCGGGCTGCTCGCGCTCGGCGCCGTCGTCCTCGCCCTCGCGGCGGCCCCGCCGCGGCTCACGGCAGGGGTGGCGGGAGCCGTCGCGGTGCTGCTCGTCGCCGCCGGGGCCGTGGTGTCGAGGGCCGTCGGCCAGCCCACCGCAGGCGCCCTCGTCGGCTACGCGGCCCTGCCACACGCCTTCCTCGCCGGACTGTTCACGCCCGGCGCCTCGGGCGCCGTGCTGGTCCTCGGGGCGCCGAACCTGCTGGCCGGGCTCGCGTACACCGCGCTGGTGGCGACGGTCGGCGGCGTGCTGATCGCCGACGGCGTGGCCGGCTTCCTCGGCGTGGCGGTCGCGTCCGTCGCCGGGGCCGTGGGAGCCGGGTGCGTGATGGTGTTCGGGGGATCGGGCGCCGGGGCGGCGGCCGTGGTCGCGACGGCCCTGCTGGCGCTGAGCCCGCTCATCCCCACGCTGTCGTTCCGGATGGCCAGGGTGCCGCTGCCGCCGCTGCCCACCAGCGCCGAGGAGCTGCGCAGCGACAACCAGCGGATCGACGGCCCGCTGGTGCTCCAGCGGACCGCCCAGGCCCACCGGTACGCCACCGGCATGGTCATCGCGATCGCGCTCGCCTGCGTCGCGGCGGAGCTGCTGCTCGTCCAGCACGGCGGCTGGGTCGCCCGCGCCACGGCGGCGACGCTGGCGCTGGCGCTGGCCATGCGCGCGCGGGTGTTCGCGGGAGTCGCCCAGCGGCTGTGGATGGTCCTCACCGCCGCGGCCGGGGCCGCCACCCTGGCGTTCGCGCTGGGCACCGGCGCCGACGCCGTCGCCGAGGTGGCCGTGACGATCGGGGTGCTGTGGACGGCCCTGCTCGTGCTCGGCCTCGGCCTCTGGCTGCCCTCGGGCAGGCCCTCGCCGTTCTGGGGGCGGGCGGCGGACATCCTCGACGTGCTGCTGATCGTCGCGCTGGTCCCGCTCACGCTGGGCGTGCTCGACCTGTACGCCTGGGTGCGCGGCCTGTCAGGCTGACCGTCTCGAGCCGCGCTGAGGGCCGTCTCGCGGGGGCGGGGACGCGGGGGTCACGCGGCCGGTCGTACGGGGAGCAGATCGGGGCGCTTGGCGGTCCGGCCGTCGCCGGACGACCTGCCGAGGAGGCGCCGCACCAGCCACGGCCCGAGGAACGAGCCTGCCCAGCGCACCTCGGCGCCCACGGCACGCCAGCCGGCCGGGTCGATCGGGGGATGCAGTGGCAGCGTCCAGCCGTCGTCGCTGCCGGGCAGGCCGAGGGCGTGGGCCACGGCCGCGGCGATGCGCTCGTGGCCGAGCGGACTCGCGTGGAGCCGGTCGGCGCTCCAGAGCCGGGGGTCGGTGCAGACGGTGTGGTGCGCCGTCTCGGCGACCACGACCCCGTGTCGCGCCGCCGCCGCCCGGATGCGGTCGTTGAGGTCGAACACCCGCGACCGGAGCGGCCGGGCGATCGGTGCGATCTTCCCGACGTCCGGGAACGTGAGGGTCGCGACGCGGACGTCCGCCCTCGTGAGAGCGGCGAACATCGCCTCCAGGTGCCCGGCCACCCCGGCGGCGTCGAAGCGCGGCCTGATCAGGTCGTTTACGCCCGCGACGACGGTGACCAGATGGGGGCGCAGGGCCAGGGCCGGTGCGAGCTGCTCCGCCCGCACCTCCCCGGCGAGCCGCCCGCGCACCGCGAGATTGGCGTAGGTGACCTCCGGGTCCACGGCCGTGAGCCGCTCGGCGAGCCGGTCGGCCCAGCCCCGTGGGCGGGCGGGGTCGCCGTCGCCGAGCCCTTCGGTCTGGCTGTCGCCGAGGGCGACGTAACGCAGGCGCTCACCGCTCGGCACGGGCCACCTCCGGGCGGCGAGATGCCGGTACGGTCCCTTCGCCCGGCACGGCGGGGGTTCCCGCGCCTGCGACGGCCGCGTTCCTGTCGCGCAGGATCGCGGCGGTTCGCAGGCACCAGTCGCGGTTTCCCTCCTCGAAGGCCAGGCCGCGCAGGCAGGTGAGGTACGGCCCTACGCGCCGGCCCGAGCGAAGGAACTCCTCTTCGCCCAGGTCGCCGCGCATCTTCCGCAGGATCCGCCGGAACAGGTCGATTTTGGCCTCCGCCACGGCGGCTCGCTCCTCGACCTGCCGGATCAGCGGCCCGGCGTCGACGTGGTCGGCCGCCTGCACCTTGACGAGCAGGTCGTCGCGGACGAACGACGGCTTCGACGCTGCCGCCGCGAACCGCTCCAGCTCGGCGAGCCCGGCGTCGGTGACGTGGAAGAGGCGCTTGGCGGGCCGGGTCTCCTGGACCACCCGCCGCCCCGCGACCAGCCCCTCCTTCTCCAGCCTGGCCAGCTCGGCGTACAGCTGCTGGGGCAGGGCGTGCCAGAAGTTCGCCACGCCGACGTCGAACGCCTTGGCCAGCTGGTAGCCGCTGAGCTCCCCGTCGAGTAACGCCGCGAGGACGGCGTGCCGCAGTGCCATGAACCGCTCCCTTCGCTCTCCCATAGTCAAGGATATGACTATTCAACGACCTGAGTATCAGGAGATCCACGAAGTCGTGGGCTCGGTCAAGTGAGTCGAGGGCCGCGCGCGGGCACGTCGGCCGACCCGAAAATTCGTCCAGTATCTGGAAAATTCTATGTTCTGTATATTTTGCGCATGGAGGAATCGCGCCGCGACCGCAAGAAGCGGCTGACCAGGCAGCGGATCATCGCCACGGCGATGAGGCTGTTCGCCGAGCAGGGGTATGAGCAGACCACGGTGGCGCAGATCGCCGCGGCGGCGGACGTCGACCCCAAGACGTTCTTCAACTACTTCCGCGCCAAGGACGAGGTCGTCTTCGCCGACACCGAGCACATCTTCGGCATGCTGCTCGGCGCGTTGGCGGCGCCGCGGCCGAAGGAGGGCCCGGGCGAGCTGCTGGCCAGGGCGGTGCAGGAGTACGCCGCCCGGCGGCGCCCCGAGGTGCCCCGCAAGGAGCCCGAGGAGCTGTCGGCGGGGGTCCGCCTGATGATGACGACGCCGGCGCTGCAGGCCAAGGGGCTGTACCTGATGCTGGACCTGCAGCGCAGGATGGCCGGCGAACTGCTCAAGGCGTTCCCGGGCCGGCTGGATCCGATCACCGCCGCCGCCATGATCGGCTCCCTGATCGGCGCCGTCCAGCAGGCGAGCCTGGCGAGCGTCGAACTCGGCCGGTCACAGGACGAGCTGTGGCGAGCCGCGCGGCACGGCCTCGACGTCGCCGCGCGCGGCCTGCTCTCGGTCCGTGCGAACGCCGCGGAAGACGACGAACCGGCGCACGCCGCAGAAGGGAACGACCCATCATGACGGAGAACGAACGGAGCCTCGCCCGCGACGCGCGGCGGGCGCTGCGCGAGGGCCCCGAGGGGATCGCGCGGCGGCAACGGGACCGCCTGGCCGGGGCCGTGGCCTACGCCCGCGCCCACTCGCCCTACTACCGCGAGCTGTACCGGGGGCTGCCCGACGACATCGACGACCCGGCGCGGCTCCCGGTCACCGGCAAGCAGGCGCTCATGGCGCGCTTCGACGAGTGGGTCACCGACCCGGACGTGACGCTGGCCAAGGCCCGGCAGTTCGTCGCCGACCCCGCCCTCGTGGGCGAGCGCTTCCAGGGGCGGTACCTCGTGGCCACCACGTCCGGCACCAGCGGGCTGCGCGGCATCTTCCTGCAGGACGAACGGAGCCTGGCCGTGGGCAACGCGGTCGGGCAGCGCGCGCGAGCCGGGCTGGGGTTCGGCGACCTCGTGCGCCTCATGCGCGGCGCCGGTCGCACCGCCATCGTCTCCGCGCCGCCCGGCCACTTCTCCACCGTCGCCGGGGCCGCGCGGTTCCGGCGCGACCACCCGCGGCTCGCATGGATGCTGCGGGAGTTCTCCATCCGCACGCCGCTGCCGCAACTGGTCGCCGAGCTGAACCGATACAAGCCCAGCTCGCTCGCCGGCTTCTCCAGCATGCTCGGGCTGCTGGCCGGAGAGCAGGAGGCCGGCCGCCTGCACATACACCCGGGGATGGTCCTCGCCGGCGGCGAGGCGCTGACCGCGGAGAACCGCGCCCGGATCGCCTCCGCGTTCCACGCCCAGGTTCGCTCCGCCTACGCCGCCACCGAGTGCGGCTTCCTCGCCTACGGCTGCGCGCACAACTGGCTGCACGTCAACACCGACTGGGCGGTGCTGGAGCCGGTCGACGCCGACCACCGGCCCGTCCCGCCGGGGCGGCCCTCGCACACCGTCCTGTTGAGCAATCTCGCCAACCGGGTCCAGCCGATCCTCCGCTACGACCTGGGCGACAACGTCCTGGTGCGGCCCGACGCCTGCCCGTGCGGCAGCCCGCTGCCCGCTGTCCAGGTGCAGGGCCGCGCGGCGGAGTTGCTCGAGTTCCCCGCCGGCGGCGACAGGCACGTCCGCATCTCCCCCATGGCGTTCGGCACGCTGCTGGACCGCGTCCCCGGCATCGCGCAGTTCCAGGTCGTGCAGAGCGCGCCGGCCACGCTGCGGGTGCGGCTGCAGCAGGCGGACGGCGCCGATCCCGATCACGTGTGGCGGAGCGTGCGCGAGGAGATCTCGCGCCTGCTGGCCGAGCACAAGGCCGAGCACATCGCGCTGGAACGCGCCGAGGAGCCGCCGGAGCAGTCGGCCAGCGGCAAGTTCCGCAGAATCATCCCCCTGGCCCGATGACCGCGGCGCGGGCGGGGGTCGGCTTCGGGAGCGGCGGGCCGGTTAGGGCCGATCGGCGCCTCGGGACGACGCCCGCTCGTCGAACGCGCGGCGGGCGTCGCCGAGGAGACCGGCCACGTGCGGCACTCCCGCCGCCTCCAGCCCGCCGCGCAGCAGCTCCTCCTTCGCCGCCTCCGCGGCCGCCTCGGCCCGCCGTACGGCCATCAGGACGGCCTCGGCGAGTGCGCGGCCGTCGAGCCTGCGCATGCTGAGCGGGTGGATGTCGAGGGCGCGGAGCGTGCCCACGGCGTCGACGGTCGCCGTGATCCGGCCCTCGTCGGCCCTGCCCGTGTGCTCCCGCGTGCTCCATTCGGTCGCGAGCTCGTCCATCAAGGCGGCCGCGGCCGTCAGCCGCTCCATGCGCGCGCGGAGCTCACGCATCTCGTCCACGCTCACCCCTCGCGAAGCAGGGCCTGGACGTAGGGGGCGAGCGGGTCGCCGGGCGAGGGTGAATCGGCGAAGTCCCCCGTGATGTCCCTCGTGATGTCCGCCGTGGAGTCCCCTGTGGAGTCCGCCGTGAAGCCCTCCATGGCCATGGCCAGCCGCTCACCCGTCTCGCTCCGCGCGGCGCCGATCGCGCCCCGGATCGCGGCGGACATCGCGACGTGGTCGAGGTCGCGCATCGCCCGCGGGTCGATGCTCAGCCCGAGCAGGTGACCCGCGCCGTTGACCCGGGCCACCACCGCGCCCGTGGCGTCGGTCCCCTCGATCACCTCCTCGCTCAGCCCGTGGAGCAGGTCGGCGAGCGCGCCGACGCGGCCCTGGACCTCCCGCACCAGGCCGGCGACGTCGCCCTCCCTGCCGTTGTTGAACGCGGCCGTGTTCTTCATCGAAGGTCCTTGCTCGCCGGCTGCCAGTAGTCGTGGATGTGCGCGCGGTCCGCCACGGCGGGGGTGAGCGTGAGGTCCCGGCGGCCCCGCGCCGGGTCGCCCTGCTCGTAGAAGGCGGCCCGCACGTCGTTGAGCTTCTGCTCCATCTTGTTGAGGTCGCTCTCGTAGGCCATGTAGATGTCGGCGAACTGCTTGACGAGGTTGCCCAGCGCGCTGACGAACACGCCCGCCTGCGAGATCAGCGCGACCCGCCCGGCCGGGTGCGCGCTCATCGCCGCCAGCGTGCGGAGGACCGGCGCCGAGGCCGCGTAGAGGCCGAACACCGACAGGTCGTACTCCAGGACCTCCTTGAACTGGCTGTGCATCGCGCCGCTCATCTCGCCGGTGACGCCGTGGAGCTTCTCGTACAGGACCGTGGTGTTGAAGCGGACCCGCCGCCCGAGCAGGTCCGCCGCCTGGCCCTTCCAGTTCGGGCTGACGTCCTGGAAGTAGGAGAACCAGATGTCGGACCTGCCGCTCTCCAGCCGGCCGCCCATCTCCTTCCAGAGCTCCCGCCGGTCGTAGAAGAGGAAGGGGTTGCCGAGGTTCATCGTGGCGGCCACGTCCAGGGCGAGGGCCGCGATTCCCAGTCCGGACATGGCCGATGCCGTACGCGTCTGCTGCCGCAAAGGATTCAGCGCCTTGATGAGGTTCCTGAAGAAGCCGGGATCGGTGCGGGTGGCGGCGGAAGCGGCGGCCGTGTCTGCCGGCGCCACGGAAACGGCCCGCTGGACGTTGCCTCTCGAGTCCGTGATGTAGAGCTCTTTGGGGCCCGGCGCGGGCCCGCTGGGAACGAACAGCGTGCCCGGCTCGCTGGGCGGGGTCGACATGCGTGTCCTCTCAGGGGCGCGTCTGCTGGATGGCCGCCTTGCTCGCCTTCTCCGCCGCGACGTAGTTGTCGGCGGCCCTGACCAGCGTCTCGCCGTCCCTGTGCAGGGCGTCGCCGAGGATGCCCGCGGCGTTCGACCAGGTGTCGGAGACGGCGTTGAACCGGTGGACGAAGGTGAGCCCGACGATGGGGATCCCGGCGAGCGGGGCGAGGTTCCAGCCCTGGAAGCGGGGCGTGGTGTCCCCCAGCCGCCGGACGCCGTCGGCGGAGCCGCCCACCGTGCCGGCGAACTTCCTGATGAAATTCGCGGCCACCTCGTAGCCGGGCAGGCCCGACGAGCCCGTACCACCGCCTGGGCCGGCGGGGGACGTGACCGGAGTCGCGGGCGGCGCCGGGGCCTGAGCCGTCCCTGCCTGCCGTACGCGCAGCGAGTCGGGCAGGCAGGGGCCCGGCGGCGGGCAGGGCGGAGTGTGCGGGCACGGGCTGACCATCGAGGGCACGGACGGCGTCGCCGTCGCCGTCACCGTGGGCGCGCCGGTCGACGGTGCTGTGGACGGCATGGTGGACGGCATGGTGGACGGCCCCGCCGAGGGGGGTGCCGTGGACGCCGGTGCGGTCGTCGGCGGTGCGGTCGAGGCGGGCGGAGCCGGGGAGGCCGGCACGCTCGGCGTCGCGCTCACCGAGCCGGTGGGCGACGCCGTCGTGGAGGTCACCGGTGACTGGCTTGGCGAGGGTTCACCGTAGGACACGTGATCTTCCCTATCACCGGGCTTCGCGTCGCTGCCACGCGTCTGGGAGACGTTTCCGCAGCTCGAAAGCGTAAATTAGGGCGATGTTCACTGATGCGTAACGGGTGAGCCCGTAAAACCCGTACGCCCCGGTTTGAATGCGTTAACTTGCCGATGTTCCGGAAATCGCGGGGAAAAGGGGCTCAAATGGCTGGCGGCGGGTTCGACGACTTCGACGTGGAGCGGTTCCAGGCGCGGACGGACGCCAGGATCGGGGCCGTCGAACGGCTCCAGAGCACCCTGTCCTCGCTGGTCGGCCGGGCTCGGGACGAGGACGGCCTGGTCAGCGTGGAGTTCTCCACCCGGGGGCTGAGCGAGCTGGAGCTTCACCCCAAGGCCATGCGGCTGAGCTCGGGCGAACTGGCCGAGCGGATCAAGGAGACGATGCGCGCCGCGTCCGACGACCTCTACCGGCAGATGAACGGGGCCATGGCCGAGGCGTTCGGGCAGGAGGGCGACCAGTCGAGGTTCCTGGACGACCCGGAAGCCGTGCTCGCCCAGGTCAAGGAGGCGGAGTCCGCCTTCGACCGGACCGCGGAGGACGTGCTGGGCGAGCTCGACCGCATCAGCCGCAGGCTGGGCCTCTGACCCGCCGCCTGTTCCGCTGCGGCGGGCCTTCGACAGCCGATGCGGCCGATGCGGCCGGGGCTCAAAGCCGGCCGCCGCGCCGGGCTGACGGCGTCAGCCGATGCGGTCGGGGCTGATGGTGCTCGTCACGCGCCAGACGTCCGGCTCGGGGTCGTAGATCTCCCGCTGGCGTTCCTCCCGGCCCTCCGATCCGGCCGCGCCTCCCGGGCCGTAGGGCATGAAGGAGGAGCCGGCGCCGGTCTGGCCCGGCCGCAGGCCGCCGAGGACGGATTCGCCCGCCTGGGCGCCGCCGACGCCGAATGCGGTCCCGAATCCGCCGCGCTGCCCGCCGTACGTGCCGATCACCCCGCCGGGCGGCAGCGTGCCGGTGGGCCCGGCCGTCGTGACGGGGAGGTGCGGGTCCGGATAGCCGGTGAGCGCGTTGGGGGTGGCGCCCGCGGGGTTGGTGCCGACGGGCAGGGGATGGGCGTTCGCCAGGTCGGTCCTGTCGGAGCCGCCGATCACGGCCGGAGCCGTGCCCGACCCGTCGCCGGAGCCGCCCGGCTGGCCCGCGTTCTGCCCCGTGTCTGACTGGCCGGTGCCTGCCTGCCCTGTGCTGTCCGACGAGCCGCCGGTGTCGCCTGCGCCGCTACCGCCCGAGCCGGTGCCGTCGGAGCCGGGACCGCCCGTGCTGCCGTCCCCGCCTGAGCCGGAACCGCTCGATCCGGACCCGGTGGAACCCGAGCCGCCCGTGCCCGAGCCGCCCGTGCCGGACGTGTCCGAGCCTGCGGTGCCCGAGCTTGAGGTGCCCGATCCGGACGTGCCGTCACCGGTGGAGCCGTGCCACGCGCCGGTGCTCGTGACGGGCGCCCCCGTCCCGCCCACGTGGACGCGCGGCGACCGGGTGAGGTCGATGGTCATCGGCTCGATCGCGGGCAGTTCGAAGGCCAGCCCCTCGGCGAAGGCGTTGTTCGCCTGCTGGATGTCCTCGTTGAGCTTGCGGAAGTGGTTGCGCGCGGCCTCGTCCGCATCGGTGGGCGGGCTTCCCGTGGTGCCGCCCCCGGCGCCCTCGTTGCTCGTGTCCGTGGCGGCGGGGAAGTTGGCCTGCGCGTTCTTCACCACGCTCGCATACCAGGACATGGCGGCCCCGCTGGACGTCATGGCGTCACCCAGCGCGCCCGCCGTGGCGTACAGCGCGCGGAGCGCCGACTGCACCTGGACCGCGGCCGGGCCCCGCCACACCTGGGCGAGCTCCTTGGCCGTTCTGCTCAGCGCGGCCTGGATGCCGGCCTCGGACGGGCCGTTGCCGCCGATCGTCCCGCCCACGAGGTCGGCGGCGTCGAGGAACGTCTGGCCGGCCCTGCCCACGTCGTCCGGCTTGGCGGCGTCGAGCTTCTGCTTGATCTGCTCCCGGGTCAGGTTGCCCTGGTCGAGACCGTACAGGGTCTCGTAGATCTTGATCAGCTCCCAGCCGGAGTCGGATCCCATCGCGGTCTATCTCCCTGCCCTCTGGCTCACGCGCTGCTGCTCTCGTGGCCCTTTTGGTAGTTGGCGACCGCCTGCTCGACGGCCGTGACCAGCGCCTCGACCCGGTCGATCAGCAGTTGGTACTTGCCGCTGAGCACCTCGTGGGCCTGTTCGGCGTTGAGTCCGAAGTATCTGGCCGTGTCCCACGGGCCGGCCTCGGCCGGACCGACGTTGGTCAGGCCCTGGACCTCACCCGCGGTGCCCGGGCCGCTCCAGGTGGCGCTCATGCTCGCCGGAGCGCGGCCGCGCAGGCTCCCGAGCTCCTCCCGCAGCCCCTTGAGGACCTGAAGGACCCGGGTGTGCTCGATGTACGGCCCGCCCGCCGCGCCGTCCGGGCTCCCGTCGAGACCCGGCCAGCCCGCGGGCAGGCGCAGCTTCGGTGGCGGCGAACCGCCGCCGGAGTCAAGGGTCACGTCACACCTTCCTTGATCATGCCTTGTCGATGCGGGGGGAGGTGGTCTGCTGGTCGCTCATGAAGAAGTCCTCGTCCTCCAGCAACCAGGTGGTCCGCTCGCGTTCCTCGCGTTCCTCGCCCCGGCCCGCGCCGTGCGGCGCGACCGGGAGCATCGAGCCTCCGGCGGAGGGCCGCAGACCCGCCGCGTTCACGCCGGTGACGCCGCCGGCCCCGGCGCCGCCGCCCGCTCCGGCTCCGTACCCGCCAGAGCCGTTGGCGCCGAAGCCTGTGCCGTAGCCCGTGCCCGGCCCGCCGCCGGATCCGCCGGGTGGTGCGTCGAACCGCGGCGTGTGGGCGGCCAGGCTCGTGCCCTGACCCGCGCCGTTCGGCCCGTTGCCGTCGCCGCCGAGGCCGTTCCCGTCCAGCCCGGCGCCGTTGAGCCCAGTTCCGTTCACCCCGGTCCCGTTCGACCCCGAGCCGTCGAGCCCGTCCAGGCCCGTCCCGTTCGACCCGCCGCCGTCGAGTCCGTTCCCGTACTGTCCGCCGCCCGGCGCCGATCCGGACCCGTCGCCCGGCCCGTACGGCGGGTAGCCGCCGTACGCGGCGGGGTCGAAGCCGAGCCCGTCGCCCGGAAGGCCGGTCCCGAGGTCGCCGAGCGACCCGAGATTTCCGGGGCCATCCACACCGGTGGAGATGTTCGCGTTCGGGAGGGGCCCTCCGGGGGCGGTGATCGGGGTGAACGTGGGTGGCGTCATGTCGAACTTCGGCACGTCGGTGTCGAGTGAGGCGGGGAACATGTCGTTGGCGGCCTGTGTCGCCTGGGTGAGCTTCTTGAGGTGCTCCTCGGCGGCCTTCATGTCCTTCTCCTCTTTCGACTCCCCGAAGAGGTTGAGGAAGGGGCCGTCGCCGAAGATCGAGCCGATGCCGCCGACGATGCCGCCGACGATCAACCCGCCGACGCCGCCGATGACGGCTCCGGGGATGGCCCCGACGCCCGCGAAGGGAGATCCGGCGATCGCGCCGCCCGCGGCGCCGACCGCCCCGGCCTCCAGGGCGGCGTCGTACCAGTCGATGTCGCTCTCGGTGGGCTTCGGGACGTTCTCGCCCCGGAACTGGTTGAGCGAGCTGGCGTACACGTCCAGCGCGGGAACCACGCCGCGGGGTGTGGAGGGCGGTCCGGAGCGGCCGCCGGGGAGGGAGGTCTCCACGATCGCGTTCATCACCGCGACTGTGGAGGTCCTGAGCCGGTGGAGCTGCGCCTTCACCTGCTTGGCGTCGTCACCCGTGGTCCAGTGCTTGTCGAGCGCGTCGAGATGTCTGTCGAGGGTGTCGACCACGGACTTCAGCTTGTCGTGCACACCCTTGAACTCACCCGAGGCCGCCCTGATCAGCTCGGGGTCGGTCTTCCCGAGCGCGGTGCGCAGGGTGTCCAACATGACGACGCCCGGGTCGGACGCGTCGAACGCCGCCCTGATCGGCATCTTCCTCTCGGCCAAGACGCCTCCTTAACCGCTCCCCGTGTACGGCTAGACCTGCGCCGTGCCGGCCTGCTGCACGCCCGCCTGCTCTCCGGCGTCGAGGTTCCTGATCGCCAGCTCCAGGCGCTCGGCGGCGATGCCCAGGGTCGCGGCGATCTCCGCGTAGACGGCGGTGACCGCGCCCTCCGCGCTGGTCAGGCTCGTGTGGAAACCGATGGCGGCGGCCCAGAACCCGCCGATCGCGTCACGCTGCGCGATCAGCTTCTTCACCGCGCCGCCCTCGGCGAAGGCGACCGGAGTCACCTCGCGCTTGGACGCTCCGGGCGCCAGCAGTTCGAGCGCCTCCTCGAAGTCCTTGCGGGCGTTCCTGAGGGCCGTGCGGCTGACCTCCACGCCTCCGGACATGCGTCACCCTCCCGTTCACGGCCGAGGACGGCTCCGGCGAGGGATCGCCGGCGCCGCCGGCCGTACCGTCGGACGTTCGCTCTGCTTGCCGTCCTACTTGCCGTCGAACATGGCGGCGTTGATCCGCTCGACGTCCTGCATGTTCATGTTCGTGATGTTGATGTTCTTGGCCAGCAGGGACACGATGTCCGCCAGGCCCTTGGCCTCCTGCTGCCAGATCCGCCTGGTCTGGTCGTAGGCGTCCTTGGCACCGCCCTGCCAGATCGCGGTCTTGGTGTTGAGCTTGTTCTCCAGGTTCTCCAGCTCCGTGACCAGCCTGTTGAAGGCGTTCTGGAACTCGGTCTCGCCGGTGTCGAGACCGCTGAAGTTGACCTTTGTGATGTCGAAGTCCACCGTCGCGCTCTCCGTCCGTTCCTGGTGGTCGTCTCGGGCTCAGCGGCTGTACGTGGCGGGCGGGGCCTGGTTGATGAGCCCCTCGATCTTGTTGATCTCGGCGGTCGCGTGCGCGTTGAACTCGGCGTAGTTCTTGTTGTTCGCCCTGATGCTCTCCGCGAGGGTCTGCAGGCTGCCCAGGATGACGTCCATGCGCTCGTGCCACAGCAGGTGCACCTTGTCGAACGCGTGGTGCGACTCACCCTGCCAGTGGACCTTGAGGTTCTCGCCGGCACCGTCCAGGTAACGCTGGATGCCGCGGATGTTCTCGGCCGCGTCGCCGATCCAGGTGATCGCCTCATCCAGGTCGTGCCGGCTCACTTGGGCCTGGCTTGCGCCAGAGTGCGACATGGTCACCTCCACTGATCCTGTCGAATTCCCCCGACCAGGAGGGTCGGGTGATGACCCAAAAGTCACAGTAATGGATCAGCGGGGGACTTGCCGGGGCTGTCCGAGATTAAGATTTTGTCACGTCTATTGCGCTTTTGTCAGACGGCCGGTTAGGAGCTTTGTACGATTTGCGAGCTTTGTGGTGACTCGGCCGTAAGTAGTTGAAAACGCAATCTGCCGGCAGTCGGCTGGAGGGTGTTGTGACCGATACGAGCGGCGGCGGGAATCCTTTCGCCGGCCTGGCGAACACGATGTACACGGGCGGCGCGGTGGACCCCCGTCTGACGGACCCCGAGTTCAAGATGGACTACCCCGAGGTCACGAAGTTCGGCAACGACGTGGCCGGCCGGGGACAGGTCCTGGCGGACACGAGCGGGCGGATCAAGAACATCCACCTTCCGATGCTGACCTTCGGCGTGATCGGCGGCAGCCTGAACGGCGTGCACAGCCAGGTGCGGAACACGACGGCCGATGCCGTGGCGAAGGGCAAGGAGGTCCTGGAGTCCTGGAAGGCGGCCGTCGACCAGGCGGTCAAGAACGCCAAGGAAGCCGAGAAGCAGAGCTCCGGCGACAACGGGAAGGGCGGTAAGCCCGGCCTGCCGGGCGGCCCGAAGGCCCCCGGGTTCGACCCCAAGAAGCTCGGACTCGGCGGCGGGTTGCCGAAGACCGGCCCCGGTTCCGGCCTCGGGAACGACTTCACGCTTCCGAAGGACAAGCTGGGCACCGACATCGACGACGGCCTGTCGCACCCGGACCTGCCCGACGGGAGCACGCTGCCCGGCCCCGGCGGGAACGGCGACGGCCTGCCCGGCCCGGGTGACGTGAACGGCGACGGCCTCGGCGGCAGCGGGCTCGACCCGAACGGCGGCGGCCTCGGTCAGGACGGCCTCGGCCGTACGGGCCTGGACGGGCTCGGCCAGAACAATGTGAACCCGCTGGAGACGCCCAAACTGAACAACCCGGGCGACACCGCCCTCTCGTCGTACACCCCGAACCCGTCCCTGCCGACGCCGCCGCCGGTCCCCGACCTCGGCACGACCGGCTACGGGCCGGGCGACTACTCCGTGAACCGGCCGGGGAGCGGCGGGTACGGCTCGGGCGGCTCCGGCTCGGGAACGTACGGCTCCGGCGCGTACGGCTCGGGCGGGAGCCCGGGCTCCGCCGGTCGTGCCGGCGGCGGGGCCGGGGGGATACCCGCAATGCCGTACGCCCCGATGGGCGCGGGCGCGGGGAGCAACGACGACGGCAAGGAGCGCACGCGGGGTCCGGCGGTGCCGGAGGACGAGAGCACCTGGTTCGGCGACGAGGACGTGGCGCCTTCCGTCCTCGGGATGCAGGAGGACGTCTAGCCCATGGTGAGCATCGGGAACGTCGAGATCTGGGACGCGCGGAACAATTTCATCTCCGGGGCCGGCCTGGCCGGCATGGCCGCCGTCCTGGAGCCGAGCGCGCTGCCGCTGGCGGGGCTGCTGGCCACGATGATCGCCGACCCCGACGCCATGTCGCGGGGCGCGCGCGAGTGGCGCAACGAGGGAGGCGAGAACGGGCAGGCGACCCCCGGCATCGGGCAGCTGCGTAAGGATCTCCAAGCGCAGCTCACGGCACTCGAGTCGAACGGGCATCTGAAGGGGCGGATGCTGACCACGGTCAAGGAGAAGTTCGCCGAGCTGGACCACCAGCTCGACGGGCTGGACCAGGGCACGAAGGGCGTCGGCGCCAGCCTCGACTCCGCGTCCCAGCTCTACACGGCGGCGAGCTACATCTCGCTGGCGATGGGCGGGACGGCGTTGGCGCTGGCGAACATCAGCGTCGCGGCCAAGACCAACCCCCTCTCGATGGCCGCGATCCAGCCCACCGTCACCGGCATCCTGGCCACCATGTCGAGAACCGCGCAGAAGGTGTTCGCGGTCCTGGCGAGGTTGAACTGGAAGGTCGCCGCGATCTTCACGGGAGTCGCCTACCTCGCCGGCGGCGCCCAGCAGAAGTTCCCCGGCATGCAGGCCGTCACCATGCAGGCGCCCGACTTCACCAAGGCCAAGGTGGCCTTCGACCCGACCAGCGGAGGCCTCACCGATCCTCTCCCGAACCCCGACGACATACCGAAGCCGCCGTCCTTCATGCCTCCCTTCAGCCTCTGATGGAGTGGGCCACCAGCGCGTTCGAACGACGGCTCGGGGCGGCGTACGACGCGGGGGACACGGCGGCCTGCCTGAGCATGCTCAGGGACACCGAGCTGGCGCTGCCCGCACCCCCGGAGGGAGGCGCCGCCTGGCCGACGATCACCGCGCCCGACCGGGTGTGGCTGCCCGCCTACACGTCGGTCGAGGCGATGCGGGCGGCCACGGGACTGTCGCGGGTCAGGATCACCTCGCTGGCCGAGCTGGCCGCGGGCTGGCCCGATCCCCGGTGGGGTCTCGCCGTCAACCCCGGCCTGCCGGTGCGTTTCCTGCTCGAATCGGGGACCGTCGCCAGGCTCGCGGTCCCCACCCTCGCGCAGGACCGCAGGGCGGAGCCCGAGCCCGCGCTGCCGGTCGTGCAGAAGCCGCTCACGCCGCACGACCTGCGGACCCTCCTCGGCGAGGGGGAGTCGCGCGTCTCCGGCTACTGCCACCACGCGCTCGACGTCGCGCACGTGGCGACGCCCGCCGTGCTCGCCGACGCCCTCGGCCGGGGCGCGGACGACGGTCTGATCAGCGGCGAGGGCTCGCTGTTCCTGCTGCGGTGGCGCACGGTGGGGCTGAACCTCTACCGCACGCCGTACGGCGGGACCGACGAGGCGGGCATGGCGGCGGTCGCCGGCTGGGTCATCGAGGAGCCGCCGTTCGTCGGCATGGGCCTCGCGCCGAACGTGGACTCCCTGGTCCGCGAATACAAGGTGGACGCCGTACGGCTGCCGCACGGCTCGGAGATCGTCGAGCTGACCGCGGCCGGGACCGAGGTCGTACGCGCGGTCCACGACGGCGACCTCGGCCGCTGGCTGCCCGGTGAGCATCCGCCCCAGACCCCGGCGAGCTCCTACCGGGCGCGCTGGCGGGGAGCCGAGTTCGCGGCGAATCCGGATGCGGGACACGACGGGCTGCTGATCCGGCTGCTGAGCGACGGGCCGGCCGAGGGGTTCGAGGAGCGGGCCCCCGGCTGCTTCGTGCGGCCGGTGCCCGCCGAGGAGTGCGAGGCGGTCTTCCACGTCACGCGGGTGTGCGAGTGGCGCGGCGCCCCCTGCCTCGTACGCGACGAGCGCGCGGGCGAGCTGCTGCTCGAATACACCGGCGGGCGGCTGCCGGTGGCGCGGGCACTGGGCATGGAGCGTATCGAACGGGGCGTCCACCGGCGGTGGGTGGGCCGCGAGGAGGTGAGCGAGCCATGCGAGCACGCCGAGCCCCTCGACCTGGGCTCGGGTGAAGGGGGTGGACGCAGATGAGCGAGACCGATCAGCACATCCACGTCGAGCAGAAGGTGATGCAGGCCGGCGCCGCCTACCGCAATCTGATCGCGTCGTCGTTGGGGCGCGCGCCCGACGCGCCGGATGTCGTCACCGCCGGGTGCGGGCTCCGGGTGCCCTACGCGATGACCTCGACCCGCCCGGAGAGCGTCACCTGCCTCGCCTGCCGGGAACACGCTCACCGGGAACACCTGCGCTACGCCGAGCAGGTGGAGCGTCTGAGCCGGATGCCCGGGGCGCCCGTGACCGGCGAGCAGGCGGCCAAGGCCGCCCAGTGGGCCAGGGACGTCGCGCAGCGGTTCGCGGGCGGATGACCCGAGGCCGTCTCGGGATTCCCTGAAGCACGCCGGGGAGACTCCTCGCCGCGCCGTTGCCCAAGCGGTCCACGCCCGGCTCGTCCCCGCCCTCGCCCGGGGGACGAGGGGAGCGCGCGCTGCTCGATCTGCTCCTGCTCGATCTCCTAGAGGGGTTCGGCGGCCCTGGTCATCGGACCTCCCGCGTCACCGGTGTTGAGCGTGCCGACCGGCTCCACGAGCATGACGGCCGTCTCCTCCTCGGCCACGGGGCAGTGCTCGACGCCGCGGGGCACCACGTAGAGCTCGCCGGGTCCGAGGACCACGTCCCCTTCGCGCAGCCGGATGGTGAGCCGGCCGCTGACGACCACGAACAGCTCGTCGGTCTCCGGGTGGGTGTGCCAGACGAACTCTCCCTTCAGCTTGGCGAGCTTGATCTCGTAGTCGTTGAGCCCGGCGATCTTCTTCTGTGTCCACAGCTCGTCGATCAGGGAGAGCTTGTCGGCGATGTTGACGGGGTCGAGGGAAACGGACATCGTGTGGCGCCTCTCACTTCGGGTGCACCGCCCGGGAGGGCGATGGCGGATGTGATGAGCGTGGCCCGGCCCTCTGCCGCCCGTCTTGTACGTTTCTAGCGTGATGGCTCACCGTCGCCCGCCGACCGTCAGTGCCTGGCGGCCGCGGGTGCCCGGCATCGCCGAGGTCTTCCACGCACACTTCACCGACCACGCCTACCCGGCTCACACTCACGACACGTGGGACCTGATGATCCTCGATGACGGTGCGGTCGACTTCGGGCTGGACCGTCGCCGGCACGCCGCCGCCGATCTCTCCGCCGTACTGCTCCTGCCTCCCGGTGTCCGGCATGACGGCAGGACCGTCACCACCGCGGGCTTCCGCAAACGCGTGCTCTACCTGGACACCACCGTGCTGCCGGAACGCCTCGTCGGCAAGGCGGTGGACGCCCCGATCCTGGCCGATCCACTACTGCGGGATCGGATCCATCGGCTGCATGTCGCGGTCGGTCACCCGGGAGAGGCGGTCGAGGCCGAATCACGCCTGTTCCTCGTCGCGGAGAGGCTGCGCTTCCATCTTGAGGCGTTCCGGCATCGGGCACCGGGCCGGGATGCGCACCGGTTGGCCGTCGAGCTGCGTGAACTGCTGGACGCCCGGGTCCGGGTGGGTCTGTCGCTGCGGGAGGCGGCCGCCGTCCTCCACTCTCACCCGACGCACTTGATCCGCTGCTTCACGCAGACGTACGGCCTGCCGCCGCACACCTACCTCACGGGCAAGCGCATAGAGCTGGCGCGCGGGCTCCTGCTGGACGGTCAACGGCCGGCCGGTGTGGCGACAAGCGTGGGATTCCATGACCAGGCGCACCTCAACCGGCACTTCACCCGGCATGTCGGCGTCACACCCGCGCGCTATGCCGCCGGTGAGAACGTGTCACGCAGGCGTACCCGTCAGGCGTCTCAGGCGTCCCGTCACTAGCCGGATGTCAAACGAAGGTGTGATAATCCCGGATATTGGACATTGATCATCATTCAGGTGAACGCGGTCGATCGGGGTGATGAACATGGCCGGGGGACAGACTCCGGATGCCGCCGGAATGCGGGCGTACGCCGAGGAGTTGCGGGCCACGTTCATGCGCCTGCAGGAGGAAGCGCCCGCGCTGCACGAGAAGGCGCGTGCCGTGCAGGTGACGGAGAAGTCGCGTGACGGGCTCGTGGCGGCCACCGTCGGTGCGAACGGCGATCTGATCAGGCTCGACCTCGACCCGCGCATCTATCGCCGGCAGGACGCGCGCGGCCTGGCCGACGCCATCACCCGGACCATCCAGGCCGCCGTGGCCAAGGCCCAGGACCGGGTCGTCGAGATCTTCGCGCCGCTCGTCCCCGAAGAGCAGATGAGGGCGCACATCGATGGCGACCTCGACGCCGTGCTCGAACAGATGTCCAGGCAGATGCCGAAGCGGACACCGGAGAGCCGATGAGCGAGCGGAGCCGCCAGGCGAGGGGTTGGCATGAGTGATCTGTTCGAGGTGAACTACGTCGACATCCGCCCGCAGCAGCTTGCGAAGGGCCTGTCGCAGTGGCACGCCGCGTCGTCCGACGTGGAGAGCGGCTACGCCGCCGCCCAAGGGGAGATCCAGCGGCTCAACGCCGCCGAGCCGTGGGGACACGACATGGCCGGCGCCGCCTTCCGCTCCGCCTACATGCAGGGCGACGGGCCCGACACGCTGATGAAGCAGGGCGGGGAACTCGCCGCGAAGGTGGTCGAGCTCGGCCCGACCGTACGGCGCAGCGCCGAGAACGCCCGCGGGATGGACGGAGAACGGGCCAGAGAGGTGCGCGAGATCCTGAAGCGGGTCTGACGATGACGCACTCCTCCACGACCGGCACGGGCTCCGGCGCCAACCCGTCCACGACGAACGGCGACGTCACCTCGGACGGCACCGGGCTGCCCGCGTTCGCCGACGGCGGTGGCTCGGTCGTCGACGTCACCCCCGCCTGGGGCGAGTCGCTGCCCGCCTGGGCCGACGATCTCATCGCCCTGCTCACGGCGGGCCAGACATGGCCGGAGGCGAGCGAGAGCCTGCTGTGGCAGCTCGCCCGGGCCCACCGGTCCGCGACCGTGAGCGTCGTGCGGTCCATCGATCCCGTGGGAGCCGCCGCCGTCGCCGTGCTCAGCGGGATGCAGGGTCCGTCGATGCAGGCGTTCCTGGACCGGCTCGGCGACCACTACTCGGAGGACTCGGGCCTGCTCAAGGTGGCGAACAACCACTTCGCCTACGGAGCGCAGGCCGACAACTTCGCTCGCGAGACGCAGTATTCGAAGCTGTCGGTCAACGTGGTGTTCTGGATCGCGCTGATCGCCACGTTCATCGCGCTCGTCGCCGCCTTCTACTCCGCCGGGGCCTCCACCCGGTTCATCGGGCCGATCGCCGCCCGCGCCCGGGCCGAGACGGAGAAGATCCTCGAACGGCTCGCCCTCGCCGCCGGGCGCCCCGCCGCGGCCCAGGCGCTCGCCAGAGGGACCGTGCTGGCCTCGGTACGGGCCGGCCTGCTCGGACGCATCCTCGCCAACCCCCTGGGCAGGGAACTCGTCGAGGAGATCGGCGAGGAGGTCGCCGGCGACGCTCTCGCCCAGTCCCACCAGCGGAAGTCGGGCACCCGCGACGGCTGGGACTGGAAGATGACGAGTGCCACCGCCCTGGGCGCGGCGGGGGGCGCGGGCATCGGCATGCGGGCCGCGCACCCGATCAGCAAGCTGGTCAACAGGACGCCCCTGCTCAGAAGGCTGAACACCGACGCCCCCGGCTTCGGCAACGCGTTCAAGCGCTTCCCCGGCAGGGCGCTGACGACCGGGCTGACCAACGTGATCGCCTCCCCGGCCGGGAGCCTGCTGGCCAACGGGCTCGTGTACGGCCAGTGGGAGCTGCCCGACGGGGAGTCGCTGCTCGGGGCCGCCCTGTCGGGCGCGGGCCGTACGAACACGATCAGCCCGTTCAACCCGGACGCGATCCAGGCGGTCGTCAGCCCGCGTACGGCCCTGGCCTCGGCGTACGACACCAGCGTGCGCACCGACCTGATCCGCGCCTTGTCCGCCATGTCTCCGGATCCCACGGCCGGACAGCCTTCGGGCGGCGATCCGGGTTCCGCGAACACGAACACGGCCGGCGGCGGCCAGACCGCGAGCGGCGGCGGACCCGCGAACTCGGGTGGTACGAGCACCGCGTCCGTCGTGGGGCACCCCTCCGGCGGCCCGGCCGCTCCGTCCGGTGCCGGCCAGGCGGCCACGACGCCGGGCGGATCCGCCCAGGCGGCGAGCACCGCGCCGTCCGGGCAGGTGACGGCCGCGCCACCCGGCGGCTCCGGCCAGCCCACCACCGGGTCGTCTTCCGCACAGCCCGGCGCGAACACCACGAACCCCGGCACAGCCACTACCGCCAACGCGGGCGGTGCCAACCCCGGCACGGCGGGTTCCGCCGGCACGACGAACACGGCAAACGCGACGAACGCGGGCGCCTCCACGAACGCGAACGGCGCGAACGCGGCGGGTGCGACCGCCGCGAATCCGGGTCAGGCACCGGGGGCCTCGCAGAGCGCGCCCGGCGCGCAGACCACCGCCGCTGCGGCCGGCTCAAGCAACACGGCCAACGCAGCGAATCCTGCGAACGCGGCTGGTCCTGCGAACGCGGCTGGTCCTGCGAACGCGGCTGGTCCTGCGAACGCGTCTGGTCCTGCCAACGCGGTCAACCCGGCGAACGCGGCCGGTGCGAGCAACTCGGCGGCCGCCGCCAGCGCCGCTGCGTCCGCTGCCGCCGGTCCCGTGAGCACGCCCGCCGCAGCCGCACCCGCGACCCCCACGGCGACACCGCCGTCCGCTGCTCCCTCCGGTGCCGCCACGTCGTCCGCCGCGGCGTCACCGGCCGCCCCGGCCCCGGCGGCGTCCTCGGGAACGAGCGGCAGCAGCGCTTCCGGGAGCGCTTCCGGGAGCACCGCCGCGGCGAAGGCGTCGGCTACGGCGGTCTCCGATGTGCTGTCCACGATCGCGCCCGACGCGCGCTTCCTGCCCGACGACCAGGGCGCGACGCTGACCGGCCCCGACGGCAGGCCGATCCAGCTGTCGGGCGAGGACATCACGACCCTCACGGATCGGCTGGCGGCGCGTGCCGCCGAGGGCGTGGACACGCCTCGGCTCCGCGCGGAGGCGGCCGCCCTGCTGGGGGCGAGGATCGCCGAGGAGAGCCTGGGTTTCCCGGCCGAGGGGGCCCTCGACGCGCTCGCCCGGCTCGCCGATGCGACGCCGGACAACCGCGCCGCCGCCGTCGAGGTGGCGGGCGAGGTGCTGGAGGACAACCCGCGCGGCTGGCGGCCCGGCCGGCTGAGCGACGCGGGGGCCGTGCTGGTGGAGGAGGCGACGGTCTCGCCGCACGGACCCGGTCACGCCCTCCGCGTCGGCCGCTCCTCCGGCACCGCCGCGGACATCGTCCGCCGCGCCGAGGCCCTCGCCGGGATCCCGTCCACGGCGCCCTCGACCACGGCGCCCTCGACCACGGGGACCGCTCCGGCGACGAGCTCCGCCCAGACGGCCAACCCCACGGGTCACACGCGGCCCGGACCGCGTACAACCCGAGGGAACGGCCAGGTGACCGCCCGGCCGATCACGCGGAGCCTGTTCGTCGCCGACGGCAGGGCGCCGCATCTGGCCGACCTGTCGTCGAGTGAGGCGGAGCAGGGCTTCAGGTCGCTCCACCCGTCCGACGTGGGTCCGGACGTGACGGCGCTGGACCCGGCCGGCGGGCGGACGGTCGTCGTGCACACGGGCCGGTTCGGCGCGCAGCACTTCCGGTACGAGATCGGCCGGGTACGTGGCCGCCGTCTCGCCAGGACCAGGGTCAGGTCGGGCACGGCCGCGAAGCCCCACGTCGTACGGCTGTCGCCGCGCCTGGCGAACGACGTCCTCCCCCGGGTGTGGCTGCACGAGATCAGCGACGTCTTCCAGCGGATGTCCGGCCCCCGGCAGGGCGTGGTCCGCTCCTTCCTGAGCCGTACGGCCGAGCGGGACGCCACGGCCTGCGTGACCGCCCGCTATCGCGAGCACGCGCTTCTGGCCAGGCAGTGGCAGGCGGCCCCGGCGTCGGAGCGCCCCGCCGTCGCGCACGAGATCGAGCAGCTCGGGCGGGAGATCGTGGGGCTCGGGCACGTCGCCCCCGCGCCCCCCTGGTCACAAACCACCACTGCACAAACCACCACTGCACAAACCGCCCCCGTCCAGAGCTCGACCACGCAGAGCTCGACCACGCAGGGCTCGACTACACAGGGCTCGACCACACAGGGCTCCACGGCGTCCGATCCGGTGGCGGAGCTGCTCGGGCTGGCCCGCATCCAGCGGGAGACGCTGACGGACGCCACCCGCGAACTGCTCAACGCGGTCAAGGAGAAGATCGACAGCACCCAAGCGGCCACGGCAGACGCGAAGAAGGCCGAGGAGGCCGCCGAGAAGGCGTCGCGGGAAGAGGACCGCAGTGCGGAGGAGCGCCGCCGCAAGGCGCTGGCGGACCGCGACCTCCACCGGGCGAGTGCCGAGCGCGCCCGCCGGAGCAGGGAGGCGTACGCGGAGGCGGTGCGGCGGGCGATCGCCGCGCGCAGCAAGTACGAGACGCTGGAGAAGGCCCTCGACGCCCTCCCGTCGGGCGCGAACAACACCCTGCCGGCGGATGTCGCCCGGCTGGCCCGGGAGGCGGAGGCGGCCCACACCGCGTACACGGAGGCGCACGCGGACGCCCTGCCGTCGCCGGAGGTGCTGCCGGAGGCGACGCCCGCGGGCCGGCTGCCCCACCTCGAACGGCTCACGCGGGTCGTCAACGACATGCTCGAACGCGCCGGGGTCGACCACCGCTACTCGCCCGACGAGCTGTCGCACGTGCTGCGGTCGAACTTCAGGTGGCTGGTGTCGCCGGACGGCGCGCTGCTGCGGGTGGGCCGCGGCACGCGGGGCGAGCTGCGGCTGCGGCTGAAGGTCACGGACCTGGTCGAGGTCTTCGGCCATCCGGTGCGGCACTCCCAGTCGATGGTCGGCCAGTTGCCGCAGGGCGGCCGCTCGGCCTCCGCCACCGCCAACCGCTCGGTGCGCCTGGCGCCGAACTTCGACCTGAACGCCGTGAGCAAGCCGCTGCAGTACGTGCACTGGGTCGGGATGCTGATGAAGTTCGGCGTGTTCAAGGGCGGCGTCGCCTTCGGCGGAAGCGAGTCGTTCAACGGCAACGCGTCGGACTTCGCGCTGGCCGGCGCGGTGCAGGACAACGCGGGCGAGGCGCTGGTGCTCGACGGGCTCGCCTCCGTGGAGGCGGAGCTGCGCACCGCGAACGGCACCGAGCGGGCGCGCGTGGACAGCGGCACCGCCGGCGACGCCCAGAGCCTGCAGGTGTATCTGCCGCACACGCACGCGCAGCGGGGGCCGGCCGAGGTCACCCGGCTCGACGAGAAACAGCGGCAGCGCACGCCGTTCCCCGAGCACGGGGTCACCGGGCTGACCGGGCTGCAGGACCTCGCCGAGCGCACCGCCGAGCGGACCGGCCGCTCCCAGATCGGCGGTATGACCCGCGACCAGATCTTGACGATCATGACGAAGGAACTGCCCGCCCGGCTCGGCGAGGCGATCAACGATCCCGAGGGGCTGCACCGTCCGATCACCGTGAACGGGCGGGTGGTCGGCTATGTGCGGATCAAGAGCCGGGTCGTGATGAAGACGGCGAGGCCGGTCGGCACCCCGAGCATCAAGCACCGCCTGGAACGGCTGCGCGTGGGGTTCTCGGGCGCGTCGGGCTCGCGCTCGGCCGGCCGGTCGGTCGAGATCAAGGGCACCACGGGGGTCCAGGTTCCGATCGGCAGCCCGAGTCTGCTCGGCCGCGTCCGCCTCGGCGGTTACAAGACCGCCATCCCGCGGCTGACCGGGGGGTTCGGCCGCTCCTGGTCGTGGTCGCGGTCGATGAGCGCGGGCGGGACCGCCATCCGGCCGAGCGTGCAGCGCTGGGCGGGCCACACCCAGGCGTACGCGCTGGAGCTCGTGCACACGGTGACCGTGCAGCTGAACACCGACGACTCCCCGCTTCCCCCCGTGAGCGGCCGGAGCACGGGCCTGTTCCGCATGCCCGAGCCGCAGGCGTACCGCTATGGCCTGCCCGTCGACCGGTCGGCCGTACTCAAGGACGGCAGGCTCAGGGACGACCCGAAGCCCGGCACGCCGAAGGGCCGCCTGCCCAGGCTGCCCGGCTGGTCGCGCGAGACCGGGGCCGGGCCGGGGCTCGTCCAGACGAGCGAGCGCCCCGAAAGCGTCCGGAACTTCGACGAGGTGCGGGCGGACGTCGTGAGGCGGCTGCGTGACCTCGGCCTGCTGCCGGACGAGAACGGCCGGCTGTCCCGCGACCCGCTGACCCGGGCGAGCCAGATCGCCAACATGATCGAGGTGGCCGAGCAGTTCTCCCCGGCCCGCCTGCAGACCGGCTACGACCAGGCCATGCAGGACGGCATATTCCTCGACCTGGTGAGCCAGGGCATCGGCCGGGCCAGCCGGCACCTCACGATGCGAATCCGGTTGAACCAGTCGGGCCAGGAGGAGTTCCTGGGCACCAGCGCCGCCGACATCGCGGCCGACCTCGACATCTCGTCGGAGACCTCCGGCCGCACGGTCAGCAGGTCGGGCGGCCGGTCCTTGGACGTCGGCCCCTCCCTCGGCCTGGAGACGAAGCCGGGCGAGGCCGGCTCGACCGGCGGCGAGGGGGGCTTCCACCGGAACAAGGGCCGTACGGCCGGAATGACCCTCAACGACACGGGCAACTTGGTCACGCTGATCGAGGGCACCTCTCCGGCGGCGGTCTTCGAGGTTCCGCACACACTCACCGTGGACCTGATCGAGAACGGGACGGTCACGCCGCTGGCCCAGAGCGACGACGTGTGGATGCGGGTGCTGTTGCCCTCCGACCTCCTGCCCGAGGACCGGGCCGGGGTGTCGCCCAGCCACCCGACGTCCCCGGAGGCGCTGAGCCTGGCCACCCTGCTGCACGTGGACGGCACCGGCGTGGTCGACGCACTCCAATCGGTGCTGCCGAAGGCGATGCGGCCGGGTTCGGTGTCGTTCCATCACCTCGCCGAGGCGTTCAACACGCGCAATCTCATCTCCCACCCGGAGTGGCTGCTCGCCGACCCCGCCACGCCCGCCACGACGTACAGCACCGCCTTGGCCGTGCGCCCGCGCGGCCTGCGTACGCACCGGGCGTCGGCGTGGATCACGGCCCGGCCGGGTGAGTCGGCGTTCGTGACCGCGGCCGACCTGGTGATCGGCGACATCAACTTCACGATGGGCGCATACACCGCGCGGACGGAGACGCGCGGCGGACGGTCCGTGGACGCCTCGACCGGCGTGAGCGAGGCCCTGCCCCGCGCGTTCGGCGGCAGAGAGGGGGCCGGCGCGTCCGCGGCGGGGAGCAGGTCGTCCTCGATCTCCGACACGGCGATCTGGGGCAGGGAACGGCTGGCCATCGACACCGGCAAGCACTACGTGTTCGCGATGAAGACGGACATCACGGTTTCCGGGGACGAGGCGGGCAACCGGCGGGCCGACGCGGAGCCGCTGCGGGACAGGACGGTCGTCTACTCCCTCCCCGAGCGCGACGCGCTCGACCTCTACGGCAGGGGCGAGCTCAAGCTGCCCCTCGACCAGGTGGCCGACGCGGTCACGCGGCTGCTCGACGACAACCTCCAGCTCGACCCGCGTACGGCCGTGCCGCTGGTCCGCAGATATCTGGCGGACCGAGCGCTGGCGCGAAGGGACGGCCACCCCCGGTCCGACCTGGAGCAGAAGCACCCCCGCGCCATGCTCGCCGAACGGCTCGCCAAGGACTTCCCGATGCGCCTGGCCGCCGAGGGGAACCGGCTCAAGCGGATGCACGACAGGCTGCCCGACCTCGCCAGCCCCGTGGACGTCCCCGACCTCTATCGGGACTCCCTCGGCGAGAGCACCGTGAAGAAGACCGATCTCAAGGCCCCGGACGGCACGCCGACCCACGTGTTGGACCAGGTGCTCGACCAGATCGGCAGGGTGGCGCCCGGCGCGCTCAAGCGTGACCCGGTCCTGCTGCGCAGCCTGTTCGGCGACTTCGCGGGCAAACGCTGGTGGGGCAAGATCGACGACATGAGCGGGGAGGCGGGCTTCGTCAAGACGTACTCGCTCAAGATCGGCCCCCACCTCACCGAGGACGTCACGGTCAGGATCAGGGCGGTGCTCCACGGCGACGAAGCGAGCTACGGCGGAAACGTCCACAACTTCGGCCAGATCCTCCAGGACTACACGTACACGCAGGAGGACCGCACCGAGTCGTCGGGCAAGACGTTCGGCGGCAACGCGAACGCCGGGGCGGGCCCGGCCGCCGGCAGCGGCGGTCGCACGTCCGCCACCGACCGCTCGCACACCGGCACGGCCTCCACCGGCACCCAGCGGACCCGCATCCAGCGTGCGGCGGCGTTCCGCGGCGGGCAGCTCGTCGAGCATCCGGTGACCATCACGATCGAGGTCGAACGCGCATCGGGCCGCCTGCGCGGCGCCGTGGCCAAGACCACCCGCGTCCCCCGGACCAGCGCCGTCACGCTGGACGGCACGATGGCCCGGGTGCTGCCGGACGGCATGGTGGCGAAGGAGGGCACGGTCGCCGCGAGGCGGCCCGCCCGGCCCGACGTGCGGCGGGTCGCGCCGCCCGAGGTCTTCGTGACCGAGCGGCTCAGGGCCGACGGGCTGCTGCGCGCCGTGTTCGACCGGCTCTCCAAGAAGGACCTGCTCGGCGGGGCCGCCGCCATGGAGAACTACGCCGCACTGGCCAAGGCGCTCACCGGGAACGGCCTCACGACCCGGCTGGAGCGGATGACCGGCCCCGACGGACACCGGCTCGTCCGGCTGCCCATGCCGGGCCGGCCGGGCCAGATGGTGGACGTGCGGATCCACGCCGACCTGTCCGAGCCCGACCCGGTGGCGCTGGGCCTGCAGGACACCGAGCTGGGGCAGGTGGACCGCGAGCAGAACACGGCCGGCACGGCCACCGACCGGGGGCAGATGACGCCGGCCGGCCGCACGTACAGCGGGGGGAGCGCGGCGGGTGTCGGCAGCGACCTCGGCGCCGGGGACCAGACCGCGCAGTCGAGCTCGGGCAGCGGCGGCAACCGCGACGAGACCAGCGTCTTCGCGAAGGGCACCGGGGCCAAGGTGCGGTTCCGGGTCGACTTCGACCTCCGGTTCGAGGTGCGCCAGGCGGCGCGCGACGGCGCGGAGACGGTGCTGCGGACCGTGGACGTCCCGCGCGGCGCGACCGGCACCGCGCACCTGATCATGTTCCAGCACGCGCTGGAGGAGATGCTGGCGCGCCGCGACGCCGGCGCCGCCCGGCCGCTGTGGGACTTCAACCGGCAGCGCGCCGCGGCGCCCGGCGTCTTCTTCTCCCACGACCGCGTGCGTGAGATGGCCGCGAGACATCCGTCGTACGACCCGGCGGCGCCCGCCACGCTCACCAAGGCGATGGCCGAGGTGCTCAGAGGGCGGACCGGGACGCTTCCCGTGGGGATCGTCGCCGACGCAGGCCCCACGGGTTCGACGGCTCTGGTGGAGGAGGCCAGGCTGCTCGCCCGCGACCTCGGCGCCGACGTCCACCTCGATCTCCGGCGGCCCGACGGCACCGTCGAGCGCTTTCACGCCACGCCCGTGGGCGAACTGTCCGGCGACCCCTTCGCCGAGGCGCTCGGCGCGGTGCCGCCCGGCCTGGTGGAGCTGGCCGATCGGCACGGCCTCGACCTGCGCGACCTGTACGGCGGGCGGCCCGCTGGGTTCGCCGACCGGATCGGCGAACGGCTCGACGCCCTCGGCGTCGCCCGGCCCGCGCCGGCCGACCCGGGATGGCCGGTGCCCGAGACGGCCGCGGACGGCACCTGGGGCGGCAACCCCCTCATCACCTCTCCGCCGGGCTCCGTGACGGCCGAGTCCATCCCGAAGACCGCGTTCGTGGCCGACGGCCGGGCCCCGCACCTGCCCGACCTGTCGAACGCCGAGGTTCCCCCGGCCGTCGCCGACCTGCGCCCAGCGGACTTCGGCCGGGGCGTCCGCGCCGTGACCGCGACGCCGGACGGCACGGTCGTCACCGTCGAGACCGCCAGGTCCGGCACGGAACGCTTCGTCGTGCTGCCCGAGAACCCCGGCGGCGGCCGCCCGGCCCGTACGGACCTCGGCGCGGGCACGGACCCGAACGTGATCCGGCTGTCGCCGAGGCTGGCCCCCGACGTGGTGGCCCGGGTGCTGCTGCACGAGATCAGCGACACCCTGCAGAAGCGGGCCGCGCTGGAGCAGGGGGTGGTGCGCCGGTTCCTGAACGCCGTCGATCCCGGCTACGACGCCTGTGCCACCGCCCGGCGCAACGAGCACGCCTACCTGTCCCGCAAGTGGCTGGCGGCGACCTCGACCGAGGAGCGGGCGCGGCTGCGGCACGAGATCGAGGCGGTCGCCCGCGACCTCGGCGCACGGGGCCAGGCGGCGCCTCCGCCGCCGTGGGTCACCGTGCCGCCCCAGGCGCCGGTCCCCGACCGGTGGGAACGGATGCGCAGGCTCAGCAACATCTCGGGCTGGGAGCCGCCCGACGACGATGACGAAACCGTCCCCCGGCCGGAGGACGCAGGACAGCGACAGGTGAGGAACGCGTGATGCCCTATTCGATCGCCAGGAGCAGGGACGAGGCGCAGCTCTATCTCGACCTGCACCCCTGCGCCTGCGGCTCGGTGGACACCGGCTGGGACAGCGGTCTGGCGAGCGTCGAAGGGGAGCTGGTCACCTCTTACGACGGGCGGTGCGCGGCGTGCGGCGCCGAGCGGGAGTACCTGTTCGGACTTCCGGAACGGGAGGTGACGCCCACCGGCTTCCCGACGTTCGGCGGCGCGGAGCCGTCCGAGCTGCTGGACCCCGGCGAGTGGCTGTGGGTGGCCGACCTGACGGCGGGCAACGTCCCCGAGGGAGACCGCAGACAGGCGCTGTCCATCGCGCGGGCCGCGGTCGAAGAAGTAATGAAATTCGTCCCGCCCGGGCAGGACGAGGTGCCCGAGGACGCGTTCTGGTCGGAGCGGGGACGCGCCGTGCGCGCCGCCGAGCCGGGGCGGTTCCACCTCGACCGGCTGCTCGTCGTACGCGACACCTACCGGGAGCTGGCCGGAGCATAAGGTTGCAGGCATGGAGCAGGCAGTGCCGATCCCGTACGCGCGGACGCTCGCGGAGGCCCGGCTGTATCTCGCGCTGACCGCGCACGAGGCCGCACACGAGGAGCCGCCGGTCGAGGGGCCCGAGGCGTGGACGGTCCGGTCCGGCGGGGTCGAGGTGCTCGTGCCGTACGCGAGCGAGGTGGAGGCCAGGGACGAGGGGGAGCGGTTCGGCGTCGGCCTGTCCGAGCTGATCGACCCCGGTCAGTGGCGGCTCGCCGGCGCCGCGTACGCGCGCCGCGCGCTCGCCGACGACCTCGAATACGCCGAGGAGCCGGGGGACGAGGGGCTCTTCCAGCGGGTGGTGAGCGGCTGGGAGACGGCCAGGGACGCGCTCGGGGAGGCGCTCAAGTTCATCCCGCCCGGCGAGGACGAGGTGCCCGCCGAGGCGTTCTGGACCGAGGCGGGGCTGGCCGCCCGCGAGGCGGAGCCCGACTGCTTCCTGCGCGACCGGCTGGCCGAGGACATCGCGTTCTACCAGCAGAACCTGGACGACTTCCGCAGCTTCGGCGGCTGACCTACTTGCCGAGCGGCACCGGCACGCGGGCGGCGGCCGGGTCGAGTGCCGGGCCCTCCGGAATGAGATGCAGCAGGTGCGCGGGCACCGGTGTGGCGTCGGAGGCGTCGTAGCCGAGCTTCGGCAGCAGGGCGGCCGAGGCGACGGCGAACCTGCGGCCCTGGTCCGTCACCAGGAAGTAGTTCGTGATCGACCCCAGCTGTCCCTCGCCGGGCAGCAGGCCCGCGACCGCCGCCGACCCCGGCGGGAGCAGCACCTGGTCGAAGGTCTCCTGGCTGCCCGGAGTCCTGGGCGTGGGGATCGTGATCGAGCCGCCGACGGTCAGGGTCGCCCGGGTCGAGCCGCCGCGGGTGCCGGCGTAGACCGCGCACAGCGGCGAGGTGGAGGCGGGGGAGACCACCGTGGGCATCGTCTCGGGCATCCCGCCGCCCAGCACGCTCGGCTGCTTGGAGAGCGAGGCGTTGGCCGTGGCCGCGTCGATCTGGATCGGCTGGCGCGGACGCCTGCCGTACGCCGCCTTGATGGCCGGGTCGGACAGCAGGAGCGTGGCCTGGGTGAGAGAGATCGGCGCGAGGCCGTCGGACAGCAGGACGTACCAGCGGGCGGGGGCGCCCCCGATGCCGGGCACCGTGAAGACCTGCCCGACCGCCGCCGTGACCGCGCCGTCGGGCCCCCGGACCTTCCTGCCCAGATTCGGCACCTTCGGGCCGCTGAAGTCGGGGCCTTCGGGGAGGGCGTTGAGCCAGGTCGCGGGCACCTTCCTGGGCTGGGCGTTCAGGGCGTTCACCGCACTGGAGCTCGCCCGCATCCGCCGGTCGCCCCAGACGACCCACTTCTGCCGGCCGTCGTCCACGACCATGGCGCCGCCGCCGAGTGGCCTGCCGCCGACGTCCAGGCCGCCCACCAGCGTGACGTACGGCCGGGGCGCACCGGTGGCGTCCGGGCCGTCCACCACGCACACCGACCACGGTCCGCGGACCAGTTTGTCCTTGGGCGGCAGCGAGTCGGGCGCGCCGGGGATGCCCACGAGCGGCCCGCGCGGCAGTTCGGCCAGCGAGGCGGCGGAGACGTCGCGCACCGTCACGTCGGCGGTGTCGAGCAGCAGCCGGGCGGAGACGTAGTTCGCCGTGGGGAGCAGCACGCGCTCCTGCTGGCTGTAGACGTAGGTCGCGCCGGTGTCCTGCTCGACGAGGAGCTGGCCGGGCTCGGTGAGCTTGGTCGCGCCGCCCGGCTTGATCACACCCCAGATGCCGAAGACGGCGAGCAGGAGCACCGACAGCAGGATCCCGCAGAACGTGGCGATGGTGTGCCGCCGCATCGGCGACTCCGCGACGTCCGGCTCGCCCTGCAGCAGGGCCTGGCCCAGGCGCTGCTGCATCAGCCGGTATGCCTGGTAGAGGTCCTTTCGGGTCTGCACGTCACCTCTCCGCGTCAAACGGCGTGGAGGCCAGCATATTGATCCTGCGGCATCCCCGTGATCTCCACAGTGTCCCGGCGGTCCCGCGTTGACGAAGGCAGTTGTAACTTATACGGTTACAGCTATCATTGTAACACAAATAGTTACAGCGTTCGGAATCGATGGGAGATCGACATGGATCAGCTCTCGGGCAAGGTCGCGATCGTCACCGGCGGCACCACGGGCATCGGCCTCGCCACCGCCAAGCGCTTCGCGGCCGAGGGCGCACAGGTGTACATCACCGGCCGCCGGAAGCCGGAACTCGACAGCGCCGTCGAGGAGATCGGCTCGAACGTGATCGGGATTCAGGGGGACGTGGCCGACCTCGCCGACCTCGACCGCCTCTACGCGGCCGTCGCCCGGCACGGCCAGCGGATCGACGTGCTGTTCGCCAACGCGGGCGGGGGCGAGTTCGCCCGGTTGGAGGAGGTCACGGAGGAGCACTTCGATCGGACCTTCGCCGTCAACGTCCGCGGGCTGTTCTTCACCGTCCAGAAGGCGCTGCCGCTGCTCGACGAGGGCGCTTCGGTGATCTTGCCGGGGTCCACGGCCGCGACCACCGGAGCCGAGGCGTTCGGTGTGTACAGCGCGACCAAGGCCGCCATCCGGTCCTTCGCCCGCACGTGGGCCAACGAGCTCAAGGGGCGTGGCATTCGGGTCAACGTCATCGTCCCCGGGCCGATCGACACCCCTGGAATCACCGGTCTGGCTCCGGACGAGGAGCGGGCCGGACAGCTCAAGGACGCCCTGACGAGCCAGGTGCCGCTGGGCCGCATGGGGCGGCCGGAGGAGATCGCGAGCGCGGTGCTCTTCCTGGCCTCGGACCAGAGCAGCTTCACCAACGGCGCCGAGCTTTACGCCGACGGCGGCATGAACCAGGTCTGAGCCGGTCTCCCGCTCCTGGCGCGAGCCGGCCGGGCTCCTCCATCCGCCCTCACCCCCCGGGCGGGCTCGGTGCCCGCTGCCTACTCCCTCTGTCGCGCCAGTACGTCCCGCAGCACGTCGGCGATGGTGGTGCCCGCCAATTGCTTCCTCATGGCGTCCTCCAGGCCGTCGTACACCTGCCGCAACGTCGGCTGGATTCCGGAGCCGACCGGACACGACTGGTTCGGCTGCGCGTTGTGCATGCCGAAGAGGCCGCCCTCGTCCAGGGCCTCGTACACGTCCAGCAAGGTGATCGACTCGGGGTCGCGCGTGACGACCCAGCCCGCTCCGGTGCCCCGTCTGGCCTCCACGAGGCCCGCCTTACGCAGGTCGCCCAGGCATCGCCGGATCACGACAGGGTTCGTGTTGACGCTGCCCGCGATGCGTTCGGAGGTGGCCACCTCGTGCCCTTCCCGGCGGTCGAGCACCATCCACGTCAGGACGTGCACCGCGACCGTCAGCCTGCTGTTCGCACTCATCCGCCCGTCCCTCTCCTTGTAACTCGTAAGGTTACATCCCACGGAGATCGAAGCGCTTCGGGCAGCCGTGCAGCGATGGTTCGGTGGCGACGGCCCCGCCCACATGGCTTGCCGCCGGTTATGGCGGATCCGGGGGCTCACGCAGCCGAGCACTATGGTGACGCCATGATGGTTGATCCCCATATCGTCGTCACGTTCTGCCTGGCAGCCCTCGTCGTCTCCCTCGTGCCCGGCCCCGACATGCTGTTCATCGCCGCCACCGGACTGGCATCGGGGCCCCGGGCGGGGGTGCTCGCGGCGGTCGGCATGTCCACGGGATTGGCCGTGCACACGACGCTGGCGGCGCTGGGCCTGGGGGCGCTGCTGAACGCCTTTCCCACGGTCTTTGACGTCATCCGCGTCGCCGGTGCCGCGTACCTGGTCTACCTGGCCGTCACGTCGTTCCTCGCCGCCCGCCGCGACCAGGACGTCCCAGGACAGGAGCCCCGGGCGCCGCTGGGACGCGTGTACGGCAAGGCCGTGCTGACGAACCTCGCCAACCCCAAGGTGATCGCCTTCTACCTGGCGTTCTTCCCGCAGTTCGTCGACCCGGCCCGGGGCAGCGTGACCGCGCAGTTCTTCTTCCTCGGCGCGCTGTTCATCGTCGTGGGCCTGTCGGTCGACGCTTCTGCCGGGTTGCTGGCCGGCCGCCTGGGCGACCTCGTCCGCGGGCGCCCTGCCGTCCAGAGGTGGCTCCACCGGATCTCCGGCACCGTCTTCGCCGCGCTCGCGGTGCGCCTGGCCACGGACGGCCGCTAGCCCGCCTTTCCGGGCGCTAGGAAAAAGGGGAATGGAGTGGCGGAAAAGCCAGATTCTCCCTGCTCTCGATATAGCCGCTCGGCATAAGGGGTTCACACGATTGACAAAGGATTTACGGTGAGGGCGGCCCCTTTGTCGATGAAGGAGTGACTGGATGAGTAACAGCTTGCTCGGCGGCGACCCCGCGGAGATGCAGAGCATGGCCGCGCAGTTCAGCCAGCAGGCGGACCAGGTTCGCACCACTATGGCCAACCTCGACCGCGAGGCGGCCAAGGTCGGCACCGCCTGGACCGGCCCCGGCGCGCAGCGCTTCCACGACGCCTGGCAAAGCTACCGGGCGGCCTTCCAGCGCATGGCGGAAGAACTCAACGAGGCCTCTCGCGTCATCACGACCTACCGCGGCAACATCGAGTCCGCCACCCGCTGACCGCCCGCAGACCGCCGGCCGCCGGACCGCCATGAGTGCCATGGCGTCCGGCGGCCTTCTCATGCGATCGGCGGCTCCACCGGCGGCTCGGTCGAGCGGCCGAGATACGTGACGGGGCCGGGGTCGGGCACCGGGATCTCGTGGAAGCCCAGCCGGTCGTAGAAGGCGCGGGCGCGGGTGTTGACGGTGAGCATGCTCAGGTGCACGGCGGGCACGCCCTTCGCCGCGAGGGCGTGCAGGAAGGCCGTCATCAGGGCGCGGCCGTGCCCGGCGCGCTGGTGGCCGGGGAGCAGGTCGATGTGCAGGTGGGCGGGGTAGGCGGCCAGCTCGGGGAGCACCATCCGCTCGGGGTTGTGCATCAGGGCGATCATCTCCTCCGTGGGCGAGGCCGGAGGGCGCCGCGGCGCGGGATAGCGGCCGGCCAGCGCCGGCAGCCACTCGTCGCGGTACGCCGTGACGAAGGCCGGGGTGTCGGCGGTGCCGACGATGTAGCCGACCGCCCGTTCGCCGTCGTCGGCGACGAAGGCCAGGTCCGGCTCCAGCCGGACGTACGGCGCGGCGAAGATGCTGGGCATCAGATCGAGGTCGGGGTAGAGGTGGCGGGAGTCCTCGCCCGCGTCGGCGGTGCGGACGCAGATGTCGTAGAGGGCGTCCCTGTCGGCGTCCCGGTAGGGCCTGATGCGCACGGTCATGCGGAGCAGGCTGACAGGGTGGGAGCGCTCCCAACAAGCCCCTGCGCTCAATCCGGCACCGCGGCCTGAACCGGCGTCACCGCGCCCGAGACGACCAGCAGGCCCCGCCCGGGAGGCCCGCCCACCGCGCCGCGCGGCAGCCGTACGGCGAACAGGTCCCCGTCGGCGGGGCTCTGCACGTTGAGCAGCAGGCCGGTCCTGCCCTTGCGGGCCTCGGCCGCGAATCCCCGGTAGGCGGTCGCCAGGTCGCCGGTGGCCCCCGCGACGAGCAGGCCGTGCTCGCCGTCCCGCCCGGTGCGCAGGATCTCGTCCAGGGCCAGGCCGAGCGCGGAGTCGGGGGAGATGAGCTCCGCGTCGTCCACGGCCACCACGTAGCGCTCGTGCCCGACGACCAGAGCGAGCGGGTCGAGCGCGCCCGGCAGGCCGCCGAAGTCGTCCGCGCCGCCTCCGGTCACGCTTCTGGCGTTGCCGTCGAGCACGGCCAGCACCCCCGGCGCCCCGGCGAGGTCGCGCAGCGGGCTGCGGCGCGGGGTCACGACGAGCACGGGCGTTCCCCGGTCGAGCAGCGAGCGCGCCGCCGTGACCAGCGCGGACGACCGTCCCGAGCGCGGCGGCCCGGCGATGACGGCGGCCGGCCCCTGGCCCTGCAGGTCCACGCCCATCGGGACGAGGGCGTCGCCGCCCGCGCCGAGCAGCGCCCACAAGGCCGACGGCGGCTCGTGCGACGGCGCCAGGCCGAGCGCCTGGCTCGCCGTGATCCGCATCGGCAGCGCGTCCACCCGCAGCGGCGGCTCCGACGGCCAGGCCCACGTTCCGGGAGTGTCCGTGCCGCCGAACCGCGCCGCCGCCGTACGGGCGAGCTCCTGCAGGACGGCCACCTGCGCCGGGCCGGAGGGGTCGTCGCACAGCAGCGCGATCTGGCTCTCCGCCAGGCCGTGCTCGCCGACGGCCAGGGCCCGGCCCGGGGGCATGACGCTCGGCAGGTCGCGCATCGGCAGCCCGGCGAGCCCGTAGTCGGCGGGATCGGCGAGCCGCAGCACGAGCCGGTCCTCGAAGACGGTGGAGATCTGCCCGAGCAGGCCCGACCGGTCGGAGGTGACGACGGCCCGCAGCCCCACGGCCGGACCCTCCCGCAGCAGTTGCAGCAGGGCGTCGACCAGCCGTCCGTAGTCGTAGTTCTCGAACGCGGCGACGTACCCCTCCCAGCGGTCCACGAGCAGCACCAGCCAGGGCAGCGCGCCCACGCCCGCCCGGTCGCGGGCGGCCCGGGACCTGGCGGCGGTGCGTGCCTCGGCCAGCGAGGCGTACCCGGCCTCGGCCAGCAGGTGCTGGCGGCGCCCGACCTCCGCGCGCAGCCGGGTCAGCAGACGCTCCACCCGGTCGAGCTGGTCGCGGGTGACGACCGCCCCGCAGTGCGGCAGCGCGACCAGCGGCAGCAGCGCGCCCGACCCGCAGTCGACGGCGTGGACGTGCACGTCCTCGGGGGAGGCGCCGGCCGCGATCGAGCCCGCGATCGTCCGCAGCGCGCTGGACCGTCCGCTGCGCGCGCCGCCCGCGATCAGTAGGTGGCCGCCGTGCCGCATGTCCAGCGCGAGCGGACGCCGGCCCTGCTCCCACGGCAGGTCCGTCACGCCGAACGGCAGCGGCGGCACCTCCTCGGCCCCCGGCCGGTACGGCGCGGGGCCCGCGAGCAGGCCGCCGGAGGTGCCCGCGGCCCCGGCGTCGAGGACGACCTGGCCGGGCAGCGGGGGCAGCCACGGGCTCGGCTGCCGGGGCATCTCGCTCCCGGCCTCGCGCAGCGCGTCCACGAGCAGGGCCAGGTCGGTGCCGCTCGCCGCCTGGGCGGGCGGGAGGGGCAGCGGGTGGCCGAGCGCCTGCCAGGGCAGGTCGAGCACCCGGAGATCGTCCCCCGCGTCGGCCGCTACCGCGGACCGCGGATGAGGGGTGCGGCCGCCGATCCTGGCTGTCTGCACGGCCACGGGCGCCCCGGAGCCGGCCCGCACATAGCAGCGTCCGGGCGTCGTCCGCGAGATGTGGGCGGCGTCCGGCACGTCGATGACGTCGGTGGACTCGCCGGCGTCGGTCACCCGCAGCGCGATCCTGAGCGAGGTGTTGGCCTGGATGTCGGCGGTCACCACGCCGCCGGGCCGCTGGGTGGCGAGGATCAGGTGGATGCCGAGCGAGCGGCCCCTGCGCGCGATGTCGACCAGTCCCTCGACGAAGTCGGGCAGCTCCGCGACCAGGGCGGCGAACTCGTCGATGATCAGCACGAGCCGGGGCAGCGGCGGCAGGTCCCTCTTGCTTCCGGCGGTCTCCGGCACCGGGGCGGCGAAGATGCCGCCGCCGCGCGCCCGCCGGACGCCGCCCGCGCCGAGCACCCAGGTGGCGCCCCGCGCCCGCTGGTAGTCCTCGATGTCCTTGGCCCCCGCGTCCAGCAGCAGGCGTTCCCTGCGCCGGATCTCGGCGGCCAGCGACGACAGGGCCCGCTGGGTCAGGTGGCCGTCGAGGTCGCTCACCATGCCGACCGTGTGCGGGAGCCGTACGCACTCCTTGAAGGCCGCGCCGCCCTTGTAGTCGATGAGCACGAACGTCATCTCGTCGGGCCGGTTGGCCACCGCCAGCGAGCAGATCAGCGTCTGAAGCAGCTCCGACTTGCCCGCGCCGGTCGTGCCCGCGACCAGGGCGTGCGGCCCGTCCCTGCTCAGATCGACCTCGAACGGGCCCTCCGGTCCGACGCCGATCAGGGCCCGGGTCGTACGGCCCTGCCGCTCGGCGAGCGCGGCGGGGTCGAGGGACACCTCCAGCAGGTCGAGCAGGCGGACCGCGTCGGGCAGGGCGGCCGAGGGATCGTCGCGGCTCACGTCGCGCAGCGGGGCCAGCGCGCGGGCCAGGCGTTCGGCCCATAACGGCGAGACCCGGTCGGCGCGGATGCCGGTGATCGGGTCGAGCCCGCCGCCGTGGAGGCGCACCCCGCCCTCGCGGTCGCAGGACACGACGGTGGCGCACTCCTCGGGCAGCAGTCGCTCGTCGTCGTCGATGGCGATCGTGTAGACCCCCGCGCGCGGGCCCTGCCGCAGCACCTGCGGCATGCCGGGCAGGCCGCGCAGCACCTGCGCGCCGTCGAGCACGACGAGCACGTCGAACGGCCGCTCGTCGTAGGTCGCGAAGGCCGGCTCGGGGGGCCTTTTGCCGCTCGCGCCCCCCAGGTCCTCCCAGCCGGCCGGGCCGCCGGACAGGCGGGCGCCGCGCGGCACCCCCGGGTAGGGCCCGGAGCCGTTCTCGGCGTCGAGCCGTTCGGTCACCAGGGCGGCGAGTTCGGCGACCCGGCGGGCGGCGGCCTCGGGGTCGGCGCCGACGAGCGCGGCGCAGTCGGACGACAGGGCGCCGCCGCGGGCGGCGGCGTCGGGCGCGCAGTGCGGCAGCCAGCGCACCCAGCCCCACTGCCCGGCGCCGTCGGCGTTGGCCGACAGCACCACGACGGCCAGGTCACGCGGGCTGTGCAGGGCGGCGGCCTGGCCGACGAGCCAGCGCGCGCAGCCGAGCGCCACGTCTCTGGGACCGGTGAGCCCGGCCACGCCGAGACGGCGCATGACCAGCGCGACGGGGACGTCGTGGCAGGTGGGCGGCTCACGGCGGGGCCCGTCCTGGGGCGTACCGCTCTCGGGCTCGAACTCCAGGTCGGCGGGCAGGTCGGACAGCCCCACGCGCAGCCGCAGCGCGTCGCGGTCGTGCACGCGGCGCTCCCAGAGGCGGCGGCGCGGCCCGGTCGCGGTGAGCAGCACCTCGGCCGGGTCGGGCGCGCCGCCGCGCCTGGCCTCCTCGTCCTGCCGCACCGCGCGGGCCACCTCCTCCTCGAAGGCGGCCATCCGCTCGCGGTAGGCCTTCACCGCCCGGCGATGCTTCTTCCTGCCGTGCCTGCGGTCGCTCACCCACTGGCCGATCATGATCAGCGGCGTCATGAACGCGATCAGCAGGTAGTACCACGTGTGGGTGACGGCGGCCATGACCACGCCGAGCACGGCGGGCAGCAGCGCGGCCAGCAACTGCAGCCGCATCCCCTCGCCCCGTTTCGGCTCGGCGGGCACGGTGAAGCGCCGCTGCCGCTCGGGCCGCTGGAGGCGGGGCGGCCGGTTGTAGGCGAGCCCGCCGTCCGGCAGCGCGTCGAGGTGGGCGTCCGGCGGCAGGACCGGCCCCAGGGCGAACACCGAGCCGCCGCAGGCGAGCATGCCCCCGGGAGGCCACGCCACCGCCTCCGTGAGCGGCTCGCCCTCAAGCCGGGCCACCGGGTCGCCCCCGGAGACGGCGGGCTCCACGGTGGCCGTTCCCGGGGCCAGCCGCACCACCAGGGCGACCGGCGGCATCCCCGGGTCGGGTACGGAGATCGCGCAGGCGGGGTCGGCGCCGATCGTGTGGGCGCCGAGCCCGATCCGGTGGACGGTCCCCGCTCCCGGACCGCCCACGACCCGCAGCTCCGCCGGCCCGCCGGGCTCCTCGGTCACCGTCGCCGCGGCGGCGTGGCCGTCCACGGCCACCAGGTCGCCATCCCTGAGCAGGCCGAACACGGGCGCGTCCGGGTCGACGGGCCGGCCGTCGACCCACAGCTTCACCTCGCCGGACGGCCGGGTCTGCCGGTCACCCCGGTCCAGGTCGTAGGGCGCGCGGGCGTGCGGGAGCCGTACGACGTTGGCCGGTCGGGCGGCGGCGCCGCCGAGCGCTGTCGCGAGGCCGGCGACCGTCGTGCTCTCGTCGCCCTCGACCAGCACGTCGCGGCGACCGTCCTCGCTGACCACGGTGAGCGTTATCCGCATGCGCGAACTCCCAGAAGGCGGTTGTGCGGCGGCCTCGCGGAAAGCGTTTCATCCCGGGGCGTCCCCGTGAAGATCTCCGGGTGCGCGGGCCCGGCGGCCTGCGGGAACACGGTAGCCGTGCCGTCCGCGCGCATCCGGGCGTTTCCCCGAATAGGTAAAGGTGCCTGTCATCGCGCCCTTCGTACGACGCCGTCGTGACATGCCTCCCGCATATGCCTGCCGCCCGTGGAGTGCGAACAGTGTGAATGGTGTGACAACCGGTAAAGAAGTGCAAACGTACTATCACGAAATATCACGCCAGTAAAGCCTTGTGTCGATATGACGATAGATCCACTCCCGTTGACAGGCGTATTCCTAACGGATAAGCATGGGTCGCCGCATCAGGCCACTTATGGCGGCGCAAGCTGGCCATAATGGAGTGAATTCGCAACAAACGGCAAGACCATAAACACATTCGAGCGGCCCGAAAACAGAAGGGCGCTCTCATCCCTGGGAGTCCCCCACCCATGAGGATCAGCGAGAAGACGTCGCAGGACGGCCGGGCGCCCGCGCGGCCGGGCCTGTCCGGGCCGGCGGCACGCAAGCTGCCCGTTCCGCCGAGGGAGCGCAAGCCCGCGCTCGCCGCGCTCGCCGTCCTCCTCATCCTGGGCGGCGCGCTGGCCACCACGCTGCTGGTCATGCGCAGCGGCGACCGCGTCTCGGCCGTGCAGATCACCCAGCAGGTGGGGGCCGGGCAGCTCATCCCGCTGTCCGCGATGCGGGAGGTGCAGATCGCCGACACCGGCGTCGACTACGTCCCCTGGCGGTTCAGGGAGCAGGTGGCGACGACGTACGCCCGGGTGACGCTGCTGCCGGGCACGCTGCTCACCGAGCCGATGACCGCCAAGACGACCGACCAGGTCGGGCCGGGCAAGGCCAAGGTGGGCCTGTCGCTCAAGGCCGGTCAGATGCCTGCCGACCTCAAATGGAGCGACATCGTCCAGGTGATCTACGTGCCGGCGGCCGGCCGGGGGTCGGGCACCGCCCAGCAGAAGGTGCTGGCGACCGCCGCCCGCGTCGAGAGCGCGTCCTCGGGACGGTCCGGGGGCGGGCTGGTCACGGTCGTCGTCGACACGTCGATCGCGCCTGCCATCGCCCAGTACGCCTCCAGCGGGGAGATCGCCCTCGTCACGCTCCCGGGGGTCAAGTGACGTGGCGCTGATCGTGCTCGCCGCCGACAAGGGGGCGCCCGGCGTGACCACCGCGGCGACCGCCCTCGGCGCCGTGTGGCCCCGGCCGGTGCTGCTGGCCGAGTGCGATCCCTCCGGCGGCGACCTCGCCTACCGCCTGCCGGGCGACGACGGGAGCGTGCTGAACCCGGGGCGCGGCCTGCTCAGCCTCGGCGCGGTCGCGCGGCGCGGGCTTCACGCCGAGCTGATCTACGAGCACACGCAGCGGCTCGTCGGCGGCCTCGACGTGCTGGGCGGCCTGACCAACGGCGAGCAGGCGGCCGGCCTCACCTGGCTGTGGGGCCCGCTCGGCCGGGCGTTCGCCGCCCTGCCGCAGGCCGACGTGCTCGCCGACTGCGGCAGGCTCGGGCTGCACCCCCAGATCGGCGACCTGGTGGCCGAGGCCGACCAGGTGGTGCTGTTCACCAGGGCCAGCCTCGACCACGTCGCCCACCTGCGCGAACGGCTGTCGCTGATCGGGCGGAAGGTCGGGGTCGTGGTCATCGCCGACCCCCGGTCGTACCGGTCGTCGCTTGAGGAGATCCGGCGCATCGTCTCCGGCTGGGACGTCGCCTTCGTCGGCGGTCTCGCGTACGACCCGAAGGGCGCGGAACTGCTGCGCGGCCAGTGGGGCGGGCGGCTCGACCGCAGCCTCCTCATCCGTACGGCCAGGGAGCTGGCCACCCGCCTGGCCGCACAGCTGGCCGCGGGCGGCGAGACGGCCGCGCCGCCCGCCGCCGGGCGGGCGAAGCGGCAGCCGGAGGTGCGGTCGTGAACTCCCAGCGGCGGCCGATCGACCACGGCCTGGTGAAGCGGTTCCGGCAGGAGGTCGGCGACCGGCTGGCGCACCAGCGGCGGATCGACCAGGCGAGCGGCGTGCCGCCGATGTCGGGGGAGGACGAGCGGCAGTTCGCCCGGGCGCTGATCGCGCAGGTGCTGGAGGAGCACGCGCGCAGTGAGATCGGCGTCGGCCGCACGCCGCCCACGGCCGAGGAGGAGGAGGCGCTGGCGGCGGGCATCCACGCCGCGCTGTTCGGCGTCGGCCGCCTCCAGCCGCTGCTCGACGACCCCGAGGTCGAGAACATCGACATCAACGGCTGCGACCGGGTCTTCGTCGGCTACGCCGACGGCCAGGAGCTCATGCACGACCCCGTCGCGGACTCCGACGAGGAGCTCATCGAGCTGATCCAGATCCTGGCGGCGTACTCCGGCCTGTCGTCGCGGCCGTTCGACACCGCCAACCCGCAACTCGACCTGCGCCTGCCGGACGGCTCCCGGCTGTCGGCCGTCATGGACGTCACCGTGCGGCCGGCGCTGTCGATCCGCCGGGCCCGCCTCGGCAAGGTGTTCCTCAGCGACCTCGTAGGGAACGGCACGCTCACCCCCGAGCTGGGCCGCTTCCTCACCGCCGCCGTGGCCGCGCGGAAGAACATCATGATCGCGGGATCGACGAACGCGGGGAAGACCACGCTGCTGCGGGCGCTGGCCAACGAGATCCCGCCGCACGAGCGGTTGATCACGGTGGAGCGGGCGCTGGAGCTCGGGCTGGACCAGTTCCCCGAGCTGCACCCCAACGCGGTGGCCTTCGAGCACCGCCTGCCCAACGCCGAGGGGCAGGGCGAGATCACGATGGCCGAGCTGGTGCGGCGGTCGCTGCGGATGAACCCCTCGCGGGTGATCGTCGGCGAGGTGCTGGGCGACGAGATCGTCACGATGCTCAACGCGATGACCCAGGGCAACGACGGGTCGCTGTCGACGATCCACGCCAACTCCAGCATGGAGGTGTTCAACCGCATCGCGACCTACGCGCTGCAGGCCGTGGAGCGGCTGCCGATCGAGGCCACCCACATGCTCATCGCCGGGGCCATCGACTTCGTGGTGTTCATCGAGAAGCGCAACGACTACCACCGGGGAGGCACCCTGCGGCGCTACGTGTCCAGCGTGCGGGAGGTCACCGGCTGCGACGGGCGCGTGCTGTCCTCGGAGGTGTTCGCCATGGCGGGCGACTACCTGGTGCCGCACGCCCCGATCTCCTGCGCGGACGAGCTGGCCGCCCACGGGTACGACCCGGCGCGGGGAGCGTGGCGATGAGCGGCCTGCTGCCGGCGCTGCCCCCCGGCGTCCTCGACCCCCTGGTGCTGCTGGCCGGGGCCGCGGCGGGCGGCGGGCTCTTCCTGCTCGCCCTGGCCGTGTACGGCCTGCGCCCCCGACCGGCCACGCCCGACGGCCGGGCCGAGCGGATGCGTCTGCTGCGCACCCTGTCCACGCGGTCGGCGATCGCGGCGGTGACGGGTGTCGTGGTGCTCGTGGTGACCGGCTGGCCGGTCATCGCGGCGGGAGCCGTGCTGCTGGTCCTCGCCTGGCGGGGCTTCACCGGCGGCGCGGCGGAGGAGCGGGCCGCCATGCGGCGTCTGGAGGGCCTGGCGGCGTGGACGGAGTCGCTGCGCGACACGATCGCGGGCGCGGCCGGCCTCGAACAGGCCATCCCCTCCTCGATCCGGGCCGCGGCCCCCATGCTGCAGCCGCACCTGCGGGCCCTGGTCGACCGGCTCCACACGCGGATGCCGCTCGCCGACGCGTTGCGGATGTTCGCCGACGAGCTGGACGACCCCTCGGCCGACCTCGTCGTGGCGGCGCTGATCCTCAACTCGCGGCTGCGCGGGCCGGGCCTGCGCGACGTGCTGTCGGCCCTGGCGGTCTCGGCGCGCGAGGAGCTGGACATGCGCCGGCGCGTGGAGGCCGAGCGCAGGTCCACACGCAAGAGCGTGCAGATCGTGGTCGGCACCGCGCTCGCCTTCGCCGCCGCGCTGGTCGTCTTCAACCGCTCCTACGTGGAGGAGTACAACTCCGTGCTGGGCCAGGCCGTGCTCGTCGTGGTGGCGGGCCTGTTCGGCGCGGGGTTCGCCTGGATGCGGCGGCTCGCCCGCTTCGACAAGCCGGCCAGGATCCTCGCCCCCTACCACCGCCCGCGGTCCGCGGTGGCCGCGCAGGCGCAGCCGCCGGCGGAGGTGATCAGGTGATCGCGACGGTGCTCTGCGGAGCCGTGCTCGGTCTCGGGCTCTTCCTGCTGGTGCGGGCGCTGTTCCCGCCCCGGCCCGGCCTGACCGCCCGGCTCGCCGCGCTCGACCAGGCCCGCGACGGCAAGGGCGTGGCGCGGGCGCCGCTGATCGCGCCCGAGGAGGAGGTCAGCGAGTTTCGCCGCATGCTCGGCCTGCGGCTGGCCCGGTTCTACGCGGCGCGGGGGTGGGAGGCGCGGTCGGTCAAGGCCGATCTCGCGCTGCTCGGCAAGTCGTTCGAGGGGTTCCTCGCGACCAAGCTGCTGCTCGGGGTCTCGGGCCTGCTGGCGTTCCCGCTCCTCGTCGGCTGGCTCGCGCTGATGGGTTGGGGCGTCTCGGTGCAGGTGCCGCTCTGGTCGGCGCTCGTCGTCTGCGTGATCTTCTTCCTGCTGCCCGACGCGCAGATCCGGCGGGACGCCGCCGTACGGCGCAGGGACTTCCGGCACGCCGTGGGCGCCTTCCTCGACCTCGTGTCGATGAACCTCGCGGGCGGCAGGGGCGTGCCCGAGGCGCTGATGATGGCGGTGGCGGTGGGCAGCCCCGCCACCACGCCCGGGGCGCTGAACGGCACACTGGGCGGCACTGTTCACGGGGCTGTTCACGGCACCGCGAACAGCCCCGTGAACGGCGCGGCGAGCGGTGCCCTGAACGGCGCCGCGTCCGCTGCCGCGACGGCGAACGGCGCGGGTCCCGCTCCCGGCTCCAACTGGGCGATGGAACGCATCCGCGAGGCGCTCGCCAACGCCCGGATCGTCGGCATCACCCCCTGGCAGGCCCTCGGCCAGCTCGGCGACGAGATCAACGTGGACGAGCTGCGGGACCTGTCGGCCGCGCTCGGGCTCGTGGCCGACGACGGCGCCAAGGTCCGCGCCTCCCTCACGGCCCGTGCCGCCACCCTCCGCCGCCGCGAACTCGCGGAGGTCGAGGGCAAGGCGGGTGAGCGGTCCCAGTCGATGCTCGTCGCCCAGCTCCTGCTGTGCGCGGGCTTCGTCATCTTTCTCAGTTTTCCCGCAGCCATGAAGATGTTGGGGGCCTGATGCTCTGGTTCCACTATTTGATCGCCGTGCTCCACGTACGGCTGGACCGCGCGAGGAACGCCCCGTCCAGGGGAGCCTCCGCGGTCGAATGGGTGATCATCACCGCCATCATCGCCGGAGTCGCGCTCGGCCTGGCCACGCTGATCAAGCAGTTGGTCGAGCAGAAGCAGTCGGACATCCAGAACAGCTTCAGCGGGGGCGGCGCGGGCGGCGGCGCCGGCGGGGGAAGCGGGGAGTGACCGTGCAGGGCGTGACCGGCCCTCGCGCACCGGCCGCCACGCGCCGAGAGCGTGGCAGGCAGGTCGGGCGCGGCCAGCGAATTGGGCAGGTCGAGCGCGGCGAGCAAGGCGGGCAGGTCGAGCGCGGCGAGCAAAGTGGGCGGGTCGAGCGCCGCGAGCGGGCTCGGTGGATCGAGCGACGCGGGCGGGGCGGGCGTGGCGAGCGGGGCGCCACGGTGATCGAGCTCGCCATGCTCATGCCGATCGTGCTCGCCGTCGTGCTGCTGATCGTCCAGGTCACGCTCTGGTTCCACGGCCGCCAGGTCGCCGACGCCGCTGCGCGGGAGGGCGCGCGGATCGCCCGTGCGGGCGGCTCCGACGGCTGGCAGGAGTCGGCCGAGGGCAAGGCGCGGCAGATCGTGCAGGCGATCGGGCCGCAGTTGCTGAAGAACGCCCAGGCGCAGGCGTGGGAGCAGGGCGACCAGCGCGGCGTCGAGGTGACCGGCAGCGCCGTCCAGGTGGTCCCGCTGCTGCCCGCGATGACCTTCACGATCACGTCACGCTTCGGCGGGCCCATCGAGTGCTTCCGCCCCGACGACGGCTCGGACGGCTGCGAATGACCCGGCCGGAGCGCGGCTCGATGACGGCCGAGACGGTGATGCTGGCCCCGCTGTTCCTGCTCTTCCTGCTGTTCCTCGTCGGCGCGGGCCGGATCGTGGAGGCCCAGGGCGAGGTCAACGGGGCCGCGCGGGACGCCGCCCGTGCCGCCTCCGTGCAGCGGACCGAGTCGGAGGCCGAGTCGGCCGCGAAGGAGGCCGCCGAGGCCGCGCTCTCCGGAGACTGCTCGCCCCAGGTGGACATGTCCGGCAGCGATTGGACGATGGACGGCTCCGTCCGGGTGACCGTGACCTGCGAGCTGAACCTCGACTTCCTCGGGTTCGGCGCCGCCAAGCAGATGTCGGGCACCTCGGTCGTGCCGCTCGAACGGTATCGGAGGGTGCAGTGACCCCGCCGCGTCCGTGTCGCGGATGGCGTGGTTCGCGCGTCCGCCACCGCCGGACCGCTCCGCGCATCGCCCCAGGCATCCCTCCAGGCCTCGCTCCACGCCCCGCCCCAGGCCCCGCTCCAGGCCCCGCTCCGGGCCTCGCTCTGGGACCGTCGACCGCGCCGCGCGCCCTCATGAGGGCGCCGTCCCCCGCCGGAGACGGGCGGGTGCGGGAGCGGGGCTCCATGTCGGTGTTCGTGGTCCTCTTCTCCGGGGTGGTGTTCCTGCTGGCCGGACTGCTGGTGGACGGCGGGGCCGCCATGAACGCCCGCCTCAAGGCCGCCGACATCGCCGAGCAGGCCGCCCGCGCCGCCGCCGACCAGATCGACGTCGAGACCCTGCGGGCCACCGGCCAGGTGCGGCTGCTCGCCGACGAGGGCGCGGTGTGCGGCGAGGCCGAGAAGATCACGGCGGCTCAGGGGGCCGACGGCGTGCGCATGACCGAGTGCACCGTGGGCGGCGGCCAGGCGGACGTGACGGTGGCGGTGTCGGTTCACTGGGACGCCTTCTTCCTGTCCGCGCTGGGCTTCGCCGGCTCCGACATGGAGGCCGAGGCCACGGCCGCTCCCGATGCGGGGGAGGCGTGACGGGGACCCGGCCGCCGGGCGGCCGGCGGGAGGAGTTCGACCGCGAGAGCCGGCGGGGACCGCGACCGCGCCCCGAGGGAATGCCGTCGGTGCTGGGGCCGCAGCGGGCGCCCGAGCACTGGCACGACGACCGGCACCGGCCCGTGCGGCTGCGGTCCCGGCGTACGGCCGGAGACGTCCTCGCGGGCCTCGGGGCGCTGGTCGCGCTGGTGGGCCTGGTGGGCGGCGTGCCGTACGCGCTGCTCCGGCTGGCCGGTCCGCCGATCACCGGTGACCTGCTGAACGCGGACCTGTTCACGAGCCAGGTCGGACCCGAGACGATCACCGCGATCCTGATCCTCCTGGTGTGGCTGGCCTGGCTGCAGCTGTTCCTGTGCGTGGTCGTCGAGGTCTACGCGGCGCTGCGGCGGGTCGGCATGCCGGCCCGGGTGCCGCTGTCGGGCGGCACCCAGGCGCTCGCGAACCGCCTGGTCTCCGCCGTGCTGCTGCTGTTCACCGCGGCCGCCGTGGCGGTGCCCATCGCCCGTGCGGGCGCCCCCGCCGCGATCAGGCCCCAGGTCGCGGCGCTGTCGGCGCCGGTGCCGCAGGCCGAGGCGGAGCGACCGGCCCTGCACGCCAGGGAGGTCAAGAAGGTCTACGTGGTGCAGCCTCCGCACGGGCGCCACCACGAGAGCCTGTGGGAGATCGCGGAGAAGTGCCTGGGCGACGGGCGCCGCTATCCGGAGATCTACCGGCTCAACCAGCACAAGGAGCAGCCTGACGGCAGCCGGCTGCACATGGCCGACCTCATCCGTCCCGGCTGGGTGCTCGACATGCCGGACGACGCCAGGAACGTCCACATCGTGCCGGTGGACGAGGACCGGCCGGAGACTCTGAAGGAGCACCGCCACGCGCCCGCCGAACTCGACGGCGACACCCGGTACGCCGGGGGAGACGCGACCGGCGGCGACGTCCACACCGACCGGCACACCACAGAAGACCGGCGCACGACGCCCGACCCGCGCCCCACCGCCGGTTCGCACACCGGGTCCGGCACCGGGTCCGGCACCGGGTCCGGCACCGGGTCCGGCGCCGAAGGCACGACGGGAACCGAGGGGGACACCACACGGCCCGACGGTAACGGCGACCAGAGGCCGGGCGAGGCCGGGCGGTCCGGCGACACCGGCCACGAGCGGGGCAGGGTGACGCCCGAGCCGGGCAAGCCGGGGATCGTGCTGCCGCCGCCCGCGATGCCGCAGGACACCCCGTCGAAGCCGGGAGGCCGTACGGGCGAGGTGAAGGACACGCCCGCCACCGCGCGCGCGACGCCCTCCCCGCGCCCGGTCATCACCACCACCGTCCAGCCCGCGATCGCGCCCGCCGAGGCGGGCCACCAAACCGCCGACGAGCGGCAGGGCGGGCCGGTCCTCGCCGACTACCTGGCGGCCTCGTCGCTGGCGGCGGCCGGGCTGCTGGCCCTGCTCGGCCGCAGGCGGCGGGAGCAGCTGTGGCGCCGGGCCTTCGGACGGCGCATCGCCCGGCCGCGCGGCGACGCCGCCGAGGCCGAGGTCGCCATCCGCCTCGGCGCCGACGCCCCCGGCAGCCGCATGCTCGACATCGGCCTGCGCCTGCTCGGCCGCCTGCTGGCCGACGCCGACCGGCGCCCGCCGACGATCTACGCCGTCCACCTGTCCAACCGGGGCCTCGACCTGTGGATCCACCCGGCCGAACAGGACGCGCCGGAGCCGTGGGAGACCTGCGACGACGGGCAGGTGTGGCGCCTTCCGGCCCACGAGGGACGCCGCATCGACGAGCACGTGCTGGCCGGGGTGCCCGCGCCCTACCCCGGGCTGGTCTCGATCGGCACCGGGCAGGGCGGCCGGGTCCTGGTCGACCTGGAGGCCGCCCACGGCGTGATCGCGATCACCGGGGCGCACACCGTCGCCGCGCTGTCGGCGCTCGCCGTCGAACTGGCCACCAACCGGTGGTCCGACCGGATGCGCATCACGCTCGTCGGCTTCGGCGAGGAACTGACCCTGCTCGCGCCCGAGCGGATCAGCACGGCGGGCAGCCTGGCCGAGGTGCTGCCGGAGTTCGAGGAGCGCGCCCGCCACGACGGCGACGTGCTGACCGGCCGGGTCCACAGCCGCGTGGCCGACCCCGCGTACACCCCGCACTACCTCCTGTCGGCCATCCGCCCCGACGAGGACGAGGCGCGTCGCCTGGCACTGCTCGGGAAGGGCACGCGTACGGCGAGCGGCTTCGTGATCGCGGGCGAGGTGCCGCACGCCACCTGGACGTGGGAGGTCACCGACGACGGCCGGGCCCGGGTGGACGCCCTCGGCCTGGACATCGAGGCCCACCTGCTGCCGCGTCGGCACTACGACGCCGTGATCGGCCTGTTCCGCACGGCCCGGCAGCAGGAGGGCGAGCCGCTCACCCCCGTGGTGGAACGGCTGAGCGAGGAGCCGCCCTCCATCGAGGTGCGCATTCTGGGCCCGATCGAGATCAGCCCGGTGAATCCGCTCGAAGAGGGCCGGGCGGCGCTCGCCCACGAGCTCGTCGTCTACCTGGCCACCCATCCGGACGGCGTGCACCCGGCCGTGCTGACCGGCGTGCTGTGGCCGCGCGGCGTGCAACTCGCGGTGCGCGACGCCACGATCGCGAGGGTCGCCGAGTGGCTCGGGCGCGACTCCGAGGGACGCCCCCACCTGTTCCTCGACCGGTCCGGGCGCCTGCGGCTCGGGCCGGAGATCCGTACCGACTGGCGGCTGTTCCAGGACCTCGTGCGGCAGGCCGGCGAATGGGCCGACACCGCCGGTCCCACGGGCGGCAAATCCGGCGGCAGATCCGGCGGCAGGTCCGGCGACATGGAGGCCGACCTGCTGGAGCGCGCGCTGGCGCTGGTGCGCGGCCCGATGCTGAACGGCAGGCCGCCCGACCGGTACGCCTGGCTGGCGGCCGACCCCCTGGAGTACGACGTGACGGCCTGGGTGGCGGACGCCGCGCACGCGCTGTGCGAGATCCGGCTGGCCCGCCACGACCCGCACGGCGCGGTGGCGGCGGCCCGGGCCGGGCTGCTGCTCGCGGCCGACGACGAGGGGCTGTGGCGCGACCTGCTCCGGGCGGCGCACGCCACCGGGGAGCCCGTCCGGCTGCGGGCGGTCGTCGACGGCCTGCTGCGCCGCGCCACCTCCCACCCGTACGGCGGGGGGATGGCGCCGGAGACGGAGGCGCTCATCGACGAGCTGCTGCCCGACTGGCGCAGGACCGTCTCCCCGGACCTCAGGAATCCTGCCGTCAGGAACCCTGGCCTCGGGAACCCCGGCCTCAGGAGCTCGGCCCTCACGAATCCGGACCCCGGAAACCCGGCGGACCTCAGAACCTCACGTCTCGCCTGATCGGAGCCCAATGCCAGGGACGTCCACCTCCGAATCATGCCGATCCACGCATAGCGCTGGCTCACCCCCGACGGCCGTTCCTAGGTTGGCAGCGGCGGGGGTGACAGCGGCGGGAGATCGCGTACTGCGGAGGATCCCGGTGATGCGTCCAGGACTCGCCCCGGCGGCACCGCCCGCCTCGGCCCGCACGCTGCGCTGGGCCTGCACACCGCTCCTGGCGGCCTGCGCACTGCTCGTCTCGGCGTGCGCCGCGCCGGACGCCGACCGCGGCTTCACTCCGGGCGGCGGCATGGAGCCGGCCGCGGTGACGGCCTCGGAGACGCCGGGCCCGCAGCCGGGCACCGAGACGGTCACGGCGGCGCCGGGACTGACGATCGAGATCGAGTGGCCGCTCGAACCCGACCCGAAGCGGTCGGCCGTGATCAAGGCGTTCGCCGGTGACTTCACGGCGCAGTGGCGGGCCGTCGGCACCTCCGGCCGGGACCGCTCGTACGTGAAGGGGATCGACGCCGAGTCGTCCGCCTACATGGAGTCCGTCACCTGGGTGCAGGGGTTCCTCAAGGACGGGCAGTCGGCCCGGGGCGTGGCCAGGCTCTACGCCCTGCGGGTGCCTTCCGTCATGGGGCGCGGGGCGGAGGCCGACGGCTGCGTCGACCTGACCGGCGTGCGGCTGACCGATCGGGAAGGCACCCCGCTGGCCCGTCAGCCCGCCTGGCTCAAGCGCCCGCGGGCGGTCTTCCTGCAGACCGCCGGCCTGGGGCAGGGCGACGACGGCGTCTGGCGGATCCGGCTCTACCGCCATGCGGACTATCCGGACGAGCGCGCGAAGGAGTGCCTGCGATGAGGGCCATTGCTGTGACGTCCCTGCTGGCGGGGGTTCTGCTCGCGCTGTGCGCGCCACCCGCCGCCGCCGACCCGGACGTCGGCGCGCACGGCGAGGCGTTCCAGAAGGGCAACACGGCCGGCGTCAAGCTGACAAACTCCAAGATCGGGCTGTCCGGCAACGGGCTCGGCGGCAAGAGCGACGGCTACCGGATGCCCCGCCCCTGCTGGTACGAGCCGAACTCGTCGGCCGACGACATGCGCAACCTCCAGGCGCAGCAGAAGAAGCAGGCGGTGGAGGCGGGGCTGGACTACGACGTCGATCTCGACAGGTTCGGGGACAAGATCGGCGACAAGGGCCAGTGGTGGGGCGTCGCCTACGACGCCGGCAACCCGGACGGACCCTCGTGTGCCGCCGGACTCGAGCCGCTCGTCTGGGTGCCGGAAGGGACCGTCCCCGCCGGAGGCATCACGCTGGAGCAGCTCATGCAGATCGCCCGGGCCGCGCTGACCGTCCCGGAGCCGAAGATCAAGCTGAGCCCGGACGCCAAGAGCTACGTCAATCTGGGGACGTGGGTGTGGCTGGACGGAGCCGAGGCCGCCCCCCGGTCCGTCACCGCCACCCTGCCGGGCGTCATGTCCGCCACCGTCACGGCGACGCCGGACCACTTGGAGATCGATGCCGGCACCAAGGACGACAAGCGCGCCACCGTGTTCACCGCGGGATGCGGCACCACCGGCAAGCCGTACGTGAAGGGCGCCGACGAGGACGGGACGAAGGAACCGGAGTGCGGCGTCGTCTACCGGCACTCCTCCGTCGACCTGCCGGGCAAGGTCTACACGCTCACCGTGACGAGCGTCTGGACCGTCGCCGGCAACGGCAACCAGGGCGGCGAGGCCGTCCCGTTCGCGTACGACCCGATCCAGGTCTCGGCGACCAGGGACGTGCCCGTCGGCGAGGTCCAGAGCATCGTCAAGCAGTGACCCGCCCCGGACCCGCCCCGGACGTCGGCCCCGGCGAGCAGGTCAGGCGCGGGACTCGTGGGCGACCAGCCATTCCTTGACCGGCGTGCCGTAGTAGTAACTGCCGTAACCGCCGGTCGAGGGCACCACGCGGTGGCACGGCACGAACGGCGCGATCAGGTTCTGCGCGCAGGCCGACCCCGCGGCCCGCGCGGCCGTCCTGGGCAGTCCCGCCTTCTCCGCCAGCTGCCCGTACGACACGGTGGTCCCGGCGGGCACGGCACGCAGCGCCTCGTACAGGCGCTGCCTCGTGGGGGTGCCCGGCTGCTCGACGGGGATCCGGTCGAGCGCGCCGACCTTCCCGTCGAGGTACTCCCGCACGGCCTCGGCCGCGTCGCCGAGATCGCCCTCCCGCAGGGGAAGCGTCCGCAGGGACGGCGAGAGCCTGGCGAACATCTCCAGGGGGTCGGCGGTGAAACCGGCCGCGACGAGCACGCCGTCGCGGGCGAGCAGAGCGAGGGGGCCAACCGGGGTGGGCACGGTCTGCATGATGATCATTTGTTGCGTCCTCGTGGTGTGGTGTCTTGATCGCTGGAGGTGTGGCTCCACAGGTGGAGCGCGGCGTACGCCCGCCAGGGCCGCCATCGCTCGGCCTCGCCCGCGGCGATGCCGAGCCGTTCCATCGTCCTGCGCAGCACGAGGTCGCCCTCGGGCCACGCGTCCGGGTCGCGCAGCGCGCGCAGCGCGATGTAGCCGGCCGTCCACGGGCCGATGCCGGGGATCTCCAGCAGCCTGGCCGTGGTGTCGGCCGGGTCGTCCGCGCCGTCGAGGTCGATCGTGCCGGATGCCACCGCCTCGGCCAGCGCCCTGATCGTGGCGACCCTGCGGGTGGTGAGCCCGAGGCCGTCCAGGTCCGCGGCGGCGAGCCGGTCGGCCGTGGGAAACAGCGACGGCACCTGACCGGCCGCTCCGTCGAGGTTCCCGTCGACGGAGCCGTCGGGGACGGCGGGCAGCCCGGCCCGGGCGGCGATGCGGCCGAGCAGGGTGCGGGCCCCGGCCACCGAGATCTGCTGCCCGACGACCGCCCGGACCGCCAGTTCGAACCCGTCGTACGCTCCCGGCACGCGCAGCCCGGGACGGGCCGCGACCAGCGGCCCGAGCGACGTCGCACCGAGGATCTCCCGCACCGCGCCGGGGTCGGCGTCGAGGTCGAGCAGGCGGCGGCAGCGGGCCACCAGCCGGGAGAGCAGGTGCGTCTCTGTGGTCCGCACCGTGAGCCGGATGTGACCGGTCGCGGGCCGCAGCGTGATCGAGCCGCCCGGCACGGCCCGTGTGTAGGCCGTCACGTCGTCCCCCGACCGGCAGACCGCCTCCACCGAGGGAATCGCCCGGGCGGCGAGGAACCGCAGCACCGACTGCGCGTCGTAGGGCTCCCGGTGACCGAGCCGCAGGGTCAGCCCGGTCGTGAGGGCGACCGGGCTTCCCTTCTCGTGCATCGGCCCGTTGGTCCTGCGCAGCTCTCCCGGCGCGAAGCCGTACGACTCCTTCATGGCCGCGTTGAACTGGCGTACGCTGCCGAACCCGGCGGCGAACGCGACATCGGTGATCGGCAGGGTGGTCTCGGTGAGCAGTTGCTTGGCGAGCAGCAGCCGCCGGGTGCGGGCGACGGCGAGCGGCCCGGTGCCGAGCTCGGCGGCGAACAGGCGGTGCAGGTGCCGCTCGGTCACGTGGAGGCGGCGGGCCAGCCCGGCGACGCCGGACTCGTCGGCCACCCCGTCGTCGATCAGCCGTAGCGCGCGTCCGACCAGGTCGGCGCGGACGTCCCACCCGGGGTCGCCGGGGCTGAGCTCCGGACGGCAGCGGCGGCAGGGCCGGAAGCCGGCGGCCTCGGCCGCGGCGGCGTGGCGGTAGAAGCGGACGTTGCCCCGTGCGGGGGTGCGGGCGGGACAGATCGGGCGGCAGTAGATGCCGGTGGTGGTGACAGCCGTGTAGAAACGCCCGTCGAAGCGGGAGTCCCGCGCGGAGACGGCGAGGTAGCACGCGTCGAAGTCGAGCTGTCGTGTGGTCACGCACACGACGTTATGCGCTGGCCACCGGTGCGGGCTGGCGGAAATCGGACGCGGCCGTCAGAGCGCCGCGACACCGCGGAGGGGGCTCGCGCGAGACCGGGCACGGGAGCGCGTCCTGTGCCGGGAGTGCTCCCGCGCGAGGCCGGACGCCGGACCGGAAGGCCTGACGTCACTTGCTGGAGATGCCGACCCCGAGGTCGAACTCGCGGTAGACCCGGGCCCAGAAACCGTCGCGCAGCCACACGCGCGCCTCCGGGTAGGGCCGCAGGGAGTGGCCGAGCTCCTTTTCGGCCTCGATCAGCAGCTCGGTGTCGATCACCGTGGGCAGCAACGGGCCCGGCAGCAGATCGCGGATGTTGTCCCGGCCGCGGGTCAGTATCCACTTCTGCGCCACGTGCTCGCCGACCTCCTCCACGCGGGGCCGGCCCGGGCCCAGCTTGGCGACCTGGCCGACGGGCGACTTCGGCGGCATCGGCTTGACCGTGCGGCCCGCGAAGACCTGCGCGGGCGACGGCGTGGGCGGCACGGGCACGGGCACCGGCGCGCGGGTGAAGAACGGACGCAGGAAGTCGGCGCTCAATATCTCGACAGTGTCCGACTCCCAGACGAGCCGCTCGGCCTGGTTGGTCCCGAACGGCGGCTCGACCCCCCACAGGTGGATGCGTACACCGTACGCCTGCGCGGCCTCCACAGCGGGCACCATGTCCTCGTCCCCGGCGATCAGCACGGTGTCGCTCACGGCGTGATGGCGGGCGAGGGCCTCGAGGTCGCTGCGGATCTGGGCGTCCACCCCCTTCTGCTGACCACGGGCGTTCAGGTTGCCCAGCCTGACCTTGACCCAGGGCAGCTGGGCGATCACACGCTGGTCCACCGTGGGCACGCGGTCACGGGCGGCGTCGTACCAGTAGACGCGCAGCAGCTCACCCGGGATGCGCTCGAGCGCGTGCTTCTGGAGCGCCTGGATCAGCTCGTCCGCAGCGACGCGGTACTCCTTACGCTCCTTGGCGGCTAAGAGAACTTCACCGGCGGCCGCGTAAAGGTAACCGACGTCCACGAGAACGGCATACTTTGCGGCAATGCCATGTGCGCTGAAGTCCGGGATGGCCATGGTGTCCTCCAGGACTCGTCACTAGTTGATCGGCTGACTATATTCCCCCGCTTTCTAGATAGTCCCAACTCTTGAGCCAGTTGACACCCTGTTCCGGCGATGTAATCGGTCCGTAGTCGTCGCCGATGGCGTCGAAAGACGTCTCACCCGCCGGGGAAGAAGGCCCCACGCCAGGCTCCCGGGCCGTGCGGGAGACCCACCCGCAGCCGATGTGCCGGATTTCTCCAGTTTCCCGGGCTTGATCGCGGTGCCGCCGGCCGGGCGGCGCCCGCCGCCGCCCGTGCCGCCAGCGCGGCGACGAGCGCGGCGGTCTCCTCAGGGGTGGCGTCCCCCCGGACAATGCTGAGAAACGGCTCTCGGCTGCTCACAGTGGAATGTTCCCGTGCTTTTTCGGGGGCAGCGAGGCCCGCTTGTTACGGAGGGCGCGCAGCGCGCGGACGACCTGGACCCGGGTGTCCGAGGGCCGGATGACCGCGTCCACATAGCCGCGCTCGGCGGCGAGATACGGATTGGCCAGCGTGTCCTCATACTCGCTGATGAAACGGGCCCGCGCGGCGTCCGGCTCGTCGGCGGCGGCCAGTTCGCGCCGATAGAGGATGTTGACCGCCCCCTGGGCTCCCATCACGGCGATCTGGGCGGTGGGCCAGGCCAGGTTGACGTCCGCGCCGAGGTGCTTGGACCCCATGACGTCGTACGCCCCGCCGTACGCCTTGCGGGTGATGACGGTGACCAGCGGGACGGTCGCCTCGGCGTAGGCGTAGAGCAGCTTGGCGCCGCGCCGGATGATGCCGTTCCACTCCTGGCCGGTGCCCGGAAGGAAGCCCGGCACGTCGACGAAGGTGAGCACCGGGATGTTGAAGGCGTCGCAGGTGCGCACGAACCGGGCGGCCTTCTCGGAGGCGTCGATGTCGAGCGTGCCGGCGAAGCTCATCGGCTGGTTGGCGACGACGCCCACCGAACGCCCCTCGACCCGGCCGAAGCCGACGACGATGTTCGGCGCGAAACCCGCGTGGACCTCCAGGAACTCGCCGTCGTCGAGGACGTGCTCGATGACCGTGTGCATGTCGTACGGCTGGTTGGCCGAGTCGGGGATGAGCGTGTCGAGCTCGCGGTCCTCGTCGGACGTCTCCAGGTCCGCCTCGACGTCGAAGGCGGGCGGATCGTCCATGTTGTTGGACGGCAGATACGACAGCAGCGCCCTGGCGAAGTCGAGGCAGTCCTGCTCGTCGGAGGCCTCGTAGTGGGCGACGCCGGAGCGCGAGTTGTGCGTGTGCGCACCGCCCAGCTCCTCGAACGTCACCTCCTCGCCGGTGACGGTCTTGATGACGTCCGGCCCGGTGATGAACATGTGCGACTTCTCCTGCACCATCAGGACGAAGTCGGTCAGCGCGGGGGAATACACGGCGCCGCCCGCGCACGGCCCCATGATCAGCGAGATCTGCGGGACCACGCCGGAGGCGTGCACGTTGCGCTTGAAGATCTCGGCGTACAGGCCGAGGGAGACCACGCCCTCCTGGATGCGCGCCCCACCCGAGTCGTTGATGCCGATCACCGGGCAGCCGGTCTTGAGCGCGTGGTCCATGACCTTGACGATCTTCTCGCCGAAGACCTCGCCGAGTGAGCCGCCGAACACGGTGAAGTCCTGCGCGAACACCGCGACCGGCCGCCCGTCCACCGTGCCGTACCCGGTGACGACCCCGTCGCCGTACGGGCGCTCGCGGTCGAGGCCGAAGGCGGTGGCCCGGTGCCTGGCCAGCTCGTCGAACTCGACGAAGGAGCCCTCGTCGAGGAAGGCCGCCAGCCGCTCGCGGGCCGTCATCTTGCCCTTGGCGTGCTGCTTCTCCACCGACCGCTGGGAGCCGGCGTGGGCCGCCTCGCGCCGGCGGCGCTCCAGATCGGCGATCTTGCCGGCGGTGGTGTGGATATCGATCTCGGGGGCGTGTTCGGCGCTCATCGCCCGCTCACCGTTCCTCGTATGCTCAGCGGCCCTCGGGTCCCGAACGCCGCTCCGGGTCGCGTCGAATCCATGGCCGACAGGGTAACCAGACCGGCGTCGCGCGGTCGCTCCGGGTCGCGCTCACCGGGATCGCATTTGGCCGGGCGGGAACTCCCCGGAGGAACGCGGCTCGCATGCCGTTCGTTCGGCTTTACGACGGCTTTATACGAGTGGGGGCTCCATGACGGATGCCGTACGCACACAGGGGTTGTACAAGCGCTTCGGGCACCAGGTGGCGGTCGGCGGGGTCGACCTGGTCGTGCCGAGGGGCAGCTTCACCGGGCTGGTCGGTCCCAACGGCGCGGGCAAGACGACCACGCTGAGCATGATCACCGGGCTGCTGCGGCCGGACGGCGGGCGGATCGAGATCGACGGCCACGACGTGTGGGCCGACCCCGTCAGCGTCAAGGCGCGCATCGGCGTGCTGCCCGAGGGCCTGCGGCTGTTCGAACGGCTGTCCGGCCGCGAACTGCTGATGTACGGCGGCCAGCTGCGCGGCATCCCCATCGACGAGGTCGGCAGGCGCGCCGACGAGCTGCTCAGGGTCATGGACCTGGTCGAGGCGCGGGACAAGCTGGTGGTCGACTACTCCACCGGCATGCGCAAGAAGATCGGCCTCGCTGCGGCGCTGCTGCACAACCCGGGCGTGCTGTTCCTCGACGAGCCGTTCGAGGGCGTCGACCCCGTGTCCGCCAACACGCTGATCGAGGTGCTGCGCAGATACACCGCCTCGGGCTCCACCGTCGTCTTCTCCAGCCATGTGATGGACCTGGTCGAGCGGCTGTGCGACTGGGTGTCGGTGATGAACCGGGGCCTCGTCGTCGCGCAGGGCCCGCTCGACGACGTTCGGCGGGGCCGCACGCTCAACGAGGCGTTCCTCGACCTCGTCGGCGCGCGCGGCAACGGGGAGGAGGGCCTGTCGTGGCTCGGGTCGCCGGCATGACCTGGCTGTTCGTCCGGCTGAAGCTCAGCCTGGTGCGCGGGGGCCTGCGCGGCGACGCCGGCAAGCAGGCGGGTTTCGTCTTCTCGCTGGCCGCCGCCCTTCTCGCCGCCGTCGCGGGGTTCGCGCTGCTGTCCCTCATCCGGCTCGCGCCGTCCGGCGTCGCCCTCGACCTGGTGACGGTGGCGTTCGCGGTGTTCGCCGTCGGGTGGATCGTCGTGCCGCTGACGGCGTTCGGGCTGGACGAGACGCTCGACCCGGCCCGGCTGGCCGTGTTCCCGCTGACCACCCGGCAGCTCGCGACCGGCATGCTGGCGGCGTCGGCGACCGGGGCGTGGCCGGTCGCCTCGCTGGCCGCGCTGTTCGGCGGCGTGGTCGCGCTCTCCCACGGGCCGGGCGGAGTGCTGCTCGGGGTGCCCGCGGTGGTCCTCCAGTTCGCCTTCTGCCTCACGGCCTCCCGCCTGGTGACCACCGCGCTGTCCGGCGTGCTGCGCACTCGCCGGGGGCGTGACCTGCTCGCGGTCGCCGCCATCTTCGTGGTGCTGCTCGTCCAGTTGCCCAACCTGCTGGTCAACCGCGGCCTGTCGGGCGACCCCACGCGGATCCTGGCGTCGGCGGGGGACGTCCTGCGGTGGACGCCGCCGGGGCTGGCCGCGCACGCGATCGCCGACGGCGGCCTCATCGGCGTCGCCGAACTGATCGTCGTCGCGATGGCGGTCGTCGTACTGGCGTGGCTGTGGATCGTCGCGCTGCGGCACGCGCTGGTGCGGCCCGACGCTTCCACCGGGAGCGGCGGCTCCGTCCGGCGGTCCGGACGGGTTTCGATCGGCAGGTTCCTGCCTGACGGCATGCTCGGCGCCGTCGTCGCCAAGGAGCTGAAGTACGCCGGGCGCGAGCCGCGGGGCCGGGTGAACTGGATCGTCGCGCTGTTCGTCACCGTGATCGTCACGCTTTCCCTGCACGGACAGGACGGCGGGGCCGGGCTGGGATCGGTGCTGGGACCCGCCTGCCTGGCGGCCGTCATGATCGGGCTGCAGGCGGGCAACTCCTTCGGGATCGACGGCGGGTCGCTGTGGATGAACGCCGTGGCGTTCTCCACCCCGCGCGACGTGCGCACCGACCTGGCCGGGCGGCACCTGGCCATGGCGGTCATCGGCGTGCCCCTGCTGGCCCTGGTGTCGCTGTTCGCCGCCCTGGTGGCGGGCGACGCGGTCTGGGCCCTCGCCGCGGCCCCGATCGCCTGGGGCGTGCTCGGAGTCGCCATGGGCGTCGGCGCGATCACCAGCGTGACCGCGCCGTACACCTATCCCGCTCGCCTGAACGCCTTCAGCGGCGCCGCTCCTGGGCAGGGCGGGCAGGCGTTCGCGGCCTCCTTCGCCACGATGCTCGTCACCGGCGTGCTCACGCTGCCGGTGGTGCTGCCGGTCCTGTTCGGCCTGACCTGGTGGGCCGTGCTCGCCGTGCCGTACGGCGTGGCGGCCGCCTGGGCGGGCCGCAGGATCGCCTCCGGCATCGGCTTCGCCCGCCTCCCCGAACTCCTCGCCGCCGTCTCCCGTCCCACCTGACCGTGTTGTTCCGCGCGTTGTTCCGCCGCGTTGTTCTGCCGCGCCTCGTGTAACGGAGCGATCGCGAAGTCCTTGCGGTATTGCGGGCGATATGGCCCGCCTCTATAACCGTTTGGACCGTTCTAAGGAGGAAGTAATGCGCGATGGCAGGCCGCTGGGCCGTGTGATCTGGGCGCCGGTGGCCGCGGCGGCACTGAGCGGGCTGGTGATCGGGGGGCTGGCGCGCCTCCTGATGCGGGGCATCGCGCTGGCCGTCGGCGGACTGACCGGCATGTCCCTGGCGGGCACGGTCGCGATCCTCGTCGCTTTCGTCGTGCTGGCCCTGCCTGCCGCGGTGACCGCGGCCGCACGTCCGGCGATCATGCATGCCGGTCGCTGGGTGACCGCGGCGCTCACGGGACTGATGGCCGCGAGGACGGGGCTCGGCGACGCCAAGATCATCGTCCTGGCCGACGACGATCAGCTGACACCGATCACGATGCTGGTCGTGGCGTTCGCCGCGATCGTGGTGGCGCACGGGCGGCTCGCCCAGCACCTCACCCGCCGGTTCAGGGCGCTCCCGCACGCCCCGGCCGAGGCGCTCCGCACCCCGGACGCGCGCCCGGTCTGACCTGCGCGTTCGAGTGGTCTAGTCCAATTGGTGAGACCGCCCTCAAGCCACCGAGCGGGATTCGCTAGCCTTCCAAACATGGCCGCCATCGCTCCTGCCGAACGACACAACGCCGTAGCGGAGATGCCGGACGAACTCCGCGCTGACGTGCGCCTATTGGGTGGACTACTGGGTCAGGTGATCGCCGAGCACGGCGGCCCCGACCTCCTCGCCGACGTAGAACGGCTCAGAAAGGCGGTGATCGCGGCCCGCCGTCAGGAGACGACGGCGGACGAGGTCGCGGCCCTGGTGGCCGAATGGCCCGTGGACCGCGCCGTGCAGATCGCCCGCGCCTTCACCTGCTACTTCCATCTCGCGAACCTCGCCGAGGAGCACTACCGCATCCGCACCCTGCGGCAGCGCGACCAGGACGACGTGCCGCTGCGCGAGTCCCTCGCGGAGGCCGTGCAGCGGCTGCGGGGGGACGACCGGCTCCAGGACCTGATCGACGGGCTGGAGTTCCGGCCCGTGCTGACCGCCCACCCCACGGAGGCGCGGCGGCGGGCGATCGTCACCGCCATCCAGCGGATCAGCGCCCAGCTCGACGCCTACAACGCCCCCGGACGGGGCGCGGCCGAGCGGGAGGAGGCCCACCGGCGGCTGCTTGAGGAGATCGACATCCTGTGGAGGAGCGCCCAGCTCCGCCACACCAAGCTCGACCCGCTGGACGAGGTCCGTACGGCGATGGCGGCGTTCGACGAGACGCTGTTCCGCACCGTGCCGCTGATCTACCGCTCGCTCGACGCGGCGCTCGGGTCCGGCACCGGGACGCGGGAGCCGCTGGCCAAGGCGTACATCCGCTACGGAAGCTGGATCGGCGGCGACCGCGACGGCAACCCTAACGTCACCGCCAAGGTGACCAGGGAGGCCATCCAGATCCAGGCCGAGCACGTGCTGATCGCACTGGAGAACGCGGCCACCCGGATCGGCAGGTCGCTCACCCTCGCCAGTGTCTTCACGCCGCCGTCCGCCGAGCTGCGGGCCGCGCTCGCGCAGGCCGAGGACGACCACCCCGACCTGGTGTCGGAGATGGCCACCCGGTCGCCGCGGGAGCCGCACCGCCAGTGGCTGATGTTCGTGGCGGCCAGGATCGCCGCGACCCGGCGCCGCGACCTCGACCTCGCCTATCGCGCGCCCGCCGAGCTGCTGGCCGACCTGCGGCTCATGCAGGACTCCCTGCGCGGGGCCGGCGCCGTACGGCAGGCGTACGGCGAGCTGCAGCACCTGATCTGGCAGGTCGAGACGTTCGGCTTCCACCTGGCGGAGCTGGAGGTGCGCCAGCACTCGGCGGTGCACGCGGCGGCGCTCAAGGAGATCGCCTCCGGCACGGTGTCGGAGCGCACCGAGGAGGTCCTGGCCACGATCCGGGTGATCGGGTGGATCCAGGAGCGCTTCGGCGTGACCGCCTGCTCCCGCTACGTCGTCTCGTTCACCCGCTCCGCCGACGACATCGCGGCCGTCTACGAGCTGGCCAGGCACGCCTTAGGCGACCGCGCCCCGGTGCTCGACGTGGTCCCCCTGTTCGAGTCGGGCGAGGACCTGGACAACTCCAGCGCCGTGCTGGAGGGCATGGTCAAGCTGGAGCCCGTGCGCCGGCGGCTCGCCGACAACGGGCGGCGCATGGAGGTCATGCTCGGCTACTCCGACTCGGCCAAGGAACTCGGCCCGGCGGCGGCCACCCTGCGCCTGTACGACGCGCAGGCGGCGCTGACCGCCTGGGCCGCGGCCAACGACGTCACGCTCACGCTCTTCCACGGCCGGGGCGGCGCGCTCGGCCGTGGCGGCGGCCCGGCCAACCGGGCCGTGCTCGCCCAGGCCCCGGGATCGGTGGCCGGCCGGTTCAAGGTCACCGAGCAGGGCGAGGTCATCTTCGCGCGCTACGGCCACTCGGCGATCGCCAAGCGGCACATCGAGCAGGTCACCAACGCCGTGATGCTCGCGTCCACCTCCGCGGTGGAGGCGAGCACGGCCGCCGCGGCGGCGAAGTTCCGCCGGCTGGCCGACACCGTGGCCGCCGCTTCCGAGAGCGCCTACCGGTCGCTGACCGAGGCGTCCGGCTTCCCCGAGTGGTTCGCGCTGGTCAGCCCGCTGGAGGAGCTCGGATCCCTGCGGCTCGGCTCCCGGCCCGCGCGGCGCGGCCTCGGCGCGCCCCGCTCGCTGGACGACCTGCGGGCCATCCCGTGGGTGTTCTCGTGGGCCCAGACGCGGGTCAACCTCCCCGGCTGGTACGGCCTGGGCAGCGGCCTGGCCGCCGTGGTCACCGACGGCGGAATGGCCGAGCTGCGCTCGGCCTACCAGGAGTGGCCGCTGTTCGCCGCGATGCTGGACAACGCGGAGATGTCACTGGCCAAGACCGACCGCTCGATCGCGTCCCGCTACCTGGCCCTGGGCGGTCGGAGCGACTTCGCCGAGCAGGTCCTGGAGGAGTACGACCTGACGAGGCGGCTCGTGCTGGAGGTGACCGGCCACGCCCGCCTGCTGGAGAACCGGCGCGTGCTGTCGCGGGCCGTGCAGCTCCGCGACCCCTACGTGGACGCGCTCAGCCACCTGCAGCTGCGGGCGCTGTCGGCGCTGCGGGCGCCGGGCGACCTGTCGGAGGAGGAGCGTGAGCGCCTGTCCACGCTGCTGCTGCTCAGCGTGAACGGCGTCGCGGCCGGCCTGCAGAACACCGGCTGACGACGCCCGCCGGCGCCGCGAGCCTGCTCGCGGCTCCGGCGACCACCTCGGGAGGGTCCCGCCGGTCCGGCCGGTCGGGACCCTGCCGCCGGTGGCGCGGGAGCGGGGTCAGGCGGTCTCGGCCTGCTCGACCTCGATCCGCCCGACCTCAATCCGCTCCGGGCAGGCGTAGATGTTGAAGCGCTCCTCCCGCAGGAACCCCACGAGCGTGACGCCGAACTCGCGCGCCAGGTCGACGGCGAGCGAGGAGGGCGCGGACACGGCGCACACGACCTGGATCCCGGCGCTCGCGGCCTTCTGCATGATCTCGTAGCCGACCCGGCCGCTGACCAGCAGGACGTGCCGGTCGAGGGGGGTCCGGCCGCCGAGCAGCGCCCAGCCGACCAGCTTGTCGACGGCGTTGTGCCGTCCCACGTCCTCCCGCACGGCCAGCGGTGTGCCGTCGGGTGTGAACAGCCCGGCGGCGTGCAGCCCGCCCGTCCTGCCGAACACCCCCTGGGCCTCCCGCAGCCGGTCGGGCAGGCCGTACACGGTCGTGGCGGACACGGCGACCGGCGTGCGCGCGGCCGGCACGGCGCAGCGGTCGCGCAGGGCGTCGAGGCTCGCCGTGCCGCAGACGCCGCACGCGCTCGACGTCACGAAGTTCCGCGCCGCGGCGCCGAGGTCGGGGAGCCGGGAGGCGGTGAGCCGCACGGTCACCGTGTTGTAGCGCGCCTCTGGGTCCAGGTCCTCGTCCGTGCAGTAGCCGATCGCGGCGATGTCGCCGGGGCCGGCGATCCCTTCACCGTGCAGGAACCCCGCCGCGAGCTCGAAGTCCGCGCCCGGCGTCCGCATCGTGATCGCCACCGTACGGCTCTCGCCTCCGGCCAGGAGCCGGATCTCCAGCGGCTCCTCCGTGGCGAGGTCGTCACGCCGGTCGCGTACGGCCGATCCGGACACCCTGCGGACGCGTGACCGCGTGACGGGCCCCGGACGGGCAGTGGGCCGCGCCGCGCCGTCCAATTCCATCTGTCTCCTCCTCGGCGGCATGGCTGCCTTCTCTCCCGTACGCAGCCTGCCACGCCGCGAGTCAGCCGTCGCCCGCCGGGTGGCGCGCGGGGGAACCGGCGCACAGGCGGGTCACGGCGCGCACGACGGACGCCACGGGGATGTCGGCCATGCAGGCGGGGCCCGCCGGGGACAGCGGGCAGCAGGCCGTCCACCAGCACGGCTGCTCGGTGATGGCCGCGGGCCTGCGGTGCGGGCAGCCCGGCAGCCCCTGCAGGTCGGCGGAGCTCGCTGCGTCCCGGAAGCCTCCTCGGTCCCCAGGGCCGATGCCATACCGGCCGGCCCAGGTGGGCCCGAACAGCCCGACGGTGGCCGCTCCGGCGGCCGCGGCCAGCCGCAGCGGCCCGGTGTCGCCGCCCACGACCACGCCGCCCCGGCGCGCGACGGCGGCGAAGCACGCGGCGAGCCCCCGCAGGCCGCACCGCGGCAGCACGGCGACCTCCGGGCCGGGTGCCGCGTCCACCGCGCCGCGTGCGGGCCGCGCGCCGGGCGTGAGCAGGGGGTGGCCGCGCCGGGCCAGCAGCGCGGCGAGTTCCCGCCAGCGCCCGGCGGGCCACCGCTTCACGTCCATGCCCGCGTCCGTGACCAGCACGACCGGGGGCCGCGCCGTGCCTGTCGGTGTGCCGGCGGGAAGGCGGCGGGCGAGCGCGCTCTCGCCGTACGCGATCTCGGCCGGCGTCAGGCGCACGGCGGGCCGGAGCGCCACGTCCTCGGGCCGCAGCAGGCCCTCGGCGAGCAGGATGCGCAGGTAGCGCTCGCCGACGGGCTCGTCAGGGGGCGGGCGGCGCCACAGGTCGGTGACGCACCGGGCGCCCGAGGCGGCGAGGAGATCCGGGATGCCGTCGTAGCGGGTGGAGGTGACCGCGAGATCCGGACGCCGTGCGGCCAGCGCCTCGGCCACCGCCTCCCGTGCCGCGCCCGCGCCGCCGTGGCGGGGGGTGAGCACCCGCGTGACGGCGGGGTCGCCGCGCAGGAGTGCGGCTCCGGGCTCGTGGGTGAGCACGCGCAGCGACCCGCCGGGGTTCGCGCGGGCCAGGCCGTGCACGACGGGCAGGAGCATGACCAGGTCGCCGATCCCGCCGAGCAGGTCGACCACCAGGATCTCCCGGTACGGCTCACGCATCCGGGCGGCCGGGCGGACGACCGGGGCCGGCCAGGGTCTCGTACAGCTCGCGGTGGGCGGCGGCGACCCGGGACCAGGAGTGGCGGGCGGCGAGCCGCCGGGCCGCCCTCCCCATGCGCCGCCCCGGCCCGGAGCCGTCGAGCAGCGGCGCGACGGCGTCCGCGATGGCGGCGGGGTCGCGGCGGGCCCTGATCACGGCGACGGCCTCTCCGAGCGGGAGGGCGGGGTCGGGCTCGTCCGGCACGGTGACCGCGGTCGGCAGCCCGTGCGCCAGCATCGTGAGCAGCGCGCCGCTCTTGGTCGTCACCCCGGCGGTGAAGGGCAGCACCCCGGCGTCCGCCGCGTGCAGGAACTCCGACACCCGGGCGGCGGGCAGGTGCCCGGTGAACGTCACCGCGTCCGCGACGCCGTGCCGCGCGGCGAGCGCCTCCAGCTCCGCCCGGAAGGCCCGCGCCTCGGCCTCCGGCAGCGCCTGGGAGGTGAAGCCGCCCACGACCAGCAGGCGCAGGCGGGGGCGGGCCGCCCGCAGCGCGGGCAGGGCCTCGACGAGCTGCCGCACGCCCTTCACGGGGTGCACGAACCCGAAGAAGGCGAGCAGCGGGTCCTCCGGCCCCGTGCCGAGCCGGTCGCGCACCCGCACGCGCGCCTGCCGTCCGCCGCCGTGATCCACCACGTTCGGCGCCAGCGGCACCTCCACGGCGGCTGCCCCGACGCGCCGCCTGACCTGCCGGGCGTGGGAGGCGTTCGTCACGACCACGAGGGCGCTGGCGGGCACCAGCCGCCCGGTCTCCCGGTCCCACAGGCGGGCGCGTTCCAGGGGCCGCCAGGCGGGGCCGGGCACCCATCCGGGGGCCGCCCACCAGCCGTACTCGTGGAGGGTGGTCACCAGCGGCACGCCGGGCGGCAGCAGGGGTGGCAGCAGCCCGGGCAGGCCCGAGAACCGGTAGGCCGAAGGGGCGAACTGCACGTGGACCACGTCCGGGCGCAGCCGCCGCACCCGGCGGGCGGCGCCGAGCGTGGCCGGCAGCCAGTGCCAGGGGGAGCGGGCCCCCGGCGACCCCACGGGCACCCCCACCGCCTCGACTCCGGCGTCGCCGAGCGCGCGGACGAGCCGTTCGACGTAGTCGCCGACGCCGTCGCGGTCGGCGGGCCCGGGACCGTGGACCATGGCCACGCGGATCCGGCCACCCTCCGTCACGCTCACGCCTCCCCCTCCCCGGCGTCGCTGCGGGGGAGGTGCCCGACGGACTTTCAGGGCAAACCATGCATTTACGGGGCTTTATGTCTCGTTTTCGGGGGGTACGCGCAGGAGATGGAGCATCCCGCGGCGCTCACAGGCCCACCTGTCCCGTGGCGGAGGCTCGCCCGCGTGCTCGTGATCAGGCCGGACAACGTCGGCGACGTGGTGATGGCGGGCCCGGCGCTGCGATCGCTGCGGCGGGCCGCTCCCCGGGCCCGGCTCGACCTGCTGGCCACCCCCGCGGGCGCCGCGGCCGCCGCGCTGCTCCCCGAGGTGGACGGCGTGCTCACCGCCTCGGTCTCGTGGCAGAAGACGGGCGGTGAGGACGTCCCGGTCACCGACGACCTGGATCTCGTTGAACGGATCGGGTGGGGCGGCTACGAGGCGGCGGTGATCCTGACCTCGTTCTCGCAGGCCCCCTGGCCGGCCGGGAACCTCTGCAGGCTCGCCGGACTGCCCGTGAGGGTCGGCATGTCCAAGGAGTTCGGCGGGGCGGGGCTGACCCACTGGGTGCCCTCGCCGCCGGACGAGACCCACCAGGTGGATCGCGCGCTGCACATGCTCGAACGGGTGGGCGTCCCTCCGGTCGAGGGCAGGCTGCGCGTACGCGTGCCCGCAGAGGCGGCCCGTACGGCCCGCCGCCTGCTCGGCGGCGGACCCACAGGCGACGGGCGCATGGAGGGGCAGACGGACCGGCAGGTGGACGGGCAGACGGACGGGCAGGCGGACGGGCATGGGGACGGCCACGCAGAGGGCCACGGAAGGCGGCCGTGCGCGCTCATCCTTCCGGGGGCCTCCTGCTCCGCGCGGCGCTACCCGGCGGATCGGTTCGCCCAGGTGGCCGGGCTGCTCACGGCCGCCGGGCTGCGGGTCCTCGTGGCGGGCACGGCCCGCGAGGCGTCGCTCGTCGAGGCGACCGGCGCCGATGTGCCCGGCGCCGTCCTGCTGCCCGGACGGTTCGACGTGCCGGTCCTGGCGGCGCTCATCGACGCCGTCGACGTGGTGGTGTGCAACAACAGCGGCGGGGCACACCTGGCCAGCGCGCTCGGCACGCCCGTGGTCGTGCTGTTCGCCGGCACCGAGCAGGTGGAGCAGTATCGGCCGCGGTTCGGCCCGGCGTCGATCCTCACGGTGCCCACCGCCTGCTCGCCCTGCCGCCAGTTCGCCTGCCCCTTCGCCCACGACTGCCTCGACATCCCGCCCGAGCAGGTGGCCGCCGAGGCGCTGCGCCTGACCGACGAGCGCGGCGGTCCCTGGTGGCGGACCCCGGCGGGCGCCCGGGACGCCCGGTGATCGCGCCTCCGGCCGACGGACGGGGCGGCGGAGGCGGGTCCTGCGGCCGATAGCCTGATGTGCGTGCCCGACTCGCCGTACGCCGATCTCGACCGGCCTCCGCTGTCCGAGACCGCGCTGACCAGGGCGCTGGTGCGCCCGGGCTCGCTGTGGTCGTCCATACGCGTCGTCGAGCGGACCGGCTCCACCAACGCCGACCTGGCCAGGACCGTGCGCGAGAGCCCGGCCGAGGGCGCCGTGCTCGTCGCGGAGTCGCAGTTCGCCGGCCGGGGCAGGCTCGGACGCCCGTGGACCGCGCCGCCGCGCTCCGGGCTGACGTTCTCGATGCTGCTGCGGCCGGAGGTGCCGCTCGCCCGGCAGGGCTGGCTGGCGCTGCTGGTCGGCCTCGCCGCCGCCTCGGCCGTACGGCGGATCGCGGAGATCGACGTGCGGCTCAAGTGGCCCAACGACCTCATGGTGGGGGAGCGCAAGCTCGCCGGGATCCTGGCCGAGCGGGTGGACCGCATGGTGGTCGTCGGCATGGGGCTCAACGTCTCGCTGCGGCCGGAGGAGCTGCCCGTGGATCGGGCCACGTCCCTCGCCGTCGAGAACGCCGCCTGCACCGACCGCGATCCGCTGCTGCGCGCGATCTTGCGGGAGGTCGAGTCGCACTACCGCGACTGGAAGGCCGCCGACGGCGACCCGGACGCATCGGGCCTGCGTGCCGCCTACCTCGCCTGGTCGTCCACCGTGGGCCAGGAGGTCAGGGTCGAGCTGCCCGGCGAGCGGGTGCTGACCGGCCTGGCGACCGGCGTCGACGCGTCCGGCCATCTGGTCGTGCGTGCCGGCGACGGGGAGCACACGCTCAGCGCGGGCGACGTCGTCCACGTCCGCAAGGGTCCGGGGCCGGAGACCGGCCCGGCGGCCTGAGCTGCCGGGTGATCAGGGCTTCCGCGTGATCGGAGCCGCCGGGTGATCAGGCGAACGCATGCAATCGACCGGCGATCGTGTCACGATTTGCGCCATGGGTCTCCCGGATCACTACTTGGCCGACGGCGAGCGCGTCGTTCTATCGTTCCATCCGCACTGGAAGCGACTGATCCTTCCGGTCCTCGCCCTCGTCGTCGTGCTGGCCGCCGCCGTCGCGGCCTTCATCTTCATCCCCGGCGACTACGAGTACGCGGGATACGCCCGCGGCGCGGTGGCCGTGGTCGCCTTCGTGGCGCTGGTCCTGTGGACGATCGTCCCCTATCTGCGCTGGGTGACGACGTCGTACACGCTGACCTCGCACCGCTTCGCGATCAGCACGGGCGTGCTGAACAAGTCGGAGGACGACATCCCGCTGGCCAAGGTGAGCAGCGTGAGCTCCGACCAGCGGCTCCTGGAGCGCATCCTCGGATGCGGCACGCTCCGGGTCGAGTCGGCCTCGGAGAAGGGCGACATCGACTATCGCGACATCCCCCAGATCCAGCGGGTGCGGCACGAGCTGTTCCGGCTGGTGGAGGACGCCGCGGACGGGAACATCGACGGGGAATGAAACGCGGCGCGGCCTGCGCGCCGTGCGGGGGAGGGGGACGTGGACACTAGCGGGCGGCCCGGCGCCGACGACATGCGGCGATTGTTCCTGGGGCCGGCACCGGCCTACACCCGGAGGCAGGTCGCCGAGGCGGCCGGCATCCCGCAGGACCTGGCGGCGCGGATCTGGCGGGCCCTCGGCTTCGCCACGTTCGCCGACGACGCCGTTGCGTTCACCGAGGCCGACCTGGCGGCCCTGCACCGCATCCGCGACCTGATCGACACGGAGACGCTCGACGAGCGGACCGTCATCCGCATGGCCAGGGCCCTCGGTCGCACGACCGCGCGGCTCGCCCAGTGGCAGGCCGAGATCATGCTGGACGCGCTGATCCAGCCCGGCGCGAAGGCGGGGGAGGACGCGCTGCGGCAGGTGGTGGACACGGTCAGCCGCCTGCTGCCGGACTTCGAGCAGACGCTGGTGCACGTCTGGCGCTCCCAGCTCGCCGCGACCGCGAGCCGGCTGGTCTCCCTCGCCGAACCCGGCGAGGACGTCTCGCCGACCCGGCCGAGGCTCGGGGTCGGGTTCGCCGACCTGGTCGCCTTCACCCGCGTGTCGCGGGAGCTGGACGAACTGGCGCTGGCCGACCTGGTCGAGGGGTTCGAGTCGCGGGCCTCCGACGTGATCGCGGCGCACGACGGCCGGCTGGTCAAGACCCTCGGCGACGAGGTGCTCTTCACCGCCGCCGACCCGAGGACCGCGGCCCTCATCGCGCTCGACCTGCTCGACGAGCTCAAACGGGACGCCGAGGGGCCGGACGTGCGGGTCGGGCTGGCGTACGGCCCGGTGCTCCCGGCGATGGGCGACGTCTTCGGCACGACGGTCAACCTGGCGGCCCGGCTGACGGCCATCGCCAGGCCCGGCACGATCCTGGCCGACAGCGAGCTCGCCGCCGGCCTCGCCGGGGCGACCGGCGTCGACCTGGTCAAACTCCGCCGCCGTCCCGCCCGCGGGCTCGGCGTGGTGGAGCCGTATGTTCTGAGGAGATCCACCCGAGAAAGTTGAGGTGCAGCACATGCCGTACGAAGTCCAAGGCGTGGTGGCGCGCGGCAAGGGAGAGGCGGTGACGCTGGAGACGGTCGTCGTGCCGGATCCGGGGCCCGGCGAGGCGGTCGTGAACGTGCAGGCCTGCGGGGTCTGCCACACCGACCTCCACTATCGCGAGGGCGGCATCAACGACGAGTTCCCGTTCCTGCTGGGCCACGAGGCCGCGGGCGTCGTCGAGGCGGTCGGCGCGGGCGTGACCGAGGTCGAGCCCGGCGACTACGTGATCCTCAACTGGCGGGCGGTGTGCGGGCAGTGCCGCGCGTGCCTGCGGGGCCGGCCGTGGTACTGCTTCAACACCCACAACGCGGCGCAGAAGATGACGCTGGCCGACGGCACCGTGCTCAGCCCGGCGCTCGGCATCGGGGCCTTCCTGGAGAAGACCCTGGTGGCGGCCGGGCAGTGCACGAAGGTCAACCCGGCGGCCAAGCCGGCCGTCGCCGGGCTGCTCGGCTGCGGCGTGATGGCCGGTCTCGGGGCCGCGATCAACACCGGCGGCGTGACCCGGGGCGACACGGTCGCGGTGATCGGCTGCGGCGGCGTGGGCAACGCGGCCATCGCGGGCGCGCAGCTGGCGGGAGCCCGGACCATCGTCGCGGTGGACGTGGACGACCGCAAGCTCGACTGGGCCCGCGGCTTCGGAGCCACGCACACCGTCAACTCGCGGGAGACCGACCCGGTGGAGGCGATCCGCGACCTCACCGGCGGGTTCGGCGCCGACGTCGTGATCGAGGCGGTGGGCCGTCCCGAGACGTACAAGCAGGCCTTCTACGCCCGCGACCTCGCCGGGACCGTCGTGCTGGTCGGCGTGCCGACCCCGGAGATGCAGCTCGAGCTGCCGCTGCTCGATGTCTTCGGCCGCGGCGGCGCGCTCAAGTCCTCCTGGTACGGCGACTGCCTGCCCAGCCGGGACTTCCCCATGCTGATCGACCTCTACCTGCAGGGACGGCTCGACCTCGACGGGTTCGTCTCCGAGACCATCGGCCTCGACCAGGTCGAAGAGGCGTTCGGCAAGATGCACCGCGGGGAGGTGCTGCGGTCGGTCGTGGTGCTCTGACGCCCGCCGGCGAGGGGCGGCGCTTCCGTTTGCGGAGTGCCGCCCTTTTCTGTGCCTTGGATCACATAGGCAAGCCTTACCAAACTGGGTTATCTTAGGTATGCCTAACCTTCCTCAAGATCCTGAGAGGCGACCCATGTACGTCTGCATCTGCCGCGCCGTCACCGAGAGCGAGGTGCACGACTGCATCGCCGACGGGGCGAGGACGGCTCGCCAGGTGCGGGACGTCACGGGTGCAGGGGGGGACTGCGCGTCCTGCGTCCGGAAGATCTGTGCGATCCTGAAACGGTCAGAGGACCTGGTCACCAGCGCATAGATCGAGGAAGCTTATGCAGGGCGACAAAGAGATCATCGCGCTGCTCAACGAGCAGCTCACCTCCGAGCTGACCGCCATCAACCAGTACTTCCTGCACGCGAAGCTACAGGAGAACTGGGGATATACGAAGCTCGCCGCGATCACGCGGGCGGAGTCCATCGATGAGATGCGGCACGCGGAGGAACTCACCGACCGGATCCTGTTCCTGGAGGGTCTGCCGAACTACCAGAAGCTGAACACCCTGCACATCGGCCAGACCGTCAGGGAGCAGCTTCAGGCCGACCTGGAGCTCGAGCTGGGCGTGGTCAAGCGCCTGCGGCCCGGCATCGCCCTCATGCGGGAGCGGGGGGACATCACCTCGGCCACGCTCTTCGAGCGCATCCTGGCCGACGAGGAGCACCACATCGACTACCTGGAGACCGAGCTGGGCCTCCTGGAGAGTCTGGGCGAGCAGCTGTACCTTCAGCGGTACGCGGAGCCGCCGTCGTCCTCCTGAGCCGCGCTCTGCTGACCCGGCGCTCTCCCCGCGGTCGCTCCTGACACGCGAAAATCAGATCGACAACGCCCGCCGTCATCGTTTCGGCGGGCGTTTTTCCTGCCATTATCCGGTTTCCAGCGACGAAGTTCGGAATGGTCGAGAATAGGGTAGAAGATCGCGTCGGTTGCGTGCTGACTATCCTGGATTTATCAGTGTTTGCCCAGGTCAATTGATGGGTCAACGACAAGTCAAAAGGCGCGCTGTAGCCGGGAAACGATCGCACAAGGTCCTACGATCGCACCATGACCTGCGTACTTCTCGCCGAGGATGACACCTCGATTTCCGAGCCGCTGGCGCGAGCCCTGCGCCGGGAGGGCTATCAGGTGGAGGTGAGCCCCGATGGCCCGCAGGCCCTGGAGAGGGCCTTGTCGGGGGGCGTCGACCTGATTGTTCTCGACCTCGGCCTTCCAGAGATGGACGGGCTGGAGGTCGCGCGCCGCATTCGCGCGGAGGGACACGGGACTCCGGTCCTGATCCTCACCGCCCGTGTCGACGAAGTCGACACCGTCGTCGGTCTCGACGCCGGCGCCGACGACTACGTCACCAAGCCGTTCCGCCTGGCAGAATTGCTCGCCCGAGTGCGGGCTCTGCTCCGGCGCGGAACATCGGAGACCCCGGTGGTGCAAGGCGTCCGCATCGACGCCGACTCCCGCCGGGCCTGGATGGGGGACAAGGAACTGCACCTGACCACCAAGGAGTTCGACCTGCTGCGCGTGCTCGTACGGGACGCGGGCAAGGTCGTCACCCGCGAGCAGATCATGCGCGAGGTGTGGGACACGAACTGGTGGGGGTCGACCAAGACACTGGACATGCACATCTCGTGGCTGCGCCGCAAGCTCGGTGACGACGCGGCCAAGCCGCGCTACATCACGACCGTCCGAGGGGTCGGCTTCCGTTTCGAGCGCGAGTAGCCGCCGTGGGGCGGTTGCGGGGGAGGGGCTAGCACGTGCGCCGGCGCCTGCTGTCCTCCATGCTGCTCGTCGCGGTCATCGCGGTAATGCTGTTAGGCGTGCCCCTGGGTGTGGTCGTCGTGCGTCTGTTCAACGACGAGGTCGCCCAGGAGCTCAGAACGGATGCGAACCGGCTGCTGCTGGGGGTGGAGTACTCCCTCAGCCAGGGCCAGGGGATCAGTCCGGACCAGCTCGCACGGAACTACCCGGACCGATACCTCCAGGTGTTCGTCCGCGGGAAACCGCCGATCGTCGTCGGCTCGCCTCCACGTGCGGGCCGTGACCTGACCGAGGAGGCGCGCTCCGAGAACGGTTACGTACGCGTCAGCCGCGACGCGGCCCAAGTCCAGCAGGACACCCAGGCGCGGCTGGTGCTCATCATCGCGCTCGCCGTCGTGGCCCTCGGGGCCGCGATCGGGCTGGCCACCGTCACCTCGCGTCGCCTGAGCCTGCCGCTCCAAGATCTCACCAGGATCGCCGAGCGGCTGGGTTCGGGCGACGCGAGGCCGAGCAGGCACCGCTACGGGATCCCCGAGCTGGATCTCGTGGCCGAGGTGCTGGACCGCAGCGCGCTGCGGATCTCCGACCTGCTCGCGCGGGAGCGCGAGTTCGCGACCGACGCCTCCCATCAGCTGCGCACGCCGCTGACCGGGCTGAGCATGCGCCTGGAGGAGATCGTCGCGGCGGCCGACCAGCCCGAGGTGGTCCGCGAGGAGGGTGAGGCCGCGGTCGTGCAGGTCGAGCGGCTGACGGCCGTGATCGACGAACTGCTGGCCGCCGCCCGCCGTCAGCGGCACGCCCAGGCGGAGCCGATCGACGTGGACGACGTGGTGGGGCAGCAGATCACCGAGTGGGAGCCGGCGTTCCGCCGGGCCCACCGGTCGCTGGTGCTCGCGGGCGACCGCGGCCTCAGCGCGCTCGGCACGACCGGCGGGCTCAGCCAGGTGCTGTCCACCCTGCTGGAGAACTCCCTCAAGCACGGCGACGGCGTGCTGACGATCAACACATCGAGTACGGGCAGGTCTGTGGTGATCGAGGTGGCCGACGAGGGCCCGGGCATCCCGGAGGCACTCGGCCACCGGGTGTTCGAGCGGAGCGTGAGCGGGGGAGGCGGCACGGGCCTGGGGCTCACCCTCGCCCGCGCCCTGGTGGCGGCCGACGGCGGGCGGCTGGAGCTGGTCAAGCGCCGCCCGGCGACCTTCGCCATCTTCTTACGCCACACCCGCGACAGCGGACGTCATCGCGTGGTGAGCGGCCCCGCCTGACGGTCCGGCGGAGGGGTCAGCTGGTGGTGAGGGGGTCGGGCTGTGCCTTCACGTCGGAGTGAGGCCGCGCGCCGACCCTCTCGACGGCTCCTTCTGCGGTCCCCACAGTCCCCACGGCGGCTCCCACGGTGGGCTCCTCGGCCAGCTCAGGGGCCGCGAGGAACACCCACTTCTTGTACGACCACAGCCGGAACAGTGTGCCGAGCCCCACGCCGACGAACTGGGCGATGTTGTAGCTCACCGCGTCGTGCAGGCCCAGCGAGTAGGTCACGAAGCCGATGAGGAGCAGCGGGGGCAGCAGCCCGAAGCCGTTCAGCACGAAGAACAGGACGTACTCGCGTGCCAGGCCGCTCTGCTCCCGATGACGGTAGGTCCAGAAGCGGTTTCCCAGGTACGCGAACGTGGCGGCGACGATCGTGGCCACGACCTTCGAGAACAGCGGGCCCATGCCGACGCCGAACCGCAGCAGGTTCGTGCCGCCGAAGTCGATGACGAACGCGATGGCGCCCACCAGGCCGAACTTGATCAACTCGTGGATGAGCGCGGCGAACCGCTCGTAGGCACGTCGTAGCAACTGCACGTCCCGCACGGTCCTTCCTGATCGGCGGCCATGGTCGGCGGCGAGGTCTTCTCAGGCTACCGGTAGCAAGCACAAATCGGGGTCTTGCCGCAACCTTCGCCCGCTTCGTCCCAGGTCATCAAAGAACATTTCAAGAAAAATACTGCTATCTGGGATGAGTGGGCCCTCTTCGCACTACGCTCTCGCCCGACCAGGATCACCTAGTTCGGGGACGCGCGCGTTCTGGAGGGGTGGCCTTTCTCGTGTTGCGCAGACTCACGGCCCTCGGTCTCGGCCTCGTCCTGCTCGCGGGGTGTGGAACCGAGGGCCTACGCGAGACCCCGGCCGAGCCGGGCGCCACGTCCCCGGCGACGGTCGAGATCACCACGGCCGACGCGCAGGCGGCCTTCGACGGCCTCGGCGACCTGTCGGACGCCTGGAAGGACCGCGACTGCGCCGAGATCGAGCAGCTCACGACCGGCGTGGAGAGCACGATCGGGAGCCGCCTCTGCGCGGCCGGCCGCTCGCCAGGTTCGACCGCCTATCGGGACCCGGAGTTCTTGCTGCCCGCCCGGGAGGACGGCGAGGACGGGGCCTGGTTCGCCGTGCTGGCCCGCAAGCCCGAGCCGGCTTACTTCGTCTTCGTGCGGGCGGACGGCCGATGGCGGCTCGGCGCCGGGCCGATCCCGCTCGTCGGCAAGGCGCCCGACGTGGGGGGCGGCGCGGACGGCGAGGTGATCGACGCCGCGGCCGACCCGGACACGGCCGTCGGGGCGCGGCTCGCGCCCACCCGGCACGTCGCATTCCTGACCGATCCCGCCGGGGTGGGCGGCGACGGGGTCAGCGGGGTGCGCTTCACCTCCGGCGACCCCATGCGCCGCCTTCTCGTGGAGCTGGTCCGCGCCCCCGGCAGGGTCCGTCCCGATCACCTGTCCACCGACGTGCGCATCGAGGGACCGGCCCGCGCGCTCGCGCTGCCCGGCGGCGGGTCGCTGGTGTTCCACGCGCTGCGCGTCGTCTTCACCCAGAAGCCGGGCTCTGGCCGTTCCTCTCTCGGGCACCCCCGCTACCGGGCCGCCGACGTACGCGCCTTCACGGGCGGCGCGGCCACGACCGTCACCGGCGGCGAGATCCTGGTGCTCGCCACCAGGGTGGCCAAGGACGCCACGATGACGACGGTCGGCATGCGCCGGGTCCTCGCCGACATCACCAAGGGCTCCGGGCAGGGGTCCGGCTGACGGGGTTTCGCCGCGCAATAGGTAGGCTGACGTGTCGTGAACAGCCCGAACGTTCCCCCTTCCGAACCCGTGACCGCGCCCGTGGTGGGCATGGTCGGCGCGGGCCAGCTGGCGAGGATGACGCAGCAGGCCGCGATCGCGCTCGGCATCGACCTGCGCGTGCTCGCGAACACCCGTGACGAGAGCGCCGCCAAGGTGATCGTGGACACCCGGCTCGGCGACTACCGCGACCTCGCCGATCTCCGGGAGTTCGCGAAGGGGTGCGACGCCGTGACCTTCGACCACGAGCACGTGCCGACCGAGCACATCCGGGCGCTGGCCGCCGACGGCCACGCCGTACATCCCGGGGCGGACGCCCTGGTCCACGCGCAGGACAAGGCGGTCATGCGGGAGCGGCTCACCGCCATCGGCGCGCCCTGCCCCGCCTGGGCCCGCGTCGAGGACCTGGCCGGTGTGGAGGCGTTCGCCGAGGAGCACGGCTGGCCCGTGGTGCTGAAGGCCGTGCGCGGCGGTTACGACGGCCGGGGCGTGTGGATGTGCCAGACCCCCGACGAGGCGCGCGAGGTGCTCGCCACCGGGGTGGCCCTGCTGGCCGAGGCGTTCGTCCCGTTCGAGCGGGAGGTCGCCGTGCTGGTCGCCCGGTCGGCGCACGGCCAGGGTGTCAGCTATCCCGTGGTCGAGACCGTGCAGCAGGACGGCATCTGCGTCGAGGTCATCGCGCCCGCGCCGAACCTGGGCGAGGAGGAGGCGGCGGACGCCCAGCGTGTCGCGCTCACGATCGCCCGCGACCTCGGCGTGACCGGCCTCCTCGCGGTCGAGATGTTCGTCACGAAGTCCGGGCTCGTGGTCAACGAGCTGGCCATGCGCCCGCACAACAGCGGTCACTGGACGATCGAGGGCGCCCGCACCTCGCAGTTCGAGCAGCACCTGCGGGCCGTGCTCAACCTGCCGCTCGGGTCGCCGTCGATGACCGCGCCGGTCGTCGTCATGGCCAACCTGCTCGGCGGGCCCGACCCCGACGTGTACTCCCGGTATGAGCACGTGATGGCCAACGACCCGGGCATCAAGATTCACTTCTACGGCAAGGACGTCCGGCCCGGCCGCAAGATCGGGCACGTCACCGCGCTCGGCACCGACCTCGACGAGGTGCGGGCCCGCGCCCACCACGCCGTCACCTGCCTGAGAGGACCTGTGGATGCCTGACGTCGGGATCGTCATGGGGAGCGACTCGGACTGGCCGGTGATGCGCCAGGCCGCCGAGGCGGTCGCGGAGTTCGGCGTGTCCTTCGAGGCCGACGTGGTGTCGGCGCACCGCATGCCGGCCGAGATGATCGAGTATGGCTCCGGCGCCGCCGGACGCGGGCTGAAAGTGATCATCGCGGGTGCGGGCGGCGCCGCCCACCTGCCGGGCATGCTGGCCTCGGTCACCCCGCTGCCCGTGATCGGCGTCCCGGTGCCGCTCAAGTATCTGGACGGCATGGACTCGCTGCTGTCGATCGTCCAGATGCCGGCCGGGGTGCCCGTGGCGACCGTCGCCGTCGGCGGAGCCCGCAACGCGGGGCTGCTCGCCGTACGGATCCTGGCCGCGTCGGACGAGGGGCTGCGGCGGCGGATGGAGGACTTCCAGGCCGCCCTGCGGGACCAGGCGCACGCCAAGGGCGAGCGGCTGCGCGCCGAAGCCGCCACTCTCCACCCCCACCCGAGGGGTTAGGGGCGGCCGAGGGCGCGGTAGTCCCATCCGGCTTCGCGCCAGGAGTCCGCGTCCAGCGCGTTGCGGCCGTCGACGATCGTGCGGGTGGCGACGGCGCTTCCCAGCTCCTCGGGGTCGAGGGCGACGAACTCCTGCCACTCGGTGAGCAGCAGCACGACCTCGGCCCCCTGGGCGGCCTCCATGGCCGAGTCGGCGTACCCGAGGTGGGGGTGGGCCGCCCGCGCGTTGGACAGGGCGACCGGGTCGTAGACCGTGACCTGCCCGCCCTGCTCGGCGATCTTCAGGGCCACGTCCAGGGCCGGGGAGTCCCGGATGTCGTCGGAGTTGGGCTTGAACGCCGCTCCCAGCACCGCCACCCTGCGGCCGTCGAACGCCCCGCCCAGGATGTCGCGGGTGAGGTCGACCGTCCGGGAACGGCGGCGCAGGTTGATCTCGTCGACCTCGCGGAGGAAGGCGAGCGCCCCGGGGGCGCCGAGCTCGTCGGCCCTGGCCGTGAACGCCCTGATGTCCTTCGGCAGACAGCCGCCGCCGAAGCCGAGGCCGGGGTTGAGGTACCTGCCGCCGATCCGCTCGTCGTACGACAGCGCCTGCGACAGCTGGGTGACGTCGCCGCCGGCGGCCTCGCAGAGCTCGGCCATGGCGTTGATGAACGAGATCTTCGTGGCCAGGAACGCGTTCGCGGCCGACTTCACCAGCTCGGCCGTGGGGAAGTCGGTCACCACGATCGGGACCTCGCCCAGGGGCGCGTAGACGTCCCGCAGCACCTTCTCGGCCCGCTCGGAGGCGACGCCGAGCACGATCCGGTCGGGGCGGAGCGTGTCCTGCACGGCGAAGCCCTCACGCAGGAACTCGGGGTTCCAGGCCAGCTCGACCTGCATCCCGGCGGGCGAAAGCCGTACGAGCTTGTCGGCGAGGCGCTCGGCGGTGCCGACCGGCACCGTGGACTTGCCCACGACCAGGCACTCGCGGTCGAGGTGCGGGGCCAGCGCCTCGACGACCGCGTCGAGGAAGGAGACGTCGGCGGCCTGCTCGCCCTTCTTCTGGGGCGTGCCCACGCAGATGAAGTGGACGTCGCCGAACGCCGCCGCCTCCTCGTAGGAGGTGGTGAAGCGCAGTCTGCCCGAGTCGAGGTTGCGGCGGAGGAGCTCCTCCAGGCCGGGCTCGTGAATCGGCAGCTCGCCGCGCTGCAGCCGTTCGATCTTGCTCTGATCCACGTCCAGACCGAGCACTTCGAAGCCCAGTTCGGCCATGCACGCCGCGTGCGTAGCACCCAGGTATCCGGTCCCCAGCACAGTGAGGCGGTACGGCACGGCATGCTCCCCTCTTACCGACTCTTTGTGATCTGGCATGGTACCGGCCCAGTCAACTGCCCTGTGAGCCACCTGGGCAAACCGGCGCCTTGGCCCCACGGTACGGCTCTCAGCCCGCCCGGTCGATGCAAGGCGACCGGTTCCTCACCCTTGTCAGGAGGTTCGGTCAGGGAGGCTGTCGTACTGACTGGTAACTTTCTAGTCGGACGTCCTAGTATCGGCGCTATGAGCTTCCCTCTCTACGCCCCCGCTGAGGAGCACGAGATGCTCCGCGAGACGGTCCGGGCCCTCGCCGACGAGAAGATCGCCCCGCGCGCCGCGGCGGCCGACGAGAACGAGGAGTTCCCCTGGGAGGTCTACAAGGACCTCGTCGCGGCCGACCTCCACGCCGTCCACATCCCCGAGGCGTACGGCGGTGCGGGTGCCGACGCGCTCGCGACCGTGATCGTGATCGAGGAGGTCGCCCGCGCGTGCGCCTCGTCCTCGCTGATCCCGGCCGTCAACAAGCTGGGCACCGTGCCGCTGCTGCTGTCGGCGTCCGAGGAGCTCAAGCAGCGCTACCTGACGCCGGTCGCGCGCGGTGAGGCCATGTTCTCCTACGCCCTGTCCGAGCCGGAGGCCGGCTCGGACGCCGCCTCCATGAAGACCAGGGCCGTGCGCGACGGCGACCACTACGTGCTCAACGGCACCAAGATGTGGATCACCAACGCGGGCGTGTCGGAGTACTACACGGTCATGGCCGTGACCGACCCCTCGGCGGGCGGCCGCGGCATCTCGGCGTTCGTGGTGGAGAAGGACGACGAGGGCGTCTCGTTCGGGCCCAAGGAGAAGAAGCTCGGCATCAAGGGCTCGCCCACCCGCCAGGTCATCCTGGAGAACGTCCGCATCCCGGCCTCGCGGATGATCGGCGAGCCGGGCACCGGGTTCAAGACCGCCCTGGCCACGCTCGACCACACCCGCGTCACGATCGCCGCCCAGGCGCTCGGCATCGCCCAGGGCGCGCTCGACTACGCGCTCGGGTACGTCAAGGAGCGCAAGCAGTTCGGCAAGCCGATCGCCGACTTCCAGGGCCTGCAGTTCATGCTCGCCGACATGGCGATGAAGCTGGAGGCCGCCCGTCAGCTCACCTACGCCGCCGCCGCGAAGTCGGAGCTGGCCATGAACGGAACCCCGGTCAAGGACCTCACGTTCTTCTCCAGCGCCGCCAAGTGCGCCGCCTCCGACGCCGCCATGGAGATCACCGTCGACGCCGTCCAGCTCCTCGGCGGGTACGGCTACACGCGGGACTTCCCGGTCGAGCGGATGATGCGCGACGCCAAGATCACCCAGATCTACGAGGGCACCAACCAGATCCAGCGCGTGGTCATGGCCCGCCAGCTCCTCAAGTAGCCGATGAGCAGCGAGAACCCCGTCTGCCGCCGAGGGACGGGCGGGGTTGTCATGCCGGCGGATGAGCATATAAACGATCAAAGCCCGGGCGGGGGAAACGGTCCCTGGCTCAGGCTCTCGGGTCACAGTCCTGCGGCACGCACGGCCTCATGGATCGCCGCACTGTTGTCGATCAGCTCGTTGACGTCCTTGCTGGCCATCGTCGCAGTGACATAGACGTGGTGCACACCTCCCTCAGCAAGGACAGCCAGGTCCTCGACCAGCTGCTTCGGGCTGCCGGCAAAGGGCTGCCGGCCCTCCGCCGGCACGTCGGACAGGTCCTGCACGAGCACCTGGTATATGCATTTGATCTCGGCCGGGTCGCGTCCCGCCTCGGCTGCCATCTCACGAAGCTGCGCGAGCTGCGCCACGACCTGTTCGGGCGGGAGGCCGGTGGGCAGCCAACCGGTGCCGCGGCGGGCGATGCGTCGCAGCGCGGCCGGACCAGCACCGGCCAGATAGATCGGGATCCGGCGAGCCGGCTTCGGCTTCACCAGCGCCGGGGCGATGCGGTAGCGGTCGTTGCCGAACGAGACCGGGTCGGGACCCCACACCGCCGAGGCCATGTCCAGGAACTCGTCGAGAGCCAGGCCGCGCTCGGAGTACGGCCGCGGCGCGGCCGCGTGATACTCATCGATCGACCAGCCACTGCCCAGGCCCGCGATGACTCGGCCACCCGACTGGTGATCCAGCGCCGCCAGGGATCGGGCCAGCTGAAACGGCGTGCGCAGCGGCGGAACAAGGACACCCGTGCCCAGCTCGACCCGCTCGGTGACAGCAGCAGCCATCGCCAGAGTCAAAAGTGGCTCGCCGGTGGACGCATAGACGTCCGGCCAGGGAGCGTCAGGAATGCCGTACAAACCATGGGGACCGCTCTGGTCGACGGGCACGAGCACACGCTCGTACACCCAGAGACTGTCGTACCCGATCTCTTCGGCCGCCCGCGCGAACTTCACGACGTCCGTCGTCAAGTCGTAGTCGGAGCTCTGCGGAAGATTGACGCCAAGTTTCAATGGCATGTGACTGACTCCTGAATTGGAACGCGGTTAGAAGCGGGGTGGGGTTCGGCTGTGCCGGAAGCGCCGCTGTGGTGATCGCCGTTCCGGGGTGGCCGCGCCAGTGCGGGACGGCGTCAGGCGGCCTCGAGTTCCATGATCCACAGTGGCGAGCGAGTGGGCCGGGCGGAGATTCGACGCCATCCTCCAGCCGTGAACAGGGCGTCATACTCGTGAAGGTGGCGTTCCCGGCCTCCATCGGTGACGGACAGCATGTTCATGTCCGCCACGGCGCCGAAGTCCGGCGTACCGACCTCGCCGAGCACGAGCTCGAAGACGACGGCACGCGCTCCTGGCCGGGCGGCGGCACGGCAGTTGCGAAGAAGGCGAACGCATGCGTCGTCGTCCCAGTCGTGCAGGACCCACTTCAGCAGGTACAGGTCCGCCGCGGGCACCCCTTCGAAGAAGTCGCCCTGCACCGCGCTGAAGCGGTCGGAGAGGCCGAGTTCCCCGGCGGCGCGGGCAGCGGCCGCGGTCACATGCGGCTGGTCCAGGACGATGCCGTGCAGTCCGGGATTGGCCTGCATCAGCCCGAGCACGAGCCGGCCGTTGGCGCCGCCCACGTCGACGGCCGTCGAAACACCCGAGAGGTCGAGCACGCTCGCCGCCTCGGCCGCGACGATCTCCGACATGCTCGAACCGCTGGAGGCGAAGGCGTCACCCTCCTCCGGATGCTGGGAGAAGTAGGTGAACTGGTCCATGCCCAGTGCCTTGTACACCTGCGTTCTGCCCTCGCGCACGGCATCGGGCAGGTGCGCCCAGCTCACCCAGGTCGAGTAGCCCGCCAGGTGGAGGGTGGTGTCGCGCAGTGAACCCGGGACCCCTTCGCGCAGCAGTTCTCCCATCGGGGTGGTGGCGAACCTGTCGTGGCCTTCGTAGGCGAGCAGTCCGATCGAGGCGCACGCCCGCATCAGGCGATAGGTCGTGTCCGGATGGGTGGATGCCCGTTCGGCGACCTCATCGGCCGTACGTGCCCCCGCGGCGACATGGTCGATGATCGACAGGGCCGCCGCCGTCCGGACGATCTGCGCGACCCCGTGGCCGGTAATCATCTGGAACAGCCTGCCGAAGTCGCGTTCCTGCTCAAGGTCCTTCATGGTGCTCCGTACTTTCATCTCGTCGCTGCCCGGACGGGCATCGGCTTCTGCCGGTATGGCCGGCAACGGGACATCTGATGTGAGGGGCGGGCTGTGGAATCGCGGCAGCCGTGCCTATCGGCACGCTGCCGTGATTCGCACGCTGATCAGGAGGGCCGCGCTGCTTGGTCGCCCGCGATCTGGATGATCGTCTTCCCGGGCGTGCGGCGGTGGCGGGCGAACGCGGAGGCCGTTTCGGCAAGCGGTCGCACGTCGCCGACGACGGGGGTGAGCCGTCCGGCCCGCACGCGCTGGGCGAGGTCCGCCAGCCGGGCGCGGTCGGGTTCGACGACGAAGAAGACGGCTCGCCCGTCCTTGGGCCGCACCGTGGGTGGCATGGCGATGGTGACGAGAGTGCCGCCCGGGCGCACCAGCTCGGTGGATCGCTCGAGGATGTCGCCGCCGATCACGTCGAACACCACGTCCACCTCGCCGACGTGCCGCAAGTCGTCGGCGTCCAGGTCGAGGAAGGTCTGCGCGCCGAGGCCGAGCGCGACATCGCGGTCGTCGGCCCGGCCGGTGCCGATCACGTGGGCGCCCGTCTCCCGCGCGAGTTGGACGGCGATCGAGCCGACGCCGCCCGCGGCGCCGTGAATGAGGACGGTCTGGCCGGTCGTGAGGTGGGCGTGGTCGAACAGTCCCTGCCACGCGGTCAGTCCGGAGATGGGCAGCGCGGCGGCCACAGAGTGGTCGATGTCGGCCGCGAGGGGGGCGAGGTTGCGCGCCTCCACTGCCGTGTATTCGGCCAGGGACCCGTTGCGGGCCCAGTCGGTCAGCCCGAACACCCGTTGGCCCACGGTGAGGCCGGTGGTTCCGTAGCCGAGCTCGACCACGACTCCGGACAGCTCGTGCCCGGGGATGCTGGGTGTCCGGTCGCGGCCGGCGCGATCGGACCACGTCGCCGGCCAGTCGAGCTCTCCGGGGGTGAAGCCCGCGGCGTGCACGCGCACGATGACGTCGTTCTCGGCGGCGTGGGGATAAGGCATGTCGGTCAGGGTGAGGCCGCCGACGCCCGCGGCACGATCCCGTACGGTGATCGCTCGCATGTCCGAATCCTTTCCACAGCGGTGTCGAAGTGACTCACACCGCTCATCTCGCGCGATGAAGGTGATGCCGGTCAGCTCGGCCAGGCTGAGCCGAGGATGCGCTCGACCGTCGTCACACGCCGGAAGCCGGGGACGAAGTGTTCGAGCACGTCGGAGTTCACGGTCCCGTTCGTGGTTTCGGGGCGGTTCTTGAGCCCGTCGACATAGGCGCGCAGGAACTCGTTCTTGAAGTCCCCACGAGGATGGGCGGCGAGGATTTCGTCCAGTCGATCCTGCTCCAGTCCGTCCAGGCCGAAGCCGATCACGTCGGTCAGGACGCCGAGGTACGTGCTCGCGATCTCGGGGGCCATCCGGTCGGGGATGCCCGGCGTCGTGTGCAGCGCGATCGCCGTCCAGACGGTCTCGGCGGCGGCCGTTGAGAAACCCCGTTCCAGTAGGAACCTGCGCGCGTGGTCGGCGCTGTCCACCTCGAAGCGCTGCTCGACATCGGAGAAGGGAGTCAGGAGACCGGCGTCGTGGAACATGGCCGCCAGGTAGAGCAGCTCCGGGTCCGGTTCGACACCGAGCGTGCGCGCGTGAATCAGGCCGAAGAAGAAGACCCGCCGGGAATGGTGGTAGATGAGGGGGGTGGTCGTCTCCTGGATGAGCGTGGTCGCCTCGGCGACCGCCGCTGTCTCGGGAATCTCCACTCCCGCGATGACCTCTGGCATAACCTCTGACCTTCCGGGAGCTATGTCGGACTATTGGGTCGTATGTCCGACTTCCATGCTCCCCGTCGTCGGCGTGCGACGCCGCCCTCGTCTGGCCAGGAATCCCCTATATCCGGACAGGGTGGTATCGAGTGCACCCTGTCCAGGGGGCCCCGTGATCGTCGGTAACGGTGTGCTACCAATGAACGGTGCCCATGCCTCCTGCGTCGCCGGCCCGAGGGCGGTCGGTGCCGGCGGGGTCCGGACGGTCACCGCGCGGCTCCGGCTCCGGAGGGGCCGGAGTGGTGGACGCCGCCCCTCATCGCGTCGCGATCCTCGTCTATGACGGAGTGACGTTGCTCGACGTCGCCGGTCCCGCGGAGGTTTTCAGGGAGGCGAACCGGTTCGGTGCCGGCTACCGGATCGTGCTGCTGTCGCCGACGGGTGCGGACGTCACGTCGAGCCTCGGGGTCCGGATCGCGGTGCACGGCGCCGTCTCCTCGGAGCCGGCCTCCGACACGTTGCTGGTGGCCGGGTCCGATCTCTACCCGCGTGCCGCTGTCCCCGGCGAGCTGGCGGACGCGGCGCGGAAACCGGCGGCGGTGGCCGGCCGCGTCGCGTCGATCTGCACCGGGGCGTTCGTCCTCGCCGCCGCCGGCCTCCTCGACGGCAGGCGCGCGACCACCCACTGGAAGGTCGCGCACGAGCTCGCCGTACGGTGCCCGACGTGCCGGGTCGAGCCCGACGCGATCTACGTGCGCGATGGCGCCGTCTACACGTCGGCAGGGGTGACGGCGGGCATCGATCTGGCGCTCGCTCTCGTCGAGGAGGACCACGGGCCCGATCTCGCGCGCGAAGTCGCCCGCGCCCTGGTGGTGTACATGCAGCGTGCGGGTGGCCAGTCCCAGTTCTCCGCGCCGCTGCAAGGACCGCCGCCCCGCTCGTCGGCGCTCCGCAGAATCACCGACGTGGTGACGGCGAACCCCGGCGGGAACCACTCGCTCGGCGAACTCGCCAAACACCTCAACGTGAGCACCCGGCACCTCACCCGGCTCTTCCGCGACGAGCTGTCCACGACGCCGGCCCGCTACGTGGAGAACATCCGATTCGACATGGCCAGGGCACTGCTCGATCAAGGACACACCGCGACGCAGGCCGCGACCCTTGCCGGGTTCCCCAGTTACGAGAGCCTGCGACGGGTTTTCGCCAGGAAGCTGTCGATCAGCCCCGCCGCCTACCAGCGCCGGTTCGGCACGGCCCGCCGCGCCAACGCGGGCTGACCGCAGGCCGGGCCGTCGCTGAGCGGTCCGAATCGGACAATTTCGGGGCAAATGTGATCCCAATGTCATAAAGATCCGCGATCGTGGAGGGGTGCGCGCGTGGCTCGTTGATCAGGTGAGGAAACGGCTGGGCACGTTCGGGCTGATCGGGCCCTCTATCGCGCAGTGCGCCGTAGGCGCCGCTCTGGCCTGGATCGTCGCCGTTCATCTTCTCGGACACGCTCATCCGCTCTTCGCGCCCATCTCGGTGCTGATCTGCGTGGGCCTGGGGATCGGGCAGCGGCTGCGCAGGATGGCCGAGCTGGTGGTCGGCGTCAGTCTGGGCGTGGGCGTCGGCGACCTGCTGGTGTCCTGGATCGGCTCGGGCCCCTGGCAGCTCGCCCTCGTGATCGCGCTGGCGATGACCATCGCATGGCTGCTGAACAGCGGCCAGCTGTTCGTGTCGCAGGCCGGGTCGTCCGCGGTGCTGGTCGCCATGCTGGTGCCGGGCACGGACGCCGGTGGGCTGGACCGGATGGCCGACGCGCTCGCCGGCGGCGTCATCGGCCTCGCCGCGGTCGCGCTGCTGCCCGCCAGTCCGCTCACCATCGCGGGCAGACATCTGTCCGGCGTGCTCGACGCCTTCTCCACCATGCTCGAACAGGCGGCGGAGGCGATCGAGAAGGGCGACGCGGACCTGGCCGCCGAGGCGCTGGAGTGCGGCCGCAGGACCCAGACCGCGGTCGAGGAGTTCACGGCGGCGCTGGACAACAGCAAGGAGATCATCAAGATATCGCCGCTGCGCTGGCATCACCGGGCCAGGCTGGCCAGATACAAGACCGCCGCCCTGCCGGTGGATCTCGCCCTGCGCAACGCACGCGTCCTGGTGCGCCGCACGCTTGCGGCGATGGGGGAGGCGAGCCCGCCGCCGGTCGCCCTGGCCGAGGTGCTGCGCGAGGTCTCGGAGGCGGCGCTGCTGCTCCAGCTCGAACTGGGGGCCGGACGGGAACCGATGCTGACCAGGCAGGCGCTGCTCGCCGTCGCCGCGCGGGAGCGGCCCAAGAACCTCGGCTTCTCGGCGAACGTCATCATCGCGCAGCTGCGTTCCATCGCCGTCGATCTGCTCGAGGCGACCGGCATGGATCACGACGAGGCATCGGCCGCGCTGACCCCGCTCGACGAGTTCCGCGACGAGAGCATGCGTGGCTGAGGTCGAACGTCCCGCTCACCGTGGCCGGAGGGACGGAGGCGGGCAGGCGTCGCGGCAGCCGCCGAAGCGCTCGGCGTCCGGCTGGGTGAAACGGGTCTCCTGCGTCCCCCGCACCGCCTCGGTCATCGTGTTCTTCCAGATCAGGCCGGGAACCGACGCGCCGTCAACGTGTGAATAGCGGCGGCCGCCGATGGTGACGTCGATCAACGGGTAGTGGATCGTGCTGCGAGAGTCGCCGAGGCTGACGGCCGAGGCCAGGCCGGGGGCGTAACCGGCGTACCAGGCGGTGTGGAAGGCGTCGCCCTCACCGGGCATGCCCGCCGCCTCCCGGCCGATGCCCTTGAGCGCGCTCTTGGCCAGAACGTCCTTCAGCACGCCGGTGACCGCGTCGGCGACCGCCGGGTCCAGGACCTGCGCACAGTGTGCAGGGAAGGAGCGCACGGCGCCCGAGCCGTCGCGGATCTCCGTGATCACCCTCGGCTCGCAGAAGCGCCCGCGGGCGGCGAGGCTCGCGTACGAGTTGGCCAGAGAGACGGGATCGGCCTCGGTAAGGCCCAAGGGGAAGGACTCATACTCCTGTAGCGGCTTCCCGTCGAAGCTTTTGAGCCCGAGCCGCTGGGCCATCTGGACGGTCTCGCACAGGCCCACCTTCTCCTGCAGCTGCATGAAGAAGGTGTTCACCGCGTCCCGGGTGCCCGACCGGAGGGTGACGAACCGGACTCCGCCCTTCTTCCGGTTGTGGATGCTGTGGGATGGATCTGCGACAGGCCGGCCCGCGCAGTTCTTGAACTTCGCGTAGCCCTGGGGACGGTACGCGTCCCCGACGACGAAGCCGTCGTCGTATCGCCAACCGGCGGCGAGCGCGGCGGCCAGGGCGTACGGCATCGCCGTCGTGCCCTGGTGGAGCCCCGGCCCGTCGGCGGGATCACGGCTGGTGACCATCGCTTTGACGGCCCCTTCACCCGGGACGACCACGACCTGCGTGGCGATCTGCGGGTCGTCGCGGTGGACGTAGGCGTCGACGGCCCGTTGCGCCGCCCGCTGGAGCCGCTGGTCGATGGTCGTCTGGATCGTCAATCCGTCACGGGTGAGCAGTTGCGGGTCCTCGGCGCGAAGCCGCTCACTGACGTACTGGCAGAGGTAGGGATATCCGCTGCGCGTGCAGTCGCCGGAGAACTCCTCGATGACGCCGCCATCGGCATCCAGCAGCACGCTTTTCCCGGCGACGGGGGACGCGGAGGAGGCGGAGGTGGAAACCGAGGCCACGGGCTCCTTGTCCGCGTCGCCCGCCGGACTCCACAACAGCAGGAGAGTCGCGATCACCGCCCCCAGCATGGCGACGCTGAGGAAAACCAGAAATGCCTTCATCGTCGCCCTTCGGTCTCCCACGGCCGCGTTTCCGCCCCGTTTCCATACTGCTCCGATTCGTCGCCGGAGCGAAACGTCACCCATGATGCAGTCCCCGCGTCACACCGGCCAAATTCGCACGAGCACCTTGACGGCCCATTCCTCGACGGGGCGATTCCGGTGATGGCACCGGAGTCGAAATCCCGAGTCCGGGGTTATCGGGTTATCGGGTTTCGGCCCCGTCGATTGACGATTCGATTTCCGTCGTACAGGAGCGTTCGACCTGATACATCGCGGCGTGTAGCCGTCGTATATCCGGCGTCCCGCGGGGGTTCCTAGCGTGGTGGGAGACCCGCCTGCCCGACCGGGGATCGAGGACGCCCGTGGCCTATCTCTTCGCCTTCTGCCGGCTGCTCACGGGGATCGTCTTCCTCATGTCCGCCGTGAGCAAGCTGCGCGGGCGGGCGGCGTACGAGGAGTTCACGGCGGCCACCAGCGCCCTCGTGCGGCTGCCGTCCCGGCCCGTCGCGGCGCTCGTCGCCGCCGCCGAGATCGCCGTCGCGCCGCTGCTGGCCTGGCGGCCCACCGTGCTCGCCGGCTTCTGCGTCGCGCTCGGGCTGCTCGTGGCGTTCACCGCGGCCATCGTCGTCGCCCTGCGGCGCGGCAGGCGGGTGCCCTGCCGCTGCTTCGGCGCCTCCGCCGTTCCGGTGGGGGCCGGTCATCTCGCGCGCAACGCCGTGCTCATCGTGGCGGCGGCGGCCGGGGCCGTCCAAGCGGGGGCCGGCGCCGTCCACGCCGGGACCGGTGCCGTCTTCGCGGGCCTCGGGCCGGCCGGGCTCGCCGCGGTCGCCCTGGCGGCCGGGGCCGTGGCGGTCCTGCTGTCCGCGATCGGCGAGATCGCCGGTCTCTTCACCAGTTCATCCCGACGGAGGTAGTTCCTCATGCCGTTCCTGACAGCGCTCGTCCTGAGCGTCGGCGTCCTGTGCCTGGTCGATCTGGTGCTGACGGTCGGCGTGATCCGGCGGTTGCGGGCACACGAGGAGATGCTGTCGGCGCGACCGGCGGGGTTGCCGTCCATCGTGCTCCCACCCGGGGCGGTGATCGGCGGTTTCTCCGCGACGAGCACCGACGGTGTCCACGTCTCGGACGAGACGCTGACCGAGACGGTCCTCGTCGGGGTCTTCTCGCCCGACTGCTCGGCCTGCCACGAACGCCTGCCGCAGTTCGCCGAGCACGCGCGGTCCTTCCCCGGAGGACGCGGCAACGTGCTGGCCGTGCTCGTCGGTACGGAGGAGGAGATGGCGGACGAGCGGCGGACGCTGGAGCCGGTCGCCCTGGTGCTGATCGAGGAGTACGGCACCGGCCTGACGAAGGCGTTGCAGGTGCGCGGCTTCCCCTCCCTCGCCCTGGTCGACGAGCACAGGAGGGTCGTCGCCAGCGGGACCACGCTGGAGGACCTCGACAAGATTCCCGCACACGCGTGAGGCCGCGGGTGCGGGGCTCGGCCGGAGCGCGGGCGGTGGTCACCGCTCTCCGCATGGCCTGGCGGGCGGGCAGGGGGCTGACCATCGCCTTCGCCGTCCTCAGCGCGCTCATGGCCGTCCTGCCGGTGACGATCGCCTGGTGCACCAAGTTGGTCCTCGACGAGATCGCCGGCGGCCGCCCCGGGGCCGGTGTGACGGCGGCTCTGGGCGCGGTGCTCGCCGGGTGCGGGGTGCTGACGGCGCTCGGGCCGCAGATCGTCCAGTACGTCAAGGACGAGAGCGGGCGCAGGATCGGCCTCGTCGCACAGGACCGCCTCTTCCGGGCCACCGAGCGGTTCGTCGGCCTCGCCAGGTTCGAGGACCCCGCGTTCCACGACCGGATCCGCATGGCCCAGCAGTACGGCGGGGCGACCCCGGGCATGGTGGTCTCCGCCGCCCTGGGCGCCGCCAGGACGGCGATGACCGGTGCCGGGTTCCTCGTCTCCCTCGTGACGATCAGCCCATGGATGGCCGCCCTCGTGCTCGCCGCCGTGGTGCCGTCCCTGGCCGCTGAGCTCCGGCTGTCGCGGCGGCGGGCCGCGATGCTGTGGGGCATCGGCCCCGTCGAGCGCCGCGAGATCTTCTTCGGTGAGCTTCTCGTCAACGTCCAGGCGGCCAAGGAGCTGAGGCTCTTCGGCATCGGGGCGCACCTGCGCGGGCTCATGAACGCCCAGCGGCGGGCCGCGAACGCCGAGCGGAGCCGTACCGACCGGCGTGAGCTGGGCGTCCAGGCCGTCACCGGGACGACGGCCGCGCTCGCGGCCGGGGGCGGCCTGCTGTGGGTCCTCGTGTCCGCGGCGAACGGCACCGGCGCGATCGGTGACGTGGCGCTGTTCGTGGCCGCCGTCGCCGGAGTCCAGGCGGCGGCAGGCGGCCTCGTCCTCGAACTCGTCACCGCGCATCAGCAGGTGCTGCTGTTCGGCCACTACCTCGCCGTCCTGGACGCCGGGCCGGACCTGCCGGTCCCGGCCCGGCCCCGGCGGGCGGGCCCGCTGCGCCGGGGGATCGAGCTGAACGACGTGTGGTTCCGCTACTCACCCGACCACCCCTGGGCCCTGCGCGGCGTCAGCCTGACCATTCCGTACGGCAGCGCGGTGGCGCTCGCCGGCAGGAACGGCGCCGGCAAGAGCACGGTGGTCAAGCTCCTGTGCCGCATGTACGACCCGGAGCGCGGCTCGATCCGCTGGGACGGGATCGACCTCAGGGAGATGGACCCGGCGGAGCTTCGCGCGCGGATCGGGGCGGTGTTCCAGGACTACATGCACTACGACATGACCGCGGCCGAGAACATCGGCCTGGGCGACCTCACCGCGATGGACGACCGGGGGAGGATCGAGGCGGCGGCACGGCGGGCGGGCGTGCACGACGTCGTGTGCCGTCTGCCCCGGGGGTACGACACCATGCTGTCCCGCATCTTCACCGGGCCCGTGGAGGACGGTCTCAAGGAGGACGCTCCCACCGAGGACGGGGGCGGTGACGTGGGAGTCCACCTGTCCGGCGGGCAGTGGCAGCGGCTCGCCCTCGCCCGCGCCTACCTGCGGGGCGAGAGGGATCTGCTGATCCTGGACGAGCCCAGTTCGGGCCTGGACGCCGAGGCGGAGCACGAGATCCACCGGGGCCTGCGGGAGCACCGCCGCGGCCGCACGAGCCTGCTGATCAGCCACCGGCTCGGCGCCGTGCGCGACGCGGACCACATCGTGGTCCTGGACGGCGGACAGGTTGCCGAGCAGGGCACGCACACCGGGCTGCTCGCCTGCGGCGGGATCTACGCCCACCTGTTCGCCCTGCAGGCCGAGGGATACCGGCACCGGGAGGACCGGAACTCCGATGCCCCGCACGACCGGCTCTCGGGGGCACGATGACACCCGTCCTGCTCGTCCTGCTCGTCCTGCTCGCATCGGCGCTCGGCGGCTGCGCCGTGACGGCGGCCAGGCGGACGCTGCGCGTCGTCGAGGTGCACGGGGAGAGCATGGAGCCCGGTCTGCGGTCCGGTGACCGGGTCCTCGTACGCAGGCTGCGGCCGGGCCGGCCCGGCCGGTCTCGGGGACGCGTCCGGCGCGGGGACGTCGTGGTCATCTCCCGCGTGGGCCCGGGGGAGGGCTTCGCGCTCGACGGCGGCACGAATTTGGTGATCAAAAGGGCCGCGGCCGTGGCCGGGGATCCGATCCCTCCGGGATTCGAGGCGCTGGGGGAGACCCGGGTGCCACCGGGGCGGCTGTTCGTCCTCGGAGACAACCCGTCGCGCAGCACCGACTCGCGCCACTGGGGTCTCCTTCCGGAAACCAGGATCACGGGTGTCGTGCTCCGGCGGTTGCACGGGTGAATGAAGCCGATACAGGAATTCGTGTATCGGAGTGGTACGTCCGCGATCGGATCCGCTCCTAACGTCGGTCACCGAAAAGGAGTCCCTTCAAAAGGAGGAACTGAATGACACGGACGATTCAGCGGCTGGCGGACCGGATGGTCGCCCGGCTGGTCCCGGCCACCCGCGCGGAGGCCGTCAACTGCTGGTACGAGTACTCGGGGACCTGCGTGCGCCGCTACTGCTGCACCGGGTCGGGCATCCCCAGCGGCTACTGCACTCCGTGGCAGTACACCTGCTGAACGGGTACGGCGGAGCGCCCTGTCGCGCGAATTCCCCTCGTGTGAAGGGCGCTCCGCTCTCGCATCGCCCGTCAGGCGAAAGCCGCCGAATTCCCGTTCGCGGGTTTTCCTGCGGCTCTGGCGACCTCCATGGCGTACAGGCGGGTGAGGTCGTTCATCCGGTAGTGGTCCGGGGCTATGGACGTCATCAGGCGGAGATCGGCCAGCCTGCCGAGCGCCGCCCACGCCGTGCGCCGGTCGCATCCGAGGAGCCCCGCCGCGGTCGTCGACCCGCAGCCGGCCATGCCGCGTTCGCCGAGGCGGTGGAACAGGCCGAGCGCACTGCCGTTCGCCTTTCCCCCGCACTGCCGCAGGACCTGGTAGTCGAGGTCGAGGGCGCTGCGCACGGAAAGGTCACCGCAGGTCAGCAGGTCGAGCCGGTGCTCCTCGCCGGCCAGCATGTCGGCGAACGCCGCCAGCGTCCACTCCCGCCGGACCGCGAGCCGCTTGCCCGCGATCCGCAGCGCGAGCGGCAGGTTGTCGCAGAGCCGGGCCACTCTCCTCACCTGCTCGGGATCCACCCGGTCCCTGCCGCAGAGCCGGACCACCAGCGCGTACGCCGCGTCGTCCGTCAGGGGAGCGAGAGACAGGTGGTCGACGTCGTCGAGCGCCGCGAGCACCGTCCTGCTGGTGATGACGAACCGGCAGCCGGGACAGGCGCCGACCAGCGGGCGCACCTGCCCCTCGTCGGTCACGTTGTCGAGGAGGACGAGCACGCGCCTGCCGGCCGTGGCGTTCGCGAGCTGGAGCACCGCGTCGTCGAGATCGGCGGCGATCTCGTCGTCCGCCAGTCCCAGCAGTCCCAGCAGCCGAGCGAGCGTCTCGTACGCACCGGGCCGGGGAAAGGGCCGCAGATCGACGTGGAACACGCCGTCCGGGAAATCCGGCGCCGCCGTCCGGACGGCGTGCAGGGCCAGGGCCGACTTGCCCACCCCCGCCGCGCCGTGCACGGCGACGGGCCGCGGATGTCCGGCGGTGATCGCGGCCACGAGCTGGTTCAGCTCCGGATCCCGGCCCAGGAGACTCACGAGACCTCCGGGAGCCGCGACCGGCGCCGGCTTCGGCCCCGTTTGCTGCCCCGTTCCCGGCAGGGGCGCCGGGTGGGACGGGCCGCGGGCGGCGAGCGGGGATACCGCCCCGAGCGCGGGATCCCGGTTGAGCATGCTCCGGTGCAGCTCGGCCAGCTCGGGCCCGGGCTCGACACCCAGCTCCTCCGCCAGGAACGTACGCGCCTGCCCGTAGGCGGACAGCGCGGCCGCGGAGTCGCCGGTGCGATACAACGCGAGCATGAGGCTGCCCCACAGCCGCTCCCTGGCCGGATGGGCGGCCACCGTCTCGCGAAGCTCCGGCACCGCCTCGGCGTGCTCGCCCAGCATGAGGCGGGCCTCGGCCTGCGCCTCCAGGGCCAGGCAGCGCTGCTCGGCGAGCGCGTCCAGGCGCGGGCCGAGCGCCGCCGACCTGGGCACGTCCTCGGCCGGCGCGCCGCGCCACCGGGTGAGGGCCGCCGTCAGGTGCCGCAGCGCCGTCTCCGGCCGCCCGGCCGACAGTTCCTGCCTGCCCCGACGCAGGGCATCGGCGAACTCGTTCACGTCGAGCTCGCCGGCGTGCACGGTGAGGACGTAACCGGGCGGCCGGGCCGCCAGCCGCTCGCCTTCGCCGAGCGTGCCCCGCAGCCGGTTGATGTAGGTGCGGACGTTGGCGACGGCGGAGCGGGGCGGCTCCTCGTCCCAGACGGCCATGACCAGCCGGTCGATCGACACGACCCGGTTGGGTTCGAGCAGCAGCGCGGTCAGCAGGGCACGCTGTTTGGGTGAGCCGAGCGGGACCGGCCTGCCGTTCCTCCTGACCTCGACCGGGCCCAGCAACCCGAACCGAAGCGTCGATCCGCCCTCCGGAGCGGATGATCGGTGCACGAGGGGACCTCCATAGGCGTCTCGCGAGGAGCGTCTGAGAGAACCCCACGAAGATCCCGGCCCGCCGGGAACCCGCACAAGCCCGGCGAGTGTCCGGAACAGTTCCGGACCGGGCCCACCGTACGGTGATTAGGGGGCAACCAGGCGGGAACCGACTACCGCATGACGGGTACGGGCGACGGGGACCTGTCCGACCGCGTTCTCCAGGTGGCGACCCGCCTGTTCGCCGGGCTGGGTTATGACGGCACGGACATGCGGCAGATCGCCGACGCCGCGGGCACGGACGTGGCCTTCGTGAGGCGGCAGTTCGGCGACAAGCGGGAGATCTATCTCGAGGTCATGGACCGCATGAACAGCGCGCACAACGCCGTCCTGGAGAAAGGGATCAAGGACATCGTCGGCGCCTCGCCCGATCAGAAGATCATCGCCCTGCACCGGCTCCTCGACCGATACATCGACTTCTGCTGTCACCAGCCGGAGTATCCGGCGCTCTACACCCACAGGTGGCTCGCCGACGCCACCGACATCCCCGAGCTGGAGCCGATGTACGCCGCGCCGGCGGCGCAGTTCGTGATCGACACCATCGCCCCGCTGGTGACCACCCCGGATGTGGACGTTGATTACACGATCAACGCGGTGATCTGGTGCGTGCACAGCTTCGTGCAGAGCGGCGTGTACGACCGGTCGGGCCGGCGCTACGACCACGACCACTCCGGCGCGCTGTGGCGCTTCCGCACCTACCTGCACCAGATGGTCCACCGCACGCTCCGCCTGCCTGGAGAGCCCCCACCGGTGGAGCGTCCCTCTCGCAGGTGAGACGGCCCGATCGCGAGACGTGGCGTGGCGGTCGTGGGCGCGGGCCGCCTGGTCGCATCTTCTGGCCCGGCCGTCGACGCTCATCGGCCGGGCCGAGGCTCAAGGCCGTGCATCCGTGCGGTCAGGACGTCCGTCCCGGGACCGGACAGGCCGGCCAGCCCGGCCGGACGCCCCATCGCGATCAGGAGCAGGTCGCCGACCGCGCCGCTGATCTCCTGCCCGCTGCCGGACGTCCAGTCCACGTCGGTGGCGACGAGGTGAAGGTCTGCGAGACGCGCGGGCGCGTCGTAGAAGCGGTTGCCGGCGACGTAGGTCAGGGCCGCGACCGCAGGACTTGCCGGGAGTGGCCGGTCACGGTGCAGCGGGCGGGCGATGTCCTGCCCGTGCACAAGCAGGTCCACCAGTGGATCCAGCGGTCCGCTGCCTGGCATGCGGCGCGGCGAAATCGCGCTCTGGCGCAGCTGCGCGACGAGTTCGGCCGGAGTGAACCTCTGCGCGCGTCTGCGGGCACGTCTGTCGGTCATGCGGTGGAAGTCGCCGCGGGCGCGGGCCATGCCGGCGACCATGTCCAGCACCGTGGTGCGGGTGGTGGTCGTCAGGTGGGCCACCACATCCTTCGCCGTCCAGCCCGCGCACAGCGATGGGGTTGCCCACTCGGCGTCGTCCAGCTCTTCCAGCAGGTCGCACAGGCTCATCCGCTCGTTCGCGATTGCGTCGCGTACGGCATCGGCGTCCATTCGCCGTTCCTTCCGTCCCGTCTCGAATGATGTATACACTGTGAACATCCGCAATGTGCACACTGTAGACATCCACGGAGGTGTCAGGCAAGCATGAAGAGAACCTCGCCGGGCTACCACCACGGCAACCTGCGTTCGGCCCTGATCGAGGCCGCTCTCGACCTCGCCAGAGACAAGGGCGCCGGTGCTCTGGGCCTGCGCGAGGTGACCCGCGCGGTCGGGGTGAGTCCCAACGCCGCCTATCGGCACTTCGCTGACCTGAGGGTGCTCGTCCTCACCGTCGCGCTGGAGGCCCGGCATCGTCTCGCGCGCTCCATCATCGAGCGGCTCGACGCGATCACGCCCGGCCTCGACTCCGCGAGGCGATCCACCGAACGGCTGCGCGCCTTCGGGCTGGCGTACGTGGGGTTTGCCCAGTCGACTCCCGGCTGGTACGAGCTCGCCTGCGCCTCGCAGGAGGCGCCGCCGGACGGAGTCGAGGAGGGGGGCCCGCCCCCGCCCCACCTCATCCTGCTCGGCATCCTCGACGAGATGACGCGGGCGGGAGTCATGGCGCCGGCTCGCCGTGCCGATGCCGAGTGGTCGTGCTGGTCCACCGTTCACGGCCTCGCCGAGTTGCGCGTCCACGGGCCGCTCCAGGCGCTGTCCGGGGAGGAGGCCGTCCGGCTGGCCCGCCTCGCGCTGGACACCCTCATCCTGGGCCTGACCGCGAAATCATGACTCCTCACCTCCACCCCGCACCCGAGCCCCCGAAGGAAACCCCGTGAGCACGAAACGCGGCGCTGGGCCGTCGCGATCAGCACGTGGCCATGGGGATGGGCGGCGCGGTCACCACTGGAGCCGTGAACGCCGTCGGCTTTCCGGCTGTTGACGATGTTCCGCCTCTTGGCATAACTTCGTCTCCGTAAGGGACGAAGTTAGTGCATCGACGATGCGGGACTCCGTCTTGGGCGTGGTAGTAATGAGAATCGCGGAGGAGGCCGTACAGACAGAGTTGGTGCACCATGACCGAGCGGTACCTCGGCGTCATCGGCATCGGCGAGGCGCTGGGCGTGAGCCGGCACGCGGTGCACAAGTGGCGCTCCCGCTATCCCGGCGGTTCGGAGCGCCCGTTCCCCGAGCCCGACGTCGAGGTCGACGGAACTCCCGGCTGGCGGCCTGACCGCCTGGCGGAGATCATCGAGTGGCGCAACGGCCTGCCGGGCCGTGGCGCGGGCGGCGGACGTCCTACCGCCGCGCGACAGGAATACCTGAAGGAAGCGGCGGCGCGAGGCATGGACCGGGACGAGGCGCTGCGCGCGCTCGTCACGTTGTCCGAGGACTTCCCCGAGATGACCGAGCCGGAAATCTGCGCCTGGCTCGTCGGGCACTGGCGGAGGTAGCACTTCCCCCCGATCAATCCCATCACGAAGGCGATGACGCATGCCCGAAATCGGCGGCGAGACCGCACCCGGATTCGAAGCGGTACGTGAGGCGTTCGCGGCCAACCTGGCCGGCGGACAGGAAGTGGGCGCCGCGGTCGCCGTCTACCTGCGCGGCCGGAAGGTCGTCGACCTGTGGGGCGGGATCGCCGACCCCGGGACCGGCCGCCGCTGGGAGCGCGACACCCTGCAGGTCGTGTTCTCCACCACCAAGGGCGTCACCGCCGCCTGCGCGCACCTGCTGGCCGAGCGCGGCGAGCTGGACCTGGACGCCCCCGTCGCCGACTACTGGCCGGAGTTCGCGGCATGCGGAAAGGACCGGATCCCGGTCCGCTGGCTGCTCACCCACCAGGCCGGACTGCCCGCGCTCGATCACCCGATCACTCCGGCGGAGGCGATCGCCTGGGACCCCATGGTGACCGCACTGGCCGCCCAGCGGCCGTTCTGGGAGCCGGGCACCGATCACGGCTACCACGCCCACACGTACGGCTGGCTGGTCGGCGAGGTCGTCCGCCGGGTGACCGGCCGAAGTCTCGGCACGTTCCTCGCCGAGGAGATCGCGGCACCGCTCGGCCTGGACCTGTGGATCGGGCTGCCGGAATCCGAGCAGCATCGGGTCAGCCGGATCGTCGCCGCCCCGATCGACCTCGGCGCGTTGGCCGGGATCGACCTGGACGCCCTGCCCGAGCCCGCGCGCGAGGTGATGAGCGCCTACGCCGATCCCACGTCACTGACGATGCGGGCGATGACCGTCGTCACGCCGATGCTGAACCACGACGACCCCGCCGAGCAGCTCGCGGAGATGCCGTCGACCAACGGCATCTGCACCGCACGCGCGCTGGCCCGCTTCTACGCAGCGCTCATCGGTGAGGTCGACGGGCATCGCGTCCTCTCACCCGCCACTCTGGCGGCGGCGACCACCGAGCAGGTCAGCGGTGTGGACCGCGTCCTGCGCGTGCCCGTCCGGATCGCCACCGGTTTCGGCCTGCCGACACCCGACGCCTTCTGGTACAGCCCGGCCGCCTTCGGGTTCCCCGGCTACGGCGGCTCCCTCGGCTTCGCCGACCCGGCGACCGGCCTGGCCTTCGGCTACGTCATGAACCACATCAGGGAAGGCGTACCGGACCTGAGGGCCGCCACGCTCCTCGACGCGGTCCGCGACGCGATGAAGGCCCAGGCCCGGTAGTCGCGGCGCCCCGGGACGGCTTTCCCGAAGGTGCGCGGGGAGCAGGTGTCGCGCCGGTCGGCGAGGAACTCCGTGAGCACTGTGTCGATTGAGGGGCCCTCGCACGGCGCGTTGTATTTTTGCTCTTCCCGCTCGCGTTCGAGACGCACGAGCTGGTCCTCGGCCTCGGTGAGCGCGTCCGTCGCCAGTTCCAGTGCGCGGAAGCAGCCGGGATCGGCGAAGTCGCCGTCGAGGTGGATCGACGTGATCTCGTGTCGCCCGGGCGGCCGCCGCAAGGCGGAGCCACAGGTCGCCGTCGCGATCGACCGGCGGCGTGGGGGACCGCTGAACCGCCCACCGCCGCACGTGGTCGCCCTCGAACATGAGCTGGACGGACACCGGCCGGGTGAGGCATTCAAGCGCCCGCACGACCGCGAGAAGGTCCATGCGGTCCTGGGTGGTCTCCGGTTCGCCGCCGTGAATCTCCCGTCGGTGCCTGCCGTACGTCAGCACGGTACCCCTCCGCCCGGCCTCGGATCCGTACCGCCCATTCCGGCGGCGTGGATACGTACGGGCCCGTCCTGGGACGGTCGTGAACGGTCGGCCACTGTGCGCTCCCTCGACTCGCCAGCAATGGTGTCCAAAGGAGCGATATTCGCCCTGCTTCACCATAGTCACGCGAGGCTCATAATTCCCAGATGTCCTCCAGTCCGTCCGCATCGCCGAATCCGTACGGCGTGATCGCCGCTCGGTGACCGGCCGGTGTTCCGTACTCGAGGCCTCGCGCGCGAGCCGCGGGCACCGCGGCAGGGTGTCAACTGGGACGCAGATTTCCTCTACGGGATCTTGTGGGCGATGTGAAGATGGGATAAAAGTGGTGTATGCATCGATGATGCATGAATGGGGCTGAACGGGGATCGGTCGAAAAGGTCGTGGCGATCGCGGCGGCCTTTGATTACCGCAGTGGTCAACGGCTGCATTCGTTGAGCGGGAAAACGGGAAACGGGGTAATCCGGCGGACGGCGTCCTCGGCCATGGGGATGGTCTCGCACCGGCCTGGCTTCGGTGGGAACGAAGAAGACGCGCGCGCCGACACCAACTATCACGGGGATTTCAATGATCAGAATGATCATAGCGGACAGTCATCCGATCTTCCGGGAAGGGTTGCGCGCCGTCCTCGCCGACTCTCATATCGCGATAACAGGCGAGGCCTCCTCGGGGGATGAGGCCGTCGTACGGGCGAGGGAATTGCGCCCGGACGTCGTGTTGATGGATCTGCGGATGTCATCCGGAGGTGGTGCGGACACCGTCGCGCGCATTCTGGACGACCGCCCCGAGACCCGGGTGGTCGTATTGACCGGCTCCGCGGACGACCGGGACATCCTTGGAGCGATTTCGGCGGGCGTCGCCGGCTACCTGTTGAAAGAAACCAGCGTGCTCGAATTGCTCTCGGCGATTTCCACGGTTGTCGAGGGAGGCACGGTTCTCGCTCCGCCGGTGGCCACGAAACTCGTGTCCAGAATGAGCGTGCCGGAAACGCAACCCCTGACTCCTCGCGAGGCGGAGATCCTCTCCCTGGTGGCGAAGGGGCGGTCCAACGCCGAGATCGCACGGTCGCTGATCATCGGTGAAAGCACCGTGAAGACGCATTTGAATCGCATCTTCGGCAAGCTCGACGTCTCCGACCGGACGGCGGCGGTCACCGCCGCCCTGAGGTGGGGCTTGATCTGATCTTCGGCCGATTGATTCCCGGTGATACCGAGCACGCCGCGGTGCCGCCCGGCAGGTGGCGGCGGTGCCGGGCCACCAATGCGTACACGACGACCGCCGCCCACGACAAGGGCGGGTGCGCTATCAACCAGCCCGTGAGTCGCCAGCCGCGCGCGGGCTGCCAGGCCAGCAGCGCGGCGAACGCCATCGCTCCGCGGCGGGGCGGCCGGTCACCGGTCACCCACCACGCGGCGCGCTGGGCCTGGTCGGCGGACAGACCCAGACGGCCCAGGTCCGCTGCCTGCCAGGCGGTCGCCTGAGGCCAGGAGGGAAGCATCCGCCGCAGGACGCGAAGCGAAGTGGCGCAGAAGCCGCAGTCACCGTCGTACACCAGCAGCGGCAGATCGTACGGAGTGGATCCGTTCACGGGTTCACCCGGCCTTCGACGTCGGTGAAGCGGATGGGGGACCACCGGTGGACGACCACGGCGAGAACGGCCAGGAATGCCCATCCGACGAAACCCGGCAGTCCCACGACGAGCATGTTCGGCGGCTCGGTCGCGTCTCCCAGTAACAGCGGCAGCCCCGCACAGGCGTTCAGCGAGCCGTGGGCCAGTATCGCCGGCCACAGGCTGCCGGAAGACAGGCGCAACCAGCCGACCAGCATGCCGAACAGCACACAGAATCCAGTGAACGCCAGGGCTGCCCACGGACCGATATCCGGATAGTTGTAGCCGAGTAGCGTTAGGGGCGCGTGCCACAGTCCCCAGACGAACCCGGTCACCGCCAGCGCTTTGAGAACGCCCTGGCTCCCGGCGAGACGGGGCAGCAGCCAACCCCGCCACCCCAGTTCTTCGCCCAGGACCACGATCGAGTTGATCAGTGGGGCGATCGTCAGCGCTCCCACGACCTGCGAGGCGGCGACAAGACTCAGGTCGGGCACGTCCGCACCGGCGGGAGTGGCCGATTCGACGGCGCCCCGCAGGAGGCTGAGTCTCCCGAAATCGAGAGAGACGAGGCCGAGCATCGCGCTGACGACGGTGGCGACCACCGCGATCAGCGGGACTCCCAGCCAGCCGGCCACGATCAATCCGATCGTCCGCTTCCTGTTCGGGCCCATCGTGAGGCCGGTGGCCTCGCGGAAGCCGGCGGCCGATCCGCGGTGCGTCAGCTGGACAGCCAGCACGCCCAGGGCCGGGGTGAACGACATCACGGTGATGATCGGCCCGGCCAGCGGCGACCCCAGGCCTTCTCCCAGCCAGAGCGGCAGCGCGATCAGCCAGGAGAGGCCGAAGGCGACACCGAGGAAGATCAGCAGATCCCTACGGGCGGGCGAAACAGCCATGGTCCGTCATCCCCGTCCAGGCCCGCCCGAAGGCGCGTTGCCGCGGTTGCGGATGCGCGTGGCCACGGCCTCCGGATCGCGCACCTGGACGACGACGTACGACAGAGACCCCTCACGCAAGGTGATCTCCAATGCGGGCAGACGCTGGCCGGTCAGCCAGTACGACATACCGTCGGGAGCCATGTAGGTGCCTGCCGTCAGCCCCGGAAAGAAGACGGCGCCGTATCGCAGGCCCGGCGCTTGGACCCCTCCCGGCAGGACGACGGACACACCTGTGATGGCCTCCGAGGGAAGGCGAATGTTCCAGCGCAGCGAGAGGATCTTGAATACGCTGCGCGGGCTTATCAGAATCTCTCGTTCCGAGACGGAGATCTCCGCCAGGTCGCCCGTCTTCGCGAGAGTCACTCCGTGAAGGACCACTCCCAGAATCACCGCAAGCGGCAACATGACCTGCAGGAGATCCGAAAACATTCAGCCCGCCTCACTTTCCCGGACAAGTTCTCTGCCGGTGCCGCCGGGAACAATCATGCTAGACGATTCTGGTTTCGGCGGCTCTTCGGACTCCGCGGTGGCGGGCTGACCCTGCCCGCCTGACAGGTTCCGCTTCCGCCAGAGCCTGGTCGCATTCTTCACCCCCGCCAGGTTGGCGCCGATGGGAGACAGGTAGAGGACCAGTGCGGCCGTCATCGCCGCGTCGAAGCTCCACAGGCCCATGAGCGCGGAAATCGCGTCATGGAATAGCAGTCCGGAAAACAGCAGCACGACCTGTGCCCGCGTCGGCAGGAAGAGCGCCACGCCGATGAGGACCTCCAGGACGATCGAGCCCCACGTGATGAGAGCGACCAGCAGAGGAACGTCGGTCATTGCGTCGAGTAGCGGTCGCAGCAGTTCCGGTGCGCCGAAAGCGACGTTTCGGAACCAGTAGAAGATGGCGGTTCCGTCCACCCATTCCGGCACCCCGAGCTTGGCGATTCCCGCGTGCAGATAGATCACCATCACTTGCACCCTGATGAGGAAGAACGCCGTGACCGCGACGAGTCGCCGGGTCTCGGAGACGCCTCTCCAGGCCGTGGGAGTCCAGTGCCATCGGCGGGGGTCCGTGAGCGCGATGGGGATGAGGAGCAGGGTGAGCACGGCGGTCACCTGATCACCTCCGTCCTGGACGGTGACGGAGGTGATGAAGCTCCACGAGATCCACCAGTGGGGTATCGCTGTGAGCGTCGGACGCCAACCGCTGGCCACGACGGCCAGCACGCCGATCGACACCCATTTGGCGAGCTCGTGCCGGTCGGAGGGCAGGACGCACCAGAGGCTCAAGGAGCCCGCGCCCGAGCACACCGGCGGCCGGACACCGCCCGCGAGCGGGGAGAGCAGGACGGACGCGGGAGTCGCGAGCAGGGTGCCCAAAGTACCGAGAGCGAGCAGCGTGCGCGCGAGCCCCAGGACCGTCCCCCAGGGGGGCCGCGCGACGTACGGCCTGATCCAGCCGCCCAGTCGTTCAAGTTGACCTGTCAGCATGTGACCCTCACCCGCACCACCGTCGAGGGCATGATCGTGCTGGACCTTCTCCATGCCCATGGCAGGACTTCCTGGTTGACAAATCCGATGTCTCCGCAAATATGACGCAGCGTCGATGTATTGCGTAACGCGACGGCCGGTTGCATTCCGTTGAGGCAGTTCGTGGGCAGCGTGTCGCACGATTGCCAGGTGTCCTTGGGAATCGAGGACACCAGCAGGGCCGCCTCTGTGCCTTCCGCGCGCTGCGACCGGTTCAGTCCGAACAGCCCGGACGGTACGACGAGAGTTCCGCCGTGCACCCGCCACGCGCCGGCCGCGTTCTCGTAAACCTGGGGATAGACGGTACGAGGGCTGGCGGTGAAGAACGCCCATCCCTCGGGGATGAATTGCCGGATGACGTCCCTGTTCTCGAAGGGCAGCTCCACCGCGTTCACAGGGAGAGCCGCATGGAGAACATAGGTCACGAAGGCCGTCGCAACCGACGCGATCACAAGAAAGCGTCCTCCCCGCCGTATGGCCGCACGAGCCCCGGGCTGGGGCTCAGGCAGACGGAAGTGGGAGTGATCGCGAGTCGTGGTGACGGATCTTCCGCCCTTCTGCCAAAACCTGAGCCCCATCGGACGAATTCCTCTTAACTCTCTATGGGGATGCCGGGCGCGTGCGTCCTACGCCGCGCGAAGATTGCCGGCGATCTGGTCGATGAACTGCTCGTATGCCAGCCTGGCCGAGTTGTCGACGTTGTCCAGGACCGGAGCGCCGTTGGCCGGGGCGACCGGCAGGAGGAGGACGATGATGATCAGAACGGCGGCGGCGCCGTAGAGGGCCGCGTAGGCGTAGAGGTAGTTGGTGTTGATCTGGTAGTTGGTGTTGACCTGGTAGGCCGCCGCCCCGTTTCCCTGTGCGTCGACGGACGCGCTGATCTGCGCCTTGGTGCGGCTGATGGCGCGGTCGACGACATCGGCGCCGTACACCTTGCTCATCGCCGCCTGGGCGATCTTGGCGAGGGTGGCGACGGCGCCCGTAACGGCCACGCGGTTGCCGCTTTGCAGCTTCGCGGCGAGATCGGCGGCGACCTGACCGTTCTGCGCGACGTTCTGGTCCACCAGCTGCTTGACCTTCGCGAGCTTGTCGTCCAGCGGGAACGGCTCCTGCCTGGACGGGTGCAGATAACGCGCCGCCGGCCCCTGGCCGAAGGCGATGGCGTCGACGAGATCGACCGCGGAGAACCGGGGGACCGGGGCAGTCTCGGCGGAGGCGCTGTGAACGGACGACGAGGTGACGGCAACGGCGAATGCCGTCACCACTGCCAGCAGTGGCACTGCCCATCGTCGGCGGATCGTGAGAAACAAGGGGGTCTCCTCTCGGCGGGTCCGCGGCACACGTCACGACCGGCACGTCAAGCCGCAGCGTGCCCGCGAAGTAAGGTGCATGCGTTGGCGGGCCCAAATTCGGCTTGCGCCCGCCAGCGCATGAGTCAAGGATTTTCGAGAGGGTCGTGAATGTGTACCCTCCGGTCGATGGACCTGTTGTCCATCGACCGGTTTACCGCTTCGGTCTCGGACTGTCCTGACCTCGGGTGCCGCGGCTCGTCTCCGGCCGGGAGGTCACTTCTTGCAGATGTTCTGCGTGGCGGTCCGGGCGGAGGGGGTCGCCTGCGGCGTGGGCGAGGCGGAGGCGGCGGAGCCCGCCGGCGCGGCGACCGTCACCTTCTTCACGTCGTGGTTCTTCTGGCCCACCACCACCTCGATGCCGGTTACGTCCGGTTGCTCGCGCAACTCGGCCCCCGGAATGGCGGCGGCCACCGTACGCGCGGAGTCCTCGCGGCCGGGCGGGTAGCGGATGACCGTGGTGGCGAAGTCACGGCGGGCCGTGTCGCCGGGGGGCGACGGCACCATGAACCCGGCCTCGACGAGGCGGGCCTTCGTGGTCGCGCCGAGGCCGGTGATGAGCGTGCCGTTGAGCACCTTCACCGAGATGCGGCCCGGCGGGATCGTGAGCGCCCCAGAAGAGGCCGCCGGAGAGGCCACAGGGGAGGCCGCCGGGGAGGACGCGGGGCTCGCCGGCGCCGCGGCGCTGCCCGAAGCGGACGCCGAGGCCTTCGCCGACGGCTTGACGAGGGGCTGGTCGGCGTCGATCTGCTGGAACAGGGCGCGGGCGGCCGTCTTGTCCCACAGCACCGCGGACTCGCCCGTGGGCGCGTGGTAGTTCACGTCGGCCAGCGGCACGGTCGCGAACGACACGTCGTCGGTCGAGACGTCCTTGAACTGGTTCACCATGCCGAGCAGGTTCTTCTGCAGGGCCGCGTCCACGGTGAGCGTCTTGAACGTGGAGTCGAGGAACCCGGCGAGCCTGGCGGGATTGGTCAGCGTGCCGCCGCTGAGCGCCTTGCCGAGCAGCGCGGAGATGACCTGCTGCTGCCGGTCGATGCGGTCGAGGTCGGAGCGCGCCGTGGCCCTCGTGCGGGCGTACGCGAGCGCGTTGACGCCGTCCAGCGTGTACGTCCCCGGCTGCAGGTTCAGTTTGGTCTTCGGGTCGTCGATGGCCACCGGCGTGCAGACGGTGACACCGCCCAGCGACTCCACTACGTCGATGAACCCGAGCACGTTGACCTCGACGTAGTGGTTGATGCGCAGGCCCGTCGCCTGCTCCACCGTCTTCACGGCCAGCTTGGCGCCGCCGAACTGGTAGGCGGCGTTGATCTTGTGCTCGCCCTTGCCGGGGATCGTCGTCCAGGTGTCCCTCGGCAGGCTGACCACGGTCACCCCGCGGTGGTCCTCCGACAGGTGGATCACCATCATCGTGTCGGTGCGCTGCCCGACGTCGCGGCCGAGGTGGAGCTGGTTCTGCTGGCGCCTGGTCAGGTTGTCGCGCTTGTCCACGCCCACCAGCAGGATATTCATCGCACCCGTGGATTCGGCCTCGCTCGTTCCTGCGTCCACCGAGTGGATCCGGTTGAGCGCGTAGTTCGGCGCCAGCCACGCGACGCCCGAGCCGATGAGCACGACTCCGGACAGCGAGCCCGAAATGACGAGGGATCGGAGGTTCGTCCTCCGCTGGCGGGCGCGTTGTGCCGTCAGCCTCACGCCGCCGTATCCGTCGCCCCCTACGCGGACGCCGGAGTCCTCCTCTTGGTCGCCGGGCATTCCCGTCCTCCGGTTGCCGTCTCCACCCCTCCGTACAGTAGCGTGAGCGCCGCCATGAAGCCCTTTCCCGACTCGCGACAGTCGAGCCAGAATCCCGCGCGGCCCTGGCCGCCGGTGTCGGTGATCATGCCGGTGCTCAACGAGGAACGGCACCTGCGCGACGCCGTACGGCAGGTCCTCGAACAGGACTACGAGGGCCCTCTTGAGGTCGTCATCAGCGTGGGGCCCTCCCACGACCGCACGCAGGAGGTCGCCGACGCCATCGCGGCCGAGGACCGCCGCGTCGTCGTCGTGCCGAACCCCACGGGCCGCACCCCCAACGCGCTGAACGCCGCCATCACGGCGTCGCGCAACCCCATCGTCGCGCGGGTCGACGGGCACGCGATCCTGCCCCGCGACTACCTCCGTACGGCCGTGGAGACGCTGGAGCAGACCGGCGCCGACAACGTCGGCGGCATCATGGCCGCCGAGGGCATCACGCCGTTCGAGCAGGCGGTGGCCTGCGCCATGACCTCGAAGATCGGCGTGGGCAACGCGCGCTTCCACACAGGTGGGGAGGCGGGCCCGGCCGACACCGTCTACCTGGGCGTCTTCCGCCGCAGCGCCCTCGACCGGGTGGGCGGCTACGACGAGCACTTCCTGCGCGCGCAGGACTGGGAGATGAACCACCGCATCCGGGAGACCGGCGGGCTGGTGTGGTTCCAGCCGAGGATGCGCGTCACCTACCGTCCCCGGCCCAACGTGCGCGCCCTGGCCAAGCAGTATTTCCACTACGGCCGCTGGCGGCGGGTCGTCTCCCGCACCCACCAGGGCACGATCAACCTGCGCTACCTCGCCCCGCCGGCCGCCGTGGCGGCGATGGCGCTCGGCCTGGTGGTCTCGCCGTTCTTCTGGCCCGGCCTGATCATCCCCGGGGGCTATCTCCTGGCGATCCTCGCGGGCTCGGTCCTCACCGGCCGCGGGCTGTCCGGCGCCGCGCTCGTACGCCTGCCGGTCGTGTACGCCACCATGCACGTCTCGTGGGGGACGGGCTTCCTGACCAGCCCCCCGAAGCTCAGCAAGCCCCGTCCCAAGCCCGAACGGGCGCGGCTAGAGGACCTCTTCGAAGACTGAGGTGTCCAGCGTGAAGCCGATCGGGTGGGGGACGTAAATCTCCCGCCTGAACGGCACCGTCGAGGTCACCTGGTACTGACCTTCCTTGGGGTCGCTGTAGACCGTGACCGACGCGGGCCTCGTCAGCGGATCCACCAGGAGCATCACCGGGACGCCGCCCCCGGCGTAGATCGCCGGCTTCTTGAGCCGGTCGTCCTCCGCGCTCCCCTTCGAGACCACCTCGGCCACCAGCATCAGCCCCGAGGAGAGCAGTTCCCGCTCCCCCCAGCGTGGGCAGTCCTTGGGGGCGAGGACGAAGTCCGGCTCTACCGGGTCCCGGCTGCCGTCGATGCACACGTCCACGTTGCCGCTGAAACCCTCCCACCCTCGCTCGTCGATGAGGGGGATGAACGCGCGGAACAACTGCATGGCGGCTAGGCCGTGTTCGGGGGTGCCCACGGAGCTCACTATCAGTCTCCCGTCGATGATCTCGGTCCGCAGACCCGGAAGTGGGGGCAGCGAGTCGAACAGCTCACGAGGAGTGCCGGGCAGTGGCCGCTCGGGTACGGGTGCCAGAGCGGGGCCGTGGGGTTTGCGTGAGATCGCGACCATGGGCTGGTGTCCGTTCGTGTCCACGTCGATACGCTGAGTTGACGCGGTCAGTATCTCACTCGTGAACGACAGGATCGAGGGCGTTCAGGCCGAGGGAGCGGGCGCGCGCCTCGGCCCGTGCGGCGGCACGCCGTACGGCCTCCTCGAAGCGGGCCAGCGGGTCCGGATGGTCGGCGCCGAGCAGGTAGGCGCGCAGCGCCCGCCGGGCGGCGGCCATGTCGTCCTCTCCGGGCACGTCGAGACGCCGCATGATGTCCGGCAGCTCGGCCAGGTCGGTGCCGAGCAGGTACGCCGCCCCCGCGGCCGGGTAGCGCTCGCGGAACCGGTCCTCGGGCAGGCCCGCCACGTTGGCCACGACGTACGGCTTGCCGCTGGCCACGAAGTCCGACACCACGCTGGAGATGTCCGAGATCAGCACGTCCGCCTCATTGAAGCACTCGTACAGCGACGGCTCGCGGCCGGTCACGACGAGGTGCGGCATGCCGGTGCTCTCGCCCAGCAGCTTCATGATCTTCCGGTGGGCCAAGCGGGCGGCCTGCGAGCGGTGGCCGGTCAGCGGGTGAGGCTTGTAGATCACCCGCACCGGCTTGGTGAGCAGGGCGTGCACGATCGCCGGGCCCATGGCGACGAGCGAGCTGTGGAACAGGTCGTCGCTCCACCCCTCCCACGTCGGCGCGTACAGGACGGTCCGGTGCGGCGAGGTGCCCTCGGCGTACGGGCTGGTGCGCCGCACCCCGGCGAGCTGGGGGCGGCCGACCTCCTCGACGGCCTCGTTGCGCACGCCCACCTGGGCGCGCAGGTAGCGGTCCCGCCCGGCCGGCCCTGCCACCCAGACCTCGTCGTACACCTTGGTGTACGGGTTGAAGGACGCCTCCTTGTCGCTGTCGCCGTGGCCGATGAACACGCTCCGCACGCCCGGCACCCGGAGCATGTGGATGTTGTTGCCGACGTTGGCGGGGAACAGCGCGACCCGCACGCCGTCGAGCGCGCGGAAGTTCATGAGGTCGACGGAGGAGGGGACGCACACCACCGGCAGCGTCGTCGACCCGAGGGCCGTGACCAGGGCCCGCTCGCGCAGCACCACCAGCGTCCTCGGCGCGATCCGCTCCAGCGTCCCGAGCCACATCGTGGCCTGGTAGGCCGCGGTGACCGGCCCGGAGAAGTACATGACCACCTCGGGCCGGTAGGCGGCGACCCACTCGTCCACGACCGCGAGGACCCGGCGCCGGTCGCCCAGGTGCCTGGCCCGCCGTGCGTGCGCCAGCAGCAGGGCCACCGCGACGACCTCCAGCGCCAGGGCCGCGGCGGCGCCCGCCGCGCCCGTCCAGCCCAGGCCGGCCGACGCCCCGGCCGCGGCCGGCACGACCGCGAGCGCGTCGAGGTAGAGCAGCTTGGCGCCCCGCCAGGTGAGCAGCACGCGGGGCGGCGCGGGCGGGATCCGCAGCGCGGGCAGGCGGATGTTGCGGGTCACCACCGGCATCTGGTTGTGCCGCCGGTCGACGTGCTCGGCGAGCCACGTCTGCACCGCGCGCAGACCGTGGAACAGGAACAGCCCGGCCGCGAACGCCGCGAACCACCACGACCGTTCCGAGGCCAGCCGTGCCAGCAGCACGACGACGGCCGTCTCACGCGACAGGAAGCGGACCGTGGCCCCGAGATGGGCCCGGCTCAGCGTCCCCGCCGCCCGGCCGGGCAGCGCGATCTCCGCGGCGTACGACAGCGGCACGAGCACCGCGAAGGTCGCGGGCAGCGGCCACACGGCGGCGGCGAGTAGGGCCGGGTACGACGCGAGCGTGAGCGCGGTGAACGCGCTTCTGCGTCCACCGGCCAGGCCTCTCAGCGCCGGCCGCCGGGCCAGCCTGACCAGTGCGTTCGGGGCCCTGCGCCCCGTGATGTTTCCCCCCATGGGCGGGCGCCCATCCCTCCGTAGATGGTTGCGGTCATCGGCTGAGCCGTACGTCCACGACCTGTCCCGTGAGGCGGGACAGCAGCACGTCGATGCTGGTGCGGGCGACGGCGGCGGGGGAGAGAAGCGTTCCGGCGGGTTCGTCGCCGAACGCGCGCAGCCGCATGGGGGTGGCGGTGCGCTCGGGGTTGACGCAGTTGACGCGGACACCCTGGCAGGCCCACTCGTCGGCGAGCGCCTGGGTGAGGTTGACGACGGCGGCCTTCGTCGAGGAGTAGAGGCTGTAGTCGGCCCGGCCGCGGGTGTAGGACGAGGAGGTGTAGAGGAGCAGGTGGCCGCGGGTCTCCATCAGGTACTTCACGGACGCGCGGGCGATGTTGACCGGTCCGAGGTAGTTGACCCCGATGGTCTCCTCGATCGTGTGCTGCCCGGACTCGCCGAGCTTGCCCATGTGCAGCACGCCCGCCGTGTTGACGACGTAGTCGATCCGGCCGGTCTCGGCGTACACCCGGGCGAGCGCGTCCTCCACGGCGGCGACGTCCTCGACGCGCACGCCGTTCTGGCTGCGGGAGAACGAGTGCACGCTCGCGCCGTATCCCCTGGCCAGCGCGACGATGTCCGCGCCGATGCCGTAGCTGCCGCCGAAGACCACGAGCGTGCGGCCTTCGAGCCCGGCCCGGTAGGCCTCCTCGTCCAGTGCGGGCGCCGTGTTCTCGGCGAGCTGGAAGAGCTTGTCGGCGATGAAGACGTCGACCGGATGGGTGACCTTCATGTTGTGCTCGCTGCCGGGCACGATGTAGATCGGCACGTCGGGCAGGTAGCGCAGCACGACGCCGCAGTCGTCCGTCGTGGGCAGCGAGGGGAACTCGGGGTCGGCCAGAGCCCGCTCGTACGCCGCCCGGATCACCGACAGCCGGAAGCACTGCGGGGTCTGCCCCCGGCGGAGCCGGGAGCGGTCGGGGATGTCGCGGATGATGTCGCCCCGCGGGCCCGGAGCGGCCACCACGATCGTGTCGGAGGACGGGATCGCCACCTCGACCGCCTCGTAGCGTTCGAGCGCGGCCGCGCACTCGCTGATGATGCGGGGCTCGATCAGCGGCCGTACGGCGTCGTGCAGCAGCACGTCGCACTCCTGCTCGCCCAGCGCGGACAGGGCCCGCCAGGTCGTCTCGGTGCGGCTCGCACCTCCTTCGAGCACCCGGCCGACCTTGGTGTACCCGTTCTTCCTGACGAGCTCCTCGGCCTCGGCGACGAAGCCGGGGGCCATCAGGACGACGACCTCGTCGATCTCCGGGTGGCCGTCGAACACGTCGAGCGTGTGCTCCAGAATCGTCTTCCCGGCGATCTTCAGAAGCTGTTTCGGGGTGTTGAGGCCCACGCGCTGACCGACACCGCCGGCCAGCACCACCCCCACCCTGCGCAGACGCGATTCGGCGATCATGATGTCCTCCCCGGAGGAGACCATACCCGTGCCGGAAGCCGTAGAAGGTGATTGCCACCTAGTGATCACTCGGTTACTTTGCGAGGTGAGCACGTGCGGTCAACGTGAAGCGGGTTTCATATGGGGGCGGATCCGAGCAAGCCCGGTACGTCACGGGACACAGAAACGGTGGCGATCGTCCTCGCGACCTCGCCGGCCGCCGGGTTGCCCTGGTCCGACGGCGCCCGATCCGACGGCAGCCTCCTGGAGCGGCTCACCGCCCAGCTCCGCGCGCTGCCGGTTCGCGAGGTGCTGGTCGTGGTGCGCGGCCAGGACGCCCAGGCGGAGGGATGGGAGAAGGGCGCGGAGAGCGGCCCGCCCCACCAGATCCGCGTCAGCGACGGGCTCGCCGAGGACCTGCGGATCGTGGCCAAGACGGCCCGCGCCTCGACCTCTCCGGTCGCCGTGCTGGCGGCCGACCTGGTCGCGCACACCGAGGCGCTGTCGCTGCTGCTCGGCCATCCCGCGCGCCCGACCGGCGCGCTCGTCGCCAGCGGCGACCCGGCCCCGCTGCGGCCGCCCGTACGGACCGAGTGGGGCCGCGTCGTGTCGGCGGGCACGTCCTTCCACGAGGTCGAGTGGGCCAACGGCACCTTCCGCGGCGTCCTCCAGGTGGGGGAGGCCCACCTGGCCGGGCTGGCCGACATCGCCGAGGACCTGGCCGACCTGGCCCAGCGCCGCCACCTCGGGCGGGTCGGCGACGGCGAGGTTCCCGAGCTGCTGCTCACGGGCCTGGTGCGGGCGGGCGTGCAGGTGCACGCCGTCGCGCTGGACACCCTGCACTGCGGGCGGGCCGGCACGCGCCCGGCCGCCGAGCGCGCCGTGCGCGAGCTGGCCGACGTCGACGAGGCGCAGGCCAGGCTCGACGCCGCGGTGAAGAGCGGCGACGGCTTCTTCACCACCCACTGCGTCAGCTCGTGGTCGCGCCACCTCATCCGCCCGGCCGCCCGTCTCGGCCTGACCCCGAACACGGTCACCGGCATCTCGGTCGCGTTCGCCGCCATCGCCGCGATCTGGTTCTCCGACGGACGCCGGGCGGGGCTCGTGGTCGGCGCCGTCGCGCTCTACCTGTCGTTCGTGCTCGACTGCCTCGACGGGCAGCTCGCCCGGTACACGCGCCGCTTCTCGCCGCTCGGGAGCTGGCTCGACGCGATCTGCGACCGGCTGAAGGAATACCTGGTGTACGTCGGCCTGGCGGCCGGATACGTGGCAGGGTCCCGGGAGCCGTGGGAGATCTGGGCCCTGGCGGTGGGCGCGATGATCCTTCAGACGGTCCGTCACATGGTCGACTTCTCCTACGCGGGAGCGATGGCCGACCGGGCTAGAACGGCCGGCCTGCGGGCGGCGGCCCCGCGTTCGATGGCCGTGCCCTGGGACGAGGCGCCCGCGGCGGCCGCCGCGAAGGGCACCGGATCGGTGCTGGCGCTGTCGCGGCGGCTCGACGCGCTGAGCGCCGCGAGGGGCGTGGCCTACTGGGCGAAGAAGATGATCGTCCTGCCGATTGGGGAGCGCATGGCGCTGATCTCGGTGACCGCCGCGCTGTTCGACGCGCGGGTGACGTTCCTCGCGCTGCTGGGCTGGGGCGCGGTGGCCCTGGCCTACACGACTGGCGGGCGGATGGCGAGGTCCTTCGCATGAGCAGGCGTCCTGGTGAGACGGGCGGGAAGGCCAGGGGCGCGATCTCCGTGCACATGACCCCGGTGCCGCGCAGCGTCGTGGTGGCCAACCGCGACGACGGCCCGCTGTCGAAGGCGATGGGGCTGCTCGTGGCCGGGCAGCTCCCGCCGCTGCCGCCCGTGGTCGCGGGAGCCTTCGTGACCGCCGTGCTGCTGGTGCTCGGCATCGCCGGGGCCGACGACTTCGCGGTCTTCGCCCCGGCGGTGGCCCTGCTGCTGGCCGGGGCGGGCAGCGCCCACCGGCACGACGGCCGGCTCGACTGGCTGGCGCCCCCGATCCTGCGACTGACCGAGTACGGCTTCATCGCCTCGGCCGGGTTCGCCCGTTCCGTCCCGCCGGTGCTCATCGTCGCGCTGCTCGGCGCGATGGCCTTCCACCACTACGACACGGTCTACCGGCTGCGTCAGCATGTGTATCCGCCGCCGTGGCTGGCGACGGCCGGGCTGGGATGGGACGGCCGGATGCTCGCCGTCGCCCTGGGCGGCCTGCTCGACGTGGTGACGGCCGTGTTCGTGTTGCTCGCGGTCTATCTGTGGGCCCTGTTCGCCTGGGAGAGCGTGACCTGCTGGCTCGCCGCCCCCCGCACGCCCGACGAGGCCGTGGAACCGGCACCCGCCGATTAACGTCAGACCAACGGTGGATTACCCAATCGGGGTGCCGAGCCAACTAACCTTTGGGGTTACTGTCTGACGCTCGACCTCAAGGAGTGCGGGAAATTGCTCGGAATGGTGCTGGCCGCCGGGGCCGGACGTCGCCTGCGGCCGTACACCAACACGCTGCCGAAGGCGCTGGTGCCGGTCGACGGTGAGACCACGATCCTCGACATCGCTCTGCGTAACCTGGCGGCCGTGGACCTCCGCGAGGTCGTGGTGATCGTCGGCTACCAGGCCCAGGCCGTACGGGAACGGCAGGCCGACCTGGAGCGCCGCCACGGGGTGAAGCTCACGCTTGTCCACAACGACAAGGCCGAGGAGTGGAACAACGCCTATTCGCTGTGGTGCGCCCGCGACTACTTCTCCCAGGGCGCGCTGCTGGTCAACGGCGACACCGTCCACCCGGTGTCGGTGGAGCGGACCCTGCTGGCCGCTGAGGACACCTCCGACATTCTGCTCGCCGTCGACGACGTGAAGTCGCTGGCGGACGAGGAGATGAAGGTCACCCTGGAGGACGGCCGGCTGAAGCGGATCACCAAGCTCATGGACCCGGCCGACGCGTATGGCGAGTACATCGGCGCGACGCTGATCCGGCCGGGCGCGGCCGAGCGGCTCGCCGACGCGCTGAAGGCGACGTTCGAGCGCGACCCGCAGCTCTACTACGAGGACGGCTACCAGGAGATGGTGGAGCGCGGCGAGAAGATCGCCGTCGCGCCGATCGGCAAGGTCGAGTGGGTCGAGGTGGACAACCACGACGACCTCGCGAAGGCCCGTGAGATCGCGTGCCGGTACTGATTTCCGCGGTCTTCTGAGGAGTTCGCATGCCGATTCTGGCAAGGATGCTCCCCGCGCCTCTCACCATGGAGGTGCGGCGGGGCGCGATCGCGCAGCTCGGAACTCTGCTCGCCGACAGCAGGGTGGCCACCTCCGGCCGGGTCGCGGTCGCGGTCGGCGTCGGGCAGGGCGACCGCATCGCGGAGGTCATCGCGCCTTCGCTGGGTGAGGCCAAGGTGCTCCGGGTGGCGGACGGCACCGTGGACGCCGCCGTGTCGCTCGGCGCGGATCTGCGCAAGGGCAACTACGAGGCCGTCGTCGGCGTCGGCGGCGGCAGGACGATCGACGCCACCAAGTACGCCGCGTCGCTCGCCGGCATCCCGATCGTCGCCGTCGCCACGAACCTCTCGCACGACGGCATCTGCTCGCCGGTGGCCTCACTCGTGTACGAGGGCGGCAAGGGCTCGTTCGGCGTCCCCATGCCGTTGGCGATCATGGTGGACCTCGAGTTCGTCCACGACGCCCCGCCCCCGCTCGTCCGGTCCGGCATCGGCGACGTGCTCAGCAACCTGTCGGCCATCGAGGACTGGCAGCTCGGCAACACCGAGCGGGGCGAGCCCATCGACGGGCTGGCGATCTCCATGTCGCGCACCGCCGCCGAGGCCGTGCTCGGCCGGCCGGACTCGATCGAGTCGGACGCGTTCCTGACCGTGCTCGCCGAGGCGCTGATCCTGTCGGGGATGTCGATGGTCATCGCGGGGTCAAGCCGTCCGGCGAGTGGCGGCGATCATGAGATCCTTCATGCTGTGGACCAGCTATTCCCCGGCACCTCCAACCACGGTGAGCTGGCCGGCATCGGTGCGGCGTTCTGCTATTTCCTCCGTGAGGACGCGCACCGGCTCGGCCAGGTGACCGGCTGTCTCAGACGGCACGGCCTGCCCGTCGCCCCCGGCGACGTCGGGCTGACGATCGACCAGTTCACGGCCGCGGTGATGCTGGCTCCCAGCACCCGGCCCGGCCGCTACACCATCCTTGAGCACCTCCGGCTGTCCGAGCACGAGGTCCGGGGGAGAGTTGAGGACTATGTCCGCGCCGTCGGTCGCTGAGCTTCGCGCGGTCGCCCAGCCGCAGACCACCATGGACCGCCGCAGCGGCGAGCACTGGGCCGGCCTGCTGTACATGCGGCGCCTGTCCATCTACGCCACCTGGCTGCTGGCCAAGACCCCCATCTCGCCGAACCAGGTCACCGGCCTGATGATCCTGTGCGGGGTGGCGGCGGGCGCCGTGCTCGCCCTCCCGGGTTTCTGGGCGGCGCTGGGCGCGGCCCTGCTCATCCAGGTCTACCTGCTGCTCGACTGCTCCGACGGGGAGCTGGCCCGCTGGACCGGCCGGACCTCGATCACCGGGGTCTACCTCGACCGGGTCGGGCACTACTTCGCCGAGGCGGCCCTGCTGATCGGGCTGGGCTTCCGGGCCTCGGAGACCCTGCCCGACTGGTACACGGTGATGGGCGTGGCGGCGGCGCTCGGCGCGATCCTGATCAAGTCGGAGACCGACCTGGTCGACGTCGCCCGCGCCCGGTCGGGCCTGGTGGCGACCACCGAGGCGGCGGCGCAGCAGTTCACCTCGCCGCGGCTCGCGCTGGCCCGCAAGGCCGCGGCGGCGCTGCGGTTCCACCGGGTGATCCAGGCCGTCGAGCTGTCGCTGATCGTCGTGGTCGCGGCGGTGCTCGACAACTGGTTCTCCGCCACCCGGATCCTCGTGGTGGCCTGTGTGATCATCGCGGTGGTCCAGCTCCTGCTGCACCTGGTCAGCATCCTCGCCTCCCGGCGGCTCTCATGAGCGCGTCGGTTCCCGCGCGGCGTGCTGATGGGCCGTACATTCGCGGTTGGGTAGGGGTTTGGTGGCAGTTCCGATACCCTTGTTCAACGGTAAACCAGGCAGATTCCGGATTGCCCGGCCATACAGACTCGGTGATCATGAAGTCGTGTGTAGTGCGCCCCACGTCGAGGCGATGACGCGGTGAAAATCTCCTGTGTCATTCTCACCATGGGCAACAGGATCGCCGAGCTCGACCGGGCAGTGGAATCCGCGCTCACCCAGACCGACGGCGACATCGAGGTGGTCATCGTCGGCAACGGCGCGGACGTGCCGGGGCTGACCGTCCGGCCGCTGCCCGGCTCCGCCGCGTCGATCAAGACCGTTCGGCTGGAGCACAACGCGGGCATCCCCGAGGGGCGCAACCGCGGCGTGCAGGAGTGCTCGGGCGACATCGTCCTGTTCCTGGACGACGACGGCTGGTACGCCAACTCCAAGGTCGCCGCGCACGTCCGCGAGCGGTTCACGCACGAGCCCGACCTCGCCGTGATCAGTTTCCGGGTGATGGACCCCGAGGGCGGTTCGGTGCAGCGGCGGCACGTGCCGCGCCTGCGGGCCGGCGACCCCGAGCGGTCCTCCCCGGTGACGACCTTCCTCGGCGGCGCCTGCGCGATCCGCAAGTCGGCGTTCCTCCAGGTCGGCGGGCTGCCCGAGCGGTTCTTCTACGCCCACGAGGAGAGCGACCTCGCCTGGCGCCTGCTCGGCGAGGGCTACCGCATCGAGTACGACGCCGAGACGGTCATGTACCACCCGCTGGTGCTGCCGTCCCGGCACACGGACTTCTACCGGCTGAACGCCCGCAACCGGGTCTGGCTGGCCCGGCGCAACCTGCCGTGGCCGCTCGCGATGCTCTACCTGCTCAACTGGGTCGTGCTCACGCTCGTACGCGAGCGCTCGATGCCCGCGATCAAGGCGTGGTTCCGCGGCTTCTTCGAAGGGCTGCGCGAGCCGGCCGGCGAGCGCCGTCCGATGGCCTGGCGCACCGCCTGGCGCATGCTCCGCCTCGGCCGCCCGCCCATCGTCTAGTAGTGCTTCGTCGGGCGCTCAGCCGAGCGCCGACATGAACGACGCGACGAGACGGGACCGGTCGCCGGGGAGCGCCCGCCCGCCGTGGACCATGAACGACGTCGTGGAGGCCCGCGCCAGGCCGCGCCCGGCGAGCCACGGGATCAACTCCTCGTGGCGGGGGTGGAGGTCGATCCTGATCCGGACGTCCGCGTCCCGGGCCAGGTCCGTGACGAGGGCGCGGGCGGTCGCGTCGTCCTCCGCGACGATCGGCCCCACGAACAGTTTGTCGCCGCTCGGCCAGGCCGCCCCGTAGCCGGCGATCTCGCCGTCCCGCTCGGCGACCCGGACCTGCTCGGCGAAGGCGAACAGACGGGCCAGCAGGTGCGATCGGTCGGCCCCGAAGACCTCCGCGTCGAGGGCGCACAGCGCGCCCAGGTCCCGCCCGGGCTCGGCGAGTCGTGTGGTGTCCGGATCGCCGCCGGTGTCGAAGTGGCCGACCCGGGCCTCGACCACACCGGCCGTCTCGAAGCCGAGCTTCTCGTAGAGGGGACGGCCGTACTCCGTCGCGCACAGGAACACGGTCGCGTCTGCGGCCTCCGCCAGGACGTGGGTCAGGAGACGGCGCCCCAGCCCTCGCCCGCTGTAGCGGGAGGCCACCAGCATCATGCCGACCGCTGCCGCCGTCGTGCCGTACCGGGTGAGGACGACGGTCCCCGCCAGGCCGCCGTCCGGGGCGTCGGCGCCGAAGCCCTCGCCGTTCTCCAGCAGGAGCCGCCACTTGCGCTCCTCCCGGGGCCAGGAGCGATCCTGCGCCAGGTCGAGGCAGTGGGGCAGGTCGCCGAGGCCGAGGCGGCGGACGGGCGGGAAGGACGGGGCTGCGGGCTTCATGGGCACCTTTCGTCGACGGCCCTCCGACGGTAGCGCCCCGGCGTCTCCGTCCGGAGCGCGGCACCGCACAAGGTTGATCAGGGTAGGGCGGATGGCGCTACCGTTCGTGAATGGAGGACGCTGCCCCGCCCTTGACGAACCGATGGGCCGACGCCGTCGGCAAAGGTGGACACCTGGCCGACAGGGAGATCTGCCGGTGTTTCGATCAGCACACGGTACGTCCACCGCACCTGGTGCGCTTCCATGGGCAGCGTCAGGACACCGAGTCCACTGGGTGGCGGCGCCTGCTTGAGCTCGTGGAAGAAGCGGCGGCCGACGGCCGAGAGGTGTTCCGGCCCCTGGTGGAGCTCAGTCCGGCCGAACGGCGTCAGATCGTCACACTGCCACCGACCATCGCCAAGCTCGTCGAGGTCAAGCATCTGATCCTTTACGGCAGCAACCTGGTGCGGATTCCGCCGGAGATCGGCGCGATGACCAACCTGCAGGAGTTCAGCCCCTACACGTCGCATCGCATGCACTGGTTCCCCTACGAGCTGACCAGGTGCCGGCAACTGAAGGCAAGCACGGTCAGCACCCGTTCGCTGTACGGCAACCGGAAAATCCGACCGCCGTTTCCTCCGCTGCAGCCGGCCAGAGCGTCGACCCGGGACCTCGATCTCATGAGCCCGGACCCCACGGTGTGGGGAACCGACGTGATCCGGGCATGCAGCGTCTGCGACCGACCGATCGCCGAAGCCGGGCTCCACCAAGTCTGGATCTCGCTGCGGGTTGGCACCGACGTTCTTCCTCTTTTGGTCAACGCCTGTTCGCAGGCCTGCGTCGATGCGCTTCCCGCTCCTCCGGAGGGCTATGTGCCGACGCCGCACACCGGTGGGGTCGGCATTGTCCAGCCGCGCGCCGACTACGCGTAGCAGGCCGGGACGGATGGCGGCGGTCGACGTTCCCCGGAAACCCATAGTCAGGAGCAAACTGTAGGATTTCGGGCGTTCACACTGTCTGATCTTGGGGTGTGGGATTGCCCGTTTTCGATCGCGAACGGCTCCGCGTCTTCGTCGACTCTCCGGTCTTCCACCGTGCGGTCATCGCCGTCATCGCGCTGAACGGGATCGCGCTCGGGCTGGAGACGTCGCACGAGCTGGCCGACCGCCACGCCACGGCCTTCCTCGTGATCGACCGGGTCATCCTCGGCGTTTTCGTCATCGAGATCATCCTGCGGATCGTCGTCCACGGCAAGGCGTTCTTCCGTGACCCGTGGAGCTGGTTCGACCTGATCATCGTCGGAATGGCCCTCGTGCCGGCCTCGGAGTCGGTGTCGATCCTGCGGCTTTTCCGGTTCCTGCGGGTCCTGCGGCTGATCTCCGTCGTGCCGGGCATGCGACGGGTCGTCTCGGCGCTGTTCACCGCGATTCCGGGGCTGGCCTCGGCCGTGGTCCTCCTGCTGCTGTCGCTCTACACGGCGTCCGTGATCGGTGAGCAGCTCTTCCACGAAGTGGCCCCGCAGTACTTCGGGGACCTCGGGCAGTCGCTGTTCACCATGTTCACGGTGCTCACGGTCGAGAACTGGCCGCAGGTGGCCGGGGACGTGATGGCGAAGGAGCCCCTGGCGTGGATCTTCTTCGCCACCTTCATCGTGATCACGGCGTTCTTCGTGCTCAACCTGCTCATCGGTGTGATCGTCTCCGCGATGGAGGCGGAGGTGAACGCCCAGCGGTGGAAAGAGGACCAGGAACTGGAGCTGAAGCAGCACACCGCGGTCATGGATGAGATCAGGGCGCTGAGCGAGAGGGTCGACCGGCTGGCGGCCGCCCTGCCGGTGGCCGTGAGCACCCGTCCCGCGGGCGCCGACGCCCGTGACGCCGCGCCGGCGGATCGCACGACGGGCGGCGAGGCGCCACAGCCCGAGTGAGGGCGTCACTCGCGTCCCGGCTCCAGGAAGGCCATCGACACGTGCTCGGCCGTGGCCGTCATCAGGGCCCGCCGGGGCAGGCCGAGCTCGCTCAGCTCCTTGGCGATCGGGTGGTTGCCCAGGCGGATGAGCGCGCCTCCCGGCCGCCAGCGGATGCCCCGGGCGCGGACCGTCCAGGGGATGCGGCGGGTGACCCCGTCCAGGTGGGCGTAGGCGTCCGGCACGGGCAGCGTCTCGCCGAGCAGCGGCGCGGGCGTCGCCGGGATGCCGGGCCTGAGCAGCAGGTCGACGACCATCCGGCCGTCCCTGCGCAGCAGACACCGCTTGTACGGCGAGCCGAGCCGCAGGTCCACATCGGCCAGCTCCTTCGGGAAGCCCCAGATGGTCCGCCCGGCCTCCAGCGTGAACGTCTGGTCGACCGGCAACCAGTGGACGAAGGCGCCCGAGCCCGCCCCGCGCAGGTCCCTCAGCCCGGCCAGCGGCCCGCGCCTCGGCGGGGGGCCGGCGTCGGCCGGCCGTACGAGGAAGGTCACCCCGAACTCGTTGTAGGAGCCCAGATCGGAATCGTGGTAGCGGACGAACACCAGCGAGCACAGGGCTTTGCCCGGCAGGACCTCGGTGACGTCCATCCTGGAGTACGCGAGGACCGCACGGGCCGCGTCGGCCCGTACCAGGTAGGCGGCGAGGCAGACCGACGCGTCACGGACCTCCACCGGCGTCTCGACCCTGCGACCCTGGACGAGATGGCTAGCCATGCTCTCAGTACAGCAAGCCGGGCGGCCGGGCGACAGCCGTACGGCGGCAAGGTTGTCCCAGACCTGTTCTCCGGCGGACGTCGATATCCGGGGCGGCCGTTCGTGTAAAGGGTGAGCGGCCCGCGCCCGGCGGGCCTCGCCGAGGAGGCATACGAGACCATGAGGCACTATCTGCTCAGCATCCAGCAGCCCGACGGCGGGACGCCCCCGCCGGAGGTCCTGGAGCCGATCATGCGTGATCTGGCGGTCCTCAACGAGGAGCTGCGCGCCGCGGGGGCGTGGGTGTTCTCCGGTGGGCTGCACGATCCGGGCACGGCGACGGTGGTGCGGGTGCGCGACGGGGAGGAGCTCGTCACCGACGGCCCGTACACCGAGGGCAAGGAGCACGTCGGCGGGCTCACGATCATCAAGGCGCCCGACCTCGACGCGGCGCTGGAGTGGGGGCGCAGGCTCGCCCGCGCGACCACGCTCCCGGTGGAGGTGCGCCCCTTCGCGGGCGTCGTGGAGGGCGATGGCGACCGGCGGTAGGGACCCCGGCATCGAGCGGGTGTTCCGCGAGGAGTACGGCCGGGCCGTCGCGGTCCTGGTCCGCCACTTCGGCGACATCGACGTCGCGGAGGAGGCGGTCCAGGACGCGTTCGCCGAGGCGGTGCGGCGCTGGCCGCGCGACGGGCCGCCGCCCAGCCCGGCCGGCTGGATCATCACGACCGCCCGCAACCGGGTGATCGACCGCCATCGCCGGGAGTCCCTGCGTGCGGACAGGCACGCGCGGGCGGCCCTGCTCCACACCCCCGGCGACGCCGGCGGCGAACCGGCCGAGGAGGGCCCCGTGCACGACGACCGGCTCCGTCTGATCTTCACCTGCTGCCATCCCGCGCTCGCCCCGGCCACCCGGGTCGCGCTGACGCTGCGCCTGCTCGGCGGCCTCACCACGGCCGAGATCGCGCGGGCGTTCCTGGTCCCCGAGCCGACCATGGCCCAGCGGCTGGTCCGGGCCAAGGCCAAGATCCGTGACGCGGGGATCCCGTACCGCGTCCCGAGGGAGGCCGACCTGCCGGACCGCCTCCAGGCCGTGCTCGCCGTCGTTTACCTGATCTTCAACGAAGGGCACACGGCGAGTGCGGGCGACCGGCTGGCCCGCGAGGACCTGTGCGCGGAGGCCGTCAGGCTCGGCCGCCTGCTGGCCGCGCTGATGCCCGACGAGCCGGAGGTCATGGGGCTGCTCGCGCTCATGCTGCTCGTCCACGCCCGCCGCGACGCCCGCACCACCCCGGCCGGCGACCTCGTGCCGCTGCCGGAGCAGGACCGCGGCCGGTGGGATCGCGCACTCGTCGCCGAGGGCCAGGACATCGTGCGGGCGTGCCTGCGGCGCGGCCGGCCGGGGCCGTACCAGATCCAGGCGGCGATCAACGCCGTCCACGCCGACGCGCCGATCGCCGCCGCCACGGACTGGCGGCAGATCCTGAGCCTGTACGACCACCTGCTCGCCCTCGCCCCGAACCCTGTCGTGGCCCTGAACCGCGCCGTCGCGGTGGCCGAGGTGGACGGCCCACAGGCCGCGCTCGCCCTCGTGGACGATCTCGACCTGGACGGATACCACCTGTTCCACGCCGTCAGGGCCGACCTGCTGCGGCGGCTCGGCCGGGCCGGGGAGGCCGCGCGGGCGTACGAGGCGGCGATCGCCCGCACCCGGAACGCCTCGGAGCGGTCCTTCCTCGACCGGCGCCTGCGTCAGGTCCGGGGGCCTGAGCGGTCCTGAGCGCGAGCGGTGCTGAGCGGCGTCAGGCCGGGACCGTACGGCCGGGGCTCAGGGCCGGGACCGTGGTCGGGGCCTGGGCCCACCGTTCCAGCAGGGCGACGAACTCCCCGGCCACGGCGGGCCAGTGGTAGTGGTTCAGCGCCTCGACGTAGCCTCGGGCGCCCATCGCGGCCCGCCGTTCGGCGTCCTCGCGCAGGCGGAGCACGCACTGCACGACCGCGTCCGCCACCGCGCCGACGTCGCCGAACGGGACGATCGTCCCGCAGTCGACCCGCCCGACCAGGGACGCCGCCCTTGGCAGCGGGGTCGTCACGACGGGGATGCCGCGGGCCATGTATTCGACGACCTTCGTGGGCGTCGACTGGCGATAGTTCGGCACGTCGTGCAGCAGGGACAGCCCGGCCAGGGCGCCCTCGGCCATCCGCAGCGCGTGGTTGTTGGGGACGTACCCGAACCAGTCGAGCAGCCCCGCGCGCTGTGCGTCGCGCAGCATCGGACGCACCGCGGCGTCGGCCGGGCCGATCAGATCCAGGCGGATGCCGTGTGGCCGGAGCCGCCGGGCGATCTCCACCATCTCGGCCGCGCCGCGCGCCAGGGAGATCTGCCCCACGTAGACGACCCGGGAGTCCCCCGGCGGCGCGGGCGGAGCCGGAGGCACGTACGTGTGGTTGGGCACCACGGGATGCGTGCCGGGGAAGCGCTCACGGTAGGCCTCCTCGGCGAGGATGAGATGGAGGTTGCGCTCCGCCCGGCCCTCGATGGCGCGGATCAGCGGCGGCAGGACGCTCCGCACCGGCCCGGGGAGGTACGTCTTGGCGTTCAGCGCCCCGATCGTGTCCTCGTGGACGTCCCAGACCGTGGGCGGCCGTTTGCGCGGCAGCGCGAGCAGCAGCTCGGTGTCGTGCACGAGCAGCAGGTCGGCGTCTCGCGCGGCCGTGCGCAGGGCGGAGGTGGCGGCCCGCAGCGCCTTACCGCGGCGCAGGCCCACGGCCCTCGGCACGTCGACGGCCCGGATGCCCGGCCGCGGCGTCACGTTGCAGTGCGTGAACGGCGCGACGAAGGTGACCTCGTGCCCGGCGTCGAGCAGCGCCCGGATCTGCCGGTGAGCGATCCGGGCGTCCTCGGGGTGATGGACTGTCGTGCCGACGCATACCCTCATACGGCGAGGTTGACCGCACCGTCCGAAATGACCGGATGCGCCGGGTGAATGCTCCTCGAAATAGCGCTTAACTTCCGGTGTTCGCCGGTTGCGGAGTCCGCGCGCTCGGCCTCCGGTACAACCAGGTCAGCCGGGGTTCGAGCAGCCACTTGAACGCCGTACGGGTGATCGGCAGGCACAGCACGATGGCCAGCGCGAAGCAGGAGCACGCGATGGCCGCCACGCCGAGCGGGCCGTACAGCCAGGAGAAGCTGAGCCAGCCCATCTCCTTGGCGATCATCACCGGCACGCCGTGCAGCAGGTAGCAGTAGAGCGTGCGGGTGCCGAGGTCGGTGAACCACGTCTGGCGGCGGGGGATCAGCGACATCACGGCCGCCGACATGGCCAGCGCGGCCACCAGCAGACCGGTGCGCAGCAGCATGCCCTTCCACCAGACCAGGTGGAGGTCCTTGTAGCTGTTCTTGTAGTAGATCGGGCCGAGCTTGATCGAGTAGTTCTTCACCAGGAAGATCGCCACGGCCGCGGCGCCCAGCAGCACGATCGCCGACAGCACCATCACCCAGCGCTGCTTGAGGAAGTCGAAGACCTCCGGCTTGAGCACGAGGCCGAGGACGAAGAACGGCATGAGGCCGAAGAAGCGGTCCATGCTGAAGTCGCCGGAGAGCTGGGAGAACCCGGCGAACAGGTAGACGACGATCGAGATGACGAACGGGTACTTCATCCGCTTCCACACGGGTGTGGACAGCCGCCAGAACAGCAGCGCGAGCAGATACCAGTTCAACCAGGCGGGATCGGTGATCGTGATGCTGAACTTGTGCCCGAAGGCGGTGCGCAGCACCGCGTACCCCAGCTCGACGATCACGTACGGCACGAGGAACGTGTCGACCAGCTTGTTGGTCTTCGCGTTGGAGTTCCAGAAGTTCCTGGACAGGTAACCGCTGACGATGACGAACAGCGGCATGTGGAAGACGTAGATGAACAGGTAGGCCGCCCGGGAGGAGTCGGCCGCCAGCGTCGGGACCAGCGAGTGGCCGATCGGCACCAGGGCGATGCCGACGAACTTCACGTTGTCGAGGTAGGGGTCACGCGGCTTCTTGGCCCGGGGCGCGCGCTCCTGCTCGCGCTCGCCCTCCTGGCCGTCACGCCGCCCCGCGCCTCGGGCGGCCGAGTCGCCCGGCCCGGCGAGCGCCTCGGCCCAGGCGGGCAGCGGGGCACGCAGCGGCCTGCCGAGCGGACCGGTCTGGCGGGGGTCGTTCGCGCCGTCGGGGCCGTCCGGGGAGCGCCGCCAGGGATCCCACTGGGCGGGGTCGCCGGCCTCCTGTCCCGGCCACGCGGGGGCCGGCGCGGCGCCGAAGGGGTCGTCCGGGGTGACGGCCGGGCCGGTGCCGGACGGGGGAGTGTCGAGGAAGGGGTTGGCCGTCCTGCCGGCGGCCGCCGCCGGCGAAGGGAAGCCGAGGGGTTCGGGAAAGGCAGGGGGCTCCGGGAAGCCCGCGAAGCGCGTCGGCGCCGGTTCCGGCCCGGCTCCGAAGGCCGGGGCGGGGAAGGCAGGGGATTCGCCGAAGGGGGGCGTGGGGGCGTCGGGGCCGTCCTGCGGCCCGGGGGCGGACGACCGCCGGGCGGCGGCGGGGAACGCGTCCGCGAGGTTGCGAGGACCGTGCTCGGGGAACGCCTGCGGCCACGCGGCGTCCTCGGCGGCGCCCGCGCGCGGCGCGGGACGTTGCATGCCCTGACGAGCCGTGTCCTGACCAGCCAGGCCCCGGCCTGCGGAGAAGTAGTCGAAGCCCTCCGGCTTCGGGGCGGACGCGGGCGGCATACCCAGGCGGGAGGCTCCCGGCTGGCGCGGCTTGCGTACGGGCAGGGGCTGCTTCTCGTAGGGCGTGTCGTGCGATGCGGAAGCGGCGGGCGCGGGTGCGGGGGCGGCGGGCGCGGAACCGATCGGCATGGAACCGGTCGGCGCGGCACTGCCGTGCGAGATGCCGGGCCCCCCGGCGCTCCGCGGCTTGCGTACGGGCAGCGGCTGCTTCTCGTACGGGCTGTCGTACGTCGTCGGGGCGCCGACGGGTGTGGAGCCGCTCGGCGCGGCGCCGGGGCCTTCGGGGCTCCCCGCTTCGGCGGCGGCGCCTGTCGCGCTGCCCGAGGCCCTCTCGCCGCTCTCGTGGCGACCGTACGCCGGTGCGCCCGTGCCCTCGTCGCCGGGCGCCGGAACGCCGCCCTCGTGACGCCCGTGCTCGTGCCGCTCGTGGGACTGGAAGCCAGGTCGGCCCGTACCCTGCTCCGCCTCGGGACCGCCCGCGGTCTTCGGCTCCCGCCGTGGAAGGCCGCCGTCCGGAGCGGGCCAGTCTCCGGTGATGCGTCCTATCACTCCGGTGGGAGCCTCTTCGGCATCGGGGTCGTTGCCTTGCGGGGATCCGGGAACCGGCGGGTGATGGCGGGGGTCACTCACGGGAGAAACGCTCAGCTATCTGTTGGAGGTTCGGGGGAACGGCCACGCCTGTCGTAGCGTCGCCGCGTCCTTTCGGACACTAGCGAAGGCGCCCCGGCGCATCAGCCCGAACGGGCGAACAGGGCGCGTTCGCCAGGTGTTCACCCTAACGTTCTTGGGACGCCGATGTCGCCTCTGGGGTTGAACGAAGATCCTGTGAGTTCTGTGAGTTTTGTTGTCAGACCGGCGGAAACGGAACCGGCCGGGGCCCTTCGCCCTCGTGGACGATCTTGGAGCCCCGGCCCGGCCGCGACGCGTGTCAGCTCGCGCAGATGTTGGTCTCGGACGTCACCGCGTTGTCCCCGACCTGCAGCGGGACGCGCACGCCCTTCCAGTCGGCGCCGACGACGAGCTGGATGATCGGCCCGCGTACCTTGCCCTTGGGCGCGTCCGGCGGGGGCGAGGACGGCGTGAACGGCGTGACCGTGCCGCTCGCCGCCTTGCCGGTCTCCGGGCTGACGGGGTTGAGCAGCTTGCCGACCAGGATCTTCGAGTAGTTCCAGCCCTGACCGGTGTAGCGGACCATGGTCTTCGGCTGGTCGGTGCCATCGGGCTTCTTCGCGTCGCCGACGCCGACGACGTTGAAGCCGAGCCCGGCGAGCTCCTCGGCGACCTCTCTGGCCAGGTTGTTCGTGTTGGTGCCGTTGAACACCTGCACCTTGACCTGCTGCGGCTTGCTGACCACCGGGCCCGAGGGCGAGGCGGCCGCGCTCGGAGCGGCGCTGGCGGTGGGGGTCACCTCGGTGTCGTTCGCGATGGCCTTGAAGAGGTTGCCCGCGGCCGGCTGCTTCCACTGGACGCGGTTCTTGTCGGCGACGTACGGCTCCCACGGCACGGTGGTGGCCTTGAAGCCCTTCGCGGAGAGCTTCTGCGCGCTCTGGGCGACCTTGAGGAGCTCCTCGGTGTTGAGCGCGTCGTCCATGGTGACGGACTTCGCCGCGGCGGCGATGAAGTTCTGCAGCTTGCCGACGTCGGTGAGCAGGGCGCTGCTGGTCGCCTTCTTCACGACCTGGGAGATGAAGACCTGCTGGCGCTTGATGCGGGAGATGTCGCTGCCGTCGCCGAGGCCGTAGCGCAGCCGCACGTAGCCGAGCGCCGCCTCGCCCTTCACGATCTGCTTGCCGGCCGGCAGCGTGAGCTTCGACTTCTTGTCGTTGACGGCCTGCGGCAGGCAGATCTCGATGCCGCCGAGCGCGTTCACGATGTTCTTGAAGCCGGTGAAGTCCACCTTCACGTAGTGCTGGACGCTGATACCGGTGAGGGTCTCGATGGTCCGGCGCGTGCAGATCATCCCGCCGTCGGAGAACGCGGAGTTGATCATCCCGAGATGCGCGGGGACGAGCGTCTTGTTCCTGTTGTAGCAGGCGGGGATCATCACCATGGAGTCGCGGGGGAAGCTCAGCAGCGTCGCCCCGTCGCGGTTGGGCGACACGTGGAGCAGCATGATCGTGTCGGTGCGCTCACCATCGTTGACCAGGTGCTGGCCGTACTTCTTGTTGTCCCCCGCCCGGGTGTCGGAACCCACGAGCAGAACGTTGATCGCACCGGTCTCGTTCACGGGACGGTTCTTGTCGAGGTCGTCGGTGGACGCGCCTCTGTTGATCAGGCCGATGGTGCTCCGATAGACCTTGTAGGCCGTCAGCGTGCCGATGACCAGCACACACGTGAGCACCACGCTGATCCAGCCGCCGATCCCCAGGCCGGACCGGCCCCCGCCGCCCCCGCCGCGCCGGCGGGACGGCCTGTCGTCCGGAGGGAGCTCGCCGCCGCCTCCGGAGGCGCGGCCCGCGGCGGTGGGGGCCGGGCCGTAGCCGCTGTCCTCGTCGCCGCCGCGCCTGCGGCCGCGCCGCCGCGGCGGCTCCTCCTCCTCTTCATAGAGGGGATCGGGCTCGTACAGGGGCTCGGACGGCTCGGCGCGCCGCCCGCCTCGCCGGCGTCCCCCGTCGTACGCCTCGGGCGGGTAGCCGTTCTCGGGTGGCCGCTGCCGCCCTCGTCTCGCCGGCATCTCCGCGTAGCCCGCGGGGGCGGTGGCCACCGGCATGTCGGCGTACCCGGCGGGCGCGGAGGCCCCTCTGCGGCCCCGGGGAGCCTCGAAGGCGCCGTCGTATGCGCCGTCTTCGGGGGAACCCCAGACTCTCTGGTCGGACGGAGCCGGCGGACGGCCGGAACGCGCGCCGATGCGCCTGTGCTCACTCACCGCAGGCCTGCCCGGCAGGCGGCCGTACGGCATGGTGGGGCGGCCGGACGAGTGGGCGAGGGGCCGGCAGGATTACTGGTTCGCTCGCACACTTGTCCTCCTTGCCTGGCGATCACACGTGGCGCTCCGAGGGTAGGTCACTGGAGCGTCTGCGGGCGCCGCGATTGGGAGGATCCGGGCCGCGATCACGCCGTGCCACGTCCCCCTGATCCAGGGGCAGAGCATACTAAACACCGACATTCTGGGTATGGGATTGAGTTTCCCTTTACCAGGATTTGATGTTTCGGATGTTGTTTGGTCAGTTCAGCCGGTCATGTCCGGCCGTGACGCCCGGACGGACAGGGCGGCGGCCAGACAGGCGAGCGGCACCGCGGGCAGGGCGTAGCGGTAGTCGAACTGGGCTGTGGCGGGCGGGACGAGCAGCAGAGCCCAGGCGGTCACATAGGCAACGCCCCAGTTCGAGTCGGCCCAGTTCGAGTGGGTCCCGTTCGAGCGGAGCCGGTGCGCGGGCGGCCGTCGCGTGCGTGCCGCGCCCGGCCGCCACCGGGCCCGCACGGCCCAGGCGGCCGGGGGGACCAGGAGGATCACCAGCAGCGCCGTCCCCGGCAGCCGTGCGACGTCCTGATAGGCCCGCATCACGCCGGCGAACGGCTCGACGACGTCCACCGTGATGGGCCCCCGCTCGTAACGCTGCGCGAACTCCTTGCCGACGAGCGCGGGGTGCCGACCGGGCGGCGGCGGCACGGTCTCCGGGAACTCGTAGTACCCGTACGTCTCGGGATCCGGGTAGACGGGCCGGTCAAGCGTGAACGACCTGCCGAGCTCGGTCAGCACGCCGCGGAGGTAGTCGAGCGGCTGGCTGCGGATCGCGAGCGAGGCGAACCTCCCGGCCAGGGTGTCGGTCTCCTTGGTGAACGTGATGCCGGGCAACCGGACGAGCGGGGATTCGGCGTTCCAGATGTACTCCTGGGACGCGGGCCGGGACGCCGGAGGCCGGGAGTCGCACAACACGGCGAGGTCGGGCGGCGGCTTCATCACCGAACAGTCGGCGAACGCCATCGTGCGGGCGTAGAGGAAGACGCCGTTCGAGCCGACCAGCCCGACGCGCTGGTAGGTCGCGTAGAACCACCCCGCGTAGCCCGCGACCGGCAGGAGCGCGGCCACCAGGAAGGGCACGGTGAGTCTGGCCACCGCCCTGCCCGGGCGGGCGTCCGCGCTCGCGCCGCGCACGCCGTACGCGAGCAGGAGGAGCGCGAAGACGGCGATCAGCGGCAGCCCGACGGTCCTCGTCAGCGTGGCGGCGGCCAGCACGAGGCCGAGCGCGGCGGCCGAGCGCGGCGTCAGCGGGCGGCGCATGGCCAGGCACACCGCCCCCACGACCAGGAACGTGAACAGCGTGTCGGAGACGAGCAGGTGCTCCAGCTCGATCTGGTACGCGTCGAGCAGCACCGGCACGCAGGCCAGGGCGCCCGCCCACGGAGGGCCGCCGCGCCGCAGGACGGTCACGTAGAGCATCACGCCGACGAGCAGCCCCAGCACGTGCTGCACGGTCACGACCAGGGCGAAACTGTGGAAGGCCTCCAGGAGCCTCAGGAACATCGAGTAACCCGCCGGGCGGACGAGGTCGGGCCTCGGCCGCATGGCCGTCACGACATAGGTGTAGGAGTCGGGGAACCACAGCGCGGGCCGGTAGCCGAGCGTGGTCACCACCCGCAGGAGCGCCCCCAGCCCGAAGACCACGAGGAACCACCGATGCCTGCGCGCCCACCCGCGGAGCTCCGCACGCGCCCAGGCCACCGGGTGCAGCGGATCGCGGGGCGCCAGACGCTCGCGCACCCGGCTCCCGAGCCGTCGGCCCGCGAGCCGTTCCCGCGCGAACGTCACGGGCGGCCTCGACGAGGGCTCACCGGACCGGGCGGGTCCGTCCCGCTCGGGCCCATTCTGCTCGGGCCCATCCTGCTCGGGCCAGGGCGCCGAGCCCCGGCTGTCCGACACCCTCACATGCCCCCCCGCCTGCCTCCCGGCGTACGCTACCGGCTCCGTACGACCCCCGTGTGAGCCCCATACGCGCCTGTGGACAACCGCGACGCGCGCAGCGGACGATCTTCCTGGTGAAGGCGTGACGCGGGAGCGGGCCGCTAGTCTCGGGTGCATTCCAGTGAACAGATCCGGCCGCTCACGTGGCCGCACAGGGCTGCCGTCAGAGCAGGAGGCGGCGGGCAGGACGCTCGCGGCCGCCTCCGTCGTGCCCGCGCTCGCGCTGAGCGGGTGGCTGCTCGCCGGGCTGCCACTCCTGCTGCTCGGGTGGTTCCGGCCGCTGCCCATGGCGCTGCTCGGCGGCGCCGCGGCCCTCCTGCTCTGCGCGTACGGCCTGCGGCGCCTGCCCGGGACCGCCACGCCGCACCGGTGGGCCACGGCCGCCACACTCGCCGTGGCGCTCGGATCGGGAGTGTTCAACGGCCTCCTGCACGGCGAGCAGCTGATCGTCCGGCGTGATCCGTCGACCTACGCGCAGTACGCCGTCTGGCTCGCCCGGCACGGGTCGCTGCCGATCCCGGTGGGGGACTTCGGCGGTCCCGATCCCGCGCTCCGCTTCGACAGCATGGGCGTCTACATGACCGGCGGCGGGATCGTCCCCCAGTTCATGGCCGGGCCGCCGATGACCTACGCGATCGGCCACTGGCTGGGCGGCGTGCCCGGCCTGCTGCTCGTGCCGCCCGTGCTGGGCGCGCTCGCGGTGCTCACCGTCGCCGGGACCGCCGCGCGGCTCGTGGGCACGCGCTGGGCGCCCCTCGCCGCGCTCCTGTTCGCGATCAGCCTGCCGATCCTCTACACGTCGCGGACGACGTTCAGCGAGATCCCCTCGCTGATCCTGCTGTTCGGCGCGATGAACCTGCTGCTCGACGCCCGGGCCCGGCTCGAGGCGGCACTGCCCGGGGCGGGTTTCCCGTCCGCCGCGCTCGCGGGGCTGTCGTTCGGGCTGGCGCTGCTGGTGCGCATCGACGGCCTGCGTGACGTGCTGCCCGTGCTCGCCTTCGCCGGGGTGCTCATCGCGTCGCGGCGGATTCCCCGCGCGAGGCCCTTCCCCGAGGGACGGCTGGGCGTGCCCCTGCTGGCCGGGCTGGCCGTGGGCGCCCTGTGGGGGTTCACCGACGGCTACGTCCTCGCCCGGCCATACCTGGAGTATCTGTCGGGCTCGCTCATGCCGCTGCTCGCGATCTGCGCCGTCGTCGTGGCGCTCACGGTCGCCGGCACGGCTCTCGCGCCCTGGATCGCCGTACGCGTGCGCCGGATCCGCGCGGGAGCGGGGTGGCTGCCGAACGCCGCCGCGGCCCTGGTCGTGCTGGTCATGGCGGGCTTCGCCGTACGGCCCTGGGCGCAGACCGTGCGTCGTGACGCGGTCACGCCCGAGGACAGGCTCACGGCCGACTTCATCGAGAAGACGCAGGTCGCCAACGGCCTGATGCCCGACAAGTCCCGGCTGTACTACGAGCACTCCCTCGACTGGGTCTTCTGGTACGTCGGGATCCCCGCCGTCGTGCTGGCGACCCTGGCGGCGGCCGTGCTCGCCCGGCGCCTGACCAGGGGCGGCCCGATGCGGGGAGGGGAGTTCGGCTGGCTGCTGCCGCTGGCCGTGATCGGCTGGACGACGGTGACGACGCTCTGGCGTCCCGCGATCACCCCCGACCACCCCTTCGCCTCGCGCAGGCTGGTGCCGATCGTCATCCCGGGCCTGGTGCTGCTCGCCGTCTGGGGGCTGCGGTGGCTCTCGCGGCGGCTCTCGCGTACGCGCTGGTTCGCCGCCCGTCCGGCACGCTCGCGGGCCGCCGTCGCGGCGGGGGCGCTGCTGCTGGCGGTCCCGCCCGCGATCACGTCCATCGGCACCGCGTTCACGCCGGTCAACCGGGGGGAGGCCGCGGCGGTGGCGGGACTGTGCCGGGCGATCCCGGCGAACGCCTCGGTGCTCATCGCCGAGCGCGTCACCGGCGACCGGCTGACGCAGGTCCTGCGCGGCCAGTGCGGGCTGCCGGCGGCCCGGGTGGTCTATCCCTCGGGCTCCGACGTGCCGCTCCGGGCAGACGTGCTGCGCCTGACCGAGGCCGTGCGCCGCACCGGGCGCGTGCCCGTGCTGCTCGCCGCCGAGCCCGAGCAGCTCATGGCGTACGGCCCGGCGACCCGGGTGATGAGCCTGCGCACCCGGCAGGACGAGCGCTCGCTGGTGGATCCGCCCAACGGCACCTGGTCGCTCACCATCGACGTCTGGATGACCGTACCCACCTGACAGGCGGGACGGCGTCCGTGAAGTGAGACCGGGATTTGGCGGGGCAGAGTACCCTAGCCCGACGTGACCTCGCCCGAGACCTCTGGAAGCGCCGTGACTCCCGCAGAAACCCCGTACGTCACGATTGTTCTGCCGTGTTACAACGAGCAGGACCACGTCATCGACGAGGTCGAGCGCATCTGCGCGGCCATGGACGCCAGCGGGTACAGCTACGAACTGCTGGCCGTGGACGACTGCTCCACCGACGAGACGCTGGCGCGCCTGCAGGAGGCCGCGCCGCGCTTCCCGCACATGCGGATCAGGGCGTTCCACCGCAACGGCGGCTCGGGCACCGTACGCAGGATCGGCAGCCAGGAGGCCCGCGGCGAGATCGTCGTGTGGACCGACGCCGACATGAGCTACCCGAACGAGCGCATCCCCGAGCTGGTCCAGATCCTGGAGAAGGACCAGACGATCGACCAGGTCGTGGGCGCGCGCACCACGGAGGAGGGCTCGCACAAGGTCCTGCGGGTGCCCGCGAAGTGGTTCATCCGCAAGGTGGCCGAGCGGCTGGCCGGGCAGAAGATCCCCGACCTCAACTCGGGCCTGCGGGCCTTCCGCAAGTCGGTCGCCAAGCCGTACCTGCGCCTGCTGCCCCCCGGCTTCTCCTGTGTCACGACGATCACGCTGGCGTTCATGTCGAACCAGCACGACGTCTACTACCTGCCGATCGAGTATTCGAAGCGGGCCGGGAAGTCGAAGTTCAACTTCGTCTCCGACGCCTACCGCTACATCCTGCAGGTGCTGCGGATGGTCATGTACTTCAACCCGCTCAAGGTGCTCATGCCGCCCGCGCTCTGGCTGGTCGGCATCGGTTTCGTCAAGGGCCTGTACGACGTGATCCGCTACGGCTTCTACCTCACCAGCAACGCCATCGTGATCTTCATATCCGGCATGCTGATCGGGGCGGTGGCCCTGCTGGCCGACCTGATCGTGCGATCTCGGGGTGATGTGTGAGGATCGCGATCGTCGGCCCGACATATCCGTACAAGGGCGGCGGGGCGCAGCACACGACCGAGCTGGCCCACCGGCTGCGGGCCCGGGGCCACGACGTGGTCATCGAGTCGTGGCGGGCGCAGTATCCCTCGTTCCTGTATCCCGGGCAGCAGACGATCGACAGCCCGGAGGGCGAGCCCTACCCGGGCACCCGCCGCGACCTCGACTGGCGGCGGCCGGACGGCTGGGTGGCCTGCGGGCGGCGGCTGCGGAGCGCCGACCTCGTCGTGCTCACCGTGCTCAGCCCGGTGCAGGTGCCCGCGTATCTCGGCATCCTGTCCGGCCTGCGCCGCCGCACGCCGGTGGTCGCATCGCGCCGAGAGGCGCGGGTGGTGGCACTGTGCCACAACGTGCTGCCGCACGAGAGCAAGCCGTACGACAGGCCGCTGATGAAGGCGCTGCTGCGTCGCGTGGACGGCGTGCTCGTCCACTCCGAGCAGCAGTCGGACCTCGCCCGCGCGCTCACCGGCGCGCCGGTGCGGGTGGCCGCCCTCGCCCCGCACCTGCCCGCGCGCGGCGCCCGGGAGGCGGCCGGGCACACGGCGCACGGCAGGCTGCTGTTCTTCGGCATCGTCCGGCCCTACAAGGGTCTCGACCTGCTGCTCGAGGCGCTCGCGCAGGCGCCCGGCGTACGACTGACGGTCGCGGGGGAGTTCTGGGGCGGTCTGGAGGACACTCGCGCCCTGATCGCCCGGCTCGGCCTGGCGGATCGGGTGGAGATCCGGCCGGGATACGTGGCGGCCGAGGAGGTGCCCGGGCTGTTCGCCGAGGCCGACGCGCTGGTGCTGCCCTACCGGTCGGCGACCGCGAGCCAGAACGTGTGGCTCGGTCACGAGCACGGCGTGCCGGTGATCGCCACCCGGGTCGGGGCGCTGCCCGACAACGTACGCGACGACGTGGACGGCCTCCTGGTGGAGCCGGGTTCGGCCGGCGCGCTGGCGGAGGCGATCAAGCGGTTCTACGAGCCGGGGACGCCCGAGCGGCTGCGGGCGGGCGTCGCCCCCGTCGATCCCGAGCCGCACTGGGCGGTCTACCTCGACACGTTGCTGGCCGCGCCCCAGGGTGAAGCCTGAAGCTACTGATCGGTAGGTCCGCTGCGCGGGTTATCCACAGGGTCGGCTGATCGGGAGACGGGGGCGGCGCGGGCACGGGTACTGTTGGGCAGCGTGAAGACGAGGGTGAGCGGAGGACGAGGGTGAGCGGGGAACGCGCGGCCCAGCTCGAATACTCCGAGTTCCAGGCCGCGATGCTCGACGAGGACAAGCGCAGGCGCAAGGCCGCCAAGATCATCGCCGTGCTCGCGCACTTCCTGGGCAGGGACGCGGCCAAGCCCGGCGAGGTGCTGTCGGGGTTGACGGTCGGCGACGTCGGGTGCTCGGCCGGGTTCATCGCCGACGAGCTCGCAGCCGCGGGCGCGCGCCACACGCTCGGGCTCGACATCGACGTCCCCGGCCTGCGCAAGGCCTCCGACCGCTTCGGCGGCCGGGTCGAGTTCGTCTGCGCGGACGGCTCGCGCCTGCCGTTCCTGGACGGTTCGATCGACGTGTTGGTCTTCAACCACATCTACGAGCACGTGGTGGACCCCGACGCCGTGATCGCCGACATGCACCGGGTGCTGTCCGACGACGGCGTGCTCTACCTCGGCCTGGGCAACCGGCTCGGGATCATGGAGCCGCACTACAAGCTGCCCTTCCTGTCCTACCTGCCGCCCGCCGCGGCCGACCGGTACGTGCGGGCGTTCGGCCGGGCCGACCACTACTACGAGCGCTTCCGCACCCGGCCCGGGCTCCGGCGCATGCTGGCGGACTTCCACGTGTGGGACTACACGTTCCCCGTGCTGGCCGCGCCCGAGCGGTTCGCCGGGGGCGAGCTGTTCCCCGGCGCGGCCGGCCGTGCCGCCAAGGCCACGCTGGAGCGGACCCCGCGCCCGGCCCTGCGGGCGCTGCTGCCGGTCGTCCCCACGTATCTGTGGGTCGCGACCAAGACGCCCCGCCGCCCCCTCGGCGCGCCGCTCCCGCAGTCGCCCGAGCCGGTCCGCACGTCCCGATGACTCGCCGCAAGGCCGTACGCGCGCTGTTCCTGCTCGTGGCGCTGGGGTTCGGCGTCTGGGCGGTGGCGAGCCAGTGGACCGCCGTGGCGGACGGGTTCGCCCGGCTGTCGTGGGTGGAGCTCGCCGGCTCGCTGGTGGCGGTGCTCGGCGCGCTGCTGTCGGGGATGCTCATGTGGCGGGCGCTGCTGACCGACCTGGGCTCCCCGCTGGCGTTCACCGACGCCTCCAAGATCTTCTTCGTGGGCCAGCTTGGCAAGTACATCCCCGGGTCGGTGTGGCCGATGCTCGCGCAGATGGAGATGGGCCGCGACCACGGCATCCCCCGGCCGCGCAGCGCGGCCGCCTTCTTCCTGACCTATCCGATCTACCTCGGCACCGGACTGCTGGTCGCCGGCGTCACGCTGCCGGTGCTCGCCGGGCAGTCGGTCATGAGATACGCCTGGCTGCTGCTGCTCGTGCCCGTGGTCGCCGCCGCCCTGCATCCGAAGGTGGTCAACGGCGTCATCGCGTTCGGGCTGCGCAAACTGCGCCGCCCGCCGCTCGAACGGCCGCTCACCCGGCGCGGCGTGCTCGTCGCGTGCGGCTGGGCCCTGGCGGGCTGGGCGGCCTACGGCGTGCACCTGGCGCTCGTCGTGCACGGCCTCGGGGCGGACGGGCCCTCGGCCGTGATCCTGAGCTTCGGCGCGTTCGCGCTCGCCTGGTGCCTGGGGTTCGTGTTCGTGATCGCCCCGGCGGGCGCCGGCGTGCGGGAGGTCGCGATGGTGGCCGCGCTCGCCCCGGTGCTCGACCGGCCCGCCGCCATCGCCGCCGCGCTGTGCTCCCGGCTCATCGTGTCCGTCGGCGACCTGGTGTGCGCCGGCGTCGCCGGTCTTGCCTCCCGGCGCGTGGTCCGTACGCGCGAGGAGCCCGTAACCCGGGCCTGAATCCGTGGAATCGGCGCGGGTCGGCCATCAGTAGAGATGATCCTCACGTGATATCCCTCACGTTTCGGGGGACGCCGGAAATAGAGTGACAGGGAGGGAAGCGGGGGAAGGCGTCAGTTCGTGGCGTGGGCCCCTGGCCCTGCCGGAACACCGCCGGAACCAGCGGGACCGCGCGGGCGGGGAGCGATCCTCCCGGCTCGGGGCGGGCCCAGTGAGGGGAGCGATTCATTTGACACCCCGGGTGCTCGTCGACGCCGCCGCGGTCCCCGCCGATCGCGGCGCCCTGATCAGGTATGTCGATGGACTGGTCGCGGCCCTGCACGAGGCGGGCGCGGACATCGCGGTGGTCTGCCAGCGCGCGGACGCCGAGCGGTACTCCGCTCTGGCCCCCTCCGCGCGGATCCTCTCCGGACCGCCCGCGATCACCAACCGGAACAAGCGGCTGGCCTGGGAGCAGACCGGGCTGCCGGTCCTCGCCCGGCACGCCGGCGCCCAGGTGGTCCACGCCCCCTATTACTCGATCCCGCTGGGCTCGGGCCTGCCCACGGTGGTCACCGTCCACGACGTCACCTCGTTCACCGACCCCGACCAGCACGACCCCGTCAGGGCCTCGTTCTTCCGGTCGGCCACCCGCACCGCCGTACGCCACGCGAACCGGGTGATCGTGCCCTCGAAGGCCACCATGGACGAGCTGGTCCGGGTGCTGGACGCCGACCCCACCCGGATCGACGTCGCCTACCACGGGGTGGACCCCACGTTGTTCCACGCGCCGGCGCCCGAGGACGTGCGCCGGGTGGCCGGGCGCATCGGCCTGCACGGCCGGCCGTACGTCGCCTACCTGGGCGCGCTGGAGCCGCGCAAGAACGTGCCGGCCCTGGTGACCGGGTTCGGCAGGGCGGTCGCCCATCTGTCCTCGCCGCCCGCGCTCGTGCTGGCGGGCGGCCCCGCCTGGGACGAGGAGGTCGACGCCGCCGTAGCCGGGCTGCCGCCCCGGGTGAAGGTCGTGCGCCCCGGCTTCCTGCCCTTCGCCGACCTGCCGGGCTTCCTCGGCGGGGCGCTCGTGGTCGCCTCTCCGTCGCGGTGCGAGGGGTTCGGGCTGCCCGTGCTGGAGGCGATGGCGTGCGGAGCGCCCGTGCTGACCACCCACCGCGCCTCGCTGCCCGAGGTGGGCGGCGACGCCGTGGCCTACACCGAACCCGACGCCGACAGCATCGCGCGTGCGCTGCGTGCCCTGCTGGAGTCGCCGGAGCGGCGTGAGTCGCTGGCACAGGCGGGGGTAACCCGCTCGCGCGAGTTCACCTGGCGGCACTCGGCCGAGGCCCATCTGCTCGCCTACCAACGGGCCGTCGAGGGCTAGCGAATCGGGGCCGGCCCGTGAAAGTTTCGATCAGCGGCGGAGGGTGCGCACCTGTCAGGAAACGTCCGCGCAACGGTCGGCGTCGGCGAGCCATGCGGAGGGCCCGGCTAGGCTACCCTCGCGGCTGTGAGGGAGAGTTCTGTGCGGTCGCCGGACGGTCTTGAGGCGATCCTTCTCGTGGGCGGCCAGGGCACGCGTCTGCGCCCGCTGACGCTCACCACGCCCAAGCCGCTGCTTCCGACGGCGGGGGTGCCCTTCCTCGCGCACCAGCTGGCGAAGGCGCGGGCGTACGGGGTGCGCCGGGTGGTCTTCGCGACCTCTTACCGGGCGTCCATGTTCGGCGAGGCGTTCGGCGACGGGTCGGGCTTCGGCCTGGAGATCGTCTACATGACCGAGGACACCCCGCTCGGCACCGGCGGCGCGATCCGCAACGCCGCGCGGGCGCTGACCTGCCCGCCCGGGGCGCCGGTGCTCGTGCTGAACGGCGACATCCTGTCGGGCCACGACATCGCGGCGCAGGTGGACCTGCACGTCTCACGGGGGGCCGCGGTGACCCTCCACCTCACGGAGGTGGACGACCCGTCGAGGTTCGGCTGCGTGCCGACCGACGACGACGGCAGGGTCAGCGCCTTCCTGGAGAAGACGCCCAATCCCGTGACGAACCGGATCAACGCGGGCTGCTACGTGTTCCAGCGCTCGGTCATCGACACGATCCCCGAGGGCCAGGTGGTGTCGGTGGAGCGGGAGACCTTCCCCGGGCTGATCGCGGCAGGCGAGCTGGTGCTCGGCTACGCCGACGCGTCGTACTGGCTGGACGTGGGCACGCCGGCGGCGTTCGTGCAGGGCTCGGCCGACCTGGTGCTGGGCAAGCTCGGCTCGCCCGCGCTGCCCGGTCCGGTGGGCGAGAGCCTCCTGCTGGACGGGGCCGTCGTGTCGCCCGAGGCCAAGGTCACCGGTGGCACGGTCGTCGGTGCCCGGGCCACGGTCGAGGCCGGCGCGAGCGTACGCGGCAGCGTGCTGTCCGAGGGCTGCCACGTCGCGTCCGGCGCGACCGTCGTGGACTCGGTCGTCGGCGTCGGCGCCCGGGTCGCCGCCGGCGCGGTGCTGCGCGCGGTCGTCGTCGGCGACGGCGCGCTCATCGGCCCCGGCAACGAGCTCACCTCCGGTATGCGGGTCTGGCCCGGGGTAAATCTGCCCGAGTGTGCGGTCCGCTTCTCCAGCGACGTCTGACATGACCTGTACGGCGTCCACCGGACGGGCAAGCGAGCGGCGCTGGCGGCCGTCCGCGCAGCTCGATCTCGCGTTGACGCTGTCGCCGCACCGGCGCGGGGGAGGCGACCCGGCCTGGCGGCGCACCCCCGACGGGGCGATCTGGCGCACCTCGCGCACCCCGGAAGGGCCCGGCACCCTGCGCGTGACGGCGAGCCCCGGCGAGGTCCACGCGCAGGCGTGGGGGCCGGGGGCCGGCTGGCTGCTGGAGACGCTTCCGTCGCTGCTCGGCGCCGAGGACGACGTGGGGGGCTTCGCCGCGATGCTCGCGCGGCTCACCCGCTCGGGCGATCCGGGGCAGGCCCGGGCCGCCGCGTTCGTCGCGGGCCTCGCCACCCGTGCGGCCGGGCTGCGGGTCGGGCGCTCCCTGCGGGTCTTCGAGGCGCTCGCGCCCGCCGTGCTCGAACAGAAGGTGGTCGGCAGGGAGGCGTGGCGGGCCTGGCGGTTCCTCCTGCGCCGGTACGGCGAGCCGGCTCCGGGCCCGGCCCCCGAGGGCATGTACGTGATCCCGCCCCCGGAGGCGTGGCGGGCGATCCCGTCGTGGGACTGGCATCGGGCGGGCGCGGAGGCCGTACGGGCTCGGACGATCGTCAACGCGGCCCGGCACGCCGAGAAATTGGAGAGCACCACCACGTCGGCATCGTCGGAGGAGGCGGACCGCCTGCTGCGGGCACTGCCGGGCATCGGCGTGTGGACCTCCGCCGAGGTGCGCCAGCGGGCCCACGGCGACCCGGACGCCCCGAGCGTGGGCGACTTCCACCTGCCGGGAATCGTCGGCTACGCGTTGACCGGGCAGAAGGCCGACGACGACGGCATGCTCGACCTGCTCGAGCCGTTCCGGGGGCACCGCCACCGCGTGGTGAGGCTGATCGAGCTCAGCGGCGTCAGACCGCCGGCCCGTGGCCCGCGCATGGCCCCGCGCGACTACCGGGCCTTCTGACGACCTCCCGCGTGTCTGTCAGAGCACCGGCAACATCTCTGTCACGGTCTTGAGGCGAGCGTAGCGGGAGGGATGGATACGACGATCTCAAAATGTGTCGGAAGGGCGAACACGCTGGGACGCGACCCGCCGGGGAGGGGCGATCGCCGTACTGCTTCTGCTGCTGGCCGTCATGGTGGGGGGAATTCTCTACGGTGCGATCCGGATCTACGACGCACCGTCCGCATCGTCTCAGCCCGAGCCCGCGGTCACCAGGACGTTGCCGACTCCCGAGACGGAGGGGTGGCGGGATCCCAGTCATCCTCCTCGGTCGGCCGTCACCTCCGTACGGGTGTCGTCGGCGGCCGGGAACAAGAAGCAGGAGGAAGACGACGGCCTGCCGATCGAGGTCGAGGGGACCGTTAGCGTGGCGATCCGTCTGTCGGCAGACGATCCCGTCATCGAGCAGGTGCGTGCCGGGCTGGTCGATCTGGATCTTCTGGAAGACAACGCCCTCGGCGTTTTTGGTCTCCAGGCGGTCGGAGGGAGTTTCCAGTACGAAGACGCGACGGCGCCCGTTCTACGGTTCAACGAGGGCCAGTCGACGGCGACCGTCGCGCTGACCCAGGACTTCAGCGGCACTGTATACGAGTACGACACGCTGCTCGTGGAGTACGACGCGCCGTTGGTGGGCGGTTCCGGGCGACCGGGAACACGCCGTCCGCGGCCGCCTCTGGACTCCCATCTCATCGAGATCACGGCTGGCGGATGGACGGTCGCGGGCGTCACCGGTCAGGTCCCCGCCACGCAGGGCGACCGCTCGGTCGAACTGCGGGGCGGGGCGAACGCGCGGGTCGCCCTCGTACGCGACGGTTATGCCCCAGACGTGAGCGCCCAACTTGCGGACGTCGACCACGAGGCGAAGGACAACAAGGGCGAGCCGGGCGCGGAGGGCTCCTTCCCCTCTCTCGCGGGGTCTCTCTCCACCGTCGCCGCGATCGCGATCGTCTTCTTTTCCTTCGTCCGCGCGCTCGGATTGAAGTGGTGGCGCAGGCGATCCAATCAAGTACTGATCGTGACCGCCATCGGCGTCCTCGCCGTAGTCACCTTCGTTGGGCTGTTCGCGAGTCCGCGGTACTTCCTCCTCTCCGAGGTGACGGACATCCTCAGCGCGCCCTACAGCGCTCTCTACCTCCAGATGTGGCCCCAGCTCAACGTGGGCGGGCTCATAGTGTCCTTGGCGTCGGCGGTGCTCCTGCTTCCGGCGGTGGCAGTCGCTCATGCCCTGCATCGGCTGGGCGTTCCACCCTGGCGAGCGCGGGAGGTTTGGTGGCTGGGGGCGGTCCTGCTTGCCACCGGAACGGCTCTCATCGCCCTGGGGGCGAACGCCCAGGACGTGCGGCATCTCGCGCCCGTCCTTCTCCTACTGCTGGCGGGGTCCGGCGGCGCCGTCGTACTCGCACGGCGGCTCCGCCGCCGGTGGGTGGACGGCCGTGCCATGATCCTGGTCGCCTTCGCCGTCCCGGTGTTCCTTCTGGGACTGACGGTGCTCGAGCGTGACATCGCGGTCGGCGGTGGGATGGAGGTGCCGGCTCTCGTCATGTCCCTGGCACTGTTATGGTCTCCCGCTGCGGTGGCTGGCGTTGCCGTCGCCAATCACCGGTGGTCCGCCTGGCACGCGGCACTGTGCGTCGCCGGGACTCTTGTCGTGCTGGCGTTCCCGACGATCGCCGACTTAGAGGATATCGACCCGGATCTGACTCCGGACAACGTGCGGTCTGTCGTTTTCAGCTTCGCCGTACAAAGCCTGGGGCTGGCCTTTCTCCTGGCATTCCTCCTCATGGTTGTGCGTATGTTCCGGTTGGGCCGATCTCCCTCGGCAGTCACCGGCCAGATTCCCTTCGCCACGACCGTCTGCTGCGTCACCATGCTCTTCATGCGGGGGGCAGGTCAGGAGATCCCCGCGCTGCTCGCATGCGCGGCGGTCGTGTGGCTCCTCCCGAAAGGCGCGGGCCGGCATCTGAAGACGCTCTCGGCCGTCACCGGCAAGGAGCACAAGCGACTCGTACGCGCCGCACTGCGGCTGAGAGTTCTCAGGCTCTCTCAAGAGGATTTCTTCCGTACCATGCGCGCCCGCCTGGCGGGCGGTGAGGTGACTGTCGGCGAACTGGACCGCCAGGCCGATGACCTCGACCAAGCGGTGAGCGCGAGACCCGAGGGGATCGACCCAGACCTTGCCTTCTCGACCTCGGGCGGGTACTCCCCCAAGCAGAACGGCCTGGCGGCGCTCCTGCTGGCGGTCCTACTCGCGCTTCCTCTGCCAGTCGCCATTAAAAGACAGGACATAAACCTGTCGCTCATCGCGCTGTTCGACAACCGTTTGATCCTCGGCTTGCTGGCCTTCGGCATCGTCTACGGCTACTTCTATCCACGAGTCCGCGGTAGATCGCCCATCACTAAGGGTCTGTTCCTCGCGATGGCCGTCCTTCCCCCCGATATCGCCCCGTCCTGGAGCTTCCTGGTGGGCGACAAAGCCTCATTTCTGGAAAGGCTCAACGTCGTCGCGATCGTGCTGGGCGACGTCGCGCTGTTGGGGCTGGGGCTGGGCGTCCTGTGGGAGTGGCGCTTCATGCGCGCCGCGGGGGAGTCGTGGGCTCGTATCCGCAACATCCGCAATCTTCGTTCCCTGGCCGCGCCCCTCACCGCGATCGCCATCGCCGCCGGCACGGCCGCGGCGACCTCGCTGGCGGGTGCGGCCGTGACGGAGATCGTGAGACCGGCGCCCTCTCCGTCGGCTGGCACGGCTACTTCTTCCCCGGGGATCTTTGCGCCGCCGAACGAGCCTCGTAGGGAGGAGTAGCGCGGTTCGACGAGATGGGGCATGGCTCGCTCCTACGGGCGGTGGGCCGCCGACTACCGGGCCTTCTGACGACGTCCGTTCAGGTCCTGGTTGATCCCGCAGTGATCGACCCCGTCCCGGCACCTGCCGCTGAGGGTGTTGGTGAAGACGCTGACGCTCGTCACCTGCTGGAGGCCGGTGAAGGCGAGGCCGTTGTTGCCGGCGGGGGCGTTCACGTTGCGCCTGCCCCTGGACACCTGCAGGGGTGCGCTGGCGATCGCGGGCGTGTTGGCCGTGTTGCGGCCGTCCGTGACCTGCTTGGCGTGGCCCTTGCCCGATCTGCCGCCGTGCCCGGCCTGCGCCGCCGCGAACGCGGCACCCGTGAGCGGCGCCGACAACCCGATCACGAGCGTCGCGACGGCCAGCGACCGGACCCCCGAGGGCAGACAAAAAGCACGATTCACCCTTATTGCGGCCATCAGTTCCCACCCGTTCATCGATCTCGCCCCAGCGCTCATACCCTCCGGCCGCAAACTCCCCGGCGGGCGCACGCCATGACTTCTCCCGTACGTGCGGCCGGGGGCTGAGTGCGCCGGACGGACCCACGCCTCATAGGGTGCGGCGTATGACGGCGAAGCGACCCCCGAACGTCAGCTCCGACAGCGGCACCCGCCGGGCACTCGCGCGGGCCAGGGACGGCAAGACCCTCGACCTCGCGGAGGCGGCGATCCTGCTGCGCGCCCGCGGCGACGACCTGGACGCCCTGCTCGCGCACGCCTCGCGGGTCAGGGACGCGGGACTGGAGGCCGCCGGCCGGCCCGGCGTCATCACCTACAGCCGCAAGGTCTTCATCCCGCTGACCCGGCTGTGCCGGGACAGGTGCGGCTACTGCACGTTCGCCACCGCGCCGCACAAGCTGCCCGCCGCATTCCTGTCCCCGGACGAGGTGCTGGAGATCGCCCGCCAGGGCGCGGCGATGGGCTGCAAGGAGGCGCTGTTCACGCTCGGCGACCGGCCGGAGGACCGCTGGCACCAGGCGCGCGAGTGGCTCGACGCCCACGGGTACGACGACACGCTGTCGTACGTCCGGGCGATGGCGATCCGGGTGCTGGAGGAGACGGGGCTGCTGCCCCACCTCAACCCCGGCGTGCTGACTTGGAAGGACCTGCAGCGGCTCAAGCCGGTCGCGCCCTCGATGGGCATGATGCTGGAGACCACCTCACGGCGGCTGTTCACCGAGAAGGGCGAGGCCCACTACGGCTCTCCCGACAAGGACCCCGACGTACGGCTGCGCGTGCTGGAGGACGCCGGCCGCTCCAGCGTGCCGTTCACGACGGGCCTGCTGATCGGCATCGGCGAGACGATCGAGGAGCGGGCCGACTCGATCTTCGCGATCCGCCGGGTGGCCAGGGAGTACGGCGGCATCCAGGAGGTCATCGTCCAGAACTTCCGCGCCAAGCCCGACACGGCCATGCGCGGGATGCCCGACGCCGACCTGCACGAGCTGGCCGCGACGATCGCGGTGACGCGGCTCGTGCTCGGCCCGAAGGTCCGCGTGCAGGCGCCGCCCAACCTGATCGGCGAGGAGTACGCGCTGATGCTGCGGGCGGGCATCGACGACTGGGGCGGGGTGTCGCCGCTCACGCCCGACCACGTCAACCCCGAACGCCCCTGGCCGCAGATCGACGACCTGGCGGCGCGGACCGCCGGCGCCGGGTTCGCGCTGCGCGAGCGCCTCACGATCTATCCCGAGTATGTGCTCGCGGGGGAGCCGTGGCTCGACCCCCGGCTCACCGAGCACGTGGCGGCGCTGGCCGACCCCGCCACCGGGCTCGCCCGGGAGGACGCCGTGCTCCAGGGCCGTCCCTGGCAGGAGCCCGACGGCGGCCTCGGCGGGCTCGTCACCGGCGGACGGGCCGACCTGCACACCGCCGTCGACGCCGAGGGCCGGACGGGCGACCGCCGTGCCGACTTCGACAGCGTGTACGGCGACTGGGACGCGCTGCGCGAGCGCCTGCCCAGGGGTGGACGAGACGGGGCCGTCAGGGCGGACGTCCGGGAGGCGCTGCGGCAGGCCGAGGCGGACCCGGCGCGGCTGACCGACGAGCAGGCGCTGACGCTGCTCGACCTGGCCGGGGACCAGTCGGGGGCGGGCGCCGACGACGCCGGCCTGGACGAGCTGTGCCGGATCGCCGACGGGCTGCGCCGTGAGGCCGTGGGCGACGACGTCACCTACGTCGTCAACCGGAACATCAACTTCACCAACGTCTGCTACACCGGCTGCCGGTTCTGCGCGTTCGCCCAGCGGCGCACCGACGCCGACGCCTACACCCTGTCGCTGAGCGAGGTCGCCGACCGGGCCCAGGAGGCGTGGGAGGCCGGGGCGACCGAGGTGTGCATGCAGGGCGGCATCCACCCCGACCTGCCCGGCACGGCCTACTTCGACATCGCCCGCGCGGTGAAGGAACGCTGTCCCGACATCCACGTGCACGCGTTCTCGCCGATGGAGGTCGTCAACGGCGCGAGCCGTACGAACCTGTCGGTCGAGGAGTGGCTGCACGCGGCGCGGGAGGCGGGGGTCGACTCGCTGCCCGGCACGGCCGCCGAGATCCTCGACGACGACGTGCGGTGGGTGCTGACCAAGGGCAAGCTGCCCGCCCGGGAGTGGATCGAGGTCATCTCCACCGCCCACCGGGTCGGGATCCCGACGACATCGACCATGATGTACGGCCACGTGGACACCCATGAGCACTGGGTGCGCCACATCCGGCTGATCCGAACGATCCAGGAGGAGACGGGCGGGTTCAGCGAGTTCGTGCTGCTGCCGTTCGTGCACCACAGCGCCCCGATCTATCTGGCGGGCATCGCCAGGCCGGGGCCGACCGCGCGGGAGAACCGGGCCGTCCACGCGCTGGCGCGGGTCATGCTGCACGGCGCGATCCGCAACATCCAGTGCTCCTGGGTGAAGCTGCGCGACGACCTGTGCCGGGACGTGCTCGCCGGCGGCGTGAACGACCTCGGCGGCACGCTCATGGAGGAGACGATCAGCCGGATGGCCGGCTCGGAGAACGGCTCCTACAAGACGATCAGCGAGATCGCGGCCATGGTCGCGCCGACCGGCCGTCCGCTGCGCCAGCGCACCACCGCGTACGGCCGGCCGAGCGAGGAGCGGGCCGAGGCGGCCCGGCGCAGCGACGGAGTGTGCCAGTCGGTCCGCAGGCCGCTGCTCACGGTCTCACCCGTCTCCCGGCCGCCGGTCACCTCGTGACGTAGAAGTCGGCCGGGTCGCGCGGCGGCCGGTCCTTGGGGGGCGCGGCGGGATGCCCGATGGCCACCGCGCCCATGGGGTCCCAGTTCTGCGGCAGGCCGAGCACCTTGCGCACCACGTCGCGGCAGAACATCGTGGACGACACCCAGGCCGAGCCCAGCCCCTGCACGGCGAGCTGCACCAGGAAGTTCTGCACCCCGGCGCCGGTGGCCACCACGAACATCTCCCGCTCGGCGGCGTTCCTGCGCTCGTCCCTGTAGGTGTGCGAGCCGTCCATCACCAGGCACGGCACCGCCAGGTAGGGCGCGTTCCGCAGCACGTCGCCGCGCCGGATCCGCCGGGCGATCGACTCCTCGGAGAAGCCGTCGGAGCGCAGGTCCTCGATCCAGGCGTCCCGCATAGCGTCGAGCAGTTCCGTACGCGCCTGCGGGGTCTCCAGCAGCACGAACCGCCACGGGGTGGTGTGGTGCGGGGCGGGCGCGGCGACGGCGGCCGCCACGGCCCGCCGTACGGCGGCGGTGTCCACCTCGGCGGGGGAGAACTCCCGGATCGTGCGGCGGGCGAAGACGACGTCGGCCGAGCCGAACCGGAACATGTCCTCGTCGGCGGGGCGGACCAGGACCCGCCCGCCCGGGCCTTCCTCGTCGGTCACCAGGCCGCCAAGCCCACGCACGACGGCCACCGGAACGCCGGACAGCTTGCCCTTCGCCAGGTCGCCCGCCGCCGCGATCTCGTCGGCCAGCGCCGTGACGGTGGCGTTGAGCGGGTTGCCGTAGCCGTCGGTGCCGCCGCGCAGGTCCTCAAGGGGCAGCACGCCGGCCGTGCCGATGGCGACGTCGGTCAGGCCGTGCCGCCAGGGCCGGCCGAAGGTGTCGGAGACGATCACCCCGACCCGCACGCCGAGCCGCTCGCGCAGCCCCCGCCGGATCCGGTCCGCCGAGGCGTCCGGGTCCTCGGGCAGCAGCAGCACGGTGCCGGGGGAGGTGTTGGAGGCGTCCACGCCGGCCGCGGCCATCACGAAGCCGTGCCGCGTCTGCGCGATGACCGTGTCCCCGCGCCGCGCGACCACACGCTCGGTCTCCTCCTCGATCGCGGCCGTACGGCTCTCGCCGTGGCGGACGCGGCCCTCGGCCTTGCTCACGATCTTGGAGGTCACGACCAGGATGTCGCCGTCCTGGAGGCCGGGCGCGGCCTGCGCCACGAGCAGGGAGATGTCGTCGCCGGGCCGCACCTCGGGCAGGCCGGGCACGCCGCTTACAGTGATCTGGGGCATGTGTTCCTCTGACATCTCGGTTCAGGACCCGATCGACCGGGCCAGGGCGAGGGCCGCGGCGGCGATGTCCCTCGTGGCCTCGGGGTCGCTCATCAGGAGCGGCCGCGCCTCCACCACCACGCCGTCGAGCGCCACGCCCTTGTCCTCCTCGGCCACGAGCCAGCCGTCGAGCAGCGCGGAGCCGTACAGCTCCAGGACGGCCTGGGCGCTCGTCTCCACGCCGATCGCGGTCAGGCAGGCGTCGGCCATGCCGCGCACCGGCGCGCCGCCGATGATGGGGGAGACGCCGACGACCGTCTTGTCCTCCAGGGCCGCCCGGATGCCCGGGATCTGGAGGATCGTGCCGATGCTGACGACCGGGTTCGACGGCGGGAGGACGACGACATCCGCCGCCGCGATGGCGTCGAGCACGCCGGGCGCGGGACGGGCCTCGTCCGCGCCGACGAGCACGATCTGCTCGGCCGGCACGGAGGCGCGCAGCCGCACCCACCACTCCTGGAAGTGGATCGCCCTTCTGCCGTCCTCGTCGGAGACGACCACGTGGGTCTCGGTGCGGTCGTCCGACATCGGCAGCAGCCGCACTCCGGGGCGCCACCGGTCGCACAGGGCCTCGGTCACCTGCGAGAGCGGATAACCGGCCGCCAGCATCTGGCTGCGGATGATGTGGGTGGCGAAGTCCCGGTCGCCGAGGCCGAACCACTGCGGCTCCATGCCGTAGGCGGCGAGCTCCTCCTTGACGGTGAACGTTTCAGCTGCCCGCCCCCAGCCTTGTTCCTCGTTGATGCCGCCGCCCAGCGTGTACATGACCGTGTCGAGGTCCGGGCACACGCGCAGGCCGAAGAGGGTGATGTCGTCGCCGGTGTTGCCGATCACGGTGATCTCGGAATCGGGGGCCGCCGCCTTGAGACCTCGGAGGAACCGGGCGCCGCCGATTCCTCCGGCGAGGGACACGATGCGCATGCCGCCAGTCTTCCACCGGCCGCCCGCGGGATCGCCGACACCCACCCCAGGAACGGGATGAACAGCGATATGTAGGGTGTGTTCGGCTTGTGAGGTTGCTGGGTCTGACGACGCTTTAGTCAGTCATGTGCAAAACTTCCCCGAGTGCCGTTTGGACCGATGGGGGTAGTCGTGCTCAAGGTCGATACCGGCCGGCTCCGCGAGCCGGCCGCGTGGACGATGCTCGCGGTGGTGATCACCAGCGTCCTCGTCAGCATCGCGCGCATGCTGATCGGATCCTCGCTGAGCAGCACGTTCGGCATCCGCGCGGCGGCGAGCCTGTACTCCCTCGTGTCCCCGGTCTCGACCGCGCTCGCGTTCGGCGCCGTGCTGCTCGTCGCCAAGGCCGGCGCGCCCACCCCCCGGGCCCGCCTGGTGGCGCTCGGCGCGGCCGGGTCGCTCGGTCTCGGCATCGTCTTCGGCGTGATCGCCGTGCTGGGCGTGCTCGTGGGCGACCTGGCCACGTTCCGCGACCGGTTCGAATACCTGATCACCGGACTGCCGATGGTCGCGCTCGCCGTCTTCGGCGCGCTGTTCGCGCTGAGCACGGCGTCGGCGCTCCAGCCCGCCAGGGAACCGGCGGGCGGCTACTTCGGCAGGAGCGAGGACGCCTACCCGCCCCAGCCGTACGCTCCGGCGCCGCCGCAGGGCCCGCAGGTTCCGCAGGGTCCGCAGGGCCCCGGCCCGATGCCCGCCCAGCAGATGCCCGCCCAGCAGATGCCCCAGAACGTGCCCCAGACTCCGCCGCAGAACGCCCCCCACCAGGGCCAGCCACAGGGCCAGCCGCAGGGGCCCGCGTACGGGCAGAACGCGCCGGCGCCGGTCCACCCCCAGCTGCCGCCCGCCGAGCACCGGTACGCCGAGCACCAGCAGTACGCCCAGGAGCAGTACCCCCAGGAGTACGAGCCGCAGCCCTCCTACAGCCCCGCCCCGACTGCCCCGCAGTCCCCGCCGCCGCCGCAGCCCGCGCAGCCGCAGCAGTTCGGGCAGCCCGCCGCTCCGGCTCCCGCTCACGGACAGGCGCAGCAGCAGCCCCGGCCGTCGCTGCACGACGTCCAGACCGGTGCGCACTACTCCGACTACGGCGCGTACGGCGCGCAGCCCGAGGCCCCTGCGGCGCCCCAGCGGCCCGACTACTCCCCGCCGCCGCAGGGCCCGGTCTTCGACCAGTACGGTTACGCGGGCCAGCAGTCGGACTCCGCCGGTTACGGGCAGTTCCCGAGCGCTCCCCCCAGTGCTCCCCCCAGCGCTCCCACCAGTGCGCCCAACGTCCCCAGTGCCCTCAGCGCCCCCGGCGCCTCGGGCGGTTACGGCCAGCCCTCCTCCTACAACCCGAGCCCGGCTCCCGAGGCCAGGCCGTACGAGCAGGAGCAGCCGTACGGACAGGGCTCGCCGTTCTCCGGCTACTCGGGCCAGGCGTTCGCCCGCCAGGCCGCCGAGCACGTGGCCGGCGGTCCGGCCTTCGACGCTCCCCCCGCGTACGAGGGCCCGGCCGACCCGAGGGAGCAGCAGCTCGCGCAGGCCTACCAGCAGGCGCAGAGCTACCAGAAGGGCGCCCTGCCCGACCACCCCACCGGTCCGCAGGACATGCCGGAGTACTACGACAACCCGCTCGGCCACCCCCAGTCCGAGCCCGCGCCGTTCCAGGCCCCGATGCCCGGCCCCGCCGACCAGACGGTCCGCTTCGACGCCTCCGGCTACCAGGGAGACCCGCTCAGCGACCCCCTGCACAGGGAGGAACCGCTCGATCCGACGGCCATCTACACCCCCGATCGGTCGCAGGCAAAGTATGAGGAAGGTTCCGCCCCCGATCAGGCAGGCCTCGGAACCGACCCCAACCTCCCTTGGTATGGTTCCGAACGCTGATAGGACCGTAGATCGGGGCGTACGAACCGGGGCGAGCAGGTCTTTCCCCGGGTATCGTTATGCCGCTTGACGCCACACGCGCCACGCGCGTGTAATTACAGACATGTTGTTACGCCTTCCCGAGGGTGGGTATAGGGCAGGCGTTTTTATGGGGGGCTCCATGTGGGCGGGCGAGCGACAGGGAGGTGTGCAATGACCGATCTGGTCATGGCACAGGCGCTCGATGGCGATGGTGAAGATCTTGGGTGGCAGGAGCGCGCTTTGTGCGCGCAGACTGATCCTGAGGCGTTCTTTCCTGAAAAGGGCGGTTCCACCAGGGAAGCAAAGAAGGTGTGCCGTTCGTGTGAGGTGCGCGCCGAATGCCTTGAATACGCGCTTCAGCATGATGAGCGTTTCGGCATCTGGGGCGGCCTGTCTGAGCGGGAAAGGCGCAAGATCAAGCGCCAGGCTGTCTAGGTAGCGTCCCTGACACCGACGTGGGCGGGGCTGTGCGTTCGGCGCGCGGCCCCGCACTCATGTCTGCACTCATCTGTCTGGGTTGTTGCTGACATCCTGTTTCGCCTGGATGTGATCGGGTGAGTCCGGGTTGCCGTATCGTGGTCGGCGCTCAGCCGTACGACCCCCCTAGGACTCGACGTGCACTCGGTGACCGCGATCGTCGTCGCCCACGACGGCGCCCGCTGGCTCAAGGAGACGCTGGCGGCGGTGCTGCGCCAGACCCGGCCTCTCGACCGTGTCGTCGGCGTCGACAACGGCAGCCGTGACGGCAGCGGGAAGCTGCTGACCGAGGCGTTCGGGCCGGGCAACGTGCTGACCCTGCCCAGGTCCACCGGGTTCGGCGAGGCCGTCCACGAGGTGCTGCGGCGGCTGCCGCCCGCGCCCGGACAGGAATGGGTCTGGCTGCTCCACGACGACTGCGCGCCCGACGCGCACGCGTTGCAGGCCCTGCTGTGGGCCGCCGAGCAGGATCCCAAGTCCGCCGTCCTCGGCCCCAAGCTGCGCGACTGGCTCGACCGGCGGGTGCTGCTGGAGATGGGCGTGACCGTCAGCAGGTCGGGGCGGCGCGACACCGGCCTGGAGCCGAGGGAGTACGACCAGGGCCAGCACGACGGGATCGCCGACGTCCTGTCGGTCTCCACGGCGGGCATGCTCATCCGCAGGGACGTCTGGGACGAGCTGTCCGGCCTCGACACCGCCCTGCCGCTGTTCCGCGACGACCTCGACCTGTGCTGGCGGGCCCGTACGGCCGGGCACCGCGTGCTCAACGTGAGCGACGCGGTGGCCTGGCACGCCGAGGCGTCGGCGCGGCGGCGCCGCAGGATCGCCACCAGCGAGCAGCACCCACGCAGGCTCGACCGGCGCAACGGCCTGTTCGTCCTGATGGCGAACGTGCCGTTCGGCGCGCTCGTGCGGTCGGTGCTGCGCAACGTCTTCGGGTCCGTGCTGCGGGCCCTGCTGTTCCTGCTGGCCAAGCAGCCGGCCAACGCCCTCGACGAACTCGCCGCGCTCGGCTCGGTCATCGGCCACCCCTTGCGCCTGCGGCGGGCCAGAAAGGCCAGGAAGAAGGGCAGAAAACAGGGCTGGCCCGCGATCCGGCGCAAGCTCACCCCGCCGGGCGCCGCGCTGCGGCGGCTGGCCGACATGGTGCAGGGCTTCCTCGCCGGAGCCGGCCCGGTGGACTCGGCGGGCCGCCACCACGCGGCCGCGGACCGCGCTCAAGAGGACGACGGCGACGAACTGCTCACCGACTCGGGCGGCGTCCAGCGCGTGTTCAGCAGCCCCGGCGTGGTGCTCTTCCTGATCCTGGCGGTGATCACGCTGGCGGCCGAAAGGACGCTGCTGCCCGGACTCCTGTCCTCCGACGGGCACCTGGGCGGCGGCGCACTGGTGCCGGTCACCGGGAGCGCGTCCGACCTGTGGCGGCTCTACATCGAAGACCACCACGCCGCCGGGATCGGCTCGCAGACCTGGGCCCCGCCGTACGTCGCCGTGCTGGCCGGGCTGTCGGCGATCGCGCTGGGCAAGACGTGGCTGGCCGTGGCCGTGGTGCTGCTCGGCTGCGTGCCGCTGGCCGGGATCTCGGCGTACGCGGCGACCAAGCGGATGATCTCGTACACGCCCGCGCGGGTCTGGCTGGCCGCCACCTACGCCCTGCTGCCGGTCACGACGGGCGTGATCGCGGGCGGGCGGCTCGGCACCGCGATCGTGATCGTGCTGCTACCCGTCTACGCGGCGCTCGCCACGCGGGTGATCGCCGGGTCGCGGCGGGCCGCCTGGGGCTTCGGCCTGCTCCTGACCGTGGGCACGGCCTTCGTCCCGCTCGTGTACGTGCTGGTGGCCATCCTCGGCGGGCTCGCCGCGGTGTCCTTCGGAGGCATCCGCAGGGGCGTCAGGCGGTCGCTCGTGATCGGCCTCGGCACCCCGGTCGTGCTGCTGCTCCCGTGGCTGGTGCAGATCGCCAGGGAGCCCGGACGGATCCTGCTCGAATCCGGCCTTCACGACGGCCGCCTCATCGACCCCCGCCTCGGCGCCGACCTCCTGCTCATGCTGAGCCCCGGCGGGCCGGGGGTGCCGCCCGTGTGGGCGACGGCGGGCCTCATCGCGGTCGCGCTGGCCGCCCTGCTGCTGCGGCGTCACCAGATGGTCGTCGCCATCGGCTGGGGCGTCATGCTCTTCGGGCTGCTGGTGGCGATCGTGGTCAGCCGGGTCAACGGCGCGGCGTGGCCGGGGGTGCCGCTGGCGTTCGCGGCGACGGGCCTGCTGGTGGCCGCGGGTCACCAGGCGCATCGGATCGCCGAGTTCCGCGCCGCGGGCGGCCTGCGCCGCCTGGGCGCGATGCTGATCGTCGTGGTCGCCTTCGCGACCCCGCTCGCCGCCGCCGGGCTGTGGGTGACCAGGGGCGCGCACGGCCCGCTGCGCAGCGACCTGAGCGACCCGGTGCCGGTGCTCGCCGAGCTCCAGTCGGAGCCCGGCGAGGGCACGCTCCTGCTGCGTCCGAGGGACGGCAGGGTCGGCTACACGCTGATGCGCGGCCGTGGCCCGCTGATCGGCGAGTCCGACCTCGAACCGCCACGGGACGCGACCGACCGCTTCACGACCGCGGTCGCCGGGCTCGCCTCGGGCCGGGGCAGCACGTACGTCCAGACGCTCGCGTCGTCCGGGGTCCGCTTCGTGACGGTGCCCGGCCCCGTCGACCTCGCCCTGCAACGAGCGCTCGACTCGCAGCCCGCCCTGGTCAGGGTGAGCCTCTCGGAGACCGGCGGCCTGTGGCGCGTGGCCGGCGAGGTGACCCCGCCTTCGCCGCCGGCGCCCGCGGGCACGCTGCACCGGGGCTGGCTGTGGGCCCAAGGCGCGCTGCTCGTGCTCGTGCTGATCCTGGCCTCGCCCGGCGCCCGTACGAAGGAGCCGGAGGGCGACTACACCGACGCGCCCGTCGAGGAGGGCCCGCGGAGCCGCCGCCGAGCAAAGGAAGATCGGGTGCCCGCGTGAGGAGACTGATCGAGAACCGCTTCGGCCTGCTCGCCCTGGTGCTGGTCGCGCTGGGCGCGTTGTACGGCGTGGCCTTCGTCAGCCGGCCCGCGCCGGCCGCGCAGGCGCGCCCGCAGGCGGTCAGGGCGCCGGTGGAGTCGGTGACCGCCGTGTGTCCCGCGCCGTCCGGCAGCCGGGTGAGCGTGGTGACCCCCGTGCAGGAGGAGCAGAACCAGGAGCAGGGAAGCGCCACCCTGTCGCCCATCAAGGCTCCGGAGGGGAAGGACGGCGGCAAGGACGATGTGATCGACCGGCCGGGCCTGCTGTGGCAGCGCGAGATCGCCGCCGGGGGCGGACCTCTCGTGGTCGACGCCACCGGTTCGATGGCCGCCGGGCTGGAGAGCGCCCAGACCGCCAGGGAGACGTCGGGCACCCAGCGGGGGCTCGCCGGAGTGCGGTGCGTCGAGCCCGGCGCGGAGAGCTGGTTCATCGGGCCCGGGCCGGCCGCGGCGGAGATGACCCTCTACCTCGCCAACCCCGACGCTGCCCCGGCCAACGTCTCGTTCATGGTCTACTCCGGGGAAGGCCCGGTGCTGAGCGAGCGCGGCAACGGCGTCGTCGTCAAGCCCGGCCAGCACCGCGTGATCAGGCTGCGCGACCTCGCGCCCTCCCCGCTGATCATGGCCCTGCAGGTGAGCACCCGCAGCGGCCGGGTGGCCGCGGCGGTCAAGGCCGTGCTGGGTGAGGGCAGGGGCGTCGACTGGCTGCCCGCCGCCGCAGCCCCCGCCACCCGGGTCGTCGTCCCCGGCATTCCCGGCACCGCCGGGCAGCGGGAGCTGTACGTCGCCACGCCGGGGGAGCGGGACACGTCCGTGCGGATCAGGGCCGTGCTGAAGGACGGCTCCTACGCGCTGAAGAACAAGGAGACGATCGAGGTGCCGGCCGGATCGGCGGCCTCGCTCGACCTGTCCACCGGGATCGGCGGCCAGCCGGCCGCGCTGGTGCTGGAGTCCGACGTTCCGATCGTCGCAGGCATGAAGATCACCGGAACGGGGGCGAGGCAGGACGTCGCCTTCACGGCCGGCGCCGCATCCGTCGACCTCGGCAGCGTCGTCGCGGATGGCCGGGCGGAGGGCAAGCAGACCTCCTGGCTGGTGCTGTCGGCTCCCTTCGCGGCGGCCACCGTGGAGGTCCGGCTGGTGCCGTCGAAGGGCACGGCGCCGGACCCGGTCGAGGTGAAGGTGCCCGCCGCCCGCACCAAGGAGCTCAGGCTCGCGCCGCCGAAGGGAAGCAAGGGCGGCTTCAGCGTGGTCGTACGGCCGATGCCGGGCTCCGGCCCCGTGTACGGCGGGCGCGTCCTCGACGAGGGGGTCAAGGACGGCCAGATGGTGACCGCGCAGCCACTGGCCATGGCCAGGACGTGGGCGCTGGTGCCCCCGACCGCCGACTCTCCGGGCGCGGTGCTTCCGTAAGTCCTGATGCCGGCAGGTTCTAATGCCGGTCGTCGTAGCCGGGGTCGATCGCCTCCGGCGTGAGGCCCAGCAGACTGGCCACCTGCTCGACGACCACGTCCAGGACCAGCGTGCCGAGCTGTTCGCGGTCCCGGGCCCGGGCCTCCAGCGGGCGGCGGTAGAGCACGACGGCGGCGGGGTCGTCCCCCGAGGCCGACTCCGCCCGTCCCAGGGGGATCGGGTCGGACGACAGCCGCGCCGGCCCGTCCACGAGCTCCGCGGCCGGCGGCACCTCCTCGACGGCGAACTCGACCGACGCGAGCTGGGTGCCCCACCGGGGCTTGAGCCGCTCGACCGCGTCGAGCACCAGGTCGTCGAACCGCTCGCCGCGGGACTTGGCGATGGGGACGTGCGAGGGCGCGAGGGGCCCGCGCATGCCGCGGCCGTGCCGGTCACGCCGGCGCACCCGCCGCCCTCGATCCGGCCTGTCACCGCTCCGCTCGCTCACGCAGTCAGCTTAGAGCCCGTCCCGCCGGTGCGGTGGGTCCGGCGGGTCGTGTCCGCTTTGCCCAACAACGTCATGTCGACTTCAGAGATCGCGGAATTGTGGCGACACGTTCAATAAGAGCGGCGGGGTGGTGGCAATGTGAACGCGGACCGGATACGGTCCCTCCGTGAGCCCCGTCCGCAGCTGTTCCCGTACCGCCTGCAGGCAGCCTGCCGTCTTCACACTCACGTATGTCTACGCCGACTCGACCGCTGTACTCGGCCCCCTGGCGACGTACGTCGAGCCACACTGTTACGACCTGTGCGCGGAGCACGCGGAACGGCTCACCGCGCCCAGGGGATGGGAGGTCGTGCGCCTTCCGTCCGAGTCCGTCGCCCCGAGCGGGGACGACCTGGAGGCCCTGGCGAACGCGGTCCGCGAGGCCGCGCGCCCCGCTCCCGCCGCCGGCGAGCCCGTCGGCCAGGCGGTCGAGGTGGGCCGCCGAGGTCACCTGCGGGTGCTCAAGTCCGCCCAGCCCAACAGGGAGCGATGAGACCCCGCTTCGTGGGTAATCGGGCGCTATAGGCTCAGGTGCGAAGACTTAACGACTTTAGGGGCGTGCAGTGGCCGACCTCAGCAGGATCTTCAAGGCGTACGACGTGCGGGGCGTGGTGCCGGACGAGCTCGACGAGGAGATCGCACAGGCCGTCGGGGCGGCCTTCGTCGAGCTGACCGGCGCGTCATCGGTGGTGATGGCGCACGACATGCGCGCCTCGTCCGGCCCGCTGGCCGAGGCGTTCGCGCGGGGCGCGACCTCCCGGGGCGCGGACGTGGTCAACGCGGGGCTCGGCTCGACCGACATGCTCTACTACGCGAGCGGCAGCCTCGGCCTGCCGGGCGTCATGTTCACCGCGAGCCACAACCCGGCCAAGTACAACGGGATGAAGATGTGCCGGGCGGGCGCCGTGCCGGTGGGCACCGACACCGGCCTGCTGCAGATCCGCGACCGCGCATCCGAGCTGCTGGCGACAGAGCTGGGCGGCACGCCGGGCGCGGGCACGGTGACTCGGCGGAACGTGCTGGAGGGCTACGCCGCCCACTTGAAGACGCTGGTCGACCTGTCGGGCATCCGGCCGCTGAAGGTGGTCGTGGACGCGGGCAACGGCATGGGCGGCTACACGGTCCCGGAGGTCTTCACGGGCCTGCCGGTCGAGCTGACCCCGCTCTACTTCGAGCTCGACGGCAGCTTCCCCAACCACGAGGCCAACCCGATCGAGCCGGAGAACCTGCGCGACCTGCAGAAGGCGGTCGTCTCGCAGGGCGCGGACATCGGCATCGCTTTCGACGGCGACGCCGACCGCTGCTGGGTCATCGACGAGCGGGGCGAGTCCGTCTCGCCGTCCACGATCACGGCGCTGGTCGCGGTGCGGGAGCTGGCCAAGAACCCCGGCGCCACGATCATCCACAACCTGATCACCTCCAAGGGCGTGCCGGAGATCGTCGGCGAGCACGGAGGAAAGCCCGTCCGCACCCGCGTCGGGCACTCGTTCATCAAGGCGGAGATGGCCCGCACCGGCGCCGTCTTCGGCGGAGAGCACTCGGCCCACTACTACTTCCGCGACTTCTGGTTCGCCGACTCCGGCATGCTGGCCGCCCTGCACGTGCTCGCCGCGCTGGGCGAGCAGGACCGGCCGCTGTCGGAGGTGCTGTCCCAGTACTCGCGGTACGCCGCGTCCGGCGAGATCAACAGCCGGGTCGAGGACCAGGCCGCCGCCCTGGCCCGGGTGCGTGAGACCTTCGCGGGCCGGGAGGGTGTTACCTTCGACGAGCTGGACGGACTCACCGTCAGCGGTCCGGACTGGTGGTTCAACCTGCGTCCGTCCAACACCGAGCCGCTGCTCCGGCTCAACGCGGAAGCCGCCGACGAGGAGAAGGTCGCCGCAGTCCGAGACGAAGTTCTCGCCGTTGTAAGGAGCTGACGAGTTGAAGATCGACGACTGGCTGCTGGACATCCTCGCCTGCCCGGCGTGCAAGTCCCCGCTCCGCGCCGTACCCGACGCGGACGAGCTGGCGTGCACCTCCGAGTCGTGCGGGCTGGTCTACCCGGTGCGTGACGACATCCCGGTGCTCCTCGTCGACGAGGCACGTAAGGCATGAGCGAGCGGAGCGAGCGAATCAATAAGCACAGTGTGATTCGCCAATGCGAGCCCGAGCCGCCAGGCGAGGGCGTGGCATGAGCGGTGCCGGAGGGGGCCGGTTCGAGCCCGACCGGCTCGACGACCAGGCATACCTGGTGGAGGGCGACCCCTCCGGCATGCTCCGCTCCGTTGCGTCGTCGGCCGCCCAGGTGCGGGCGGCCTATCGGTCGGCGGTGGAGAACGGCGTGGCCCGGGTCGGCAGGGACGGCCGCCCCCGCGCGATCGTGGTGGCGGGCATCGGCGCCTCCGCCCTCGTGGGCGACGTGCTGGAGGCGCTCTGCCGATACGGCGCCCCGGTCCCGGTGGTGACGGTGCGCGGCCACCGGCTGCCCGGCTGGGTCGGCGCCGCCGATCTCGTCATCGCCGTCTCCCGCTCCGGCAGGACAGAGGAGACCGTCGCCGTGACCGCCGAGGCCGTACGGCGCGGGTGCGCGCTCGTGGGCGCGGGCGCGCCCGACACGCCGCTGTCGGCGCTGGTCGAGCGGGCGGGCGGGCCGTACGCGCCGGTGGGCGGGGCGACCGGGGTGGCCGGGCAGCCGAGGGCCACGCTGTGGTCGCTCATGGTGCCGCCGATCCTGGCGGCGGCCGCGCTCGGGCTGGTTTCGGCGGGGGAGAGCGAGTTCGAGTCGGTGGCCAAGCGGCTGGAGGACCTAGCCCATCGGTGCCGGCCGTCCAGTGAGGCGTTCATCAATCCCGGCAAGACGCTGGCGATGGAACTGGCCGGGACGCTTCCGGTCATCTGGGGCACCTCGCCGCTGGCCGCGGCGGCGGCCCACGGTCTGGCCGGCCGGCTGAGCGAGGACGCGGGCTACCCGGCGATCTGGGGGGAGCTGCCCGAGGCCGCCCACAGCCAGATCGTGACGTTGGACGGCCCCTTCGCCGGGCGGGACATCTTCACCGACCCGTTCGCCGACGAGCCGGGCGAAAGCCCGCGCCTGCGCCTGTTCCTGCTGCGTGACGCAGAGGAGCACCCGCAGGTGACCGGCTCCCGGACGGCCGCCGTACGGCTGGCCGAGGACCGGGGGGTTCCGGTGTCCGAGATTCTGGCCGAGGGGGCGCACCCGCTGGAGCGGTTCGCCGCCCTGGCCGGCCTGTGCGACTACGCGAGTGTCTACCTCGCTCTCGGGTACGGGATGGACCCGGCATCGGCCATGGCGGCGACGGAACTCCAGGCCAGGATTTCCCAATAGGGATTTCCCAATAGGATCGCCTCGGCCGATTGATATGAGGAGTTCATAGTGAGTGCGGGTGGCGGTACCAAGGCGATCCTCGCGGCGCTCGGCGCCAACCTGGCGATCGCTGTGGCGAAGTTCGTAGCGTTCCTGTTCACCGGGTCCTCGTCGATGCTCGCCGAGTCGGTCCACTCGGTGGCCGACTCCGGCAACCAGGCGCTGCTGATGCTCGGCGGCAAGCGCGCCGCCAAGCGGAGCACCCGTAAGCACCCCTTCGGCTATGGCAGGGAGCGCTACTTCTACGCGTTCGTGGTGGCCGTGGTGCTGTTCACGATCGGCGCCCTGTTCTCCCTGTACGAGGGCTGGCACAAGATCGCCGACCCCCAGCCCGTGGAGTCGCCGATCTGGGCCTTCGCGGTGCTGATCTTCGCGATCGTCGCCGAGGGCTTCTCGTTCCGCACGGCCATCAAGGAGTCGAGCGCGATCAAGGGCGACCACTCCTGGGTGGCGTTCATCCGGAGGGCGAAGGCTCCCGAACTCCCGGTCGTGCTGCTGGAGGACTTCGGCGCGCTGATCGGCCTGGTCTTCGCGCTGTTCGGCGTGACGATGGCCGTGGTCACCGGCAACGGCGCCTGGGACGGTGTGGGCAGCCTCGCCATCGGTGTGCTGCTCGCGGTGATCGCGATCATCCTGGCCACCGAGACCAAGTCACTGCTGATCGGGGAGAGCGCGACGCCCGAGATGGAGGACAAGATCTGCGCCGCGCTGGAGGCCGCCCCCGAGGTCAGCCGGGTCATCCACCTGCGCACCCTGCACCTCGGCCCGGAGGAGCTGCTGGTCGCCGCGAAGATCGCGGTGGAGCACGACGACACCGCCGGAGAGGTGGCGCGGGGCATCGACGAAGCCGAACGGCGCATCCGTGAGGCGGTTCCGATGGCCCGGGTGATCTACCTGGAGCCGGACCTCTATCGGGCAGACGCGGCCTCGGGGCAACGTACCGGCGCATAACTCCCGTTACGGGCAGCTGTATTTCCTCGCGCACCGTGATTGAAATGTGATGCACAGTCACTTCATCGCTGGCGGTACCAGTCGGTAACTTTACTCTCACATTACGGCTGGTTTACCCCGGAGGTGACTCATGATCCAGGGACGCGTGCGGTGGAAACGATTCGCCCTCGTCTTCGTGCCCGCGCTCGCGGTCGCCTCCGTGCTGGTCGGCGCGACCGCGGAGGGGGCGATCGGCGCGTCGTTCGTGGTCTCGGGTGACACCTTCAAGGTCTCCGCGGACACGCTGCAGGGCCAGGGCTTCGTCCAGTACGGCAGCACGGTCGAGAACAAGAAGGGCCAGAAGATCCCGGTCGCCGTCTCCGGCATCCGGAAGGCCACCCTGACCAACATGTGCCAGACGGTGCTGGTGAAGTCGCCCGTCGGCGCCGTGACCATCCGGATCACCGCCGGCACGGGCAAGGAACCGGTGACCGCCGAGAACATGATCGTCGACGCCACCCAGATCGAGGGCAACGCGGTCTTCACGAAGCTGGAGGCAGGCCGCGACGCGAGCTCGCTCGACCAGGTGCCCGACGGCCAGGGCGCGGCGGGCATGTTCGGCCAGCAGGCCGCCGCGGTCACCATCAAGGACTTCCGGCAGGTCTCCTGGGCGGTCAACGCGGCCACGTTCAAGCTGCCCGGGCTGAAGCTCGCCGTGGAGCCGGGCGAGCACGAGTGCTTCTGATGGAGCGGCCGGTGAAATGGCGGCGGTCGCGGCCGTTCTGGGGCGGCCTGCTCGTGCTCGCGGCCGGTCTGGAGTTGCTGAGCATCCCGTTCGCGACCCAGGCCCTGCCGCTCGTCATCCAGTCGGGCACGGTCGGCGCCACCTATCTGATCGCGCTGGTGCTGATCATCCTGGGCCTGATGGTCTGGCTCCAGCCCGGCCAGCGGGCCTTCCTCGGCGTGGTCGCCGTACTCGTCTCGATCGCGTCGTTCGTCTACGCCAACCTGGGCGGTTTCCTGATCGGCATGCTGCTCGGCCTGGTCGGAGGCGCGCTCGCGGTCGCCTGGACGCCCGCGGAGACCACCGAGGGCGGCGCGGCGCCGATCGAGCCCGCCGCGCGGCCCGCGCCGGGGGAAGGGGGCATCACCTTCACCGAGCGGCGGGTGGTCAGCGGCGACGAGCGCCTGGAGGCCACGCGGCCGCAGCAGCCCGCCGAACCCGTGAACGAGAACCCGCGCATCCTGGTCGCCCGGGTCCGGCGCGACGCCGATCCCGGCGCCCCTGGCTCTGATGAGGGCCCTGACGGCGGTACTGATGACGGCCCTGATGGCGGCCCCGGCGGCGGCCCCGGCGGCGGCCCCGGCGGCGGTGGCGTACGGCCGGACGGCGGCGGGCGCGGAGACACCGGTCCGGGGCCGGGTCCGGCGGCCAGGGCGCTGGCCATCGCCGTGCTGCCCGTCATCCTGGCGGCCGGGACGGGCCTGGCGCGGGAGGACCCGGGAACGGGCGGGCAGAGCGGCTCCCTCCTGCCCGGTGTCGTCCCGAGCGCCGTCCCCAGCGGCCTGTCCGACGTCCTCGACGGTGTCCTGCCCAGCGCGCTGCCCACGCCCCTGCCCACGAAGCTGCCCACGGATTTGAAGGACGCCGTCGGGTCCCTCACCGGCAGGAAGAGCCCCTCGCCGTCGCCCGGGGAGGACGACGAGGACGGCGAGGACGGGCCGGGGGTCTCCTCCCGGCCGGGAGCGGTGAGGGTCGCGACCGAGACGGCCGCCGTCCGCGCGCCCTCGCTGACCATGACCGGGATGAAGTTCACCGGCGTGGTCGAGATGCCCACCGCGACCGGCACGGTCAAGATGCTCCGTTTCACCATGGACAAGGCCGTGCTGGAGCAGCCCCAGCAGACCATGGGCCCGGCGACGCTGACCGGCAGCACGTTCACCTTCGAGGGCAATGTGGTGATCTGCACCACGAAGATGACCGCCAAACTCCTCGGCGTGCCTCAGGAGTTCACGGCGGAGCACCCGAACCTGCTGGTCAGGGCACTCAAACTGGTGCCGTCCCTGAACGTCCCGCTGACGATGACCGACATCGTCAGCGAGCAGCCGTACGTCACCGCCGACTCCCTGCGGGCGGACGACCTGCACCTCGTGGTGGGCGCCTGATCCCCGAGCGCCTGATTCCCGAGCGCCTGACTCACCGGTGCCGCAGCAGCCGAAGGGCCTTCTCCTTCTCGAAGTCCAGTGCCCGGCGCGGCGCCTGGATACGACCGATGCGCACACCGAGATCGCGTACGGCCTGGGCCACCGCGGGCTCGGACAGCGCCCGGAGCGCGAAGGCCAGCTCGGCCGGCGAGACGTCGAACCGCCGCTCCAGCTCCGTCGCCTGGCGCACCGCCTCCAGTTCGTCGGGCCCGAAGCGTCGATGGGCGCCCTTGTCCCGTACGGGCGGCAGCAGGCCGAGAGCCTCCCGGTAGCGCAACATCCGGGGGGACATGCCGAGCCGCTTGGCCGCCTCGGTGATGCGCATCGTGCCTCCGGTCCCCGTTCCTGGGGTCCACGCTAGACAGTCCAGCGGCCCTCCGGCACCTGTCGGCGAGGGAATCTCACATTCTTGTGTCAGGTTTGCGGGCCTGCGTATGCGTTCCTGCGTTCGCGCCGCCTAAACTCGCACCGACGGACAACGGAGGAGACACTCATGGACTTCAAGGTCGCCGACCTTACGCTTGCGGAATTCGGCCGCAAAGAGATCCGCCTCGCGGAGCACGAGATGCCGGGCCTCATGGCGACCCGCAAGGAGTACGCCGCGGCGCAGCCGCTGCGCGGCGCGAAGATCATGGGCTCGCTGCACATGACGATCCAGACCGCCGTGCTGATCGAGACGCTGGTCGCGCTCGGCGCCGACGTCCGCTGGGTGAGCTGCAACATCTTCTCCACCCAGGACCACGCCGCCGCCGCGGTCGTCGTCGGCCCGGGCGGCACGGTGGACAACCCCTCCGGTGTCCCGGTCTTCGCCTGGAAGGGCGAGACGCTGGAGGAATACTGGTGGTGCACCGAGCAGGCCCTCCGCTGGCCCGACGGCTCCGGCCCCAACATGATCCTGGACGACGGCGGCGACGCGACGCTGCTCGTGCACAAGGGTGTGGAGTTCGAGAAGGCCGGCGCCGTACCGGTCGCCGGTGAGGACGACCCCGAGGAGTGGGCGGTCATCCTCGACACGCTCCGCCGCACGGTGTCCGAGGACAAGTGGTGGACCCGCGTGGCCGAGGACATCAAGGGCGTCACCGAGGAGACCACGACCGGCGTGCACCGCCTCTACGAGATGCACAAGTCCGGCACGCTCCTCTTCCCGGCGATCAACGTCAACGACTCGGTGACGAAGTCGAAGTTCGACAACAAGTACGGCTGCCGCCACTCCGTGATCGACGGCCTCAACCGCGCCACCGACGTGCTGATCGGCGGCAAGGTCGCCGTGGTCTGCGGCTACGGCGATGTGGGCAAGGGCTGCGCCGACGCGCTGCGCGGCCAGGGCGCCCGGGTCATCGTGACCGAGATCGACCCGATCTGCGCGCTGCAGGCCGCCATGGACGGCTTCCAGGTCACCACCCTGGAGGACGTCGTCGGCATCGCCGACATCTTCGTCACCACGACCGGCAACTTCGGCATCATCACCGCCGAGCACATGGCGCAGATGAAGCACCAGGCGATCGTGTCCAACATCGGCCACTTCGACAACGAGATCGACATGGCCGGCCTCGGCCGCATCCCGGGCATCGAGAAGATCAACATCAAGCCGCAGGTCGACGAGTGGGTCTTCCCCGACGGGCACTCGATCCTCGTGCTCGCCGAGGGCCGCCTGATGAACCTCGGCTGCGCCACCGGCCACCCGTCGTTCGTCATGTCGAACTCGTTCACCAACCAGGTCATCGCTCAGATCGAGCTGTTCACGAAGACCGACGAGTACCCGACCGGCGTGTACGTGCTGCCCAAGCACCTCGACGAGAAGGTCGCCCGCCTCCACCTCGACGCGCTCGGCGTCAAGCTGACCACGCTCAGCAAGAAGCAGGCGGAGTACATCGGTGTCGACGTCGAGGGCCCGTACAAGCCGGACCACTACCGCTACTGACCGCGACTCGCACGACGGGGGCGTGGGCCCAGCCCGCGCCCCTCGTCAGGAGGCAGACGGCGTGATTCAGCCGGACATCACGGCGGACATCGCGGAGGCCGGAGAGCGGCGCATCGAGTGGGCCGCCCGGTCGATGCCGGTCCTCCAGGCGATCGGCGCCGGGTTCGGCGCCGATCGGCCGCTCGACGGAATGCGCATCGCCGCCTGCATGCACGTGACCGCCGAGACGGCGGTGCTTCTCGGGGCGCTGCAGCAGGGTGGTGCCCGAATCGCCCTGGCCGCGTCCAACCCGCTGTCCACCCAGGACGACGTGGCCGAGGCGCTGAGAACGTACGGCATCGCCGTGCACGCCCGCGCCGGGGTGGACAAGGCGACCTACTACCGCCACATCCACCAGGCGCTCGACATCGCGCCACACGTCGTGCTCGACGACGGATGCGACCTCGTCAACACCCTGCACACCGAGCGGGTCGAACTCCTCGACGGCGTGATCGGCGGCTGCGAGGCGACCACGACCGGGATCATCCGGCTGCGCCAGATGGCCTCGGAGAACGCGCTCCGCTTCCCGATGGTCGCGGTGAACGACACCCGGACCAAGCGGATGTTCGACAACCGTTACGGCACCGGCCAGTCGACGCTCGACGGCATCATGCGGGCCACGAATGTCCTGCTCGCGGGCCGCACCGTGGTCGTGGCGGGCTTCGGCTTCTGCGGCCGGGGCGTCGCTGAACGGGCCAAGGGCCTCGGCGCGCGGGTCGTCGTCACCGAGATCGATCCGGTCAAGGCCCTCGACGCGGCACTTCAGGGCTACGACGTACGGCCGATGAGCCTGGCCGCCGAGACCGGCGACGTGTTCGTGACCGTCACCGGCAACCGCGACGTCATCCGTGCCGAGCACCTGGCCGTGATGAAGGACGGTGCGATCCTCGCGAACGCGGGCCACTTCGACGTCGAGATCGACGTACGGGCCCTGGAGGAGATGGCGCGCGAGGTGCGCTTCGGGATCCGGCCCAACACCGACGAGTATGTCCTGGAGGACGGCCGCAGGCTGCTGCTGCTCGCCGAGGGGCGCCTGGTCAACCTGACCGCCGCCGAGGGACACCCGGCCGCGGTGATGGACATGTCGTTCTCCGCCCAGGCGCTCGCCGTCGCCTGGCTGGTCCGCGAGTCGGCCCAGATGGATCCTGGCGTGTACGACGTCCCGGCCGACATCGACGCCGAGGTGGCCCGCCTGAAGCTCGCCGCCGCCGGGATCTCGATCGACGCGCTCACCGGCGATCAGGAGGAGTATCTCCACTCCTGGCGCATCGGGTCCTGACACCTCGGCCCTGGTCGTCATTTCCGTAGCCGTGTGGCTGCAAGTCGGTGGTAGGTGAAGGCCCAGCGGTCGGTGCCGGTTTGGCGGCGGGTGTAGCGGTGGGGGTGCTGGTAGCGGTCGCGGTTGTGGAACTGGCAGGCCGGTCCGAGCAGCTTCAGGTCGGTCAGGCCGCCGGTGCTCCAGTTGTCGGCGTGGTCGATCTGGCACATGGTGGCGGGGAGCGGGCAGCCGTCGATCCAGCAGGTGGCGTAGCTGGGCGAAGATCGCCCTGCGTTGGGCGGGGGTGGCCAGGCGGACCTTGCGGCCCATGTCGAGCACCTGCCCTTCGGCGTCCATGACCAGCCGCACGAGAGTCGAGGTGCGGGCGAGGCGGTGCACGCTGGTGACGGGCAGCATCTGCCCGGTCGCCAGCAACAACCCCGGCGCTGTCCCCAACGCCGTCCCCAGCAACGCCCCCGGCGGCGTCCCGAACAGCGCCCCGGCCGTTCCCGGCTCCCCTGGTGCCGCCCCGGGCGGCGTCCCCGGTGACGCTCCCTGCCCCGTCCCCGTCGTCCCCGCTGTTCCCGGTGCCTGCGTCGCACACGAGCACCGCGCCGAGCTGCCGCACCGGCACGCGCCCTGGCCGTCCGCCGCGTCTTGCCGAGCCCGGTCCTGCTCCTCGCGGCCCTGCTCCTTGCTGCCATGCTCCTCGCGACCCGGCTCATGACAGTCCGGCTGATGGCGGCCCCGGTCATGGCGGGACTGGCCACGGCGCACGTCGCTGTGGTCCTCAGACGTGGTCTGCGCATGCCGGCAGTCCCTCGCAGGCCGATGCCCGGCGTGGGTCTGGGGCGCGGGGCTGTCCTCGGGAGGAGGATCGGGCTGCGCGGCCTGGGCAGGCGCTGTGCCCGAGGGCGCTGTGTCCGGGAGTGCTGTGTTCGAGGGTGTTCTGTTCGAAGGCGCTGGGTGCGAAGGCCCGCCACCGTCTGCAGGCCATGCTGACCCGTGCCGCCCCGCGTCCAGTGCCCCAGTCTTTGCCACAGCACGGTCGCAGTCATCGCCCTCTAAGGGCGCGGTGTCGTCGCCCTCGGCAGAGACGGCGCTCGCGGCCTTGCGCGGCTCACACTCACCGGCCCGCCGCTCACCAGCCCCGCGCTCACGGGACGCGCGCCTACCGGTCCCACGCTCAGAGGTTCCGTACTCATCCGCCCCGCGCTCTTCAGGTCCGGGGTGGCGAGACTCCTCATCGCGGGGACCGGTGGTGGCGCGGTCGGCGTTTCTGACATCGGCGTGCGCGGCTCCAGCGGCTCCGGCGTCGCTCTCCGCACCGGAGTCCGTCGCTCCGTCGGCACCGGCACCGGCATTTGCCTCGGCCTCAGCTTCGGCGGTGTCGAGGTCGTCCGGCTCGTCCGGGTCGTCGGCGCCGCCCGCGTGACCGGGGTCGCCCGTCGTGCCGGGGACCGCGTCGTCAGCCTCGCTGGGGTCGTCAGCGCTTCCGGCATGGTCGGGGTCGGCGGGGTGGTCGGCGGTGGCGGCGGGATCGTCGGTGCTGCCCGCGTGACCGGGGTCGCCCATCGCGCTGGAAACGGCGTCGTCGGCCTCGCTGGGGGCAGAGTCGCTGGAGTCGCCGGCGGCGGGGTCGGTGGGGAGGGATTCGGCGTTGACGAGGACCAGGAGTTCGGTGGCGATCTTCTGTTCCAGCAGGGCGATGAAGGCATCGGCCTGGCGCACGCTCAGTGGCCGGTCATCGCCTTCCGCGCGGGGTTTGGCGTAGGCGTCGAGCAGGGCGCGTAGCCGGGCTGCCGCTTCGCGGGGGAGGGAGAACTCCCCTTCCAGGCCGCCGCCCCGCCCGGGGCGCACCCGAAGGAACCGCCGCCCGTAGTCGGCCCGCTCGTCGCGGTCCTCCCCATCAGGGTCCAGCACGGCACGCAGGTAACGCCCGGCCTTGGCCACCTCCGCCGCGCCTGCTTTGGTTGCGAGCTCCAGCAGGATCGGCTCGGCCACACCGGCGTGCTCATCGGACAGGTTCGCGGTGGCGGTGCAGATCGCCTCCGCCACCCCCGCCGCCAACTGACCGGCGGCGAACTTCTCCCGCACCCGGGGCAGACGCGCCAGCTCCACCGCCAACGTCAGCAGGCGGCCCGCACCGGCGACGCTCATCCCGGCGGCGGTGCGCAGCCAGCTGCGGGTGGAGGCATGCCCATGCTGCTTGACCTGCCCCGCCCGATGCACCCGACCCACCCGATCAGCAATGGCACAGGTGATCCGATCCCGCGCGAACAGCAAATCCTCCGCCTCAGCCAGGCAGACATCCACATCCTCCGGAAGCGGCGCCAACGCCAACGCCTGCGCCGACTCACGAACAGACCCCACCAGCACCCACGACGACCGGGCACGGGGACGACCACCCGCGTCGGAGGCACCCGCGCCGCCACCACCATCGGCACCAAGGCCATCGGCACGCGGGCCGTCCGCGCCGTCGGCACCCGCACCCGGGCTGCCTGGGCTCCCGGTGCCGGGCGCGCCGTCGCTCGTGTTCGCGCTCGTGTGCCGCGGCGGCTGGAGGTCGATGATCGGAAAGTGCTCGCGGGCGGATGAGCCATCGGCGGACCACAACGGCGAGTCGGCGGTCAACCGGTCCCACCAGCCGTCAGAGAAATTCGAACGACGAGAGCGGTCAGGATCGATTTCGAGCAGATCCATCACACCCTCCTCGATAAATTCGAAAGCTTGTATGAATCGTGTCACGTGATGGAGGTGGGGGCAAGCTCGCTGAACGATTTCCTGGGGTCACAGGAAGGCCCGGCTAAAGGCCGACTCAGGTGCTGAGAGCTCGCGCGACAGTAAGACTGTCTTCGTAAATGTGATAGCGAGTGATAAGACCGTTTTCTACGGTCAAATGCAGCGCGAAAGGCGAGGTGTAGGCGGTGCCTCCGGCCCGGACCGTCTGCGCGATCTCTCCGAGCACGACGGCGTGCGTCCCGTCGACCAGGATCCGAGCTACCGAGGTGCCGTTGAGCTCGGGCACATGATGCGCCTCCAGGGACCGGAAGTGGTCGGCCACCTCGGCGCGGTTGGAGCGAGGTCGGATCCAGGGAACCGCCGCATGTCCCTCGGCGGGCCAGGAGAGTTTCCAGTCGACGGGTTCGGCGAACAGCGCCGCCGTACGGTCGTGATCGCCCTCCGCCATCCGGCGCAGCAGCTCTTCCACGACCTCATAGGTGTCGGTACTCATGCCGCGACTCTTGCGGACCCACACGCGACGCGTCGATTACCAGCGAGGTAACGCGACAAGCGAAGTGACGCGGTCAGTGAGGTGGAGCGCGGGGAAGACCGGGCGGCCGCGCCACCGCCGCGAGTTCGTGGTGAAGCGGTGGCATCAGGGCGCCAGCCGCTCAAGAGACAGGCGAGGAGGCGGGCATCTCCGGTGCGGCCTCTCCCTCAACGCACCGGCGATGCCCGCCTCAACCCCACTGCAGGTATGCCCCATGACCTGCAATGACCACAGGTGCCCCGCAAATCGGCCTCTACACCTAAACGGGTGGAACAAATCCTCCCGATGTCGTCGGAGCCCCTCCACGCGGCGGTTCCGCCGCCCTCGGCGCGGTCGGCGCGGTCGGCGGGGTCGGTGCCTGTACGCCGTACCTCTGCACGCCCAACCCCTGCACGCCCAACCCCTGGGGACCGTACGGCGGGGGCGTGGAACGAACCCGGGCGAGCCGTATCTCCTCACGGCGCCTGCGTTCGGCCAGCACGGCGGCCAGATAGGCGTACGGCGGGACGCCGGGCGGGGGCGGCGGCGCCACCTGCGCGCTGATCCGCGCAGCCACACGCAGCCCCATCTCGTCCCGGGTGTGCGGGCTGAGCTGGTTCCACCGGGACAGGTACTGCCGGGCCGTGTTGGCCAGGTCGTCGGACAGCCCGGACAACTCCAGCGTCGCGGCCCACGACGCGAGCGACGGAGGCATCTCCGGCGGCGGGGTCTGCTGCGGCGAACGCTCCCCGATGACGGTCGTCCCCGCGAACACGTCCCCCAGGCGCTTACCACGCTGGTTGAGGAGCGACGTGATGAGCGCGGGAGCGCCGGCGAACGTCCAGAACTCCAGGAATCCGGCGAGCCCGCGGAACAACGCCTGCCGGAAGCGTTCCGGCCCGCCGTCGTCGCTCACCACGCGCAGGCCGAGGGCGAGCTTGCCCAGCGAGCGGCCCCTGGTGATCGTCTCGAACGCGACCGGGTAGCCCACCGTGACCAGCACGACGAACAGGATGAGCAGGCCGGTGGCCAGTGACTCGTCGGTCACCACAGACGCCTGCGTGACCAGCACGACAGCAAGGATGATCACGGCCCACTGGACGGCCCAGTCGATGAGGAAGGCCAGGGCGCGGCTGGGGAGCTGGGCGACGCGAACCTCTACGACGACCGCCTCGCCGGTCACGACTTCGGACACACTGCGCACCCTACTGTGCCACCGCCGATAGGGTCCGATCCGTGGACATCGATGCGTTCGTCGCCGCGAGCAAGCCGTCCTGGGATCGGCTGGACGACCTCGTACGGCGGCAGCGCAGGCTGCGCGGCGCGGAGGTCGACGAACTGGTCGAGCTCTACCAGCGGGCGGCGACCCACCTGTCCATCGTGCGATCGGGGTCGTCCGACGCCCTTCTCGTCGGACGCCTGTCGTCGCTGGTGGCGAGGGCGCGCTCGGCCGTCACGGGGGCCCACAGCCCGGCCTGGCGGGAGGTCGCCCGGTTCTTCACGGTGTCGTTCCCCGTGGTGGCCTACCGGGCGCGCCGGTGGTGGATCGGCGTCACGGTGGTCTCGCTCGCGGTCGCGTACGTCGTGGGCGTGTGGGTGGCGCGCGACCCCGCCGTGCAGAGCCTCGTCGGCACACCTGAGGAGATCCGGCAGATCGTCGAGCACGACTTCGCCGACTACTACTCCGAGAACCCGGCGGCGTCGTTCGCCGGCCACGTGTGGCTGAACAACGCCTGGCTGTCCATGCAGGTCGTTGTCTCGGCGATCCTGCTCGGCCTGCCCATCCCCTGGATCCTGTTCCAGAACGCGGCCAACGTGGGGCTCATGGGCGGCCTCATGCACGCCCACGGCAAGGCGGACGTCTTCTGGGGCCTGATCCTGCCGCACGGCATGCTGGAGCTGACCGCGGTCTTCCTCGCGGCGGCCGCCGGGCTGCGGCTGGGCTGGACCGTCGTCGACCCCGGCCCCAGGCGGCGCGCGGAGGCGCTGGCCGAGCAGGGCAGGGCCGTGATGAGCGTCGCGCTCGGCCTGGTCGTGGTGCTGCTCGTCTCCGGGCTCATCGAGGCGGGGGTCACCCCTTCGGGCCTGCCGACCTGGGCGCGCATCTCCATCGGGGCGCTCGCGGAGGCGCTCTTCATCGCGTACGTGGTCGTCTTCGGCCGCCGGGCGGAACGCGCGGACGAGACAGGGGACATCGAGCACGCCCCCGACCTCGCGCCCACAGCCTGAACCCCAACAGCTGAGCCCCCACAGCCTGATCAGAGCCGGCCGGCGGCCTTCAGAGCCAGGTACGCGTCCGCGAGCGCCGGGGCGACGTCCTCGGGCAGGGCGTCCACGACCTCCACGCCGTGGCGGCGCAGCACGGCGGTGATCCCACGCCGTTCGCCGCGCAGCCGCTCGGCCGCCGCGGCGTCGTAGACGGCCTCCGAGGTGCCGCGCCCGGCCGCCATGCCGGCCACGCGCGGATCGGCGACCGAGGCCACCACAACCGTGTGCCGGGACGACAGGCTGGGCAGCACGGGCAGCAGGCCCTCCTCCATGGCGGTGGCGTTCAGGTCGGTCAGCAGCACCACCAGGCAGCGCCGCCTGGCCCGAGACAGCACGGCCGCCACCATCCCCGCGGCGTCGGCCTCGACCAGCTCCGCCTCGATCGGCGCCATCGCGTCGACCAGCGACGACAGCAGTTCCGTGCGCGACGCGCCGGACACCTGGGCCCGTACGGCCCGGTCGTAGGCGAGGAAGTCGACGCGGTCGCCGGCCCGTGCGGCGAGCGCGGCCAGCAGCAGCGCGGCGTCCATCGACCAGTCCAGCCGGGGCCATCCGGAAGGGCCGGAGCCGGGAACGGGCGCCTCCCCGACCCGGCCCGCCGAGGTGCGGCCCGTGTCGAGCACGATCAGCACGCGGCGGTCGCGTTCGGGCCGCCAGGTGCGCACGACGACGTCGCTGCGCCGGGCGCTCGCCCGCCAGTCGATCGAGCGGACGTCGTCGCCCACCACATACTCACGCAGCGAGTCGAACTCGGTGCCCTGGCCGCGCACCAGCGCCGGATGCCGTCCGTCGAGCTCGCGCAGCCGGGCCAGCCGCGCAGGCAGATGCCTGCGGCTGAGGAACGGCGGCAGCACCCTGACGGTCCACGGCACGTGGAACGTCCGCTGCCGCGCCGCCAGGCCCAGCGGCCCGACCGAGCGGACCGTCACGGCGACGGCCTCCCGGTCACCCCTGCGGGTGGGCGTCAGCGTCGTGACCAGGCGTCGCCGCTCGTGGGCCGGCACGTCGAGCGTCACCCGCCGCGGCGCGGCCGCGGCCGAGGGCTGCCAGGCGTCGCGCAGCACGCCACGGACCCGCCGCGCGCCCGGGTTGTCCACGACGAGGCCGATCGTCGCCGACTGCCCGAGGCGCACCCGCCGTTCGCCGTCGCGCTGGAAGCGGAGCCCGCGTACGGCGCCCGCGAGCAGCAGGTCGGCCGTCACGAGCACGGCGAGCACGAGCGCGGCGGCCAGGACGACCAGGCCGGGCTCGGGGGCGAGGAGCACGACGATCGCGGCGAGGGCGGCGAGCAGTCCCGCGCGTCCGGTCAGCGCCACGCGGCCCTCACCGGGGAACGGGGACGGCGGCCAGGATGCCCTCCAGGATGCCGTCGGGGGTGGCGCCCTCCAGTTCGGCCTCCGGGCGCAGCCCCACGCGGTGGCGCAGGGCGGGCCGCGCCAGGGCCTTCACGTCGTCCGGCGTCACGTACGACCGTCCCGACAGCCACGCCCACGCGCGGGCGGCGGCGAGCAGCGCGGTGGCCCCGCGGGTCGAGACGCCGAGCTGGAGCGAGGGCGACTGCCGGGTGGCCCGCGCGACGTCCACGATGTAACCGAGCACCTCGGCACTCGCGTGGACCTGCGCGACCGCCCGGCGTCCCGCCGCGAGGTCGGCCGCGGACGCCACCGCCTTGATCTCGGTCAGGTCGCGCGGGTCGAAGCCGAGCGCGTGCCGTTCGAGGACGGCGATCTCCTGCTCGCGCGCCGGCAGCGGCACGGTCAGCTTGAGCTGGAACCGGTCGAGCTGCGCCTCGGGGAGCTGGTAGGTGCCCTCGTACTCGACGGGGTTCTGGGTCGCCACGACGATGAAGGGATCCGGCAGCGCGCGGGCCGTGCCGTCGACGCTGACCTGCCGTTCCTCCATGGCCTCGAGGAGGGCGGCCTGGGTCTTCGGCGGCGTGCGGTTGATCTCGTCGGCGAGCAGCAGGTTGGTGAAGACCGGCCCCTCACGGAACTCGAACTCCGCCGTCCTGGCGTCGTAGACCAGCGATCCCGTGACGTCGCCCGGCATCAGGTCGGGGGTGAACTGCACCCGCTTGAAGTCCAGTGCGAGCGTGGCCGACAGCGTGCGTACGAGCAGGGTCTTGGCCACGCCGGGCACGCCTTCGAGCAGCACGTGACCCCGGCACAGCAGCGCGATGACCAGTCCGGTGACGACGGGGTCCTGGCCCACGACCGCCTTGGCCACCTCCGCCCGCAGCGCCGCGAGCGCCTCGCGGGCGGCGTCCGCGTCCGATTCAGGTGTGGTCACGAGTCTCGTACCTGCCTTTCGAGTGTGTCCAGGTGAGCGGCGAGGGCCACCAGCGCGGTGTCGTCTCCGGGTGACGGGCCGCACAGCAGCGCCAGTACGGGCTCCGGGGCGCGGCCGGTGCGCGCGGCGGCGGCGACGGCGACCTCCTCCGGGGTGGCGGTGCGGGGCAGTCCGAGGCGGGGGGCGAGCCGGTCGGCCGCGGCGGCCCGCAACGCGAGGGCCGCCCGGTCCCTGGCCCGGCGGGACCGGTACAGGCGTCCGCGCCCCTCGACGGTCTCCGCGGCCCGCACGACCACGGGCAGGCGCTCGGCCACGACGGGCCCGAGCCTGCGTCCACGCCACAGGGCGGCCAGGGCCACCGCGACGGCGAGCTGAAGGACCGCCCACTTGACGCCGCCGGGAACGAGGTCGCCGAGCGAACGGGCCTGCCCGTCCGTCCCATCGCCGGAGCCGCCCGCCTCGTCGAGGTCGTCGGGCTCGGCGAGCCAGACGAGTTTCGGTCGCGCCCCGGCGAGGTTCAGCGCGAGCGCCGCGTTGCCGTCCTCCGCGAGGCGCAGGTTGGTCATGAACGACGCGTCGCCCAGCACGGTCACCGTGTGCCCGTCCGCGGTGTAGCGGACCAGCGAGCGCCCGTCGCCGGCGGGGTAGCAGCCGGTGGAGCCCGGCGGCCCGGTGAAGGACGTGCCGCCGGTGTAGGCGGCGCCTGCCCGCACCGCCTCATTCAGCGTGCACTCCGGGGCCCGGGACCGGGCGCGCACGGGGCCCTGCCTGCGTACGCCGGAGGCGAGCACGTCGAGGTACGGCACGGAGCCGACGACGAGCCGGTCGCCGAAAGCCACGGCGAGGCGGCCGGCGGCGCCGCGGTCCAGGAGGCTCGCCTCGGTGACCAGCAACAGGGTGAACGGCCCGGCGGCGGACACGGCCGCGCTGGGGGTCTCCACCCGGACCACCTCGACCCCGTGCGCCTGGAGCAGCCGGGCGAGCGCGGCGCTGCCGTTCAGCGAGGTGTCGGCGGGATCGAGGGAGCGGCCGCCGGCCTGTCCCCCCATGAGCAGCACGGGCAGCGCCGCCGTGACCAGCACGAGCACCACCAGCGACGTGACCCAGGCCGCCTGCCGCGCCCGCCCCGGTGTGGTGGCGGTCATGCGCCCACCCCCGTGCGGGCCGACCGCAGGCGCTCGTCCAGGGCGGTGAGCGAGAGGTAGCCCTCCCTGGTGCCGCCCAGCCCGCCGTAGGTCACGTCGTCGAACAGTCGTGCCGCCGCGCGCAGGTCCGCCGCGTGGGGCGGCAGCGCCTGCCCGGCGACCTCGGCCAGTTCCACGGCGGTGCGGCCCGGCATCGGGCTGACGATCGCGCGTTCCTCCAGTTCGCGGGCGATCGCGCGCAGCCGCTCCTGGATGGCCCCGGCCCAGCCGCCCTCGGCCGCCAGGCGCTCGGCCTCGGCGCGATGCTCTGCGGCGGTCCGCTCACGCTGCCCGAACACCGCGCCGCTCTCCGTACGCCGGCCGCCCGAGAAGCGGCGCAGGGCCCACAGGAGCAGCACGGCCAGGACGGCGAGGACGACGGCGATCACGACGAGCGACGTCACGCCGCCTCCGCCCGTCCCGCCGCCGCTCATGAGGTCGCCGAGGAACTGGGACATCTCCCGCTGCAGCCGGTCGAACAGCGGCTCGTGCTGGTAGCCCGCCCCGGTCAGCTCGCGCGCGGCCTCCCGGGCGGCCTGGTCACGGCCGACGTCGATCGGCGAGGCGAGCAGCGCCGCCGACCGTATGGGCGTCACGCCTGCGGGCCGTACGGCCCGTAAGGGCCATAAGGCCCCTGAGTCCCGTACGGCGGAGCCCCGTGATAGGGCCCGGAGCCCTGCTGCGTCCCGGCGGCGTAGCTCGGGTGCCACATGTCGTCGACCCCGGCGTGGACCCAGCCCTGCGACTGGTTCTGCGCCGCCGCCGTCTGCAGCACGAGGTCGAACGCCTCGGCCCGCATCCGCCGGTCGGCGTACAGCAGCCCGGTCACGCCCGCCTGGAAGGGGTAGGTGATCATCGAGGCGATGACCTGGCCGACCGCCAGGAGGAGCGCCGCGATCACGGTCCCGCCGGCGCTGCCGCTGTTGAGCATGCCGAGGAGCGAGCCGCCGAACGTGAACGGGATCGCCAGCACGCCGCTGATGATGGCCGCGAGTATGGCGGTGAGCAGCAGGATGCCGAGCACCCGCCAGCTGTCGCCCTTCACCAGCCGCCACGACCGGCTCATGGCGTCGGTGACCCCGCGGCCCTCCAGCACGATGGCCGGGGCCGACAACGACAGGCGCGTATAGAAGAACAGTAGATAAGGGATGTAGGCCAGGAAGAACAGCAGGCCGACGAGGACCCCCAGTCCGGCGGCGGCGCCATCCATGGAGTCGAACGCGCCGGCCGCGACCATGATCACGAACACGGCGACGAGCGCGAGCAGCGGCAGCAGGAGGATGAGCGCCTGCAGCAGCACCAGCCCGAACAGCGCGAGCACCCGCGACCGCGCCAGCCGCCACGCCTCGCCCACCGTGATGCGCCCGCCGAACACCGCGCGGCCCAGCACCCGGGTGAGGACGCCCGTGAGGACGGTGGTGCCGACGAACGTCATGACGTAGCTGATGATGGTGCCGATGTACTGCGCGGCCAGCCCGGCGATCGGCGCGCTCGCCGTTTCGGCGGCGTAAGGGTCGGCCATGAGGTCGCCGAGCGAGCCGAAGGAGATGGCCTGCCCGATCGCGGCCGGGATTCCGGTCACCGCCGCGACGATCGCCGACAGGCCGAGCGTGGCCTTGGGGTTCGACCGGATCAGCTTGATCGTGCCGTCGAGGATGTCGCCCAGCGTCAGTGGGCGCAGCGGGATGATGCCCGGCCGCGGCGCGTCCGGCGCCCGGTATCCGTACTGTCCGCCTGCGTACGGCGCGTACGGAGCAGGAGCGTACGGAGCGGCCGGGTGAGGGGCGGACTGATAAGGGGCGGACTGATAAGGGGCGGACGGGGGAGGCGCGGATGGGGGCGGTGCGGACGGGTTCGCGTCCTGCGGCGCGCCGGCGCCGGGAGATGCCCAGGAGGGCCCGGCTGCCCCGGCGGCCCCGCCGTACGGGGGAGGTTGCTCGGCCGCCCAGCCGGAGGGCATGTCGGGGGTGGAGCCGGGGCCGTCTGTCATGTCCCAATCCTGGCATGATGTACGCGCGTGCCGCGCGGTCGTAGCAGGAAGGCTCTTGGGGGATGGCCGAAACGGGGGGTGCGGGCGCACACTTGGAACGTGACCGCACCACGGGATTCCCGCCGGTGTGACCGCATCTGGTCAGATCATCGCGCGCTTCGTCCGCTGCGCCTAAACTCCATCCACTGTCGTGGTCGTGTAACACCAAAGCGGTGGCCACGGTAGCCTGCGGGGGAAACTGTGACAAACGCCCAAATCTCCCATACGCGTACGAATGAGGGGCCATGAAAGGACGCGTGCTGGTCGTCGACGACGACGCCGCTCTCGCCGAGATGCTCGGCATCGTCTTGCGCGGGGAGGGCTTTGAGCCGTCGTTCGTGTCCGATGGCGACAAGGCGCTAGACGCCTTCAGGGACACCCGGCCGGACCTCGTCCTGCTCGACCTGATGCTCCCCGGCGCCGACGGAATCGACGTCTGCCGCCGCATCCGCGCCGAGTCCGGGGTCCCGATCGTGATGCTCACGGCCAAGAGCGACACCATCGACGTGGTGCTCGGCCTGGAGTCCGGCGCGGACGACTACATCGTCAAGCCGTTCAAGCCCAAGGAGCTCGTCGCCCGCGTGCGCGCCCGCCTGCGCCGCACGGACGAGCCCACGCCCGAGATCCTGCAGATCGGCGACATCACCATCGACGTGGCCGGCCACTCGGTCAAGCGTGGAGAGGAGACCATCAACCTCACCCCGCTGGAGTTCGACCTGCTGGTCGCGCTGGCCCGCAAGCCCCGTCAGGTCTTCACCCGCGAGGTGCTGCTGGAGCAGGTTTGGGGCTACCGGCACGCCGCCGATACTCGTCTGGTGAACGTGCACGTCCAGCGCCTGCGCGCGAAGATCGAGAAGGACCCCGAGCACCCGGAGATCGTCGTGACGGTCCGGGGTGTGGGCTACAAGGCCGGCCCGGCGTAAGCCGTACGTCAGCGTGATGCCGGTCCCCGCGAGGAAACGCCGTCGCCGGACCCCGGGCCAGATCGCCCGCGGGGTCCGCAGGCGCGCGCGCCGCCTCGCGGGCCGGCTGCGGCACGTCTGGCGGCGCTCGCTCCAGCTTCGCGTCGTCACCAGCACGCTCGTGCTGTCGATGGCCGTGGTGGTCGTCCTCGGCGTCTTCCTGATGCAGTCGATCGTCGCGTCGGTGCTGACCAGCACCGAGGTGTCCGCGGTCGAGGAGTCGCGGGCGAACATCGCGACGGCGAGCGGCTACCTCACCCAGCCGGCGGACTCGACCGACATCACGCAGGACGCGACCGCCCAGGGGCAGACGATGAACCCCGTCGACGCGGCGGCCAAGGCGCTGACCGACCGCTCCGGCGGTCGCTACGACGTCGTCGTCTTCAACGACGCATCGGTCGGCGAGGGCCGGGCGTCCGGGCAGGTCGACTGGTCGAGCATTCCGGCCCTGCTGCGCGCGAAGGTCCAGAGCAGCGAGGAGCAGTCACTCTGGGTCCAGACCGTGAAGATCCGGTACATCGGCGCGAAGCAGCCCGAGAGCGCCTGGGTCGTCGGCGCCCGGGTGAACGGCACCTACGAGATCTACCACGTCTTCCCGCTCGGCGACGAGGAGAAGACGCTGCTCGCGGTCCAGCAGATGGTCTTCGGCGCGGGAGCCGCGCTCGTGCTGCTGCTCGCCGGCGTCGCCTCGCTGGTCACCCGCCAGGTGGTCACCCCCGTACGGCTCGCGCGCCAGGCGGCGGAACGGCTCGCCGCCGGCCGGCTGGAGGAGCGGCTCAAGGTGCGCGGGGAGGACGACCTCGCCCGGCTGGCGACCTCGTTCAACGAGATGGCGTCCAACCTCGCCGTGAAGATCCACCAGCTGGAGGAGCTCTCCCAGGTGCAGCGGCAGTTCGTCTCCGACGTCTCGCACGAGCTGCGCACGCCGCTGACGACCGTCCGCATGGCCGCCGACCTGCTGTACGAGGGCCGCGAGGACTTCGACCCCGCCTCCGCGCGGGCCGCCGAGCTCATGCAGAACCAGCTCGAACGCTTCGAGTCGATGCTCGCCGACCTGCTGGAGATCAGCCGCTACGACGCGGGGGCGGCCACCCTCGACCTGGACCCCGTCGACATGCGCGACGTGGTCCTGCGCGCGGTGGGCGACTCCGAGGCGCTCGCCGAGCGGCAGGCCACCCGCTTCGAGCTGCGCCTGCCCAACGAGCCGTGCATGGCCGAGGTGGACAGCCGCAGGGTCGAGCGCATCCTGCGCAACCTGCTCTTCAACGCCATCGAGCACGGCGAGGGCAAGGACATCGTCGTCACGCTCGGCGCCGACCGCGACGCGGTGGCCGTGGCCGTACGCGACCACGGGGTCGGCCTCAAGCCGGGCGAGGAGACGATGGTGTTCGACCGCTTCTGGCGGGCCGATCCCTCGCGCGCCCGGACAATCGGCGGCACCGGGCTCGGCCTGGCGATCTCGCGGGAGGACGCCATGCTGCACGGCGGCTGGCTCCAGGCGTGGGGGGCGCCGGGTGAGGGCAGCCAGTTCCGCCTGTCGCTGCCGCGCGTGGCGGGGGCCCCGCTGCGCGGCTCACCGCTGCCGCTCGTGCCACCCGAGGTCGAGATGCGGCGCACGTGGCGCGGCCACGCCACACCGGTCCTGACCCCGGCGCCCGCGGAGACGGCGCCAAGGGCGCGGGAGAACGTGGACGCGGGGGCCTTCGATGCGGAGTGAGCGGCGGAGTGAGCGGCTCGGCGCCCGCCGTCTGACCGCGGCCATGGGGACGGCGCTCGTCCTGGTCTCCGGCGGGGCGGGGTGCGCGACCGTCCCCACGAGCGGCAGCCCCCGCGCCGCACAGGAGGACCACGGCAAGGACACGCTCAGCCAGCCGTACGTGCGGCTCATCGCGACCCCGCCCAAGAAGGGCGCCCCGCCCGAGGACATCGTGAAGGGCTTCCAGGCCGCCATGGCCGCCTTCGACGATCCCGATCTCGCCATCGCCCGGGAGTACCTCACCTCCGGCGCGGTCAAACGCTGGAACCCCTGGCAGCAGACCCGCATCTACGAGGGCAAGATCGAGTCGGACCACACGCAGGACCTCCAGAAGGCCACCCGGATGACGGTGACGCTGAAGGGCACGGCGGTCGCCACGATCGACCCCGAGGGCAGGTCCACCCCGGCCGCCGGTGCCATCGGGGAGCCGTTCATGCTGGTCAAGCAGAACGGCGAGTGGCGGATCGACGGGCTTTCCGACGGCCGCCTGCTGTCGTACGACGATCTGCAGCGCGCGTACCGGAGGGTGGACCTGTACTACCCGCCGGCCTCCGGGGAGATCGGCCTCGTGGACGACAGGGTGTGGGTGCCGATCGAGCCCGGCAGGGGCGTTCCCGAGACACTGGTCCGCCGCCTGCTCGCCGGGCCGACGTCCTCCATAAGGAACGCGGTGACCAGCGCGTTCCCACCGGGCACAAGACTCAACCGGATCACCGTCGAAGGCGACACGGTCGTGCTCGACTTCTCCGCCGAGCTGGAGGCGGTGCCCACCGACCGCCTCGACGCGCTCAAGGCGCAGCTCGTGTGGACGCTCGGCGAACTGGTCACCGGCCGGACCGTCGAGATCCGCGTGAACGGCGAGTCCGGGAGGCGGTTCCGGCCCGCCGACTACGCACGCTACGACCCGAACGTGCTGACCGGCTCCCTGCAGGCGTACTACATGCAGGGCGGCAGGCTGCTGCAGTTCAAGGAGAAGGGCGACGGCACCCCAGTGCCGGGCGCGGCCGGCGAGCAGACCGGGAAGTTCTCCCAGCCGGCCGTGTCCAACCCCAACAACTACCCGCCCCTCGTGGCCGCCCTGCTCAACGGTGACGGTGTCTACGTCGCCTCGATGGCCCCCGGCAGCCAGTGGCAGCGGTGGATCGCGGGCGGGGACATGAGCCCGCCCTCCTGGGACCGCTACGGCGCCGTCTGGTCGGCCGAGAGGGTGAACCCGCACGAGAGCCGGGTGTGGATGGCCGAGAACGGCCGGGCCCGCCGCGTGGACATCGACGACGAGCTGTCGTATGGGCGGATCATCGAGCTGCGGGTCTCCCGTGACGGCGCCCGGATCGCCGCGATCGTCGACGACGGCCTCGGCACCTCCGTGAAGATCGGCACGATCGTGCGCAACGGCCTGCAGACGCGGATCGAGTCCGTGCGGACGCTGATCGAGCCACGTGACGCTCGCAAGATCAAGGACATCGCCTGGCAGGACGCCGCCGATCTGCTCGTGCTGTCCGAGGGCAGCAGCGGCCAGGAGCTCGCCAACTGGTCGGTGATGGAGGGCGTGGTCCCCAACGACGGCCCCATCAAGCTCGATTCGAAGATCAAGTCGATCGCGGCCGTCCCCGACCACGTCCTCGCGGCGGCCGACGAGGGCCAGGTCCTCACCTACAGCGTGGACAAGCACGCCTGGACCCCGCGCGCCGACAACGGCTCCACCGACCCCGTCTACCCCCTCGGCTGAGCCGGTCGCGGTGACGACGGTTACCTAGCGTGAACTGTCGGTGGCGGACGGCATGCTGAGGGCGTGCCACCCGCCCTGCTCGACCTGATCCTCCCGCCCCGCTGCGCCGGATGCGGCGCGCCGGGCGCCCTCGCCTGCCCGTCCTGCAGGACCGAGTTGCTGCGGGAGCCGGCTCCCCGGCCGCCGGACCCGCCCCCTCCGGGCCTGCCGGACTGCTGGTCGGCCACCGCCTACGACGGTGCGGCCCGCCGGATGATCCTCGCCTGCAAGGAACGCGGCCGCACGGCCCTGGTGCCGGTCCTGGCGGCCGCCGTGAGCGCGTGTGTGGCCGCGTGGGCGGCGTGCGGGGGAGTCCGCCGCGAGGTGTGGCTGGTGCCGGTTCCGAGCGCCCGGGCCGCCTCCCGGCGCCGGGGGCACGACCCCGTCCGCGCCGTCGCCGCGGCGGCGGCCCGCGAGCTGTGCGCGCGAGGCCGGCCCGCCGCCCTCGCGCCCCTGCTGCGGCTGGGCCGGCGCGTGGCCGACCAGGCGGGGCTGGGATCGGCGGAGAGGGCCGTCAACCTGTCGGGGGCGTTCGAGGTCGCCCCTGGCTCGGCGGCGCGGCCACGGCCCTCTGGCCGCGGTCAGGGGGCCGTCGCCGTGGTCCTGGTGGACGACGTCGTCACGACGGGGACGACGCTGGCGGAGGCGGCCAGGGCGCTGCGCGCCGCCGGCGCTGAGCCGTCCGCGGCGGTGACCGTCGCTGCGACACGCCGGAGACGCCCGATTGGTGAATATCACGGACCGTAAAGACTTGGGTAAGAGCAGGGCCGGTCGCCGGGGGGCGACCGCCTGCCGATTTCGGGGCGACTTAGCTGCTCAAGGCAGGTGTGGATGCCGCGGTTGCGGGGATTCCGAGAATATGACCACGAATTTTCCGACGGGGACACGGCAACCGGGATCACGCAAAGTGATCGTTTAGCCGATCTCCTGGCTGACATTCGAGGCGGTAGCGACTAGCGTTCAGGCATGGCACCCGTTCGGGTCCGTGGTTGCGCCGGGCCGACTCCCTCGCGGAGTCCGGCCTGGCTAGCCGATGCCAGCCGCAGGCGAAACGGCCCACGTAAGGCGACTCTTGGTCGACTGATCACGGTGCGGCTTAGAGGTAAGTCCTGCCCTCCCGGGGGTCCAGATGTCCCCCGTAAGAGGAGAAGGGCAGTAGTGGCGAGTGAGCTGCGAACCCCTCAGCAGGCGGATGTGGGGACGAAGACCAGGTCGGCCGGACGGGTGTCCAAAGAGCGCGTGCACCACCGTCGATGTGCGAAGGGGGGCTTTGCGTGGAAATCATCGTCAAGGGACGGCACACCACAGTGGGTGACCGGTTCCGCGATCAAGTGACGTCCAAGCTGGCCAGAATCCAGAAGCTCAACAACAAGCTCATCCAGGTCGACGTAGAGGTCTCGAAGGAACCCAACCACCGGCAGAGCGGGCAACGTGAACGGGTGGAGCTGACGATCCACTCACGGGGCCCAGCTATCCGCGCGGAGGCCTGCGCGGACGACCGGTTCTCAGCGCTGGACATCGCCATCGGCAAACTGGAGGAGCGGCTGAGGCGGCTCGCCGATCGGCGCAAGATCCATCACGGGAAGAACTGCCCTCCCTCGATGGCGGAGCTCACCGCGGTGACGGAGAACGCGCAGGGAGTGGTTACGACCGTCCGGGAGGAGCCGGAGCCGGTCGTCGAGATCCCGGCGGAGAGCGCCGGAGGGCGGGCCGAGGGTGCCGAGCCCATCGTGCCCATCGAGATGGACGGCGAAGGACCACTGATCGTACGCGAGAAGTTCCACAAGGCCGACCCCATGACGATCGACCAGGCGCTCCTGGAGATGGAGCTCGTCGGTCACGACTTCTACCTCTTCCGCGACAAGGAAGGGGGACAGCCGAGCGTCGTCTACCGCCGCCGCGGCTACGACTACGGAGTCCTCAGGCTCGTGGAGAGCTAGCACCTCGCCCAACGTGGGCCGGACCTCGCCCAGCGGGGCCGGCCCACGCTCGTACGCCTCATTCTCCGAGGTCAGGTCGCTCGTTCCGGGTTCTTCACACATTCCGTGTCGCCGCCGATGTTGATTCCGACAGGGGAATCCGGCACCCCCACGCTGATGCCGCCCACGCCTGTGCGTTCGGCGCCGGCTACGCGACCTTTCGTGTAGTTGATGGTCCAGCCGCGCTGGCGCAACACTGTGAGGACTTTGCGAAACACCTCGTCCGGATTCGACGTGTCGTCCGCGGTGTCGCTGCGAACCGTGAGGACACTTGTCACGCTCGTGTCGTCGGTACCGACAGGCCCGCCACACGGCGCATCCTTCACCTGCACGGCGACGAGAGGGTCGGCGTCAGGGAAGACTGCCCGGATGATGGCCTTGGCCTCGGTGATGAGAACCTGGCGAGATTCCTCAGGGGTCATTTTCATCTCCGGTTCATTTGTGCAGGCGCTCACGAGCGCAGACGAGGCCAACACGGCGGCGAGGAGGCGAAGCCTGAGCGGAAAGGTCATCTCTGGTCGGGCCCGGCTTCCGTGAGGGATCTGCCGACGATCTGTGCGATGTCCTGCGGGGTGAAGTAGCCGCCGAGGCCGGAGTCGGCGAGCGTCTTCGTCGTCAGAGCCATGAGCGTGGGTATGTCGGTGCCTCCGTTCATCACCCCTGTGATGATGGGCTCGAACGCCGTGGCGAGTTCGCCCGCCTTCCACTGCGGGACCCTGCTCTGCAGTTCCTTGACCAGGACCCGCACGTTGGCGGCGCCGAACTGCTCGTCATCCAGTTTCGGCGACCCCATGAAGGTCTGAACACACCCGTCGCCGGTGAGGATGGCCTGTAGGTTGTTCAACCCCGTGTTCTTCTGCATGTAGTACTCGGAGTGACCGGACGACCGGCCGGTGGCCAGCCGTCGGATGTCGGCCATCTCCGCGGGATCCCTGCCGTGTGCTTCCGTGTAGGAAACCCAGTCGCCCGGGGCGCGCATGACGAACACCTGGGTGCCGGGCCTCAGCTTGAGATCGGCCGCGCTCCTGACGGTGGGGCCGAGTCCCGGGCTCCCCATGAACACGACCGAGTCGAACGGCGTGCCCTCCTGCAGGGCCTTGCTGGACAGCAGCGTGCCGTAGCTGTGGGCGAACAGGGCGAACTTTGCCCCCTTGGCCGTCTCCAGCCCCGCGCGGAAGGAGTGGAGGGCGGGAGCACCAGCCTCGGCCTTGGCAGGCAGCACGGAGTCGCCGAACTCGGGCGTGTCATAACCGAGCCACGTGATGACCGCACTCTCCGGCAGGTCCTTCTTGGTTTCGGGATCTAGCAGGAGCAGCGTGGCATCTCGCGCGATGTCGTTGTAGTTGTCGAGCCGGTTGGTGATGCCCGGCACCATGACGGCGACGTGTTCGGCCTTGGCGAGGTCGCCGAAGACCTCCGCGACGCGGCCGTCGCCGGCCGGATCGAACAGCAGGAACTGGCGCGGGACGGACCGGCCGTCGCCGGTCACCCGGGGTTGGAGGAATTCCGTCATGCGGGCCACCCGCTTCCCCAGGAGTGTCGCCTGGGGACTTTTGGGGTCGGTGGCCTTCAACGCGGCAAGGTCCTTCTGTTCATGGGTGAGGGCGCGCTCGATCAGGAGCCGGTTGGCGGCGTAGCGCACTGTGGCTGGAGCGCCGTCCAGTCGCCCGACCACGTCGGGCTGTTCGATGGCGAGCGAGGCTCGTTCGGCCGCGGTCAGTTTTCCGAAGAATTTCCGGATCGCCTCTGCGCGTTGTTCCGGACGGGCTGTCGCACTGCGATGGATGACTGATTTTAGGTCTTTTGTGAGCCGTTTTCTATCCTGGCCGGAAACTGTGCCGATCGCGGTGCTGAGGCCGAATTCCGACAACGCACCGAATGGGTCTCCACCCTTTTCCGCGGCACGGACGATCGCGGCTCGGTTGCCCAGTTCTGTAGCGGTTTCCCCGGCCCACCGCAGCATGGCTGCCAGCGGAGTGGCCTGGGCCTGACCCACAAGCCGGCATGCCCGTGCGTAGTACTGCTCCGCCAGTTGTCGTTTGTCGGTAAGCAGCTTGGCCAGTCGTTCCAGATCGTCGGCGTCGACCACCCGTTCCGGCTCCACGGGACTAGAACCTAGCCCGTCGTTACACAATCTGGAAGTATTCCTACACCGCCCGACTGGATCGGATGGAATAACGGGGATGTCTCTGCATGATGATTTGAGCCGGTTGGCACATGAACATGAGGATCTGGCCGAGGCGATTGATGAGGTGCTGCAGCCGGTCAGCGCCCTGATAGACCGGATGGAATGGAAGGGCCCGCATCGGGATCGGGTGCAGGCCGAGCTGGGGGCGATGCGGCGCGGCACCGGGACGGTCAGCGGAAGCCTGCGAGACCGGGCCGTGCTACTCAGGGGAGCGGCGGCGGCCGTCCCCAGAACGCTCACGCCGGGGATCCCGCCGCCGTCTCCGCAGGATCTGCTGAGAGGGGTTCTCCGTCAGATCAGCCCGGTGGGTCCCGCCCTTTCGGACGTGCTCTCCCGGTACGGCGTCCTCTGAGAAGCCGGGCCTTGCGACGCCGGACGAAAGCCTGCGGCATCGAAGCAGAGTGCGTGATTCGGGGGTGCGGGCACTTATCGTGAAGAGGAAGAGCGCGTTCCGCGCATCAGGTGTCGTTCGCCCAGGTATGTCCTGGTGCAGGGGGTAGTAACGCCTCAACGAAGATCCGCACCGGTTCCGGAACCGTGCCATGATGGCGATCAGCGCGCTGACCGCCACGGTTCGCCGGGCGGAGCGACAGCGTCCTTGACCCCCGCAAGGAGGTTCCGTGACCCGACCCGACGAGGCGGCCCGAGCAGCCGGTCGAAGCGAGCCGATCCGTGTGCTGATCGTCGACGATCACGCGCTGATCCGCCGCAGCCTGGAGCTCGCGCTGGCCGCGGAGGCGGACATCGAGGTGGTAGGCGAGGCGAGCGACGGCCAGGAGGCCGTCGAGCTCGCGGACCGGCTGATGCCAGACGTGGTCCTGATGGACGTCCGCATGCCGAAGCTGGACGGCATCGGAGCGACTCGGAAGATCAAGGAGTCGGTGCCGAGCACCCGGATCATCATGCTCACCGTCAGCGACGAGGAGGAGGACCTCTTCGAGGCGATCAAGGCGGGTGCGACGGGTTATCTGCTCAAGGACGTCCAGATCGACGAGGTGCCCGACGCCGTGCGCGGCGTCCACGAGGGCCAGTCGCTCATCAACCCCGCCATGGCGGCCAAGCTGATCAGCGAGTTCGCGAACATGAGCCGCAAGGAGGCCGAGCGGCCCCCCCAGCTCCCGGTTCCCCGCCTCACCGACCGGGAGATGGAGGTGCTGCGCCTCGTCGCGAAGGGCATGAACAACCGCGAGATCGCCAAGGACCTGTTCATCTCCGAGAACACGGTGAAGAACCACGTCCGCAACATCCTGGAGAAGCTCCAGCTCCACTCCCGCATGGAGGCCGTGGTCTACGCCGTGCGCGAGCGGCTGCTGGAGATCACTTGATCGGCCGGCTCGGGCCGCGGGCCACCGCGGCGCGCAGCGGGGCCTCCAGGTCCGTTGTACCGACCCGCTCCACCCGCACGTCGGTGCAGCCGGCCCAGCTCGCGGCCTCCCACAGGGCGTCGCTCATCGCCTCCACTGCCCTCGCCCGGCCGCCGGACTCGAAACCGACCTGCCGCGCGACCAGCGTTGCGCCCTCGCGGGCCGGGTCGACCCTGCCGATGATCCGCCCGCCCGCGAGCACCGGCATCGCGAAGTAGCCGTGCACCCGTTTGTCCTTCGGGACGTACGCCTCCAGGCGGTGGCTGAGGCCGAACACGCGCTCGGCCCGCGCCCGCTCCCAGATGAGCGAGTCGAACGGCGACAGCGGCGTGGTGCGATGGCGCCCGCGCGGCTCGCTCTCCAGCGCGGCCGGGTCCGCCCAGGCGTTCGGACCATGCGGGTCCGCGCCGCGCCGCGCAGGCCAGCCCGACACGCGTACGGGCACGAGGCCGGCGGCGCCGCTCAGCAGCGCCTCGTCGAGCATGGCGGCGTGCCCGCCCTTGACGCGGGTGAAGTCGACCAGGTCGGCCCTGGTGGCCACGCCGAGCGACCGTCCGGCGATCGTGGTCAGCCGGGTCACGCACTCGTCGTCGGACAGGTCCTGGGCGAGCAGGTCCGCCGGGACCGCGCGCTCGGCGAGCTCGTAGACGCGCCGCCAGCCGACGCGGCGGGTGCAGACGACCTCACCGATGTCGAGCAGGAACTCAATCGCGATCTTGGTGTCCGACCAGTCCCACCACGGGCCTCCATTCTTGGCTCCGCCGATGTCGGCCGTGGTGAGCGGGCCGTCCGCGCGCACCTGCTCCAGGACCTTGTCGACGACGGGCGGCACCTCATGCCAGCGGTAGCGCCGCTCTCGGTAAGCGCGGCGGCGGAAGGCGTACAGCGGCCACTGCTCGATGGGCAGGACGCAGGCGGCGTGGCACCAGTACTCGAAGGCGCGGGCGGGGTCGTCCCAATAGGCCCGCTCGACCACGGAGCGGCCGACCGGCCCGAGACGCGCGTACGCGACGAGCTCGTGGGAGCGGGCGAGGACGGAGATGGTGTCGAGCTGGACGGCGCCGACACGCCGCAGCATGGCGGGAACACCGCCGCCGCGAGCGGTGGCGCCGAGGAAACCCTGGGCCCGGAGGATGATCCTGCGGGCCTCGTCGGCGGTCAGGTCGGCGGTCACGTCGGTCACAGCCACAGATGCTAGACGCCGTGACCGACAAAACGCTTACGGCGGTTCGGGAGGCCTCAGGAGCTGATGGACCGGTGCTCGAACGGCGAGTGGTGCTCCTGGACCGAGATGTCGCGGGGCGCGTCCACGATCACGTCCGAGAAGATGTCGAACGCGAGCGCGAGCAGCCCGCCGACCGCGCAGATGCCCACGCCGATCCAGACGAAGAGCCAGTTCGGGCCGAGGGTCAGCGCCACACCTCCGATCGTGAAGCCGATGAGGATGGTGACGACGGCAAGCCAAGATTTGGCGCTTCCCGCGTGGCTGCCCTGGTGTCCGCTCTGTGCCATACCCCGTTTTCTACCTGATGGCGGAGGTGGTCGGAACATCGGGGGAACCCTGGCGGCGGTTTTGCCGTATGAGTTATGCGATTGTGCCGCGGCGCTCCGTCGATTGCAGGTGGGTGTGTCTGGTACGGGAACCGCCTACGATGGCTAGTGGGGAAGTATGTCTCGTCCTCACACCGCGGTGATCAACCGAGGTAGACCTGCGAGGAGCTTTACTAAAAGTGCCAGCCATTCTCGACAAGATCCTTCGCGCCGGCGAAGGCAAGACTCTGCGGAAGCTCAAGCGCATCGCCGAGCAGGTCAACTCGATCGAAGAAGACTTCAAGAGCCTGTCCGACGCCGAGCTCCGCGCGCTGACCGCCGAGTACAAGCAGCGTCACACCGAGGGCGAGTCCCTCGACGACCTGCTTCCCGAGGCGTTCGCGACCGTCCGTGAGGCCGCCCGAAGGGTGCTGGGGCAGCGCCACTTCGACGTGCAGCTCATGGGCGGCGCCAACCTGCACATGGGCAACATCTCCGAGATGCGCACCGGTGAGGGCAAGACGCTCACCTGTACGCTTCCCGCCTATCTCAACGCGATCTCGGGCAAGGGTGTCCACGTCGTCACGGTCAACGACTACCTGGCCAAGCGCGACGCCGAGACCATGGGCCGCGTCCACCGCTTCCTCGGCCTGGAGGTCGGCGTCATCCTGGCCAACATGCCGCCGGAGGAGCGCCGCAAGCAGTACAACGCCGACATCACGTACGGCACGAACAACGAGTTCGGTTTCGACTACCTGCGCGACAACATGTCGTGGTCGATGGAGGAGTGCGTCCAGCGCGGCCACAACTTCGCCATCGTGGACGAGGTCGACTCGATCCTGATCGACGAGGCCAGGACGCCGCTCATCATCTCCGGCCCGGGCGAGCAGTCGGGCAAGTGGTACCAGGAGTTCGCCAAGATCGTGCCGCGGCTGCGGCGCGGCACCGAGGGCAAGGACGGCGAGGAGAGCACCGGCGACTACGTCGTCGACGAGAAGAAGCGCACCGTCGGCATCCTCGAGGCGGGCGTGGAGAAGGTCGAGGACTGGCTCGGCATCGACAACCTCTACAAGCCCGAGCACACCCACCTCGTGCAGTACCTCAACAACGCCCTCAAGGCCAAAGAGCTGTTCAAGAAGGACAAGGACTACATCGTCGTCGACGGCGAGGTCCTGATCGTCGACGAGTTCACCGGGCGCGTCCTGCACGGCCGTCGCTACAACGAGGGCATGCACCAGGCCATCGAGGCCAAGGAAGGCGTGAAGATCAAGGACGAGAACCAGACTCTCGCCACGATCACGCTGCAGAACTACTTCCGCCTCTACGAGAAGCTCGCCGGCATGACCGGTACGGCGACCACCGAGGCCAACGAGTTCCACCAGACGTACAAGCTGGGTGTCGTCCCGATCCCGACAAACCGGCCGATGGTCCGCAAGGACCAGCCCGACGTGGTCTACAAGTCCGAGGACGCCAAGTTCCAGGCGTGCGTCGAGGACATCAAGGAGCGCTACGAGAGGGGCCAGCCGGTCCTCGTCGGCACGACGAGCGTCGAGAAGTCCGAGAAGCTCTCGCGGATGCTCAAGCGGCAGGGCGTGCCGCACGAGGTGCTGAACGCCAAGAACCACGCCCGTGAGGCCACGATCGTCGCCGAGGCGGGCCGCAAGGGCGCGGTCACCGTGGCGACCAACATGGCCGGTCGAGGCACCGACATCATGCTCGGCGGCAACCCCGAGTTCCGCGCCGACCTGGAGCTTCATCAGCGCGGCCTGTCGCCGTCCGAGACTCCGGAGGAGTACGAGAAGGCCTATCCCGAGGCGCTGGAGAAGGCCAAGGAGGCCGTCAAGGCCGAGCACGAGGAGGTCACCGAGCTCGGCGGGCTCTACGTGCTGGGCACCGAGCGGCACGAGTCGCGGCGCATCGACAACCAGCTCCGCGGTCGTTCCGGCCGTCAGGGCGACCCGGGCGAGTCGCGTTTCTACCTCTCGCTCGAGGACGACCTCATGCGACTGTTCAACTCGGCCAGGGTCGAGATGATCATGACGCGGCTCAACATCCCGGACGACGTGCCGATCGAGTCGGGCATGGTCTCCAAGGCCATCGCGTCCGCGCAGCACCAGGTCGAGCAGCAGAACTTCGAGATCCGCAAGAACGTCCTGAAGTACGACGAAGTGATGAACCGCCAGCGCACGGTGATCTACGCCGAGCGGCGGCGTGTGCTGGAAGGCGCCGACCTGCACGAGCAGGTCCGCGGCTTCGTCACCGACGTCGTCGACGACTACGTCAAGGGCGCCACGGCCGAGGGCTTCGCCGAGGAGTGGGACCTCGAGAAGCTGTGGAAGGCGTTCGGCCAGCTCTACCCGATCTCCTTCACGGTCGACGAGCTCATCGAGCAGGTCGGCGGCGACCGGGAGGAGCTCACAGCGGAGCTCCTCGCCGAGAAGGTCAAGGAGGACGCGCTCGCGGCGTACGGCAGGCGCGAGGAGCAGCTCGGCTCCGAGGCGATGCGCGAGCTGGAGCGCCGGGTCATCCTGTCGGTGCTCGACCGCAAGTGGCGCGAGCACCTCTACGAGATGGACTACCTCCAGGAGGGCATCGGCATGCGTGCCTATGCCCAGAAGGACCCGCTGATCGAGTATCAGCGCGAGGGCTACGAGATGTTCTCCGCGATGCTCGACGGCATCAAGGAGGAGTCGGTCGGCTACCTGTTCAACCTCGAGGTCGAGGTGCAGGCCAACCCGATCGTCGAGGAGAACGCCGAGGAGGACACGGCGCTCTCCGAGACCGGCTCGATCATCGCCCGCGCGCTGCGGCAGCCGTCGCGGCCGGCCGAGATGGTCTACACCGCGCCGGGCGAGAGCGGCGACGTGGAGGTCAGCCGGGTGCGGTCGACCCCCGAGCAGCGCGCCGCGTACGGCGACACCGAGCGCAACGCGCCCTGCCCCTGCGGCTCGGGCAAGAAGTACAAGCGCTGCCACGGCGACCCGCGCAACCAGCAGGCGTGACGTGATCTGAGAGGGACCCCGCCGGGCCAGGCCCGGCGGGGTTCTTCGCTTCTTGCGGGGCCCGGTCAGGCGGTCTCGAAGTCCGTGACCAGCCACTGCACGCCCCGCCGCTCCAGCCGTACGGCGAGCACGCGGCTGCGGGTCCCGCAGTGGACGAGCAGGCACATCTCGATCACCCCGTCCCGGGGTCGCTGCACGTGGGGGAGGCCCGTCAGGGGCGGCCGCTCGGTGTCGATCATCTTCCCGGCCCGGACCAGTTCCCGATAGGCCCGCTCGGTCAGCCGGTCCTGGACGGTCTCCGGCGGCCTGCGGCCGGCCAGGATCTCCGCGAGCGCCTGGCCGAGCCCCCGCAGGCGGCGCTCGTCCGTGGGCGCGCCCGTGCGGCGCGGGACGGGGGCCAGGGCGAGCGCGCCGTACGTGCCGGGACGCGTGACCTGGCCGCCGTCACGCTCGTCGTAGGGAGGATCGGCAGGGGGGACGGACGCGAGCCGTGGCAGGGGGACGGGCTTGGGCATCGGGACTCCGCTCTCGTACGCCGTGAACCTGACTGACGTCTAATAGAGATTGCGGTCATCCGCCCTGATACGGGGAAACGCCAACTTTGCCGAGTCGCGGGCCTTTGTGCCGCCCTTCGTCCGGGAAGATTCCTCCGGGTTGGCGGGGTCGCATCGGATTTGAACGTTAGCTGACCGGCTATTAGCGGCATCCGCAATGGGGGGAAACACAACAGGGGCGCCCGGGATCACCGGGCGCCCCTGCTCCCTGAGAGGGGATTTGACGCGTCAGGCGCGGGCACGCGCCGTGTCGGCGCTCTCCCCGGAGTCCACGTCGGGCTCGGGCTCGCGACCGGGCGTCATGATGTTCAGCTTCTTGATGAGGAAGCTGAAGATCACGTAGTAGAGGACGAAGTAGACCACGCCGATCAGCATGATCAGCCAGAAGTTGTGCGTGTTGTCCTTCGTCGCGTTGAGGGCGGCGTCGATCGCGCCGGCGGAGAACCCGAAGCCGAGCCGTCCGTCGAGGGCCGCCACCACGGCCATCGAGATGCCGGTGAGCAGCGCGTGCGCCGCGAACAGGATCGGGGCCACGAAGATGAAGGCGAACTCGATCGGCTCGGTGATGCCGGTCACGAACGAGATCAGGGCCGTCGAGATCATGATGCCGCCGATCTGGGCGCGGCGGTGCGCCGGGGCGGCCCGCCACATGGCGATCGCGGCGGCCGGCAGGCCGAACATCATGACCGGGAAGAAGCCCGCCATGAACGCGCCCGCGCCGTCCTGGCCCGCGAAGTAGCAGTTCAGGTCGCCGGTGGCGTGGGTCGCGCCGACGGTGCACTCCGGCACGGTGAACCAGACGATCGAGTTGACGAAGTGGTGCAGGCCGAAGGGGATGAGGCCCCGGTTCACGATCCCGTAGATGCCCGCACCGATCGTGGCGTTGCCGGCCAGCCAGTCGCCGAAGCTGCTCAGGCCCTGTCCGATCGGCTGCCAGACCAGGCCGAAGACGACGCCGAGGATGAGCCCGGCCAGCGCGGTGAGGATCGGCACGAAGCGGCGGCCGCCGAAGAAGGCCAGGTAGGCGGGCAGCTTCGTCCGGTAGTACCGCTGCCAGAGGATGGCCGCGACGAGGCCCATGAGGATGCCGCCGAGCACTCCGGTCGGATTGGCCGACGCCAGGTTGAGCACCTCCGTCGGTTTGCCGTCCGCCCCCACGACGCTCTGGGCCACCTTCGTGTGCACCGCCGCGTCCGCGGAGGCGTCGAAGAACATCAGGTGGGTGACCCGGTCCCAGACGAGATAGCCGACCACGGCCGCCAGGGCGGTCGAGCCGTCGGCCCTGCGGGCGAAGCCGACCGCGACGCCCACCGCGAACAGCAGCGGCAGCGCGTCGAACAGGGCGCCGCCCGCGCCGCCGATGACCTGTGCGATCTTGTCGAGGGTCGCGTTGTCCGTACGGCCGAGGAGGTCGTCCTGACCGATCCGGAGAAGGAGGGCCGCGGCGGGCAGCGCCGCGATCGGAAGCATCAGCGAGCGGCCGATGCGGGACAGCGCGGTCATCACCGCGTTCTGGTTAGAGGGCGCTGCGGGCAGGCCCGCGTCGGCGGAGGTGGAACTCATCTGGTGTTCCTCCAGGATGGGGGGACTACTAGAGGCGTCTGGCCGGGGCTCCGAGGAGCGTCCGGAGCTGGTAGCGGTCGGCGCGATAGGTGGAGACGCCGAGTTCGGCGCATACCCCGCCGGCGAAGGACCGGCGCTGCAGCAGCAGCACGGCTCCGCCCCGGGGAAGTTTGAGCAGGTCGGCGTCGCTCGGATCGGCGAGCCCGCCGTCGATGGTCAGCTCCCCGGCGTCCATCACGAGTCCGTAGCGTGACTCGAGCAGGGCGTACAGGGATCGTCCGGTCAGGTCGTAGGCATCGAGATCGGGTGCGAGCGCCACCGGGATGTGGGCGCGCTCGATGCTCAGCGGTTCCCCGTCCGCCGTGCGCAGCCGCTCGATGAAGTGGACGGCGTCTCCCGGCTGGATGCCGAGCTGCCGTGCGAGATGGGCACTGGCCCGGACCACCCGCCGGTCCAGGTCGCGAGAGCCCGGCTCCATGCCGCGCGCCCGCATGTCGTCGGTGAAGGAGGTGAGCTGGAGCGCCAGCTCGATCTTCGGGCGGGCCACGAACGTTCCCTTGCCCGGGACCCGGTGCAACCGGCCCTCGGACACCAGGTGGTCGACGGCCTGCCGTACCGTCATACGAGACAGGTCGAAGCGCTGGCTCAGGTCGCGTTCGGAGGGGATCGCCGCGCCGATCGGCAGCTCGTTGCTCTCGACGAGGTCGAGCAGGATCTCCCGTAGCTGGAAATACTTGGGCACCGGGCTGTCCGGATCGATCTGGGCCACTGATTCCTCCCCTCTCGCTCTGGATCGTCCGAATAAGTTAAGGTTCTTACTGGTCTAGTCCGGACTAGACCACAGCCGGGAAATGTGTGTCAATGTATGGGCCGGCGACGGATCGATAACGGACAAATCTCGCCAAGCAGGGGATGATCATCGATGACGACCAGAATGCGCGGTGAGATCGCCGAGCAGCCCGCGGCGATCCGGGCGACGCTGGACGCCCTACTTCCGAGGACCGGCGAAGTCGAGGCGGTCGCGCGGGACACCCGTCACCTGCTGTTCGTCGCCCGCGGGACCTCGGACAACGCGGCGGTCTACGGCCGCTACCTGATCGAGGCGCGGGCGGGCCGGATGGCCGCGATGGGCGCCCCCTCGGTCGCCACCACCTACCGCCGCAGGCTCGACCTCGACGGGGTGCTGGCCGTGGGCCTGTCCCAGTCCGGCCGTACGGAGGAGATCGTCGAGACCCTCCAGTGGGCGAAGGACTGCGGCGCGAAGACCGTCGCGATCACCAACGGCGGCGAGGAGTCGCCGCTGGCCCAGGCCGCCGACCTCGCGCTGTGCACGCTCGCCGGCGAGGAGAAGGCCGTCCCGGCCACGAAGACCTACACGACCCAGCTCGCCGCGCTGGCCGTGCTCGCCATCGGCCTCGGTGCCGACGTCGACCCCGACGACCTGCGCCGGGTGCCGGACGCGGTGGACAAGCTCGTCTCCGACCCCGGCGACCTGGACGCCGTGGTCGAGGGCCTGGCCGACAAGCCCGGCGTCGTCGTGTCCGGGCGCGGCCTGGCGTTCTCGACCGCGCTGGAGCTGGCGCTCAAGCTCAAGGAGGCGTGCTACCTGCACGCCATGGGCCTGTCGTACGCCGACCTGCTGCACGGCCCGATCGCGGTCGTGGACGCCGAGACCCCGGCGATCCTGGTGGCGGCGGGGCAGGGCCCGACACTGGCGGGCATGGTCGCGCTGGCCGAGCGGGTCACCGGCGCGGGCGCCGCCGCCTTCGGCGTCGGGGGCGGCGAACGGCTCGCCGGCGCCTCGACCGCCGCCCTCAACGGTCCGGACCTGCCCGAGTGGGTGGCTCCGCTGGGACTCATCGTCCCCGGGCAGTTGCTCACCGAGGCGCTCGCGCGCAGGCTCGGTATCGACCCCGATTCCCCCCGCGGTCTGAAGAAGGTCACGCAGACCGACTGACGACAGACCGGCCGAAACAACAGGAGGACCCCCATGGCTGCAGACGCCGAGGCGATCATCGCCGGGCTCGGTGGCGCCGACAACATCATCGAAGTGGAGCCGTGCATCACCCGGCTGCGCACCGAGGTGCACGACGCCTCGAAGGTGGACCAGGCCGCGCTCAAGGCGGCCGGCGCCCACGGAGTGATGGCGGCGGGCAACGTCGTCCAGGTCGTGGTGGGCCCCGAGGCCGACACCATCGCCAGCGACATCGAGGACATCATCGGCTGAATCCGGGAGATCGTCGCGGGTCCGCCGGTCTCGGGCGGACCTGTGACGACGCCTGCCCGGATCTCAGGGAAGGGCTCTTCATTGACGACTGTTCTCGCCCCGATCACGGGGGCGGCCATCGGTCTGGCCGCCGTGCCGGACCCGGTGTTCTCGCAGGCGATGGTCGGCCCGGGAACCGCGATCGACCCCCTCAGGGAGCCCGTCGAGGCCGTGGCCCCGATCGACGGCACGATCGTGAAGCTGCACCCGCACGCGTACGTCGTGGTGGGGGACGACGGCAGGGGCGTGCTGGTGCATCTCGGCATCGACACCGTGCAACTCAAGGGCGAGGGCTTCCGCCTGCTCGCGGCCGAGGGGGACCGCGTCGGCGCAGGTGAGCCCGTCGTGGCCTGGGACCCCGCGGCGGTCGAGGCCGGCGGGCGCTCGCCGGTGTGCCCGGTGGTGGCGCTCGACGCCGTGGCGGGCTCCGTCGGCGAGGTCGCCGAGGGCCGCGTGAGCGCGGGTGACCCGCTCTTCGAGTGGTCGTGATGCACCGGTGACTGCTCAGGTGACGGCGGCCGCGCTCTTCGACCTCGACGGCACCCTGGTCAACACCGAGATCCGCAGCCGCGCCCTGTGGCGGATGTTCCTGGAGGACCACGGCATCACCTGTGACGAGACGCTGTTGCGGCGCGTCATGGGCCGCCGCGGGGTGGACGTGGTGCCCGAGGTGCTGCCCGACATGGATCCGGAGGTCGTGATGGAGGAGATCCGCTCCTACTATGACCATCCGGACCTGCCCGGCATCGTGCCGGTCCCGGGAGCGGCGGAGCTGGTGGCCCGGGTCGCGGAGCAGGGGGCTCCGCTGGCCCTGGTCACCTCGGCCCAGCGTTGGTGGGCGGTGGAGCGGCTCACCGAGATCGGCGTGGTGGAGCTGGTGCGGACCATCGTCTGCGCCGAGGACGTGACCGTGGGGAAGCCGGACCCCTCCGGCTACCTCATGGCGGCCGACCTGCTCGCGGTGGACCCGGCCACGTGTGTGGTGTTCGAGGACTCGCTCGCCGGGATAGCGGCGGCTCGGGCCGCGGGTATGACCTGCGTCGCGGTGGCCACCACCCATCATCCGGATGAACTGTCACACGCGGATCTGGTAATACCCGATATGTCGGGTATTGACTGGCCTTTGATGGAACTACCGGCGGTCTAGACCACCGCCGCAGGAGGAGGAAACGTGGCTCAGCGCACAGTCAGCGTCACGTCCGAGGTCGGGCTGCACGCCCGCCCGGCGGCGACGTTCGTGCAGACCGCGGCGAAGGCGCCCTACGACGTCACCGTCGCCAAGGCGGGCGGTTCGGCGGTGAGCGCGAAGAGCATCCTGTCGGTTCTGGCGCTCGACGTGCGGCAGGGGGAGTCGATCGTCATCAGCGCGGAGGGCGACGGCGCCGAAGAGCTGCTCGACGAGCTCGCCCAGATCGCCTCGGCCTCCTGACGCCGGTGGACGGGCAGCGGAAGACGGGGATGACGACGGGGGACGACGACGGCGCGCGGTCGCTGACCGGCACGTCGCTGGCCGGCACTGTGCTTGCCGGTACCGGGGTCAGCCCCGGCGCCGGGTACGGCCCGGCCCATGTGCTCGCGGGTGAGATCCCCGAGCCCGACAAGGAATCGCGCCACGACGGTGACGCCGCCGCCGAGCGGGCCCGCGCGGAGCGGGCCGTCGAGGAGGTGGCCGCCGACCTGGAGGCGCGCGGCGACCGGGCGGGCGGCGAGGCTCAGGAGGTGCTCGGCGCGCAGGCGTTGATGGCCCGCGACCCGAGCCTGGCCATCGAGGTCGGCGAGCTCATCGAGCGTGGCGTGGCCGCCCCGCGCGCCGTCTTCGACGCCTTCGGCAAGTATCGGGACCTGCTCGCGGCGGCCGGCGGCTATCTGGCCGAGCGCGTGACGGATCTCGACGACATCCGCGACCGGGTGATCGCCGTGCTCACCGGTCTGCCCATGCCCGGCGTGCCGGCCAGTGCGGCCGAGCCGTTCGTGCTCATCGCCAAGGACCTCGCCCCCGCCGACACCGCCCTGCTGTCCAAGGACGTGGTGGCCGCGTTCGTCACCGAGCAGGGCGGGCCGACCAGCCACACGGCGATCCTCGCCCGCTCGATGGGCGTGCCCGCCGTCGTGGGCTGCGCCGGCGCGACCGCGATCGCCCCCGGCACCCCCGTGCTGGTCGACGGCGCGTCCGGGCAGGTGCTGCTCACGCCGGACCCGGCCCGCGTCACCGAGGCGCGCGCCGCCGAGGAGGCGCGGCGGGCGGTGCTGTCGGCCGCCACCGGCCCCGGCGCGACCGCCGACGGGCACCCCGTTCCCCTGCTCGCCAACATCGGCGGCCCCCGCGATCTGGAGAGCGCGCTGGCGAACGGCGCCGAGGGCGTGGGCCTCTACCGCACCGAGTTCCTCTTCCTCGACCGCGAGACCGCGCCGTCGGGCAGTGAGCAGGAGGAGGCCTACCGGGCGGTGTTCGAGGCGTTTCCCGAGGGCCGCGTGGTGGTGCGCACGCTCGACTCGGGCGCCGACAAGCCGCTGGCGTTCCTGCCGCCGCCGGAGGAGGAGCCGAACCCGGCGCTCGGGGAGCGCGGCCTGCGCATGTTCCGCCGCTATCCGGAGATCATGACCGCCCAGCTGGGCGCGCTGGCCCGGGCCGCCGCGGGCGTCTCGGCCAAGGTCCAGGTCATGGCGCCGATGGTGGCCACCGCGGAGGAGGCCGAGTGGTTCGCCGAGGCCTGCCGTACGGCGGGGCTCGCCGGCGCGGGCATCATGATCGAGGTGCCGTCGGCGGCGCTGCGGGCGGCGGACCTCATCCGGGCCGTCGACTTCTTCTCGATCGGGACCAACGACCTCACGCAGTATGCGCTCGCCGCCGACCGCCAGGTCAGCGCCGTCGCCGGGCTGCAGGACCCGTGGCATCCGGCCGTGCTCGACCTGATCACGACGGCGGCCTCCGCCGCCTCCGCGGCGGGCAAGGGCTGCGGGGTCTGCGGCGAGGCCGCGGCCGATCCTGTGCTCGCCTGCGTGCTCGTGGGCATGGGGGTCACCTCGCTGTCCATGGGCTCCCCCGCGCTGCCCTGGGTGCGTGCCGCCCTGTCGCGGCACACGCTCGCGCAGTGCCGCGCCGCCGCGGCGGCGGCGCGCGCGGTCGCCTCGGCGCAGGCCGCCAAGGCCGCCGCGCGCGCGGAGTTGCCGGGGCTGGACGCGCTCGCGCTCTGACCGTCCGTGACCGGGTTCACGGCCCGGTCACGGCCGGACGCGGCTACGGTAAAGAACGTGCCACGAATCAGACACGGTATCGGCATGCTCGCCGCCCTCCTCGTGACCGGATGCGGGTCCGGCATCGGCGCCGCCAGCTCGGCGCCCTCGCCGCGCGCGTCCGCGCCGGTGTCCGTGGTCCCATCGTCGTCCCTGCCGCCCCCCTCGTCGTCGGATGACCAGCCCTCGGGAAGCCGGGCCGAGCGGACGCTCGCGGAGATGAGCCTGCGGGACAAGGTCGCCCAGCTCTTCACCGTCGTGGTGTGGGGTCAGAAGGCCGGGGCGGCGAGCAAGGAGAACCAGGCGCGGTACGGCGTGGCGACGCCGGCGCAGGTGGTGGAGAAGTTCCGCCCCGGCGGGGTGATCCTGTTCGACTGGGCGGGCAACGTCTCCGGCGCGAGCCAGGTGGCCGCGCTGACCACCGGCCTGCGCGAGGCGGCGGCCAGGTCGGGCGAGGCGCCGCTCATGATCGGCGTGGATCAGGAGAACGGTCTGGTCTCCCGGCTCAAGTCCATCGTCACCACGTTCCCCGGCGCGTCGGAGATCGGGAAGACCGGCAGGACGGCGAACGCGCGCGACGTCGCCAGGGCGACCGGTGAGGAGCTGCTCGACCTCGGCATCTCGCTCGACTTCGCGCCGGTCGCCGACGTCAACATCAACCCGCGCAATCCCGTGATCGGCCCCCGCGCGTACGGCTCCGACCCGGGGAAGGTGGCCGCGATGGTCGGGGCGGCCGTCGACGGCTTCCACGCGGCGGGCGTGGCCTCCGTCGCCAAGCACTTCCCCGGCCACGGGGACACCTCGGTCGACAGCCACACGGGTCTGCCGGTCATCACGCACTCGAAGACGCAGTGGCGGAAGCTGGACGCGCCGCCGTTCCGCGAGGCGATCACGCACGGAGTGGACGCGATCATGTCGGCGCACGTGGTGATGCCGAAGCTCGACCCCTCGGGCGACCCCTCCACGCTGTCCCACCGCATCCTCACCGGCCTGCTCCGCGAGGAACTCGGCTTCGACGGCGTGATCAGCACCGACGCGCTCGACATGGCCGGGGTGCGGAAGAAGTACGGCGACGCCGAGGTCGCCGTGCGGGCCGTGCTCGCCGGGGCCGACATACTCCTCATGCCGCCGAACCTGCCCAAGGCGTACGACGCCGTCCTCGACGCGGTGAAGTCGGGCCGGATCTCCGAGCGCAGGATCGACGAGTCGGTGCTGCGGATCCTGCGGCTGAAGGAGAAGCGCGGCGTCTTCGGCCCGATCCGCACCGACCCCGGCGCGCTGAAGTCCGCCGCGCACCGCAAGGTCGCGGACCGCGTCTTCGCCGCCGTCAGGTGACGGCGGGCGCGTCCTCTCCGGGTGCGTCCTCCGCCGGCTCGTCGGCGTGGGTGTAGTCGAAGTACACGGTGATCGACGGCCAGTCGGTTCCGTCGTCGGTGATCTCGTTGTGCATGATCAGGTCGTACACCTCGATCGCGCCCAGCTCCTCGATCGTGGTCGCGACCCGGCGGAGCAGCGCGGGCACGCTGTCCTGGCCGATCCCTTCCGGATTGTTCTGGGTGAAGTGGTGCATCTGATTGGTGATCGGTTTCGTCACGAAGATCCCCACCGGCGCTTCTTCTTGCCCTGATTGCTCTGGTTCTGCTGGTTCTGCTGGCCCTGCTGCTGGTTGCTCTGGCCGGACTGGTCATTCTGGGTGCCGCGCTTCTGCGCGTTGCGCTCACCGTCGAGCTTCTCACCCGTCTTCACCTTCTGCTCCGCCGCTCTGGCGGCCTTCCGGTCGTACGGCTGACCGGCCTTCTTCGCGTCCAGCGCGGCCTGCTCCGCCGAGGACAACTGGGGGCCGCTCTGTCTCGAATAGGGCTTGCGGCTCCTGCCCATGTCCAGCTTGAGGCCGCCGCGGGGCCCCGCCTCGCCCGCCGTCCGCACCGGCGCTCCCCTCAGGGGCACGTGGGGGCCGCCCGCTCCCGCGAGGGACGGACCACCGCCGAAGGGGCCGCGGGTGTTCTTGAGAATGCGTTCCAGCGGTTCGGTGATGTGCCGTGTGACGGCCGGGGCCAGAACCCGGGCGCCGCCCTCCTCGGCCTCCCTCAGGATCTTCCGCATGGCGTACCGGGTGGCGAGGAGCCCGGCCGTGGCCGAGGCCGCGGCGAACGGGCCGCCCGCGACGAGGACCGAGGCCAGCCTGGTCGCGCCCGCGACGGCCTGACTGATGATGGCCACCTTCGTGGCGGTCACCGCGGTGGCGGTGCCTTCGAGCACGGCGGGCGCGTACGCGGCGGCCCCGACGGCCGTACGGAGGTGTTCCGTGGTGCCGGTCTTGTTCCAGTTGGTGCGCATCGCCTCGGCGGACACGCCCTGATAGACCCCCGGCAGTCGCCGGACCTCGTCCTCCGCGCCGGTCCCACCGGAGGCGGCGCCGGCCTGCACGACCTGCCACGGGCGGATCTCCGTGCGGATGTCGGCCTCGTCGATCTTGGGGAAGTTGACCAGGCTCGCGATCGGCTGCGCCCAGTCGGGCGGCATCAAGCCCATGCGCGGCCCGTCTCGTCGTGGGCCCCCGTGATCTGGCGCCCCGCGTCGCCCTCGGCGTCGGACACCCGCCGGCGCGCGACCGCGAGCGCGTCTCCCGTGCCCCCCACCGTCCCTCCGAGGTGCGCGTACGCTTCGACGGCGGTCAGGGCGCAGCGGTTGTAGGCGGCGACGAAGGCGCCGAACAGGCCGTCGTCGCCCCACGAGGCGGAGCCCGCCCGCTCGCGCAGATGAGCCAGAGCGGTCACGAACTCGTCGCCGTGCTCCGTCAGGCGAAGGGAGGCCCGGTCCACCCCGCTGTGCTCGATGCCAAGTTCCCCGTGCATGCGCGGCACGTTAGCATGACCCGCGAATTGCGGACGGGTGAATTGCACAGTAAAAGCCTTTTGTTCTTTTTGTGGAGGAATACTTGTCCTTGTCCTTTCCAGGGGGCAGCGATCAGGAGCTGCTGGAGCAGATGATTCGCCAGGCCGAGGACGTCATGCGCGGCCTCGCGGACGTCCAGGCCCAGATCCGGCAGGTCACCGGTGAAGGGGAGGGCGCCGACGGCCTGGTGCGGGCCAGGGCCGACGGCCGGGGGCAGGTGACCGCGATCATCCTGGATGCGCGGGTCATGCGGCTCGACCCGGCCGCCTTGAGCGCGGAGGTCACGAGGGCGATCAGGATCGCCCAGGACGCCGCGAAGGAGAGGACGGACGAGCTCGTCGCCGCCGCCCAGACCAGGGCGACCGGGCTGGCCGCCCCGCTCGACGAGACGTTCGTGCGTTATCGGTTCGACCAGCTCGCCCAGGAGCTGGACGCGGGGGCGGACGCCTCCGGCCCACGCTCCGCCGGCCGATACTCCGCCGGCCAACACTCAGGTGACCTGGACCAGGACGCGGAGCGGGCCGCGCGGATCGAGGCGTGGCTGGAGGACGGGCAGCGCGAGATCGAGGCCGTCACCGGCCACGGCCGGGGGGCGGACGGCCGGATCCAGGCCGTCACGACGGCGTACGGCCAGGTGCGGGAGGTCGTCATCGAGCCCCGCGCCATGCGCCTGCCCAGCCGGACGCTGGCCGAAGAGGTCCTGCTGGCCGTGCACCGGGCGCAGCAGGACGCGGAACGGCAGGGCCGTCAGATGGTGAGTGACGCGCTGCGGGAGCTGGCGCCCGGCGAGTCGTTCGGCCCGGACGCCGTCGACGAGTGGTTCGGCGGGTTGCTCAAGCCGTTCGAGCGGCCCGACTGACCACTCCCTATATTTGTAGGCACGTCGGGTGGGAGGCGCGGTGCTCAAGGGTGTGCTGATCGACTGGGGCGGGGTTCTGACCACGAGCCTGGCCGAGTCGATCGCGGAGTGGATCGAGGCGGACCGGATCGACCCCCGGCACTACCGGGACGTGATGCGCGCGCTGGTCACCCAGGCATACCGGGCCGGCGTCGGGCCGGGTGCGGAGAACCCGATCCACGCGCTCGAACGCGGCGAGATTCCGGTCCTGGAGTTCGAGCGCGCTCTGGCGGCCCGGCTGGTGACCCTCGACGGCGGACCGCCGGAGGCCGACGGCCTGCTCACCCGGATGTTCGCCGGGTTCCGGCCGGTCGAGGAGATGAACGAGATGCTCCGCCAGGCCCGGGCGGCCGGGCTCGGCACCTGCCTGGTGTCCAACTCCTGGGGCGACCACTATTCGCGTGAGGACTGGGAGGTCCTCTTCGACGCGGTCGTCATCTCGGGAGAGGTCGGCATGCGCAAGCCCGAGGAGCGGATCTTCCGGCACGCGCTCGGCCTGCTGGGGCTCGACGCGGTGCAGTGCGTGTTCGTCGACGACATCGAGGCGAACATCGTGGCGGCCCGCGCGATCGGCCTGGTCGGCGTCCACCACAGCGACCCCTCGGAGACCATCGCCGAGATGGAGCGCCTGTTCGGCCTGCCCTTCCGCGAGCCCGGCGCCGCCGCCCGTCCGTAGCCGCAATGGCTTCAACCACAGACCGAGTCGAGGAACGCATGCGCGTCTATCTGCCGTCCACGATTCCCGCGCTGGCGCGCGTCGTCGCCGCGGGGGAGCTGGGCCCGGCCCCGCTGACCGGCTTCGCGGTCACCCCCGCGTTGATCGAGTGGTACGCCTCGGGTGACACCGAGGAGCTGGAGTACGTCGCGCTGACCGAGGCCGCCAGGGGCTCCCTGCGCATGCTGGCCGCCGACCGCGCGGACGGCGTCCAGGCGGCCGTCCGGCGGGTGGTGATCGCGGCCGAGGTGCCCGACGAGACCGTGAAGACCGGGGCCGAGCTGGAGGAGCGCGCCCGGGTGCGGGTGCTGGAGCCGATCCCGATGCGGTTGGTCGCCGCGGTCCACGTGGACGACGCCGACGCCCTGCCCGATGTGGAGGCGGCCATCGCGGCGCTGCCCGCGGCCGACGGCGGGGACGACGACGCGCAGTTCGTCGTGGACGGCGCGGAGGACCACGAACTGCTGTGGTACGCCACCCAGGAGATCCCCGATCTGCTCAGCTGACGCACGGCGTTCATGGATATGTCACACCTGGCGTCTAAGCTGGGAGCAAGATGACACACATTGTTTGGGACTGGAACGGGACGCTCTTCCACGACATCGACGCCGTCGTCGGCGCGACCAACGAGCTCTTCCTGCCGTACGGCCTGGGGCCGTACGACGCGGACGGCTTCCGCGAGGTGTACACCCGCCCCATCTGGGTGGCGTACGAGCGGATGCTCGGCCGGCCCCTCAGGGAGGGCGAATGGGAACTGCTCGACGCGGGCTTCCACGAGCACTACCACCGGCTGATGGAGGCGTGCAGCCTCGCGGAGGGGGCGGTGTCGAGTCTGCGCGCCTGGGGGGAGTCGGGCCGCACGCAGTCGCTGCTGTCCATGTGGGGCCACGAACGGCTGGTCCGCAAGACCGGCGAGTTCGGCATCGACGGCCACTTCACCCGGATCGACGGCTCGCGCTCGGCGACCGGCGGCCACAAGGCCGAGCACATGGTGGAGCACCTGAGTGCGCTCGGCCTCGACTCGGCGAAGGTCGTCGTCATCGGTGACAGCGTGGACGACGCCCACGCGGCCCTGCACGTCGGCGCCCGCGCCATCCTCTACACCGGCGGCATGACCAGGCGGTCGGAGCTGGAGGGCGTCGGGGTCCCGGTGGTGGACTCGCTGGCCGACGCCCTCGACCTCGTCTGATCAGCGGGCCTGGCGTTCCTCCTCCAGCAGCCATCGGGGTTTGGCCCTGCGCGGCGGCCGGTAGAGCCGCTTGACCGCCACACCTCCGACGACGAACGACGCGAACAGGAACAGGCCCATGATCGCGTCCCAGGTCTCCTGGCCGGAGACCCGGGTGTAGGCGAGCATCACGGCCCACATCGCGAACATCACGGCCCCGGGGAGCTGCGCGAACGCCAGGTTGCGCAGTTCCTTCGGGGTGTCGGCGTCGAAGTAGCGCGCCGCCCACGTGCTGCCAGGCCCGCCCCGGACGAACCTGACGTGGTTGACGATGCCGAGGACCGCGAGCAGGGCGGCGGCGAGCACCGCCCATACCGGCGCGTGCGGGTAGCCCACGGCCTCGACCGTGTCGGTCACGGCACTACCCAAAGACACTCTTCCATCCCTTCTTGATACCCGACCCGATCGACTTGACGGTGTTCGCCACCGGTTTACGCAGGTGGTCGTACGCGGCGATCGCGGTGTCGCCGACGACGCCGCCGACCATTCCGCCGACGTACGCGCCGGCGGCGCCGCAGACCGCGGCGAGCACGACGCCCGGGCTGCACGCCGCCGCGCCGATCGTGGCGCCCGCGTAGGAGCCGCCCGCGACCGCCGCCCCGCGGATGGTCGCCCGCGCGACCTTCTCACCGGTGTTGATGTCCTTGCCCGAGTCGCTGCCCCATTGGGTGAGGGCGCCGTCGGCGAAGGTGGCGACGACCCCGAACCTGCCGACGAACTTGCCCGCCTTGCCGAGCCTGCCGCCCCACTTGATGCCGCGCGCCTCGATCCGGTTGGCCTTGGCGTCGTACCACTTGCCGAGCCCCTTCCACAGCCACTTGGTCAGCCAGTTGCCCTCCGGATAGCTGACCGACTTGAGCTTGTAGAGGCCGGCCATGACCCGGCGGCTCTCCTTGAAGTTCTCACCCCAGGTGTTGAGCATGTCCGCGGGGCCGCCCAGTCCGTACGCCAGCCAGCCCAGGGCGGTGAACTTGCGTGGATCGACGCTGGCCAGGGTGTTGCTCTTGACCGTGGAGCCGAAGCTCGGCCCGGAGCGGTGTGGCGCGCCGCCGCCACCGCCGGTGGAGCCGCCACCGCCACCGTGGCCACCGCCGCCGCCGTGGTTACCTCCTCCTCCCCCTCCGTGGTTGAGGACGGCCAGCAGGGCCCGCATGAGCGCCAGCAGGATCGCCAGCCAGCTGCCCCAGAACTTGCCGTCGGGGTCGGTGAAGGTGACGGGGTTGTTGCCGGCGTAGGCGTAGCCGTTCATCTGCTGCGGGTCGTGCGGGTCGATGATCGGGTCGACGCTGATGAACCTGCCGGTGGCGGGGTCGTACTCGCGGGCCCCGAGGTGGGTGAGCCCGGTCGACTCGTCCACGGTGCCGCCGACGAAGCCCTTCTCGCCCGGCCAGGAGCCCGGCGGCGCTCCCCGCTGCTGGCCGAAGGGCTTGAACCGGCGCTGGGTCAGCGACTGGTTCGCGGCGTCGATCGCCAGCTCCGCCGTGCCGTTCTGGTCGGCGGCCAGGAACTTCACGCCCGCGGTGGTGCGCACCGCGACCGTCACGGTGTCGTGCGTGTAGTACCTGGTCGCCTGGACCTTGGCCGTGGAATCGGCCGCGGCCTTGTCCAGGCGCAGCTCCAACCCGGGGAGGTAGAGCGTGGTGCCGCCGGGGTCGCGCCGGATGAGCCGGTTGCCGTCGGCGTCGTACACGTAGGAGGTGACCTTCGTGCCCTCGGTCACCTTGGCCAGGCGACCCTCGACGTCCCACTCCAGCGTCTGGGCCGTGGCGCCGATCGTGCGGCCGGTGGTGTTGCCGGTCTCGTCGTAGGCGTAGGACTCCGTGCGGGCGCCCGCGCCGCCTGCCTGAGTCACGCCGGACAGGGCGTGCGGGTGCGGCGAGCCGGGGGCCGGGTAGCCGTAGGTCCGGGTCGTGTCGGCCGCGCCGCCGACGCCGTGCTCGACCTCCTTCGTGCGGTTGCCGGTCACGTCGTACCCGAACGACTGCCAGTAGGGCGCGACGCCGCCGATGACGCTCGCGCTCGGCGCGCCCGCGCACGACTGGGTGCCCTGCGTCCAGGCATCGGTGAGGCGGCGCAGGTAGTCGTAGGCGAAACACTGCGTGTCGGTGCCGCTGCGGGACACGTCGGAGATCGAGACGACGTTGCCCACGGCGTCGTAGGTGTAAGTGGCGTCGCGGTCCACGCCCGGCACGTCCTCGCGGTCCACCCGCGACGACCGCAGGCGCTGGGTGCCGTACTCGTAGGAGTAGGTGAACCAGGTCTTCTTGCCTCCGGTCGACAGCTCGTACTGCTCGGGCTTGCCGGTGAGGCTGTGGATCGAGTCGGTGACGTACGGCGACAGGCCCGACATGGTGGTGGGCCTGCGCAGGTCGTCGTAGGAGTAGACGACGGTCTCGGCCGGGAGGCCGCCCGCCTCGGGGTAGGTGGCCGACTGGACGGTGCCGTCCAGTTTGTAGCGCGTGTCGAACACGTAGCTGCCCGCCAGCGCGCCCTCGGCGGACGGGATCGTCACGGTCGTGCGGATGGCCCGATAGAGGTTGTCGTAGGCGTTGAACGTGGTCGTGTACGCTTGGCCGTTCGCGTACCTGGTGGCGCTGGACGCCTGTCCCTTGCGTACGGTGTCGTAGGCCCACGACGCCATCAGCGGGCCGGTCGCCGAGCCCTCACGGGTCTCCGTCTTACGGCCCATGGAGTCGTAGACGTTGAAGATCGTCTTGCCGCGCGCGTCGGTGGTGGTCAGCACGTGGTCGAGGTCGTCGTACGTCGTCTTCGTCGTCCCCTTGTCGGGGTCGCGCACCTCGGTCTCCCGCCCGCGCAGGTCGTAGAAGTGCGTCCAGACGTTGCCCGCGGGGTCCTTGACGGTCGAGAGCTTGCCAGCGGGCGTGTAGGTGTAGGTCGTCTTGTCGTAGTCGCCGGCGGGGGAGTCGCCCTTGTACTGGCGCAGCTCGACGATCTGGTCGCGGGCGTCGGTCAGTGTGGTCACCGGCGTGTCCCCGGTCGGCGGGTCCACGGTGACCCTGCCGCCGCCGTAACTGGTGACCGTGCGCCACTTCTCCTTGGTCTCGCCGTTGCCGACGAGGAACCGTTCGAGTGTGACCCGGTTGCGGCCGTCGTAGTCGAACACCTTCTGCGACTCGACGTCGCCCTCGTACGCGCCGAACAGCTTGGTGGAGGGGGCCGTGGTCGAGTAGTACTGGCCGTACTCACGGGCCACGTTGCCCCGGGAGTCGTAGAACTTGTCGCTGACCAGGCGGCCGCCGTCCGGCCCCGGCTCCTGGGTCTGGCGCAGCCGCAGCCGCCCGTCGTACAGCTCGTACGTCGGCGGGGTCTGGCCGCCCTCGGCGTCCAGCTTCTTCGTGCCGATGGCGACGATCTCGCCGTCCACGATGCGGTAGCTGAACTCCAGGTTCGGCGTCTGGCTCGCCGCCTTCGACCGGTCGGGCATCCACACCTTCAGCAGGCGGCCGAGCGCGTCGTACTCCAGGTCGGTGCGCTTGCCGTTGGCGTCGATCTTGACGGTCTCGAACCCGTACGCCGGGTCCTTCTCCTGGCTGGTGACGTGGGCCGTCGAGGCGTCGCCGGGGACCACCGGCGGCCCGGTGACCTTCACGCCCGTGTTCAGCCCTCCGGTGTCGGTGTAGGCCGTGGTCGTGACGTGGCCGGCCGCGTTCTTCGTGGTCAGCTCGCGGCCGTAGGCGTCGTACGTCGAGACCTCCTTGGCGACGTACGTCGCGGTGGTGCCGTCGTGCGCGGCGATCGTCTCGACCCGGGTGATGTCGCCCCTGGTGGGCGCGGTCCCGAAGGCGCCGTTGTCGTAGTAGGTCCGGTCGTCCTCGACGACCTGCTTGGACCGGTCGGGGGTGGCCGAGCACGCCACCGCGACCGTCTCCACCCTGACCGGATATCTCAGCATCCAGGCCTTGGTGTTCTGGGCGTAGGTGGTGCGGGTGCACCGGTCGTCGGAGGCGGTGGACAGGTCGCCCTTGTCGTCCACCTCGGTGGTGAGACCGGCGACGGGCTCGTACTTCGTGCCGCTCTCGGTCTCCCGCCAGCCGCCGTCCATCGCGGTCCACGTGTGCGTCTTGGCGACGTTGACGATGTTCGCAGTGACGGTGCCCCAGCTCCGGGTGCGCTTGGCCGTCTCCTGATACCAGGGCGTGTTGACGGTCTTGACCGCGACCGCGCCGTCCACGCCCTCGTATTCGGTCCGCTTGAGCTCGAACCCCTGCAGCGGGTCCTCGTCGACGACGCTGCCGCCCTCGCCGTCGGAGACCGTGACCTTCTTGGTCCCGCCGCTCGGGCCGGCCCGGTCGCCGTTCATGCCGCGCAGGTAGCGCGTCTCGACCAGGGAGCGCAGGTCGTTCCAGCCGCCGGTGCGCACCCGTACGCGGCCGTAGCCGCGCCACTGAGACCAGGTCTTGTACTTCTCCTTGGTCATGCCGTCGTCGTCGTCATAGTGCCAGGCGGCGCCGTCGACGTACTCGTACGTCGTCAGCGCGTCGGGGGAGCCGCCGGTGCGGTCGGTCTGCACGACCTGGGTGACGACGTACTTGTGGAACCAGTCGGTGATCGGGTCCTCGTACCCGGCGGGCGTCCACTTGACCGGGAAGCAGCGCCGGGTGTTGGTCTCCGGGGTGGGCAGCGAGCCGAGCGTGCAGTCGGCGTCGGAGTAGTTGACGTCGATCTGCCCGCCCGACTCGTCGTAGATCGCCCCGAGGCGATACTTGACGAACGGGGGGATGTCGTCGCCCTGCTTGTCCACCCGGTTGGGCAGTTGCACGTGGTTGAAGGTCACCGAGGGCAGCGCTACCGGGCTGCCGGCCGCGCGACCGGTATGCGTGATCGACTTCACCAGCAGGGCCTGGTCGATGTCCGCGTCGCCCCACAGGTGGTCGACGGCCCAGTTGTCCACGTCGCGGTAGGTGCCGTCGGCCTTGATCACCTGCGTGGTCACGCCGGTGAGCCGCTTGCGCGACCAGAACGTGGGCGCGAGCGTTCCATGGGTCGCCTTGCACTCCGTGCCGGTGTCGCAGTTCAGGTCGTACGGCACGTCCGGCCACTTGGTGGGGTTCGAGCCGATCTTGCTCGGGTCGCAGTCGAAGGCGTCGGTCTTCAGGCACCGCTCGGAGACGCCGAACACCACGCGTGCCGGGGCCTTGGCCGTGAACAGCGTGTCGGAGCGCTGTCCGTATTCGATGCGGTCGAGCCAGCCCCCGCGCACGTACGGCGTCTCGTCCTCGGGCTTGAGGTTGCGGCCGTAGTGGTTGCCCTCCTGCTGGTAGTAGTACGTGATGGCGTTGCCGCGCGGGTCCACGACATAGTCGAGGTTCCACTGGTAGGCCTGCTGGCACCACGAGGCGGCGAAGGTGGAGGCGTGACACGGCTCGTCCGCGTCGTCGCCGAACACGGGGTGCGTCCAGGCCGACTTCGTCTCCGGCTTGCCGCTGCTCCACCCGGGCAGCCGGTTGAGCCCGAAGAAGAACTGCACGCCGTCGGGGGTGGTGAGCTTCCAGTACTCCCCGTCGTCGTCGCCGTTGGCCTTGGACGTGTCCTTCAGGCGTTCGACGCGGGTGCCGTCGTCGTTCTTCATCCGCCACGTGCCGTCGGATGCCTGGATCAGCTCGCCGCCGCGTCCGTTCCAGCTGATCACGGCGTTGTCGTACGCCCAGCACTGGTCGCCGGGCGGGGTGCCCCACTGGTCCTTCGGCGCCCCGTCGTCCGCGCAGGGCTTGTAGGCGCGCTTGATGTAGCCGGGCCAGTAGTCGAAGCCCTCGCCCACCCAGGACGGCTGGTTGTTGGTGTTGGAGGTGCGGCCGTCCACCGCGCCGGAGGAGTAGCCGATCTCCACCTTGGGCGTCAGCTCACCGGGAACGGGCGGCACCCGCAGGGGATAGGACCAGGAGAAGTCGCCCGACTGCTCGGCCACGGTCCAGGTGGCCGACGGCGACAGCTTGGTGGCCTTGTAGTCGCCCTTGTCGCTGGAGTCGCCGGAAACGGCCGCCAGCACCGTCGCGTCCGCCGGGACCGTGGCGGTGAGCGTGCGGCTCGCCGCGTCGTTGCGCGCGCGGACCGGCGTCTCCGTACGGCAGGAGGGCTGGTCGGGGGTCGTCAATGCGCAGGCGGGCAGCCGGACCAGCCGCAGCCGGCTGCCGTACGAGCCGCCGAATTCGCCGGCGAGGGCCGAGTAGTCGACGGTGACACTCGACGCCCTGTCTCCGGCGGCCTTGACCGTGAACAGGGCGGCGTCGGCGCCGACGCGCGCGGCGGCGGCGCCGTCCAGCATCCGCACGGCGGCAGGGGAGGTGACCTTCACCTCGCCGGACGCGGGCCGCCGCGTGGCGGAGGCGTCCGCGGGGGCGCCCGCCGGGTCGGGACGGCGGGGCTTGACACCCGGCGTCTCACCGCGGACCACGCGCTCGGCGCTGCTCACCTCCGGGCGTCCCGCGTCCGGGGCCGCCGCCTGCGCGGGCTGGGCGACCAGGGACGCCGCGACGGTCACCAGCGCCGTGACCGCGGCGACCCTGCGTCTGAACCGCTGTCTGAACCGCTGCCTGAACCTCTTCGGGTGGGGGAACCCGTACATGCGCAACCTCCCGCCCGGCCGCCGCGCGGCGGCCGGGGCTGCTTCGAGTTCGCTTACAGGCCGGTGTCCGTGGCCAGCTCGGTGCCGCCGGCCAGCATCTGGATCTGTTCCTCGGTCGCGATCCCCTGGATGGCCCACACGTCGTCGATCACGCCGGGCCAGTACTCGCCCCATGCGCCGTCCGCCTTGGTGCGGCCGAGCTGGAGCCCCTTGCCCGCGTTGAAGCCGATCACGTTGTGGCGCCAGGACACCGTGTCCTCGACCTGTTCCAGCTCGCCGTTCACGTAGAGCCGCATCTCGTCCTGGAAGGCGTCGTACACGATCGCCACGTGATCCCAGTCGAAGCCGGACTGGAAGGCCGAATGCTCGGCGGTCGGCCGGGCCGCGCCGGTCGCGTCCTTGTCCGGCATCTCGATCTGGTAGCCGCCCGCGTTCGCCGGGTCGGCCGGGTCGGGCCGGTAGCGCAGGGTGAACGCGCTGTTGACCGAGCCCTCCTGGCTGAAGACCGCCGCGGCCCTGGACGGCCGTCCCGCGGTCGTCACCCAGCCCGCGATCGTGAAGCTCTCGTCGGTGCGGACGGCCGGAACGGAGGTGGCGGCGTAGTCGCCGTCGCCGTCCAGCACCAGGCCGCCCGGCGGGGTTCCGACCCAGCCGGCTCCCTGGTCGATCCTGGCGTTGCCGTTCAGCGTGACGTGGCGCCCGGACGGGCCGTCGTCGGCGGCGATGGTCAGCGAGGCGCCGGAGGCCAGTGTCGCGATCTCCGAGTCGCTGATGATCTGGTCGTACAGCCGCACGTCGTCGATGTCACCGGGGAAGTAGGACTTCAGCGTGCCGTACCAGCCGGCCCCGATCTGCACCGGGCCGGTGGCCTTCCACGGCGTGGTGAAGGCCGTCGTGGAGTTGAGCTTGCCGTTGACGTAGAGCCTGATCTGCTTGTTCGCCGCGTCGTACACACCGGCGAGGTGGGTCCAGACGCCGCCTTCGGGCACGGCCGTGGACTGGGCCCGGGTGATCACGTCGTCGTCGTTGTCGTTGTTGTAGCGGTTGAAGATCCACCGGTCGTAGCTGGAGGAGTAGTACAGCTCGAACCCGCTGCGCCGGGAGCCGGCCTGTGTCGCGATGATCGCCGCGTGGGTCGGTTTCGTCGCCGGGAGCTTGGCCCAGGCCGACACCGAGAAGCTCTTGGTGGTGTCGGGCAGGACCGGGCCGCCGGTCTTGAGATAACCGGTCGTGCCGTCGAGGTGCACGGCCTTGCCGAACCGCCCCGCCGCGCCGAACGTGACGCCGCCCTGCGGACCGGCCGGGTAGGTGCCGCCCGCCTCCTCCGCGCGCGGGGCCCCGGCCGCCTCGTCCATCTTCCAGTAGGCGGTGGCGGCCCGTACGGCGGAGGCGGAGTCGTTCAGCTTCCAGCGCGAGGCCACCACGGGATGCTGGGTGAACAGGTTGCCGACCTCCTCGGGCGTGACGATGCGGTCGAACAGCCGCACGTCGTCGATCTCGCCGGGGAAGAAGGCGTCGAGCTTGCCGTACCAGCCCGCGCCGATCTGCACCGGGCCGGTGGCGTTCCACGGGGTCGTGTAGGCCGTCGTGGCCTGGAGCTGCCCGTTGACGTACAGCTTGATGTTCTTGGCCACCGGGTCGTACACGCCGACGAGGTGGGTCCACTCGCTGCCCTGGGGCGAGGCGGTGCCGATCGCCCGGGTGATCGTGCCGTCGGTCGTGTCGTTGTTGTAGCGGTTGAAGATCCACCGGTCGTAGCCGGAGGAGTAGTACAGCTCGAACCCGCTGCGCTGGGCGCCGATCTGCGTGGCGATGATCCCGGCGTGCGTGGGTTTGGTGGCGGGCAGCCGCGCCCAGGCCGACACCGCGTAGCCGTTGCGCGTGTCGAGCACCGGCCCGGCGGTCTTGGCGTAGCCGTCGGTGCCGTTGGTCTGCATGGCGGTCTTCGACATGCCGTCCACCCCGAGCGTCACCCCGCCGTACACGGTCGCCGGGTACGCGCCCGAGACGTCGGCCACCTGGGTGGAGTCGATCGGCTCGTCCAGGGCCCACTGGGCCTTGGCCGGGGAGCCCGCCTTCACGCGGAACACGTAGCGCCCGATCTCGCTGGAGTTGCCGGCCGCGTCGAACGCCTTCACGGTGAGGTAGTTCGGCCCGGCGTGATCGGGTGCGATGTCGATGGTCACCGCCCCGCCCGCGCTGGACGGCTTGCGCTCGTTGGCGGAGGTCGGGTTGGAGTTGACGCCGAACCAGTACTTGACCACGTCGGACGACGACGAGGCCGCGGTGAAACGGCCGTAGCGGCCGACGCCGTCATACCAGGGATCGGCCTCGTTCTCCGGGTCCGACTGCGGGTAGGCCGTGGACGACAGCGTGGGAGCGGCCGGCACGCCCTTGTCGTAGGTGAAGTAGCACGCGGTGGCGTCGCCCGCGTAGCTCCACGGGCTGTACTGGTAGCCGTCCCAGGTGCGGACGTACCAGTTGATCGTCTTCTTCTCGGGTATCGACGCCGGCAGCGTGACCTGGAAGGTCGAGCCGGTGGTCTTCGGGCCGATCTTGCCCGACGACCACTTCTGCGCGCCGTCCCAGGTCGCGCCGAACTCGGCGTACACCTTCTTGGCGTCGGCGGAGTCGGCGTCGAGCAGGACCGCCGAGATGGTGGGGGGCACGCGTACGGCGGGGGCGGGGGAGTAGACGCAGGTGCCGCCGGGGTTCATCGACAGGTTCGACATCTTCGGCTGCGGCGGCGGGGTGTTGTAGTTGACCCGCAGGTAGGCGTCGTCGGCGAAGCGCTTCCAGCCCCCGGGGTCGGTCTCGTAGCCCGCGCGCAGGCCGAACGTCGTGGTCGACCACTTGCCCGCCGAGGCGTCCTTGACGGCCTTGGTCGCGTCGAACTCGACGTCGCCCGCGGGGCAGCTGGACGACCAGCCCTTGGCCACGTCACGGGTGTCGAGGTGCTCCAGCCAGTTGTCCGAGGTGGAGTTCCATGTCGAGCTCTCGATGAACCCCTTGGTGCGCCACAACTGCACGGTGCGGCCGTCGCACGAGTACGACCAGGTCTCCTTGGCCACGAAGTCGGCCGAGATGATGTATTTGCCGGCGTACGCGCTGGTCGGCATGCGGTAGAAGATGCGCTTGACGTCGGACGGCGCGCACTTGGAGTCGCCCGAGCACAGGCCCATGCCCGAGTCGGCCTTGCCGCCGAACTTGTAGTACGACTGGCTGGGGTAGGTGCGCGACACGTAGGCCCAGGCCGAGGCCTTGACCGTCTTCCACACCGGGTCGATGTAGACGGGATAGCGGGTGTCGGGCGCGTCGAGCAGCGCCCGGTCGGGGGTGAGGGTGAGGCTCCCGCCCTCCACGGCCGCGCTCAGGCCGGCGACCTTCGAGGTGTCGGAGGGGCCGCGCTCCAGCGGGGCCGAGGTCGCCGCCTTCAGCGCGGGGGCCGGGGCGCCGGAGTCCCACATGACCGCCGCGGGCGCCTCGAAGAGCGCTCCGCCGCCCGCGGCGTCGACCGCCTCGACGGCGCCGCCGTCCTTCGTCCGCACACCCAGCCCCGGGCCGCCGAGGCCGAGCGTGAGCCGGGTCAGCGCGCCGTTCGCGGCGGCCTCCCTGGTCTTGACGACGAGGGTGTGGGAGAAGCCGTCCACGTCGGCCCGTACGACGAGGTCCACGTCCTTCATGACGTCGTGGTAGACGGCCGAGTCGCCCTGCAGTTCGGGTTCCGGCAGCCCTCCGGGCCACTTCAGCGACATTTCGCGGCCGGCCCTGGCGACGCGGGCCAGCGGCGCGTCGCCGCCGCTCGACAGCGACAGCCCGACGGTGCTCGCGCGCGGCCCGATCGAGCCGTCCGGCCGCCGGACCAGCGTCGTGTCGGGCGCGACCCAGGAGTCGCCCTCCCGCACCCGCACGGGGCGCAGATGCTCGACCGTGGTGAACGTGCCGTCGGGGTTGGCGTAGGTCTCCCGGTCCTCGCCGCGCTTGGCCAGCACCTCGACCGGGCGGCCGGTCTCGCGGGCGGCCTGCCCGGCGGCCTCGTCGGTCGGCGCACCTTCCTCCGGCGCTCCTTCTCCCGGCGGTACTGGATCGGCCTGGGCGGCGCGGGGAGCGGCGTACGCCGCGCTCTCGCCCTCGGCGGTTACGGTCAGGCCGATCGCGAGGACCGCGGCCAGCACTGTAGAACCCAGCTTTCGGTACACGACGTCCGCCTCATTCTGGACAGGGTGGGACGAGAGCTAAGAACCGCGCGGAAAGTGCAAAAAACGTTTACTGATCATTAAGAGAACCTTCGGTGACATGTCTTGTCAATATCTTGTTTGCGGGGTGGTGGACGGTTACGATCTCCGCGCCTCGGGTGCGAGGGAAAGCGGGTTCGGGCTGTATCCGCGGCGGAATTGCGGACTCTCCACATGCCGCATGGGCCGGGTTCCGGCCACGGCGGCTCTCGGGGTAACGGGCGCCGGGAAGAGCGCCCGGGCGCATTTCGGCCGGTACCTCGCAAGCCGTCCCGCCTGTGAGGGGTTATAAGACGGTTGTGGATACAGCGGGCACTCCGCGTGGGCCGTACTCTGAGCACGATCCACACCGCACCCCCACGGAGGCCGCGATCAACCGCCTCGTTCTCTGGAACATCGACCTGACGCTCGTCGACGTCGCCATCGTCACCCGCGAGGCCTACGCGGACGCGTTCCGGATGGTGACAGGGCGACCGCTGGTGAAGCTCGCACCGGCGCTGGGCCGTCCCGACTCGGAGATCGTCTTCGAGACCCTGGCCGTCAACGGCATCGCCGTCGAGGACCACCACCTGCCGAGATTCCTCGACGCGCTGGCCGTCTGCTTCGCGGAGCGGCGCGGGCGGCTGGCCAAGGACGGCCGTGCGCTGCCCGGCGCCAAGGACGCGCTCAAGGCCGTGTCGCGTCTCGACGGCGTCGTCCAGTCGGTGCTCACCGGCACCATCAAGAGCAACGCCGTGCACAAGCTCAAGGCGTTCGGGCTGGACAAGTGGATCGACGCCGAGGTGGGCGGCTACGGCGAGGAGGTCTACCCGAAGGCCACCCTGCTGCAGGTCGCGCAGGGGCGGGCCAAGGCCAGGCACGGCGCCGTCTTCACCGCCGGCAACACGGTCCTCATCGGCGACTCCACGCGTGACGTCCAGGCGGCGACGATCGGCGGCGCCGCCATGATCGGCGTCGCGTCGGGCCGGTCCACGGCCGCCGAGCTGCGCGAGGCGGGGGCGGACATCGTGCTCTCCGACCTGTCCAACCCCTCCGAAGTCGTCGCGGCCGTCGCCCGCCTGACCACTCCGGCCGACCGTACGGCCCACTGACCCCGGACTCGGGAGCACCGGGTGGCGCGGGCTGAACGTTTCAGCGCCGCGGCGTGGATACTTTCGGCCGCCGATCGGCTCGCCGGTCGGGCGGGCGGGCGCGTTCGCCCAGGCTGGGGCGGCCGTAGGCGCGGCGCGCGATCGTTCACCGCACCGTCGGCCGCGTCCTACCCGGAGATCGTCGCACCGGGGGACCGATCGCTACCGCCTGCTCGTTCGCTTAATTTCGGAACGCGCGGCCGGCTGTGCGCCGCGTGGCGTGCGGGTTGGCTCCTGTCCCCGAAAGGACTCCTGATGAGACGAAGTCTCGCAACCGTCGCGGCCGCCGGACTGGCCGCCGCGCTGGTCGCCGGTGGAGCCGCGATGACGACGACGCCGGCCACGGCCGCCGCCGGGTGCAAGGTGACCTACACGATCGTGAACCAATGGGGCGGCGGCTTCCAGGGCGACGTGGCCATCACCAATCTCGGCGACCCTGTCGGCGGCTGGAAGCTGGAGTTCGACTTCCCGGAGTCCGGTCAGAAGATCGCGTCCGGCTGGAACGCCACCTGGACGCAGTCCGGCACGCACGTGACCGCGACCAGCGTGTCCTACAACGGCTCCATCGCCACCAACGCCACGGTCAGTGGCATGGGATTCACCGCGAGCCTCACCGGCGCCAACCCCGTGCCTGCCACATTCTGGCTCAACGGCTTCATGTGCAGCGGCCCCGCAACCCTCAGCCCCTCGCCGAGCCCGAGTCCCTCGCCGAGCCCGAGTCCCTCGCCGAGCCCGAGCCCCACTCCAACGCCGAGCCCGAGTCCCTCGCCGAGCCCGAGCCCCACTCCAACGCCGAGCCCGAGTCCCACGCCGAGCCCGAGTCCCACGCCGAGCGCGAGTCCCTCGCCGAGCCCGAGTCCGACCGTCACACCCACGCCGGGCACGCCGCGCCCCGGCGTCGGACCGTGTACGCCGGGCGCGACCTACCCCAACCCGCTGCCGTCATCGTCGGTGACCGCCACCAAGATCCGGGACGGGTTCAACTTCCTGGAAGGCCCGGTCTGGGACGCCACCACCCAGACCCTGCTGCTGTCGCTCATGCGCGACGGCACGGGATCGGAAGGCGTTCAGCCCGCGGACGTGCTGCGGTTCACCGAGCCGAACACCTTCGAGACCTTCATCTCCGGCTCCGGCAGCAACGGCCTGGCCCTCAGCCGGGACGGCGGCACGCTGCTGGCCGCGACACACGACCAGCGCAGCGTCTCCTCCTTCCACCTGCCCGACCGGACCCGCGGCGTGGTCGCCTCCTCCTATCAAGGCCGCGCCTTCAACTCACCCAATGACCTCACCGTCGGCGCCGACGGCACCGTCTACTTCACCGACCCCGACTTCCAGCGCGCCAACCGGCCCGACCAGATGTCCGGCCGCACCGGCGTGTTCCGGGTCAAGAACGGCGTCGTCTCGCTGATCGACGACACCATCCGGGAGCCGAACGGCGTCGTGCTCTCTCCCGACGGCAAGACGCTCTACGTCGGCGGCAACGGCACAGGCCGGATCTACAAGTGGCCCGTCAACCCCGACGGCAGCGTCGGCGCCCGCGCCGACTTCGCGTCCCTGAACGGCTCGGACGGCGCGACCATCGACTGTGCCGGCAACCTCTACCAGGCGTCCTTCAACGACGGCAAGGTCCACGTGTACGCGCCGTCCGGCGTTCAGCTCGGCACCATCTCCGCCGGGCTCAACACCACCAACGTCGCCTTCGGGGGCCCCGACGGCCGGACGCTGTACATCACCTCGGGAACGCCCTCCCGCGGCGGGAACAGCGGCAACTTCGGTCTCTACCGCGTGCGGCTGAACGTCCCCGGCTGGCCGTACTGAGCGTCGTCACAGCGCCTCGTCGTCACAGCGCCTTAGTGTCACAGTGCCTTGTTGTCACAGCGCGTTGAGGAAGCGGGCCGCGACGGGGGCCGCCACCTGCGCTCCGGTGCCGCCGCCCTCGACCACGACGGCGAAGGCCAGGTCGCCCTTGTAGCCGATGAACCACGAGTGCGTCGGAGGGTTCTGGCCGTCCTCGGCCGAGCCGTACTCGGCTGTGCCGGTCTTGCCGGCCGTGCCGGCGGGGAAGGAGACGCTGCTCGCGGTGCCCTCGCTGACGACGGCGGGCATGAGGCGGCGCAGCGCGGACACGACCGCGGGCTCCAGCGCGCGCGGCGGCGTGCCGCCGTCGGGGACGAGTGAGGCCGGGACCAGCCGGGGTTGCCGCCAGGTGCCGGCGGCGATGGCGCCGGCGACGGCGGCCATGTTCAGCGGGCTGGCCAGGACGCGCCCCTGGCCGATGGCCGCGGACGCGAGGTCGGTGTCGTCATGCGGCGCGGGGAAGGCGGCGTCCACGGCGGGCACCCCGATCTTGATGCTGGCGCCGAAACCGAAGTCGGCGGCCACCTTGGACAGGCGATCGGCGCCGAGGCGCCGGACCGCCATGTCGCCGAACGTCGTGTTGCACGAGTGGGCGAAGGCGTCGACGAAGCGCAGCGTGCCGTAGTCGTGGAATTCGGCGTTGTGGAACGGGAAGCCGCCGATCGTCTTCTCGGCCGGGCACTCGACGGTCTGGCCGGGCGTGACGCCGCCGGCGACCAGCGCCGAGGCGGTCACGATCTTGAAAGTGGAGCCGGGCGGATACGTGCCGAGCAGGGCGCGGTTGTAGCCGCCCGGCTTGTTGACCACCGCGAGGACCTCGCCCGTGGACGGGCGCAGCGCGACGAGCGAGGCGGGCTTGTCCACGCCCTCCAGGGCCTGCGCTCCCGCCTGGTGCACTCGCAGGTCGAGGGTGGTCGGCAGCGGCTTGCCGGGCTTCGACCCGCCCTCGGCCAGCGTGGCGACCTTCGTGTTCGTACGGGTGTCGACCAGGTCGGCCCGGGCGGACGCGGTGCCGGCCAGGCGGGAGGCGTACTGCTCGCGCAGCCCCTCGACGATCTGCTGCACGGAGCCGGGGGCGTCCGGCGTGTCGATACGGGTGCCGTCGGCGTCGGTGATCGGCGCGCGCTCGGCGGGCACGGTGGTGAGCTTGGCCCGGACACCGTCGCCCATCCGGGGGTGGATGGCCGTCGAGGTCCATGCCACCTTCCAGGCGCGGTCGCGCTCGACCAGGCGGAGCCTCCCGTCGTACGCGATGGGCAGCGGGCCGGTCAGCCGCGCCCGGAACCGCACCGTGTCGTCCTGGACGTTCGTGACCTGGAATCGCTGCCCCGTGAGCTTCAGGTCGTCGTGGAAGCGTCGATAGGTGCTTTCGAAGCCGGCCGGCGGGTCGGCGGCGAGCGTGCGCATCGCCGCGTAGTCCGAACGTGACCACGCCGCGAGGAAGTCCCGCGCGGTCTCCTCGGGTGATCCCTTCGTCCGCAGCGCCCACACCGTGACCCCCGCGGCCACCACCGGCACGAGCACCGCCGCCGTGACGTACGGCCAGCGCCTTCGCTCTCGCATGCGTCCCCCTTCGAGTCGAGTGCACGCCAAGAGCAGCAGATCGGCCGGAAGAATGTCCAATATGGATATCAACGTGCTTCATGTGCGGTTCGGATATGCTCCCAGCTCGTGGACTTGGTCCGGCATCTCGGCTACTTCCTGGTTGTGACGGAAGAGCTGCATTTCGGGAACGCGGCCGCGCGACTGGGGATGGCGCAGCCGCCGCTGAGCCAGCGCATCAGGCGGCTGGAGGAGGAGCTGGGCGTGCGCCTGTTCGAGCGGTCGAGCCGGCGGGTGGCGCTCACGGAGGCGGGACGGCTGCTGGTGCCCGAGGCCCGTGAGATCGTCGCCAGGGTCGAGCGGATGCGCGACCTCATGTCCGACCTCGCGCGCGGCGACGCGGCGGTCGTGCGGGCGGGCGTCCCCGCCGATCTGGGCGCGGCCGTGCTCGCCGCGCTCATCGCGGGGTTTCGCGACCGCCGTCCCGACGTACGGCTGTCGCTGACCGAGATGGGCACGGCCGCGCAGGTCGGCGCGTTGCTGGAGGGCAGGCTCGACGTCGGGCTGCTGCGGCATCCGGTCGCCGCGAACGGGCTCGCGTACGGGCCGGTGCTCGTCCGGCATCCGGGTGTCCTGCTGGCGGAGGACGACGAGCTGACCGCCTGGGCGACCGTGCACCTCGGCGACCTGGCCGGGCGGGACCTGGTGCTGTTCCCCCGGGACGCCGAGCCCGGCCTGTACGACGACACGCTGGCCTCGTGCCGCCGGGGGGGCTTCGTCCCCACCGAGATCGTCTGCACCGACCGCCTGGAGTTCGCCCTCGGCCTGGTCCTGTCCGGAACGGCCGTCGCGTTCGGCGCCCCCGCCGAGGTGCCGGGCGTCGTGTGGCGACCCCTGGCGGGCGCGCCCCTGGCCTGGCGCTGCTCCCCTGCCTGGCGGACCGAGCCGGGGCCGTACGTGCGAGACTTCACGACCGTGGCCGTACAGGTGCTGAAAGAGAGCGCCGGCATGGTGGACGAAGGCGTGCCGCCCGCGCCGCGGGTGACGCCGCGCCCGGCGACCGGGTTCCTCGCATGAAACCCGGCGTGAACCCAGGCGTGAATCCCGGCATGAATCCCGTGGAGCGCGTCTTCCGGTCCGCCGGCGTCACGGGGTGGCTGCACGCGGTCGACATCGACGACGGGCGCGAGGTGGGCCTGCGGGCCGACGAGCCGGTGGTGCTCGCGTCGGTCTTCAAGGTGCCCCTGCTGCTGGAACTGCAGCGCCAGGCCGAGCGCGGGCTGTTCGACCTCACCGAACGAGTCGGCGTGCCGGCCGCGGACCGTACGGGTGGGGGCACCGGGCTGGCGGCGATGCTGGACGACGCCACGCTGTCGCTGCGCGACCTGGCCTACCTGATGATGGCGGTGAGCGACAACACCGCGGCCGACGTGCTGCTCGCCCGGGTGGGCCGGGAGGCGGTCAACGCGCTGCTCGACGGCCTCGGGCTGACGGCGACGCGAGTGGTGCAGAACTGCCGCGAGATGCTCACCAGCCTGTGGGTGGACGCGGGCGTGGCGGATCAGTCGGCCGTGACCCAGGCGTGCACCGACCCTGAGGTGGTGGCGCGGCTGAGCGCGCTCGACCCGGCGGTGGGCAACCGGAGCACGCCACGCGAGATGACCCGGCTGCTGGCCATGATCTGGCGGGACGAGGCGGCGGGAGCGGCCTCCTGTGCGGCGATCCGCCGCCTCATGGCACTGCAGGTGTGGCCGCACCGGCTGGCCTCTGGCTTCCCGTTCGACGACGTCGCGGTGAGCGGCAAGACGGGCACGCTGCCCACGCTGCGCAACGAGGTCGGGGTGGTCGAGTATCCCGACGGCGGGCGCTACGCCGTGGCCGTGTTCACCCGGTCGTTCGGCACCGCGCAGAATCAGCCGCGGGCCGACGCCGCGATCGGAGCCGCCGCCCGGATGGCGATCGACCAGCTCAGAACCCACATATGACAGGCCCTTTCTATGTGGGCGGGGAGGGTGACATGCGGCGCAAGCGTGGCAAAGATGGGGACATGGTCGAGGAAGGCGCTCTGCTCTGGGAACCCACGCCCGACGTCGTACGTGCGGCCCGGATCACCCGTTACATGGAACGACTGGGCCGCACCGGGGACTACGAGGACGTCTGGAAGTGGTCGGTCGAGTCTCCGGCCGACTTCTGGACCTCCATATGGGACTACTTCGGCGTGGTAGGTACGCGTGGCGACGGGCCCGTCATCCAGGGAACGATGCCGGACGCCGAATGGTTCGCGGGATCGGCCCTGAATTACGCCGAGAACGCGCTGCGCGGCCACCCTGGCCGGTCGGCGGTGATTTTCCGCAACGAATCGGGCAGCCGCTGGCAGTACTCGCTCGGTGAGCTCCGCGAGGAGGTCGCCCGGGTCCGGGCGGGCCTCGTGCGGCTGGGTGTCGGGCGTGGTGACCGGGTCGCCGCCTATGTGCCGAACATCCCCGAGGCCCTCATCGCCTTCCTGGCCACCGCCTCGCTCGGGGCGATCTGGTCCTCCTGCTCGCCCGACTTCGGCGCGCCCAGCGTGACCGACCGCTTCGCCCAGATCGAGCCGAAGGTGCTGGTCGCGGTGGACGGCTACCGCTACGGCGGCAAGGCGTACGACCGGTCGGCGGTGGTGCGCGAGATCGCCGGGAAGCTGCCGACGCTGGAGGCCACCGTATGGATTCCAGTGCTCCGCGAAGGCGCGCCCGATGACGCCCCCGATACCGCGCTGAGCTGGGACGACCTGCGTGCCGAGACCGCGCCGCTGGAGTTCGAGCGGGTGCCCTTCGGCCATCCCCTGTGGGTGCTGTACTCGTCCGGCACCACCGGCCTGCCCAAGCCCATCGTGCACGGCCACGGCGGCATCGTGCTGGAGCACCTCAAGTCGCTGTCCTTCCACCAGGACCTCGGCGAGGGCGATGTGTTCTTCTGGTACACCACCACGGGCTGGATGATGTGGAACTACCTCATCGGCGGCCTTCTGGTGGGGTCCACCGTCCTGCTGTACGACGGCAGCGCGGCCCACCCCGACACCGGCGCCCTGTGGCGGCTCGCCGCCGAGGAGGGCGTGACGTACTTCGGCACCGGCGCGCCGTACATCATGGCGTCGATGAAGGCCGGGGTGAAGCCGCAGGGGCTCGACCGGCTGCGCGGGATCGGCTCGACCGGCTCGCCGCTGCCGCCCGAGGGGTTCGCCTGGGTCTACTCGGATGTGCGGCCCGACGTGCAGCTCGGCTCGTTCTCCGGCGGCACCGACGTGTGCACCGGGTTCGTGGGTGCGGTGCCGCTGCTGCCGATCCGGGCCGGCGTGATCCCGTGCCGCTGCCTCGGCGCGTCCGTCGAGTCCTTCGACCCCGCGGGCGCCTCGATCGTGGGCGAGGTGGGGGAGCTCGTCATCACCCGGCCCATGCCGTCCATGCCGGTCATGTTCTGGAACGACCCCTCGGGCGACCGCTATCGGGAGTCGTACTTCGCCGACTACCCGGGTGTCTGGAGGCACGGCGACTGGATCAAGATCCTGCCCGACGGCGGCTGCGTCATCTACGGCCGCTCCGACTCCACCCTCAACCGCGGCGGCGTACGGATGGGCACCAGCGAGTTCTACCGCGTCGTGGAGCGCTTCGAGGAGATCGCCGACAGCCTCGTCATCGACACCGGGCAGCTCGGCCAGGAGGGCAGGCTGCTGCTGTTCGTCACCCTGGCCGACGGCGCGTCCCTGTCCGACGAGCTGACGTCTCGCCTGCGTACGACCCTGCGCACCGAGCTGTCGCCCCGGCACGTGCCCGACGAGATCCACGTGGTCCCCGGCATCCCGCGCACGCTGTCGGGCAAGAAGCTGGAGGTCCCCGTACGGAAGATCCTGCTCGGCACCCCGGTCGAGAAGGCCGCCAACCCCGACGCCATGGCCAACCCCGAGGTCCTCACCCACTTCGCGCCGCAGCAGTGAGGCCGGCCCGTCTATATAAGTGCACCTATAAGAAGTGCACTTATATAGAGTCTGAGTCCCGGCGGCGCGTTCAGACTGTCAGCACATGGACGTCGTACTTGGGAATCTGGCCGTCTCTGGTGACCAAGGAGAGTCCTTCGTGGCGGGCCTGAGCGATCAGCAGCCGGTCGAAGGGATCGCGGTGAAGGAGCGGTAGCCTCCCTGCCTCGATGGTGTGGCCGAAGCGAATCGGCAGTTCGCGGAACTCGCTGTCTCGGATTCGTTCGACGAGGTCGTCGGGTGCGACCAGCTTGCCGATGCTCTGCTTGATGGCCACCTCCCAAAGAGTGGCCGGGCTCACAAAGACCTCCGGCTCTTCCTCGATCATGCTCTTGATCTCGTCGGCGAGCGTCGGGTCGTCGCTCAGCCACCAAAGGACGACGTGTGTGTCGAGAAGCATCCTCACGGCAGCAACCCGAAATCCCTCGCGATGGTGTCGTTGACCTCAGGTGAGTCCCAGTCGTCGGCCATGTGAAGCTGCCCTTTCAGGGAGCCCCTGCCGCGGCGGCTCACCTTGGTCGGAAAGGGAATGACCTTGGCCACGGGACGACCGGCACGGCTGATGACGATCTCCTCGCCGTGCTCGACCCTGTCGATGATGCGCGACAAGTTCGTCTTCGCCTCGTGGATGTTGTATTGCTCGGTAGCGCCTTCTGACATCACCGACCTCCTTAGCTAAGTTAGCTTAGCCCGTAGATGCCGCCAGGACGCGTTCGTACGCGTCCTGGAGCAGTCGGGACGCGCGCGGGCGGCCGGGGTCGGGACGGGGGATGCCGAGGTGCGCCTCGCGCAGCTCGTCCATCAGGTTCTCCCACAGCGGTGGGCCGCCCTCCTCCAGCAGCTGCGCCCGGATGGTCAGCTCCGGTGTCGTCGGCCGATGGCGCAGGCCCCACGAGCCGAGCGCGACCATGATCGGAAGCGTCTGGATGCCCGCCTCGGTGAGGCTGTAGGTCCCCCGCCGTCCCCGCCCCGCGTCCTCATGGGTCAGCAGGCCACCGGCGACGAGCGCCTTGAGGCGGCTGCTGAGGATGTTCGACGCGATCCCCTCGTCGGAGTTGGCGAGCAGGTCACGGAAGTGCCGCCGCCCGCCGAAGATCACATCGCGCAGGACGATGAGGCTCCACCTGTCGCCGAGGGCCTCCACCGCCGCATTGATCGCGCACCCCGACCGCGGCTCGTGTCGCATGACCGACCTCCAACTGATTGCGTTTTGCCACTACCTAGTTTACGCTCAATCTCAGTAGTTGCAATCCGCAAGCAGTGGCCGGAAACAGGAGATCAGCAATGTCTCGCGTCAGAGTCCACAACTTCGCCGTCTCTCTGGACGGCTTCGCCACGGGCGAGGGGCAGAGCCTCGACGAGCCGTTCGGCCATGCCGGCGAACGGCTCCACGAGTGGTTCTTCGACACCCGGGTCTTTCGCGCCATGCAGGGGAAGACCGGCGGCGGCGCCGGGGTCGACGACGCCGTGGCCCGCACCTGGAACGAGGGCGTCGGCGCGGAGATCATGGGCCGCAACAAGTTCGGGCCGCAGCGGGGCCCGTGGGAGGACCACGAGTGGACCGGATGGTGGGGGCCGAACCCGCCGTTCCACACGCCGGTCTTCGTCCTGACCCATCACCCCCGGCCCTCGATCGAGATGGAGGGGGGAACCACGTTCCACTTCGTCGACGGCGGCCCCGAGGAGGCGCTGCGGCAGGCGCGCGAGGCCGCGGGCGATCTCGACGTGCGGATCGGCGGCGGGCCGAGCACCGTCCGCCAGTTCCTGGCCGCGGACCTGGTCGACCACATGCACGTCGCCGTCGTCCCGATCGTCCTGGGCCGCGGCGAACGCCTGTGGGACGGGCTCGAAGGGCTCGAGGAGCGCTTCGGGATCGAGTCCGTGACCACCCCGAGCGGCATCACCCACATGACCTTCACACGACGGTAGACCCTGAAAGGCTGACGGACATGACCGAGAACATCACTTCGAAGGACGGCACGACCCTCGCCGTCGACACGATCGGCCAGGGCGCGCCGGTGATCCTCGTCGGCGGCGCGTTCAACGACCGCTCCACCGTGGCCGGGCTCGGCGCCGAACTCGCGCCGGCGTTCACCGTCGTGACCTACGACCGGCGCGGCCGGGTGGCCAGCGACGACAAGAGCGACGACTACCGGGTCGCCAACGAGGTCGACGACCTGGCGGCCGTCATCGAGCACGTGGGCGGCAGGGCCTCGGCGTTCGGCCACTCCTCGGGCGCGATCCTCGTGCTGGAGGGGGCCATGCGCGGGCTGCCGATCGACCGGGTGGCCGTCTACGAGCCGCCGTACTGCGCGGACGAGAACCAGCCGAGGCCGGCGGCCGACATCTACGACCGGCTCACGGCCCTGGTCGCCGCCGGTGACCGCGACGGCGCGGTGGAGCTGTTCCTCCACGAGGCGGTCGGGGTGCCGGCCGAGGCGATCGCCGGGATGAAGGCCGGGGCCGAGTGGGCGTTCCTGGCCGACAAGGCGTCCAGCCTGCCGTACGACGTGCTGGTCAGCGCGCCCTGGCAGCTGATGCCGTTCGATCGGCTCGCCGCCATCGGCGTGCCGGTGCTGGCGGTCTACGGCGACCAGACCGCGCCGAACCTGGCGGAGGGGACGAAGGCCGTCGCGGCGGCCGTGCCCGGCGCCGAACTGCAGGTGATGCCCGGAGAGGACCACGGAGTGTTGCAGCGGCCGGCGGCGCTGGCGCAGCTCCTCGCGAAGTTCCTCGGCTGACGCGGTCTGCCCGGATCCGAGGCTGGGAAATTGTCGGAGCGGGCGGATACCGTCGGAGCGGCATGCGAATCGACGGCGCGACCCCTCAGCTCATCGGCAGGGAGCATCCTGCCGCGATGCTGCGTGCCGAGATCGCGCGGGCGGTCGGCAGTCACGGCGGCCTGACGCTGGTCGCCGGTGAGGCCGGCATCGGCAAGACCACGCTTGTCGCCAGCGCGGCCGAGGAGGCCAGGCGCCTGGGCGCGCTGGTCCTCGGCGGAGCCTGCTGGGAGTCCGACAACGCCCCCGGCTACTGGCCGTGGGTGCAGGTGCTGCGGGGCATGCGGCGGTGCGCCGCGCCCGAGGAGTGGGCGGCGGCCGAGGACGCCGCGGGCGCCGGACTGGCCGCGCTGCTGGGCGAGTCGCCGAGCGCCGACGCGGCCGAGGGCTTCCGGCTGTACGACGCGGTGACGAGCGCCCTGGTGGCGGTGTCCCAGAGCCGCCCCCTGGTGGTCGTGCTCGAAGACCTCCACTGGGCGGACGTCGCGTCGCTCAGGCTGCTGGAGTTCGCGGCCCAGCACACCTGGTTCGAGCGGGTGCTGCTGGTGGGCACCTACCGCGACGTGGAGGTGGAGTCGGCGGACCATCCGCTGCGGCCCCTCGTGCTGCCGCTCGTGGCGCGGGCGACCACGGTCACCTTGACCGGGCTCGAACGCGAGGAGGTCGGCGCATTGATGACCCGTGCCGCCGGCCGGGATCCGTCCACCGACCTCGTCGCCGAGGTGCACCGGCGCACCGGCGGCAACCCCTTCTTCGTCGAGCAGACGGCGCGGCTGTGGCGCAGCGGCGGTTCGGTCGCCACGATCGCTCCCGGCGTCCGCGACACCCTCCTGCGCCGGCTGTCCCTGCTCCCCGCGCAGGTCGTGGACCTTCTCGTCACCGCCGCGGTGCTCGGGCGTCAGTTCCATCGCCAGGCGCTGGCCGCCGTCGCCGCCGCTCCCGTTCTCCAGGTGGAACGGCTGCTCGACCAGGCGGTGGCCGCACGGCTCGTGGTGGCGAGCGGCGGGGCGGCGAGGGGCGGGGAGACCTTCGCGTTCGCCCACGACCTGGTCCGCCAGACGCTCTACGAGTCTCTCGACGAGAAGACGGCAACGCGGAGGCACGCCGCGGTCGTCCACGCCGTGGACCGGTCGCCCACCCTCGCCGAGCATGTGCTCCCCGCCGACGTAGCACGGCACGCCTACCTCGCCGGTGACCAGGTGGAGCCGGCCCACGCGGCGGACCGGCTGCTCGCCGCCGCCCGTGACGCCGCCGCGCGCCTGGCCACCGAGGAGGCGCTCGGGCACTATCGCAGGGCGCTCGAACTGGCCGCCGTCGCCGGCGAGCCGCGCCGGCGCGTCGTGATCGCACTCGAACTCGGCCGCGAGGTCTATCAGGGGGACGACCGCGACGGCGGCCGGCGCGCGTTCGAGGAGGCGGCCGCCGTCGCGCGGGAGACCGGCGAGCCCGAGCTGGTCGCCAGAGTGGCGCTGTCCGTCTACGCGGCCGGTGGCGGCGACGGCGGTCCGCTGGTCGCCGACCTGCTGCGGGAGGCGCACGGCGAGCTGGTCCGGGACGGCCGGCCCCCCGGCGAGGAGCCCTCCCTCGACCACCTCGCACGAGAGCTGGCCATCCATGTGGCTCTGCTCGCCCGGCGCGGCGAGGACGACGAGGCGCTGGCCTTCAGCCTGTGGGCCTCCCACGACGCCATCTGGGGCCTGGGCACCGCACCGGAGAGGGCGGCGCTCACCGGAGAGCTGCTGACTCTGGCCCGCCGCACGGGCGACGTGGAGATGGAGAGCATCGCCGCCGCGTTGCGCTGGGTGGCTCTGCTCGAGCAGGGAGACCCCTCCTACTTCGACCAGTTCCGCGAGTTCGTCACGCTCGGCGGCCGCGCCGACCTGCCGCGCATCGACATGGCCACGGCCAGCGACCGCAGCATCATCGCCGCACTCACGGGCGACTTCGGCCAGGCGGAGACCCTGCTCGACGAGCTCGCCCGGTTCGAGCACGGGCACGACCACTTCGCGTACATGCTGGACCATCATCGCTGGGCCGTGCGTATGCTCCAGGGCCGCGACGACGGCCTGGACGAGGTCCACCGTGCGCTGCGCAAGAGCCGGCACCCCTGCCCGGGCCTGCTGGAGGCGATGACCGCGCTGCGCAGGGGTGACGGCGCGACCGCACTGCGCCACCTGCGCGACACCATGGCCAGAGGCGAGCCGAGACGTTCGGTTCAACCCCTGTGGCTGCGGTTCCAGGCCATGGTGGCCGCCTGGTCGCGCGACCCGGAGCTGTGCGAGAAGGCGAGGGCCGAGCTCGATCCTTACCTCGGCACCTGGGCGGTGTCGCTGTACGGCTGGGACATCGGCGGCCCGGTGGTCCTCCTGCGTGCTCTCGTCGACGCGGCCCAGGAACGCTGGGACGAGGCGATCGACGGGTTCACCGCCGCCTGGCACTCCGCCGAACTGCTCCTCGCCCGCCCGTGGTCCGTCGAGGCGCGGGCGCATCTCGGCGAGGCGCTGCTGCGGCGGGGCCGCCCGGGCGACGCCGAGGAGGCCGGGAAGCTGCTGGACGAGGTGGAGGGCGAGGCGGGCCGGCTCGGCATGCGGCACATCCTGGAGCGCGTCCGCAGGAGCCGTACGCCGGTCGCCGGAGCCGGGTTCCGGTGGGACGGCGCGGTCTGGACCCTGGAGTTCGGCGGCGACACCGTTCGCCTGCCCGACGCCAAGGGCCTGCGCGACCTGCACTGCCTGCTGAGCCATCCCGGGGCCGACCTGCCCGCCGTACGGCTGCTCGCCCCGGAGGGCGGGGAGCTGGTCGTCGCCGCCCGGGGGATGGGCGGCGACGCGGTCCTCGACGAGAAGGCCAAGGCGCGATACCGGCGCCGGCTCGCGTTGCTCGACGAGGAGATCGACCGGGCGGCCGAGCGGGGAGACGACGGCCGGGCGGCGGAGTTCGACAGGGAGCGGGCGGCCCTGCTGGACGAGCTGCGTTCCGCCTCCGGGCTCGGCGGGCGTGACCGCCGTCTCGGCGACGAGGCGGAGCGCGCCCGCAAGGCCGTCACCGCCCGCATCCGTGACGTGCTGCGTAAGCTCGACCGCCTTCATCCCGCGATGGCCGCGCATCTGCGCGCGGCCGTCTCCACCGGTGCCACCTGCCGCTATCAACCCGGCCACGAGATCGCCTGGCGCCTGTGACCTATTTGCGGTTGTAGAGGCGCATGGTCAGCGCGCCGAAGACCAAGATTGACAGCGCGCCGCAGACCAGCACCCAGGTGATCTCCCCGGTGTCCGGGCTGCCCGCCATCAGGGAACGCGCGGCGGTGACCAGGTGGGAGATGGGGTTGACCCCGACGAACGCCTGCAGCCAGCCCGGCATGGTCTGCGGGTTCACGTAGACGTTGCTGAGGAAGGTGAGCGGGAACAGCACCAGCATGCTGACGCCCATCACCGACTTCTCGCTGCGCAGCAGCAGCCCGAACATCGTCCAGATCCACGAGAACGCGAACGAGAAGGCCACCAGCAGCGCGATCGCGGCCAGCACGCCGGCGACCCCGCCCGGCGGGCGGAAGCCCAGCACCAGGCCGACCACGAGGATGACCGTCGCGGCCATCGTGTAGCGGAGGGCGTCGCCGAGCAGGTAGCCGACCATGGTGGACGGCCGCCAGATCGGCAGCGTACGGAAGCGGTCGAAGACGCCCTTCTCGATGTCCTTGTTGACCTCGACCCCGGTGTACATCGTGATCATCACGACGCTCGTCACCATGATGCCCGGCAGCAGGAACTGCAGGTACTCCGTCGGCGAGCCCGCCAGCGCACCGCCGAACAGGTAGGTGAACATCAACGTCATCATGATCGGAAACGCGGTGACGTCGAACAGCTGCTCGGGCACGTGCTTGATCTTCAGCATCGCCCGCCAGCCGAACGTCAGAGAGGCCGACAGGGCGCTGGGGCGCGGCGGGCGTGCCCCGGGGGCCAGGACCGCGCCCAGCGTGTCGGCGGCGGGGACGAAGGACGTGCCGGTCTCGGTGGTCGTGGCACTCATGCCGCCTCCTCCTGAGCGTTCTTGTCGGTGGCCGGGTGATCCGTAAGTGCCAGGCTGTGTTCCCCAGGAGGCGCGCCTGTCAGCGCGAGGAAGGCCTCGTCCAGGCTGGGCTGGCCGAGGGAGAAGTCGTCCACGACGATGCCGGACGCCGCCAGCGCCCCGAGGGCCCGCGAGGCGCGCTCCGCGCCCGCGTCGGCGTCATCCCCGGCGATGCGGGCGGTCAGGGCCACGGGATCGGCCTCCAGCTGGACCTGGGTGTTCAGCTCCCTGGCCAGCACCCGCTCGGCCTCCGGCCGCTGCGCGGCATCCCGCAGCCGCACGTGCACCGACCCCGAGCCGACCGACGACTTGAGCTCGCCCGGCGTGCCCTCGGCGATGACCCTGCCGTGGTCGACGACCGCGATGCGCCCCGCCAGCCGGTCGGCCTCGTCCAGATACTGCGTGGTGAGCAGCACGGTCGTGCCGTGGGCGACCACGATCCTGACGATGTCCCAGACCTGGTTGCGGCTGCGCGGGTCGAGGCCGGTCGTGGGCTCGTCCAGGAACAACAGGTCGGGCGTGTTGAGGATGCTGGCCGCGATGTCCAGCCTTCTGCGCATGCCGCCTGAGTAGGTCTTGACCTGCCGGCCGGCGGCCTCGGTCAGCCCGAACGCCTCAAGCAGCCGCATGGCCCTGTCTCTGGCGGCGGCCCTCCTGTGGCCCAGCAGCCTGCCGAGCAGCACCAGGTTCTCCAACCCGGTCATCTCCTCGTCCACCGAGGCGTACTGGCCCGTCAGGCTCACCCGGCTGCGTACGGCGTCGGGCTCGCGCAGCACGTCGTGACCGAAGACCCTGGCCTCGCCGCCGTCCGGGCGCAGCAGGGTCGCCAGCATCTTGACCGCCGTGGTCTTCCCCGCCCCGTTGGGGCCGAGCACGCCGTACACCGTGCCTGCCGGCACCGTGAGGTCGAGCCCGTCCACCGCGCGGTTGTCGCCGAATGTCTTGACCAGGCCCGATGTCTCTATCGCCAGGTCCCGCATGATATGTCGTCTCCGTTCCGTCTAGCCGTTCACGGAAGAGGCGCCAGATCCGGGGCAGACGCCGCTAGATCCGATCTAGCGGTGCCCGCAGTGGCCGTGATGCCCGATCGTCGCCCCCCAGGGGGTGCCGTTTCGCGCCCGCGGAGAGGGCCGTGTGCAGTGCCGCCCGGGAGACCGCGCCGGGCTGGGCGAGGCGCCGGGAACGGCGGCGTTGAAGGCGTCGAGCACGGCGGTGTAGGCCGCCTTCTTCTCGCCGTTCCCGTCGAACAGCAGCGGGGTGTCGCTGCTGCGCCAGGAGTCGGGATCGCGCACGCCCCACACCGTGATGCCGGCGCAGCGGGGAACGGCCAGGCAGTCGGCGACCACGGCGGCGTACGTCGCGGCAGGGGCGCCCTGGACGTCCAGCTCGGTGATCTGGACGTCGACGCCGAGGGCGGCGAAGTTCCGCAGCGTGGTGCGGAAGCCGGCGTCGTAGGGGTTGCCGCTGCCGAAGTGGGCCTGGAAGCCGACGCAGTCGATCGGCACTCCGCGGTCCGTGAAGTCCTTGACCATGGCGTAGACGCTCTGGGTCTTGGCCCAGGTCCAGTTCTCGATGTTGTAGTCGTTGTAGCAGAGCTTCGCGGCCGGGTCGGCGGCCCGCGCGGTGCGGAAGGCGACCTCGATCCAATCGTCGCCGGTGTGCTGGAAGTTCGAGTTACGCCGGGCGCCGGTGCCGTCCGCGAAGGCCTCGTTGACCACGTCCCATGCGTAGATCCTGCCTTTGTAGTGGGTCATCACGCCGTCGATGTGATCGATCATCGCCTGGCGCAGCGCGCTGCCGCTGAGGGACTGCAACCAGCCCGGCTGCCCGGCGTGCCAGAGCAAGACCTCGTTCGTGCGCGCCGTGGTCGCAGGAACCGTGCAAGGAACCGTGACATCTGTCGTGGGCAGGTCGTGACAGATGGCGCAGGCCCGCACTGGGACGGCGGCGGAGGCTTGCCGTATGAACATTCATGACGGCGCACCCGCCCTCTCCGTCGCGGGGCTGCGCAAGACGTACGGCGAGACTCGTGCGGTCGACGGGATCGACCTGGTGGTGGACCGGGGGGAGGTGGTGGCCCTCCTCGGTCCCAACGGCGCGGGCAAATCCACCACGATCGACATGGTCGTCGGGCTGAGCCGTCCGGACGCCGGGGAGATCGCCGTGTTCGGTGCGTCTCCCCATGAGGCGGTGCGGCGCGGCATGGTGGGCGTGATGCCGCAGGAGGGCGCGCTGCTCGACGACGTGACCGTCCGGGAGACGGTGGCGCTGATCGCGTCACTGCACCGGACGCCGCTGCCGGCGGAGGAGGCGCTGCGCCGCGCCGGGGTGGCCGACCTCGCCGGCCGCCGGGCCGCGCTGCTGTCCGGCGGCCAGAAGCAGCGGGTGCGGTTCGCCATGGCGCTGGTGCCCGGCCCCGACCTGCTGGTGCTCGACGAACCGACGGCGGCCATGGACGTGACGGCTCGGCGGGAGTTCTGGCAGTCGATGCACGCCTTCGCCGAGACCGGCCGCACCGTGCTGTTCTCCACGCACTATCTGGAGGAGGCCGAGGCGTACGCCGATCGGGTCGTGCTGATGCACGCGGGGCGCATCGTGGCCGACGGCCCCGTGCATGCGGTCATGGCCGAGGTGTCCGGCCGTACGGTGACCGCGACCGTGCCCGGTGCCCGCGCCGAGGACCTGGGCGCGCTGCCGGGTGTGACGGCGGCGCACGTCCGCGACGGCCGGGCAGAACTGCGCTGCACCGACTCCGACCTCGTCGTACGGGAACTGCTGGCGCGCTATCCCGAGGCCCGGGACGTCGAGGTGGCCGCGCTGGGCCTGGAGGACGCGTTCCTGCGCCTGACCGGAGCGTCGGAGGCCGTGCGATGACCGGATATCTCGCGTTCGAGATCAGGCGGACCCTGCGGGACGCCAAGTTCCTGCTGTTCGCGGTCGCGCTGCCGGTGGGCCTGTATCTGCTGATGGCCGACCGCTTCGCCGACCAGGGGGCTCCCGCGTCGTACGTGATGGGCGGCGTCGCGGCGTTCGGGTCGATGAAGGCGGCGCTCGACGTCGGCGCCCGCACGGCGGTGGAGCGCGGCATCGGCTGGCAGCGCCAGTTGCGGCTCACTCCGCTCAGCGGCGGCGGCTATCTGCTGGCCAAGGCGTCGGTGGCGATGGTCGTGGCGCTGCCGCCGGTGGCCGGGGTGTCGCTGGTCGCCGCGCTCGTCGGCGGGGTGCACCTGTCTGCCGGCGGATGGGCACTGGCCGTGCTCGGCGTGTGGGCGGGCACGGTGCCGTTTGCCCTGCTCGGCCTGCTGATCGGCCAGTTCGTCGGCGCCCAGAGCCTGCAGGCGTACCAGGGGGCGGTGGTGCTGGTGCTCAGCTTCGTCGGCGGGCTGTTCATCCCGGTGAGCACGTTCCCCGACGCGCTCGCGACCGTGGCCAAGGTGCTGCCGAGCTACTGGCTCGCCCAGGTCGGGCACGCCGCCGCACTGGACGGTGCCGGTGGGGTTGGCGGCGGGGAGGGCGGCGGGCAGGCCGCGCTGGTCCTGGCGCTGTACACGCTCGTGCTGGGCGTCGCCGTGGCCGTCCGGTATCGCCGCGACACCGCTCGGGCCTAGGGTGATTGACGTGGGCGAGCAGGGCGTATGGGGGCGTTCCGCCTGGCCGGCGTGGAACCCGGCCCGGCCGGGGGCCCGCTCGGCTCGCGTACGCGGTGTCGTCGTGTTGTCGCTTTTCCTCCTGTGGCCGCTCTGGGAGATCCTGCGCCCGGAGGCCGGCGGGCCGGATGCGGCGCTCGGGGCCGTCCTCCCCCTGTACGGCGCGGGGTGGCTCGTCGCCATGACCGCCGGGCCCCGCCTGCCGCCCCGGCGGCGGATCCTGCTCGTCGGGACGCTGTTCGCGCTGGCGGTCGTGGCGGCGCTGCTGCGTGGCGGCCCGCTCTACCTCGGCCACGCCGGCCTCTTCAGCTTCGTGCTCGCGGCGGCGGCGTGGCTGTTCCCGGCGCTGTGGGCCGTGCTCCTCGGGCTGGGGATCGGGACGGCCCAGGCACTCGTGCAGTGGGCGACGCCCGGGCCGATCCACTGGAATCTCATGGGCGGCCTCTTCCCGGCCGTCGTGATCCCGGTGGCCGTGGTGCTGCTGATCCGGCTCGTCGTCCAGCTCGGCCAGGCCCGCGAGGAGATCGCGGCGCTGGCCGCGGCGGCGGAGCGCGACCGGCTGGCCAGGGACCTCCACGACGTGCTCGGGCACAGCCTGACCACGATCACGGTGAAGACCGGCCTGGCCCGCCGGGTGCTGGAGAGCGGCGGCGACGTCGAACGCGCGCTGGCCGAGCTGCGCGACGTCGAGCGGCTGTCCCGGGAGGCGCACGGCGAGGTGCGCCTGACCGTGTCGGGCCGCCGCCGGCCGTCCCTGGCCGCCGAGCTGGCGGGGGCCCGCGCCGCGCTGCGGGCCGCCGGGATCAGCCCGATCCTCCCGCCGTCCGCGGACCACGTCCCGGCCGAGCTGGCCGAGCCCTTCGCATACGTCCTGAGAGAGGGGGTCACCAACGTGATCCGGCACAGCGGCGCCACCCGGTGCGAGGTGCGGCTCGGAGACGACTGGCTGGAGGTGCGCGACGACGGCCCCGGGCGGGACGCGGCGAAGCCGGGCAACGGCCTGTCCGGGCTGGCCGAGCGGTTGCGGGCCGTCGGAGGGCGGGTCGAGGCGGGCCCGCTGCCCGCGGGCGGCTTCCGGCTGCGGGCGAGCCGCGCATGATCAGGGTGCTGCTCGCCGACGACCAGGCGCTCGTACGCGGGGCGCTGGCGGCGATGCTCGCGCTGGAGCCCGACATCGAGGTGGTGGCCCAGGTCGGCTCGGGCGAGGAGGTCGTCGAGGCGGCGCGGCGCAGCCGGCCGGACGTGGCCTTGCTCGACGTGCAGATGCCGGGCAGGGACGGCCTGGAGGTCACGGCCGACCTGCGTGCCGCGCTCCCGTCCTGCCGGGTGGTGATCTGCACGACCTTCGGGCGGCCCGGCTACTTCGCCCGGGCGATGGAGAACGGCGCCTCGGGCTTCGTCGTGAAGGACGCGCCGCCCGAGCACCTGGTCGACACGGTGCGCCGGGTCCACGCGGGCCTGCGCGTGGTCGATCCCGCCCTGGCCGCGGAATCGCTCGCCAGCGGGTCGAGCCCGCTGACCGCGCGGGAGCGCGACGTCCTGCGCGCGGCCCGGCAGGGCGGCACCGTGGCGGAGATAGCCCGGAGCCTGCACCTGTCGGCAGGGACCGTACGCAACCACCTGTCGGCGGCGATCGGCAAGACCGGCGCCGGCACCCGCGCCGAGGCCGCGCTGATAGCCGACGAACACGGCTGGCTCTAACGCCTCACATCGCGTACGAGGACGGCCAGAAGGCGACCCGGCGGTGGTCGTCCTGGAAACGAGTGATCGTCAGGACGACCGCGATGGCCAGGGCGGCGGCCCCGATGGTCAGGACGTTGCCGGCGACGCCGAAAAGGGCGGCATCCCGAATGGCCGGCAACTCCTTGGAATTGGCGAACAACACGCTCAGCCCCCTCGTCACGAACGAGGTGACCCACCATGCCAGCCACCAGGCCCAGACAAGACCGGAACGGCGGGCGGCCGCGAGGCTTCCGGTCTCCTGGATGGCGCCCGGCCGGGAAGACGTCCAGATGTCGTCGACGATCTGTTTCGGGAACCAGAGACTGACGATCGGCGCGAACCACCCGAAGATCAGCCAGGGTCTGGCGCGCCGGTGCGGCCACGGGCTCAGCGTCTCGGCATTCGCCCTGGCCCGGAACAGCCAGATCAGGAACATGACGGCGGTGGCGTAGTAGGCGACGGTCTCCACCGGCCCGGACATCGCATAGAACCTGTCGTTGGTTTCGAGATCGCTGAGGGGAACGGAATTCATGTCGGCCATGAACCTGTCGATGAGCACGATGCGCTGCACGTCGACGGCGAAGGCGAGCACGCGCACCACGGCGTCGACGACCAGCATCACGACGGCCGCCGTCCCCAGGCCCCGTATCGGACGCAGAGGTGTGAGCGGTGGTGCGGGATACACGATGACTCCTCGAAATAGGCCGACGAGTCATCATGCAGCAGAGCTCCGAGCCCGGCCGCGCGCGTATCTCACCCGGGATGATGCTGTGATCGAGCCGGGATCGGGTCATTCGGAGTACCGCCGGAGCGGACGACGCCGCACTCCGGTCGCCGACGTCCCCCGGGAAAATGGAATGACCGGAAAGCGGGTCACGCGCGAGAATCGCCCGCGTGTCCCAGCCGATATTGCAGACCGACCGCATCACGCTTGTTCCGCTGTCCGACGAACACCTCGAGCACGAGATCGAACTCGACGCCGATCCCGAGGTCATGCGCTATCTCACCGGCCGCGCGCGTAGCCGTGAGGAAGTGGAGGTTCTCCATCGGCAGCGGCTCGCCGCCGCGCACGACGCTGCCGGGCTCGGCTTCTGGGTGGGGTTCGTGGACGGCCGGTTCGTCGGCTGGTGGCTTCTTGAGCCGCCCGCGCGTGCCGACCAGGGCCCGGCCGAAGGACAGGCCGAACTCGGATACCGGCTCCTGCGGCGCTGCTGGCGCCAGGGCCTGGGCAGCGAGGGAGCCCGCGAGCTCCTTCGCTACGGATTCGAAGATCTTCGACTGAACCGTGTCTTCGCCGAGACCATGGCGGTCAACGCCGCCTCCCGCGCGACGATGACCGCGATCGGCATGCGGTACGTCCGTACGTTCCCCATGGACTGGGAAGAGCCGCTCCCCGGCAGCGAGCTCGGTGAGGTCGAGTACGCGATCACCCGGGAGCAGTGGCTCGTTTCCCGATCGGCCACCGCCTGATCCGGTTAGGTTGACGGAATGGAAGTGGAGATCAGCGGCGTACCGGTGCATTTCGCCGAGCACGGCGACGGGATGCCCGTTCTGGCGTTGCACGGAGCGGGGGTGGACCATCGCGAGATGGTCGGCGCCTTGGAACCCGTCTTCCGCGACCGGCCCGGTTATCGGCGCGTCTACCCGGACCTGCCGGGCATGGGGCGCACTCCGGTGGCCGACCGGCTCCGCGGCTCCGACGACGTCCTCGATCTCGTGCTCGGTCTGGTTGACGCCGTTGCCGGCGATCAGCGGTTCGCGGTCGTCGGCCACTCGTTCGGCGGATATTTGGCCAGGGGCGTCGCCGCCCGGCGCCCGGCCCAGGTCACGGGGCTGGCGCTGATCTGCCCCCTCGGCGAGGACGCGCGTGACGTGCCCGCACACGAGGTGCAGCACGCCTCGGCCGACGTGGCCGACGCGCTGAGCCCGGCCGAGCAGGCCCAGTTCCGCGACTACTTCGTGGTGCAGACGCCCGCCACTCTCGAACGGTTCCGTGAGCACGTGGCTCCGGCCCTGCCCCTGGTCGACCGGGACGGCCTTGGGCGGGTCTTCGAACAATGGCGGCTGAGCGACACCTCCGCGTACCCGGGCCCGACCCTGATCCTCACCGGCCGCCAGGACGCCACGGTGGGGTACGCCGGTGCGTGGGAGCTGGTGGAGCGATATCCGCATGCCACGTACGCCGTCCTGGACCGGGCCGGCCACGCGCTGCCGCACGAGCAGACCGGGCTGCTGGCCGCGCTCATCGGCGAGTGGCTCGACAGAGTGACGATCTGTTAGAGATTCGCCGGGTACGGATCGCTTCGCAGCCTGCTGTACATCCAGCCGTCGCGCCACTGACCGCGGAGGAACTCCACCGCGCGTAGGACGCCCTCGAAGGTGAATCCGGCCTTCTCCAGCGACTTCTGCTCCGCGATGTTCTCCGGATGGGTGAACGCCTGGATGCGCTCGACCGGGGTGTGGGTGAACAGGTAGTCGCACAGCATCGCCTGAGCGCGCCAGCCGATGCCGCGCCCCCGCCGGTCAGGAAGCAGGGCGATCCCTATCTCCCAGAATCGGGAGAGCCCGACCCCCCGCGCCGACCAGCTCACCAGGCCCGCGGCCGTGCCGTCGGCCTCGACGATGAGCCTGCTGTCGTCCTCGCCCAGGTATCCGTCCTTGGCGTAGCGCCGCGCCGGGCCCTGAGCGTCGCGGAATCCCGCCCAGTCGAGGCCGATCAGCCCCGGCTCCGTGACGAACCGCCGGAACATGTCGAGATCGTCCTCCTGCACCGGCCGCAGCCGTACCTCTAGCGCGCTCACCGTGCCGCCTCCCCTCGATGCTCTTCGACACTAGCCCCGAGATCATCAGCCCGTGACGGCGCGAAGGGCGCCGGGGCGGCGGCCGGTGAGGCGGTCGAGCCTGGCGGCGGTGGAGTCGTCCGCGGGGAGGTAGGCGATCAGGAGCTGGCTGTCGTCGTCGGACAGGCCGAGGGTCTCGTAGGCCAGCCGCAGTTCGCCCGCCTCCGGGTGCGCCAGCCGTTCGAGGCCGGTGCGCCTGGACGGGCCGGACGCAGTCGCCAACCGGCCGGTGAAGGGCGCGCCGACGGCGAGGGTCAGCTCGTTGACGAGGTGCTCGACGTGCGGGTCCTTCCGGGAGACCCCTGGTTTCAGCCCGGCGAGCCGCTCGCCGGCGACCCGGTCCCACTCGGGATACGCGGCTCTGGCCCGGGGGTCGGCGAAGACGTACCGCACCAGGTTGGGCGGCCGGCGGTCCAGCAATCCGATGGGTCCGGCGAGCCGCTCGTAGCCGTACGTGTGGGCGAGCACGTCACCGAGCCGGTTGACGACCACTGCCGGGGCGGGTTCGAGCCGGTCGAGCAGTGCCCGGACGGTGGGACGGACCGACTGCGCGGGCGGCCCCTGGCACGGGCCGACGAGCCGGCCGGCGCCATCGGCCGCCTTGAAATGGTGGAGCAGATGGAGGCGGTCGCCGGCGGACAGGCGTAACGCGTCGGCGAGGGCGGCGAGCACGGGCACCGAGGGGTGACGATCACGTCCCTGCTCAAGCCGGGTGAGGTATTCGACGCTGATCCCGGCGAGCGTGGCCAGTTCGGAACGGCGAAGGCCGGGGGTGCGGCGGCGGCCGCCGCCGGGCAGCCCGACCTCGGCGGGGGTGACGGCCTCGCGGCGGGCCCGCAGGAACTCGCCCAGAGTGTTGTCGCTCACGATTCGCAGGCTACCGACTGGCCTCGTCTCCGATCGTGGCCCTGCGGGGGCCAGTCTCGGCCCGGCCTCCCTCCGGCGGTCCCTGTCACCGGATCCTTGGCGCTGCTCAAGGTTTTCCACTGTCGTTTCGTGAGGAGCACTGAAATGGATCTGGGACTCACCGGCCGTACGGTCGTCGTGACGGGGGCCTCCGGCGGCATCGGGCGCGAGATCGCCCGCGGGTTCGCCGCCGAAGGGGCCGACGTGGTGCTCGCCTATCACCACTCGCAGGCGGGCGCGGAGCGGCTCGCCAAGGAGATCGACGGACGCTCGCTCGTCGCCCCGTACGAGCTGGACGACGACGAAGCGGCCCGCGGCCTGGTCGAGAGCGTGCTCGCCTGGTCCGGCCGGATCGACGTGCTGGTCAACAACGCCGTGCACTGGGGCGCCGCGGAGCCGGACGCCGGCCTCTCCTTCGACGCCGTGCCCGACGAGAGGTGGCGGAAGGTGATCCGGGCCAACGTCGAGGGGGCGCTGCGGCTCAGCCGGGCGGTCGTCCCGTCGATGCGAGAGCGCGGATGGGGCCGGATGGTGCACATCTCGTCGAGCATCGCGGTCGACGGCATGCCCGGTGGGGAGTACTACGGGGCGGCCAAGGCGGCACTGCACGGTTTCAGCAGGTCCGCCGCGTTCGGGCTGGGGAAGGACGGCGACATCCTGTCCAACGTCGTCATGCCCGGGTTCACCAGGACCGAGACCAACGTCGCGATGGCCGAGCAGTGGGGCGGGCACTACAGCGCGCGGGCTCCGATCGGCCGTCTGCTCGACGCCGCCGAGGTCGCGGGCGCCGTCGTCTACCTGGGCTCGGCCGCCAACACCGGCATCACCGGACAGGCCATCAAAGTGACCGGCGGGGCCTGACACCTGTTCGCTGTGACGACCCGATGCGAGCCCGCGCTGAAGCCGCCGCCTGGTCAGTGCCGGACGACCTGCGGGCCCGCACGACTTGGGCCGCGGTTTCGTACCGCTAGAGGTGGTTCTACTGGCGCATGAGCGTGAAGGTGTGCTGACCCTCCGCGCCAAGCTCGGCGTCGAGCGTCTTGTCGTCGAGCGCGGGCGCCACCTCCGCCTCGACGAAGACCCGGGTATCCGCCTTCTCGATCACCTGGTCGCCGGCCTGCGGCGCACTCACCAGAGACAGTTCGAGGGAGGCTTCCGGGCCGGGCTTCGCCGCCAGTCGCAGGCCCGCCTCATCGGGGATGTTGTCACCGGCCATCAGATCACGAATCGCCATGACGGCGTTGTCGGTCAGCGTCAGCATTGGCATGCTCCTTCACGAATGGGGGACGGATTTTCCGGACGGCCGGAGGGAACCCCGGCACCGCATGTGGCCGGGACGGCCCCACGGCGAGTGTGCAACGCCGGCCACTCCGACCTCGTTACGCCGTACCCCCGATCCGTGGGGGAAACCGCGTACCGCTCCGGCCGTGCACGTCCTACCGATCACTTCCGCCCATCGGTCCTCTTCCCATCGCTTGTTCTCACCGGTGGTTCGGTGTGTGCGGCAACAGCATGGGGTCCGACATCGGGCCCCTCTCACTCGTACGCATGATGCTACACATGCAGAGCTGATTACTTGTTTTTCCGTAGTAACTAGTACTAGCGTCGTAGTCATGATTCTTGTCACCGGAGCGACGGGGCTCAGTGGATCGATCGTGGTCCAGGAGTTCGCCCGGCAGAACGCTCCCGTCCGAGCGCTGGTCAGGAACCCGGACAAGGCCAGGAAGCTCCATGAGCTGCCGGGCGTGGAAGTGGTGGAGGGCGACATGCTGCGCCCCGAGACCCTGACGGCCGCCCTGCGCGGCGTGGAGCGCGCCCTCATGATCTCCTCCCCGAGGGAGCGGATGGTGGAGACGCAGTGCACGTTCGTCGACGCGGCCAAGGCCGCGGGCGTGCCGCACATCGTGAAGTACTCCGGCAAGGAGTCGGGCGTCGGGTTCGATCCCGACAGCTTCATCGGGACGCATGAGCACCTGCAGATCGAGCGCCACCTCGAGGCGTCCGGCCTGGCCTGGACCCATCTGCGTCCGAGCCAGTTCATGGAGTTCTACCTGCCCGGCACCCTCACCGGGGTGGATCCGCTCCGGCGGGAGCTGCGCATGTCCATCGGCGACAGCAGGCTGGCGCCCGTCGCCATCGAGGACGTCGCGAAGGTCGCGGTCGCGCTGCTCAACTCCGACGGCCACGAGGGCAGGGCGTACGACATGACCGGCCCGGAGGCGCTGACGATGAAGGAGGTCGTCGAGCACATCTCGGCGGCGACGGGAACCGCCTTCCGCCATGTTGAGCTGCCTTTGGAGGACAAGCTGCGCGAGTGCGCGGAGGCGGGGATGCCCGGACCGTCCATCCGGATCCTGCGTGAGCTGTTCGCCGAGCGCGGGCGGCGTCCCGAGTCCGAGGTGCGGCTGGAGACCCACCGGGCCTTCGGAGTGCGGCCCACGACCTTCGCCGAGTTCGCCCGCGGCCACGCGGCGGCGTTCCTCGGTCAGGCGGGTGGCGACGGGCGGTGGTGACGATGCGGGCCGTGGTCGCACAGGAGGTCGGCGAGCCGGGCGACGTCCTCACGGTTCGCCGCGTGCCGGTGCCCGAGCCCGGACCGGGACAGGTCCTCGTGCGCGTGGACGCGGCGCCGGTGCACGCCGGCGACCTGCACGTCATCCGAGGCCGGTACGGCTATGCGCCGCCGTTCCCGGCGGTGCCCGGACTGGAGTGCGCCGGAACCGTCGCCGCGCTCGGGCCGGGCGCCGGGGCCGGTGAGGACGGCGAGGACGGCGAGGACGGTGAGGACGGGCTGCGGCTCGGGCAGCGGGTGACCACGGTCGGTGTGACCGGGACCTGGCAGGAGTTCGTGGTCGCGGACGCCGCGCAGGTCCTTCCGGTGCCCGATTCGCTGAGCGTCTCCACCGCGGCGCAGCTGATCGTCTCTCCGCTCACCGCGTGGCTGCTGGTCACCGGGCTCGACCTCGGGCCCGGCGATTGGCTCGTGCAGACGGCCGCCGGCTCCACGGTCGGGCAGCTCGTCCTCGACCTGTCACACCATCTGGGCTTCCATACGGTGAATGTCGTCCGCCGCCGGGCCACCGTGGACCGGATCCGCGCTCTCGGCGGCACGGAGGTGGTCTGCACCGAAGACGAGGACCTGCCGGAACGGCTGGGCCACATCACCGCCGCCCGGCCGGTGTCCAAGGCGATCGACTGCGTGGCCGGGCGGGTCGGGGCCGACGTCCTCCGAGCACTGGCCCCCGGCGGGGAACTCGTGGTCTACGGAGCGTTGTCCACGCACCGCCAGACCGACCCGGCCATGCTCGGCATTCCCGTGCCCGCCGACGCGATCATCTTCGGTGGCAGGAGCGTGCGCGGGTTCTTCCTGTCGCGCTGGTTCGCCACCACGCCTCCACAGGTCGCGCGCCGCGAGCTGGGCGAGGTGATCGCGCTGGTCGAGAAGTCGGCGATGACCGTCCCCGAGGGGCAGGCGATCCCCGCCGAGCGTGCGCTGGACGCGGTCCGCCTGGCCGAGGCGCCCGGCCACGGCGGCAAACCGCTCCTGGTGTTCTAGACCGCTTTCCGGCCGCCCCCCGGCGGCCGACAATCACTGGAGGATGGAATGAGTTCGGAACTTCACGAGGCGGCCGCCGGGCCGGCCGAGGAGCTCGCCGTACGGGCCCTGTTCGAGGCGACGTCGGCCGCATGGTCGGACGGTGACGGCGGCGCGTTCGCGGGCCGGTACGCGCGGGACGCCACCGTGATCCTGCCCGGGGTCCACCTGCGGGGCAGGGACGGCATCGGGTCCGCCATGGGCGCCGCCTTCGCGGGGCCGCTGAAAGACTCGAGGCGCGTCCACAGGACGGAGAGCGTCCGGTTCCCCGTTCCGGACGTGGCCGTCGTGATCACGCGGAGCGTCACCGTGTTCGCGGGGGAGGCGGAGCCGCCGGCCGACCGGTGGGAGCTGGCGACCTGGACGCTCGTGCGGCGCGACGGCGAATGGCTCGTCGAGGCGTATCACAGCTCCCCGGCCGGGACGCCCGGCTGACGCTTCATGGCCGCACTACGGGAAAGCAAGCACCTGCTCCGGGTTGAGTAGGATGAGCGCGTGACCACGGCACGCACGTACGGCGACCCCTGTGCCGCGGCGCGCGCCCTCGACCTGGTCGGCGAGCGCTGGGCACTGATGATCGTCCGGGACCTGCTCTTCGGCCCGAAGCGCTACAGCGACCTGCAGAGCGGCCTGCCCAACGCCAGTCCGACCGTGCTCTCGCAGCGGCTGCGCGATCTGGAGGAGGGCGGGGTGATCCGGCGGCGCAAGCTGGGCCCGCCGGCGCGCGCATGGGTCTACGAGCTCACCGAGTGGGGCCACGACCTGGAGCCGATCCTCGTGCACCTGGGCCGATGGGGCCGGCGGTCTCCGCTGAAGGAGACGACGACGCCCCTCGGGATCGATTCGCTGGTGCTCGCGGTGAAGAGCCACCTCGACCCCGCCCGGCTGGGCGACCTCGACGCGACGTTCCTGGTCGACGTGGGCGAGGACGTCTTCACCCTCCGCGTGTCCGGCGGCGAGCTCGCGATCCGCAGGGGCGAGCCGGATCGGTGGGACGCGGCCCTGCGGACCGATCCGGCCGGCCTCAAGGCCCTGGTGATCGACGGGACCCCGCCCGGCCAGGTCGAGGAGCGGCTGGAGACCACCGGCGACCGCGCGGCCCTCCAGCGGCTGCTCGACGCCCTCGCGACCGAGTGACCGAAAGGGAGATCGCACGTGAGCTCGTCACCGGCATCGAGTGAGGTCGAGACCCTCCTCGGCTACCTGAACTGGAAGCGGCGGCACGTCCTCGACATCCTCGACGGCCTGGACGAAGCCGACCTCCGGCGCCCTGTCCTTCCGTCGGCCTGGACCCCCGTCGGCCTCGTCAACCATCTCGCCCTCGACGTCGAGCGCTTCTGGTTCCGCGCGGTCTTCGGCGCCGACCCCGAGGCGGTGGCCTCGTTCGCCACCCCGACGGACGCATGGCAGGTGCCCGGCGACCGGCTCGCCTCGGAGGTGTTCGACCTCTACCGCGAGGAGACGGCCCGCGCCGGCGAGGTGATCGCTTCCAGCGGCCTCGACCAGACGCCGCGCTGGTGGCCGGACTACCGCGACGACCGGCCGCCGCGCGACCTGCGTGCGGCGATCCTCCACGTCCTCGTCGAGACGGCGACCCACGCCGGCCATCTCGACGCGGTGCGTGAGCTGATCGACGGCAAGCAGTTCCTCGTCCTGGACTGAATGGAGAGAGTCAGGAGGCGGGGCATCGGTAGGCGGCGTGGCGGTTGGGGGAGCAGCACACCACGCCGCACGTGAGGAACCGGCCGCCGGTCAGCCAGATGCCCCACTGCACGTCGACGCCGTTGGCCAGTGCCTCGCGGGCGTTGTGCAGCCGGACGTCGAGTCCGATCCGGGCCTCGTCCGCCGGGCGGAGGAAGGAACTCTCCATCGACCGGTAGCGCTCTGCCAGCCACGCGAGCGCGTCGTCGGGAGTGGCCGGGGAGGCGTCGATCCGGCGGGCCGGCTTCAGCAGCCAGTCGCACGTACGCATCGGCGGCAGCGGGGAGCTCGTGAACTGGCCGGGGTCGGCGGGCGGCAGCGGCGGTCGCCGCTCGGCCTCGCTGCGCAGCTCTTCCCCGATGCCGCTCCACACGTAGCAGTGCAGGTGCATGACGCTCCGTACAGTGGGGGTGGCCCCTGCCTGCTATCACCGGGCAGGGGCCACCGTGCTCCTACAGTGTGGTCAGGCCTGCCGCGCGAAGCTCGGCACCGGTGAAGCGGAGAGTCCCGGCATCCGGGTTCTTACTGTCACGCAGGGCGAAGGCGCCGGTCTCGCCCGGAACTTGAAATCACCTTGCTGCCCTCTTCTGATGACAGGAGAGGGCAGCAATCATTCGGCGGAGATATTGCGCGGTCAGGAGCTGAAACCGAGCACCAGGCGCCCACGGATACCGCCGGCTTCAAGCAGCCGGTGCGCCTCGGCGGCCTGCTCAGCCGGTAGCACCCGGGCGACCCGCGGCGTGACGGCCCTCGCCTCGGCCTGCTGCCGCAGCCAATCCAGCGAGGCGGTGTCCTTGGCCGAAAGGACCACCAGCACCTTGTGCACCGTGATGCCGCGTCCGGGGTCGCCGTCCCAGCCTCGGAGCACGACCATGCCGCCACCGTCACGGACCGCGGGAGCAATGCGCTCGTTGAGGAGTGCTCCATCGGCGACACCGTCGACGCCTTCGGGGCACAGCTCACGAATGCGGTCGGCGACGTCGTCACCGCGGCGCACGACCACGTCGGCGCCCAGGTCGCGCACCATTTGCTCGTCGGCCGCCGAGGCGTCGGCGAGGACGCGCAGCCCGGCGGCTTTCGCGAGCTGGACGACGTAGCCGCCGTAGACGCCGGCCGCGCCGGTCACCGCGATCGTCTGGCCTGGCGAGAGGTCGAGATGGTCGAGCGTCAGTTTGGCGGTGAGCCCGTTCATCGGCAGCGTTGAGGCGGCGAAGAAGTCCGCCCCCTCCGGCATCCGGACCACAGACTCGGCCGGTACGACGATCTGGTCGGCGTAGGCGCCGCCGTTCGGTCCCGTGGGCACCACGAGGGCCATCACCTTGTCCCCGACCTGCCAGGGTGCGCCCTCGCCGACTTCGCTGATCTCCCCGGCGGCGTCCATTCCCGGTATGTAGGGCGCTTGATCCCTGGGCGGCCCGAAATGGCCTGCCCGCAGCGCGATGTCGCTGGGGTTCACCGCCGCCGCGTGGACGCGGATGCGCACTTCGCCTGGACCGGCGTGGGGCTCGGGGACGTCGACGACGTGTAACGTGTCCGGGCCGCCGAACTCGATGAAGCCAATAGCTCTCATGGCGGCCACGCTAGCCACAGCGATGCACAGCAGATCAAGAACGCGGCGATCACCTCAGGCGAGACCGTGGGCACCCGGGGGAGCTGATCCGAAGGGTGCCCTCCGATACGGCGTGCTCCGCCCGCGGCCCCTTGCCGTGTCACCTGCTATGACAGCGCTGCGTCCTGCCTCCCGCGAGGCTCATGTGTGGCCTTCGGTGGTGGGGCCGCCGGTGGGGAACAGGATCGGGCTCAGCAAGTACGGCCGGCGGCCCTCCGCCGGCCCGTTGCCCCGGTGAGCCAGCATCGCGGCCTGCACCTGCTTGATCAGGTCCGCAAGCTCGTCGGGTGTCAGCCAGTACGTGGACTGGGTGTAGCCCACCGAGTCGGCGAACGGGTCTGCTTCCTCCCGGTCGAGGTAGGCGTTGAACTCGCTGAGCAACACCCCCAGCGCCGTCGTGAACGCTTCGCGATGGTCCTCCAGTGACATCGACGCGGCCATCTCGCGGTCGATCAGCGGCCGGGCTCGTTGCAGCCGGTAGGTGCGCTCGACCGCGCCGTGCACCCGTTGCTCGCCGACCACTTCGAGCACGCCCGCCTCGGCCAGCAGCCCGACATGCCGGTACACGGTGGTCCTCGGCACGTCGGCCAGGTCTTCGCACAGGTCACCGACCGTACGAGCGCGACCGCCCGACATGGCGTGCACGATTCGCAGGCGCACTGGATGCAAAAGCAGGGTCACCGTGTCCATACCGCTACGATTCCACATTTGGTACCATTCCCAAAATTGGGATTGCAGCAGGAAGGAAGATCATGAAGCCACCCTTAGGCGAGTACTACGACGTGAACGGCCGCAAGTTGCTGCTGCATCGAGAGGGGAGCGGCGCCCCCGCCGTCGTGTTCATCCCCGGAGCCGGTGCGGTCGCCATGGACTACTGGGACGCTCAGCGGCAAGCCGCCGCCTTCACCACGAGCGTCCTCTACGACCGGGCGGGGACTGGCTGGAGCGAGAGCATCGACCTCCCCCGCGCGTCCAGCGAGGTCACCGACGAACTCCGCGCGCTCCTGCACAGCGCAAAAATCCCCGGGCCCTACGTGCTCGCCGGACACTCGCTGGGCGGCCTGTACGCCCGCCACTACGCGACCCGCTTCCCCGACGAGGTCGCGGGGCTTGTCCTGATGGATCCGGCCCACGAGGACTACCGCGCCTACATGCCTCGCGAGCTGGTCGAACGATGGGACGCATGGGACCCCGCCAACGGACTTTCCGACGAGCTGCCCAGAGAGATCCTGGAGTTCTACCGCGTCCTGTTCGAACAGGAGATGGCCCACTGGCCGGCCGGCCTGCGCGAGCCACTCGTCGACAGCCACGTGAGCCGTGAATGGCTGCTCACCGGCATCCGGGAGGCCGCGAACATCCAAGCCGTTCACGACGAAATCCGCGCCGCGGGCCCGCTGCCCGACGTACCGATGATCATCCTAACCGCGCCAGCCATCGACCCGTTCAAGCAGGCAGTGTCGGCGGGCACTTCCGAGGAACTGCTCCAGGCGGAAAACGACGGCAAAACGCGCCTCTACAACGAGTTCGCCGCCTCCGTCCCGCGCGGTGAGAACCGCATCGTGGAGGACGCGGGGCACGTCACGCTGCCGTTCCGCCGCCCCGAGGCAGTGGCGCAGGCGATCCGTGACGTCCTCGCACTGTGACGTGGCCTATACCTGTCCACCACCGAGACGCCGAACCTGTCGGCCCTGACCAAGAAGGGCCGGCTGACCGAGGCGACCGGAACCTTTCCGACCCTCTCCAACCCCAGTTGAACGACGGTCCACCGGCGCCTGGCCCGAGGTGCACGGCAACGTCGCGTACGGCCTCGACCGCACGACGAACACCGCCTTCGGCCAGACGCGGGTGATGAACATGCAGAGCATCGCCGAATCGGTCGCCCAGGCGGGCGGCACGTTCGCGGCGGTGCAGTTCTACGCGGTGCAGATCCACGGCACCGTCTACGGCGACCCGAAGCACCTGTACGTGCAGCCGGGAGGTGAATGCGATACCCGGACCAACGCCGCGCTGGATCTGATCGCCCACAGTCCGGTGAACTCCGGCGGTACGACCGTGACCGTCGACACGATGCCGGACGTGCTGGCCCTGTACTGTGACGCGCTCGGGCACGCCGAGGGCGACGAGAGCCCGAGCATGCCCGCTACGCTCGCCTCGCTCGACACCCAACTCGGCCGGCTGGTCCGGGGACTGAAGGACGCCGACCTGTACGAGGACACGACATTCATCCTGACCGGCGACCACGGCATGCGGCACTTCACGCACGGCTTCGGACAGGACGCGCTCGACGCGCTGACCGCCGCGGGCTACCACCCGCGGTTCCTCACCGCCGGACAGACCCCGGCGGCGGGAACGGACCTGGTCATGGTCGTCGGGGGTGTCGCCAACGTCTATCTGCTGGGCGCCGGGCAGACCCCGGCCGACGTGGAGAAGGTCCGCTCCGTCCTCGCCGGCGTCCCGCACGTGACTCACGTGTACGACCGCGCCGAGCTGGCCACGCTGCACGGCGGTGACGGGCTCGGCGATCTGGTCGCCGAGCCGGAGACCGGCTGGTCGTTCCAAGTGGGAGACCCGACCACGCCCGCCGGATACCACGGCATGGTGGACGTGGTCCAACCCGGGTTCCTCATCGCGGGCAAGAACATCCGGCCGAACGCCCGCCCGGACAACCCGCGGTTGGTGGACATCGCGCCGACCATTTCCGCGCTGCTCGGCATGCCGGCCCCGGCACAGGCCCAGGGCCGGGCGCTGACGGAGACCTTTCGCAAGCACCCGTGACCCGCTGAGTGCCGGGGAGACCAGGCCCACGCACTTCGGTGAGGATGTGTGGGCCTGGTCTCAGGCGCGGGTGTGACAGCCGGTGGTCCAGCGCCCCACTGCACGTCCACGCCGTGAATCCGACACCGCCTCGGACGGGATCGCCGGACGGGCGTCTTATGGGGCTTATCGAGCCCGGCCGAGCAGCAGGTCCAGCCACATCCGGCGCCCGCACGTCGGGCAGGCGTTCGGTCTCGCGTATCTCCGGCTGGCCGCCGCTCCGGTCCGTACGGCCGACGAACAGCAGCCCGCCGGATGCGCACAGTTCGTACGCCAGCGGCGAGCAGTGGTCGCAGGTGTGGGCCACAACCCGGACCCGGACGGCGCGCCTGGTCTCAGGCATCCACCGGATCGCGACCCGCTCCGGCTGCTCCGACGCCACATGCAGCCCAGGGCAGGTGGAGGCGGCCTGAGCCAGAGCATCGAGCGCTCGGACAGCGGACCCTCGGAGAGCATTCACCGGGGCAGCAACCCTGTGGCGAGTTCCTCCTGGTTACGGAGTTGCGCAACGAGTTGGTCGGCGTCATCAGCGTCGATGGTGTGGCTCAGCCCGTGACTCAACTGCGCGTCGGTGAGCCGCTGATTGCGCGTCGCCCACAGGCGATCGGCTGAGCTCCGCCAGATCGTCCAGTGGGGGAACGCGGCCTGCAGATCCTGAAAGGTTGTCGTCGGGGACATGGCGACAGAGTCACTTACGGTGCTGGCACATTCACACCGCGTTCGCGGGACGTGCGGGACGTTTCGCGTTACCGTCGGGAGACGTCCTCAACGTCCTCCCGATTCGAGGTCGCCAGTGGCGAATGACTCTCTACGCCAAGCCATGTCCAGTGCGAGACTGACCGAAAGGGACCTCGCGTTGCGATGCGAGGTGGACGTCAAGACGGTGTCCCGCTGGCTGGCTGACGAGGCACGCGTGCCGCACCCGCGTCATCGGTGGGCCGCTGCCGAAGCGTTGGGAGTGGATGAGTCCGTGTTATGGCCCGAGGCGATTCGGAACACGGTCAAGATCGGCCCCGATCGAGAAGTGGTGTCGGTTTACCCCTACCGATCCGCCTGCCCGAAGAGCGTGTGGCGGGCGCTCATCACCGAGGCGAAGGCGACAATTACGCTGGCGGGATACACGAACTACTTCCTTTGGTTGGAGCACCCCAACCTGGCGAAGGTACTCAAGCGCAAAGCTGAGCAAGGTTGCCGCGTCCGCTTCCTGATCGGCGACCCCGACAGCGAGGTAACCCGCCGACGTGAGGAAACCGAAGCGGTCCCGCTCACAGTGTCCACCCGGATCCGCATCACGCTGGCCGAACTCGACCAACTCAAGGACGTGCCCGGAATCGAGGCGCGGTTCGGTGACGAGCACATCGCCCTGTCGGCATTCCAGTTCGACGACGAAATGCTCGTCACCCCACACCTGGCCAAGCTGGTCGGCCACGACTCGCCGCTCCTGCACCTGAAGCGCCACCAAGACGACGGCCTCTACGACCGCTTCGCGTACCACATCACCGAACTGTGGTCAGCCGGCCGCGACATCTGGTCGGAGGCACCTGCCGGATGACATCAGCGAGTTGGTGTATCGGAATGAGCGACGACTTTTGTGATCATGTTGTTGTGAAACTTTTGGCGCGTTCCAATTACGATGATCGTCTGCAGTGCGCCTGTAGCGCAGGCCTAGTCACGAGGACATGTAGTGGACGACGCCCCGATCACTGGTCTGTACGATTCGCTGCTCACTGACAAGCTCGCCAAGAGCGTCGCTGAGTGGCGGCAGACGGGACACCTCGTGGAGGTGTCGGAAGTCGAAAAAGAAGAAGTCGCCCACCTGCTGGGTCGTTTTGTCGGCGAAACGGCAGCGCAGGCGTTGGCCATGCTCAAAGAGCCCCAAGAGCAGGTTGAGTTGGTCAATCGGTTGCTGAGTCAGCTGACGGAGCCCGCAACTGTGGCAGATGGGCCGAACAGGCTGCTGTCGATCGTGAGGCACAGTCCGGGTGCGAGTGCCCCAGTACGGCCGTTGACATCGCTGTCTGAGGCGGCCTTGCTGACCAACGCTCGCGAGGACCCCAACCTGGCGCATGAGTTGGCGGCCGAGTTAATCAGCGCCGACCGGGTGGACCTCCTGTGCGCCTTCGTCAAGTGGTCGGGACTGCGCATCCTGGAACGCCAACTCGCTGATCTGCAGCGTCGGCGCGTCCCGCTGAGAGTGATCACCACGACCTACATGGGCGCGACAGAGCGACGTGCTCTGGACCGGCTAGTACGGGACTTCGGCGCCGAGGTGCGTGTCAGTTACGAGCAGAACTCCACTCGCCTGCACGCCAAGGCATGGCTGCTGCGCCGCAACACGGGCTTCGACACCGCTTACGTCGGCAGTTCCAACCTTTCTCGGGCGGCGCTGTTGGATGGACTGGAATGGAACGTGCGTCTCTCGTCCGTGACCACCGCTCGGCTGCTGGACAAGTTCGAGGCGACCTTCGATTCCTATTGGAACCGTCCCGAATTTGAACCTTACGACCCTACGGTTGACGGCGATCGGTTAGATGAGGCATTGTCCAGGTCCAAGGTGGGCAAGCAGCTTTTCGACATTCCTGCCTTGGTGCCGCATCCCTTTCCTCACCAGCGCGAGATGTTGGAGGACCTGGATGTCGAGCGCACCGTGCATGGTCGGCATCGCAACCTACTCGTCGCTGCAACTGGCACCGGTAAGACGGTTGTAGCCGCTTTTGACTACCGGAACCTCCAGCAACGGCTAGGCCGTCGGCCGTCACTGCTGTTTGTCGCGCATCGGCGCGAAATTCTGGCTCAGGCATTACGCACATATCGGCAGGTTCTGGCCGTGCCAGACTTCGGTGAGTTGCATGTGGGCGAGGATCGCTCGCGAGACTGGTGGCATGTGTTCGCCAGCGTGCAGTCGCTCACCGCTATGGGAATCGAATCATTTGATCCCGAGCACTTCGACGTGGTGGTGATCGACGAGTTTCACCATGCCGCTGCTCGTACCTATCGACGAATCATCGATCATCTCAAGCCAAAGGAACTGCTGGGACTCACTGCCACCCCGGAGCGCGCCGACGGCACCTGGGTCCAGGAAGAATTCTTTGATGGCCGTATCGCCTCCGAGTTGCGCCTGTGGGATGCGCTGGACGCGGACCTGCTCTGCCCGTTTCACTACTTCGGCATCAATGATGAAACCGATCTCACCAGCGTGAAATGGTCACGTGGGTCCTACGACAGCACCGCCCTCGACGACTTATTCACTGGAGACGAGGCTCGTGCTCGTCTTGTGTTCAACGCTCTGAACGACAAGGTGAGTGACCTGGCGGCTGTCCGTGGCCTTGGCTTCTGCGTTTCAGTACGGCATGCGCACTTCATGGCCGACTTCTTCACTGGGTTAGGTTTGCCCTCTCTCGCGGTAGACGGCTCGACCGATGATGCTTCCCGAAAGGCGGCACTGCGGGCGCTGCGGGATGGCGAAGTCCGATTCCTGTTTGCAGTTGATCTGTTCAATGAGGGTTTGGACGTGCCCGACGTGGACACTCTGCTGCTTCTACGGCCGACTGAAAGCGCCACCGTCTTCCTGCAGCAACTCGGACGAGGGCTCCGCCGCACCCCAGAAAAAGAGGTGCTGACGGTGTTAGATTTTGTCGGCCAGCACCGCAAGGAGTATCGCTTCGCTAATCGGTTCCAGGCATTGACTGGATTCAGCCGGGGGCGGCTGGACAGGCAGGTCAAAGACGACTTCCCGCTGCTGCCGCCGGGCAGTCAGGTTGTGCTGGACCGAGTGACTAAGGACCGGCTGCTGGCTGAGCTCAAGCTTCATCTCGGTGCGACAGTGAATACGCTGACGCAGGAGATTAGATCTTGTGCGGAAAGGTCGCTTATCGGTTACCTCGCGGAGAGCGGGCGCGAGATCGGCGACCTGTACCGCAACCGACGGTACTGGACATCGCTCCTTCGTCGAGCCGGCCTTATGCCCGATTCCGGCTCACCGCTAGAGGAACTGCTTGGCCGGCGGGTCCGGGCGCTGTTGCATGTGGACGACCGCCGCCGTGGCGAAGCCTATGTCCGGCTGCTCAGCGCCGATGGCCCGCACTATGCAGGATGCTCACCTGCGGATCAGGCGTTTGCGCGGATGCTATTTTTCTCCTTTTGGCGCGACGGCGGAGACTTCTCCTCCTATGATCAGGCGCTGGAACGGCTGCGAGGCGAGCATGCTCTGTGTGAGGAGATCCGCGAGGTTCTGGCCTACGGTATTGACCGTCCACGACACGTGGCTCGACCGCTCGGTCAAAATTTTGATTCGGTGCCGCTCGCGGTCAACGCCCGTTACTCCACGGAGGAAGTGCTCGCCGCGATCGGATGGGCAGTCCTTGGAGGGCTAGTGCCGTCCACGATGCGTGAGGGCGTTGCGTGGAGCCCCGTCACTCAGTGCGATGCTCTGTTCGTCACCCTGCACAAGAACGAAAAGGAGTTCTCGCCGCAGACGATGTACCGGGATTATGCGCTTACCCCAAATCTATTTCACTGGGAGTCGCAGAACCGGACAAGTTCCCACTCGACTACTGGCCTGCGCTACCAGAACCATGAGACCGAGGGTAGCCACGTTCTTTTGTTCACCCGAGAGCGGAAGGAAAACGACAACGGTCACCCCGAATCTTTCGTTTTCCATGGCACGGCTCGATACGTCGAACATCGAGGCGAGCGTCCTATGGCCATCACGTGGAGGCTGGATGAGGAGATGCCCGCCGACCTATTCCGGAGGGCTGCCATAGCCGGGTGAGCCTAGGCTCGGGGGCGGAGCCATAGGAACGCGTCGGCCAGTTCGCTGCCCGTGTCGGTGGTGGGGCGGCGGCCGACGCCCCGGCCCGGTGGGTTGCACCAGATCTGCGGGTCGGCGTACTTGCCTTCCGGCGGTTGCCACACGCCCTTGCCGTTGCGGCTGGTGTCGATGACGAAGTGGGTCAGCGGTGTCCCGGCCGGCACCGCGTCGAGCTCGGCGCCGGTGCAGGTGCTCGCTCCGTCGCTCGTCTTCAGGTAGAGGCAGCGGGAGAGGCTTTCCCCATACCTGAGCAGTTCCTCGGTCTGCTGGAAGTCCGCGACGTTCAGATAGAAGCCGTCGGCGCGCTTCACCCCGGCCTTCACGACCCGGTCAGCGTGTCGCGGAAGGCGCTGTGGTGCCAGTCTTCCCGCTCAGGGGCTTTCACTGCGTCCGACGCGACTTGAGCGATCGCTTAAATCGGCTTACCCTCGGTTTTGAGCGATCGCTCAAGACGTGAGGGGTGCGCATGGGCCGGTTTGTGTACGTGGAGTGCTTGATCCGGGCCGATATGGAGGCTCTGTGGGAGCGGACGCAGCGGCCTGAGCTGCATCAACGGTGGGACTTACGCTTCACGGAGATCGACTACCTGCCGCCGGCCGAGGGTGAGCCGCAGCGGTTCCGGTATGCCTTCCGGCTCCTGCCTGCGCTTGTCATCGACGGCGACGGTGTCACCGCCGGAGACAGGCGCGATCCCGGACGAAGGACGTCGGCGCTGCGGTTCGCCTCCGGCCATCCGCTCTCGCTGATCCGCTCCGGCTCCGGCTACTGGCGTTACGTCGCCACCGACGACGGCGTCCGCTTCATCACCCGGTACGGCTATCGCCCCGGCTGGGGCAAAGCCGTTGACCTCGTCTTTCGTCCGCTCATCGGGTGGGCGACGGCCTGGTCCTTCGACCGGCTCCGTCTCTGGCTGGAGACCGGCCAGATGCCGGAGCGTTCCCTGTGGCAGGCCCTCGCCGAAGTCTGCCTGCGCACCCTCACGACCGCCATCGCCATCACCACCACCCCAGCCGCCGTCGCATGCCTGGTGGCAGCGGTGGCCGTCCTCCTGCCGCCGCTCCCGTCGACCCCGGCGGCCCGCCGATGCCTGCGCCGCCCACCCGACCGGCAGACGGCAACAGCCCCGCACACCCTGATGGAGACCCCATGACCTCGATCTTCGAACGTGCCCTCGGCGTCGACTTCGCCCGCCTGCACCCCCAACTGCGGCGCCGCTTCGGCGTGAGCGTCACTGGCGGGCAGGCCTGCGTCGGCACGGGGGTGATGGAGCACATCTGGCACGCGGGCTTCACCCGGCCGTTCCTCGCCCTCGGCGGGACCCGCAACATCCTGGTTCCCGAGCAGGGGCGGCAGGTGCCGTTCACCATCGAGAACTACCCGTACGTCGACTCGTACGGGCGGGAGACGATCAGCTTCGTCCGCACCTTCGACATGCCAGGCCGCCCCAGGCGGTTCGACGCCCAGATGGTGTACAACCCCGTCAAAGGCATCGTCGACTATCTGGGCTCGCATCAGCACCTGGCCGTGGACCTGGACTTTCAGGTGGACGAGCGCGGGGGCCTCGTCATCCGCTCCGACGGGTTCCGGCTGCATGAGGGCCGGCTCTCCTGCCGTCTTCCCGGAGCCGTCACGGGAACGGCCGTCGTCAGGGAGTCGTACGACGATGAGGTGGGGGAGTTCCGCGTCGGTGTCACCGTGTCCCACCACAGGCTGGGGCCCATGTTCGGCTACTGGGGCGCATTCACAGCCCACTATGTCGACGTCACCGAGCACGGCGTACCCGCCACGGTGAAGCCGCTACGCGAAGAGGCGCGCCTTTGAGATCAACGCAGTGAGGGACGGCCACCAGGTGCCGCCGACGGGGGCCACCTGGTGATACCGGCCATCGCCGGACATCTGCCACTACGGTGAAGCCGCGAAGAGGAACGAAGGGGGAGACGATGGGCGACACCCGTACGCGGCTGCTCGAAGGTGCTCTGGAGACATTGCGGACCCAGGGCATCGCGGGGGCCTCGGCGAGGGCGATCGCCACCGCGGCCGGGGTGAACCAGGCGCTCGTCTTCTACCACTTCGGCACGGTCGACGAGCTCCTCGCCGCGGCCCTGCGGTACGGCTCCGAGCAGCGGGTGGCCGTCTATCGAGCTCGGTTCGCGGCCGTGAACAGCCTCAAGGAACTGCTCGACCTCGGCCGTGCGCTGCACGCCGATGAGCGCGAGGCGGGGAACCTCGCCGTGCTCGCCCAGATGCTCGCGGGCAGCCAGATGGACGGCAGACTCGCCCCCGCCACCGCTGACGGTCTCGGCATGTGGGTGACCGAGATCGAGGAGGTCCTCGGCCGCGTGCTGGCCGGCAGCCCGCTCGCGGAGTTCGTGGACGTCGCCGGGCTCGCCCGCGCCACGGCGGCGGCCTTCGTCGGCCTCGAACTGTACGAGGGCGTCGACAAGGACGGCGCGGAGCGCGCCTTCGACAGCCTGGAGCAGCTCGCCGGCCTGGTCGCCGTCCTGGAGGACATGGGCCCGCTGGTTCGCCGTACGGTCCGCGCCCGCCTCCGCAAGGCCAACGGCGATTGACGAGCCGGCACTGTTCACAGCCCCGCGCGGTACGCCTCAAGGCGGTCGGCCAGTTCCTTCGGGTGACCGAGCATCGGACAGTGATCACCAGGCATTTCGTCCGGTTGGAAACCGAGACGCTCGGTGACGAGCCCGCGCATGAACTCGGCCGGGAAGAAGCGGTCGTCGGCCGCCAGTAGGAACCTGGTCGGCACGTCAGGCCAGGAGGCCAGCGGCCACGGCTTGCCGAACGGGGTAGGCGCCTGGTGCCGCTGGTGCGCGGTTACGAACTCGGCGGCCAGGTCGGCCGGAGTGTCGTGCAGCACGAGGGAGGACGCGTCCTCCTCCGCGCCGCCCGGGACGCCTCGGCGCCGGTCGGCTTCCTCCCGTGCCGCCCAGTAGCCGGTGTTGCCCCACCATTCGCCCGGCGACTCTCCGGGGGCCGGGATCTGAGCCTGGAGCATCACGAGCAGGTCGGCAGGCACCCGGTCACACACCAGTGGGCCGGTGAACCCACCAAACGAGTGGGCGACGACGACCAGACCGGTGCGCCGGCCGATCGCCTCGACCACTGTGTCCGCGTACTCCGCAAGCCCGGCCGACTCGTCGTCGCACGGCAGGTCCGGTGCCACCACGTCGTGCCCACGGTCTCGCAGGGCGGCCGAGAGCGGCCCCCAATACCAAGAATCGACCGCCGCAGCGTGGATCAACACGTAGGTCGCCATCAGACAGAATCCTCCTGGGTTGTCGCGTCCAATTCAGGTCTGCGCTTACAAGTAGAAGTGAGTCAGCGCAGCGGGGGGACGGCGTTGCGGGCGCGGTCGAGCGCGAGCACCGACCACCAGGTGCCGCCGATGGGGTCGACCTGGTGATAGACGGGGTCCTGGGGACCCTTGCCGCCTCGCGTGCACTGGCCGTTGGACTGTTCGGGGGAGCGGAGCCACAGGAACGCGTCGGCCAGCTCGCTGCCCGTGTCGGTCGTCGGGCGGCGGCCGACGCCCCGGCCCGGTGGGTTGCACCAGATCTGCGGGTCGGCGTACTTGCCTTCCGGCGGCTGCCAGACGCCCTTGCCGTTGCGGCTGGTGTCGATGACGAAGTGGGTCAGGGGCGTCTCGGCCGGCACCGCGTCGAGTTCGGGGCCGGTGCAGGTGCTCGCTCCGTCGCTCGTCTTCAGGTAGAGGCAGCGGGAGAGGCTTTCCCCATACCTGAGAAGTTCCTCGGTCTGCTGGAAGTCCGCGACGTTCAGATAGAAGCCGTCGGCGCGCTTCACCCCGGCCTTCACAAGCCGGTCGGCGATCTCGACGAGGCTGGGCCAGCCCTTGATGCCGCCGTCGAGATACACGGCCGTGTGCGGGAGCTTCCCCAGGCGGTTCACCGCGTACGACAGCTCGCGGTAGCGCTCGGCCGCGCCCGCCTTGGTCCCCTGTGAGCAACTGTTCGAGCCGGGGAGCCTGGTCAGGCTGTTCGGCTCCAGCACGACCACCGCACGCGCCGTGCCGATTCCCTTCGCCACCCGGTCGATCCAGTCACGGTAGGACCGCTCGTCCGGCTCTCCCCAATGGGAGCAGTCCTTCATCGGCACGTGATCGGTCACGAACACGGGAACCGCATGGTGGGCGGAGGCCACCCGCACGGTGGACGCGACCGTACGCCCGGCCTCGGCGGCCGGCATGTTCAGGTTCACGGGATGCGGCACCGCGGCCAGGGCGCGCATCAGCGCCGCGTCGGCCTTCCTGCCCTTCGTGTTCCAGGCGTTCGCCTGGCGCTGTGCCTCGGAATCCGGCAGGTACGCGAACCGTACGCCGGGCTCGCGCAGCGGGTTGCCGCCACTGCCCGTCGGAGCCTTCGACACGGCCGGAGTGGCAGGCGCAGGACCCCCGGAGGCCTCCACGGCCGGGCGCGTGGTGGTGACGGAGGAGGTCGCGGAGGCCGCGGCATGCGTGTCGTGGTCGGAGGGCCATACGGCGACCGCCGTCGCGATCACCGCCAGCCCGGCGACGCCGGCCGCGGCCCCGGCCAGCAGCCCGCGGCGGCGTCTGCCGCCCCCGGGCAGTGTCGTGACCCACGGCTCCTCAAGCCCGGACGAGCCGGTGAGGGTGTCCAGGATGTCCCGTACGGTCGGCCGTTGCGCCGGATTCTTGGCCAGGGCGCGGGTGACCAGCGCGCCCAGCGGTCCGTCGAGGCCGGTGAGGTCGGGCTCCCCGTTGATGACCCGGTTGATGACGACCGGCAGCGGGCCGTTGCCGAAGGGGGCACGGCCCGTGCCCGCGTACGCGACCGTGCCCGCCCAGGCGAAGACGTCGGAGGCGGGGGTGAGGGGGCCGCCGTCGAACTGTTCCGGGGACATGAACGACGGTGTGCCGACCACCGCGCTGCTGTGCGTGGCGGTGTCGGACAGGTGGGCGACGCCGAAGTCGATGACCTTGGGGCCGATGGGGGAGAGCAGGACGTTGCCGGGCTTCAGGTCACGGTGGATGATGCCGGCGGCATGGATGGCGCGCAGGGCGGTCGCGATGCTGACGGCGAGTCCGTCCAGGCTGGAGCCGCGCAGGGGTCCATCCTGTTCTACGGCCTGGCGGAGGGTCGGGCCGGGGACGTATTCGGTGACGAGGTAGGCGGTCTCGCCGTCCATTTCGGCGTCCAGGACGGCGGCGGTGCAGAAGCGGGCGACGCGTTTGGCGGCTTCGACCTCGCGACGGAAGCGGCGGCGGAAGTCGGGGTCGGCGGCGACGGTGTGGTGGAGCAGCTTGACCGCCACGCGGGTGCCGTCCGGCGCCTCGCCCAGGTAGACGGTGCCCATGCCGCCCTCGCCCAGCCGGCGCACCAGCCGGTAAGGCCCCACCTGCGCCGGGTCGCCCGCCCGCAGGCCGGACTCGTGTCCCTCACCGAAACCGCGTAAGCCCCCGGCTTCGCTGCCGCCGTTCACATCGCCCCCGCTGGGATGTCCGGAAGGTCAGGTCAGTACGGATCTTATTGACCACCGCCCGGGGGCGGCCATGCCGGACACCTGCCATCACAATGAAGAGGTTCCAAGCGGACTCGGCCTTCCGCGGACTCCCTGGGAGCCGTCAGTCGACCTTGACGACGTATTTGCCCCGCACTCCGCCCGCCTCCAGCGCGCGGTGGGCCGCCGCCGTCTCCTCCAGCGGGAAGCAGGTGTCCACCGCAGGGCGCAGTCTCCCCTCCGACACCTCGCGGGCGAGATCGTCGAAGAGCGCCCGCGTGGGGTTGCCGCTGAAGAAGCGCACCCGGCCGCGTCCGTGTACGGCGCTGGCGGCGATGTAACCGAGTGAGGCGGCAAGCCGGGTCAGGTCGAAGGCGATGGTCACCATGCGGCCGCCGGGCGACAGCAGGCGCCGGAAGGCCCGCAGGTCGGTGCCCACCGTGTCGAGGACCACGTCGAACGGGCCCAGTTCGCTCGGCGAGACGGTCCGGTGGTCGATGGCCCGGTGGTCGATGGCGTGGTGGGCGCCGAGCGTGCGGACGAAGTCGAGGTTGGCGGCGCGGGCCAGGGCCGTGACCTCGGCGCCGTAGGCCCGCCCCAGCTGGACGGCGGCGTTGCCGACACCGCCCGCGGCGCCGCGTACGAGCAGTCGTTCGCCGGGGCGCAGCCGGGCCTTGTCACGCAGCGCCGTGATGGCCGTGGTCGCCACCGGCAGCGCGGCGGCCTCCACCAGATCGAGTCCGTCCGGGACGTGGCCGAGCCGCTCGGCCCGGACCGCCACATACTCAGCGGCGCTGCCGAATCCGGTACGGCCCATGACGCCCCACACCCGGTCGCCGATCACGATGCCCGTCACGCCGGCGCCGAGCGCGGCGACCTCGCCGGTGAAGTCCAACCCGATGCGTTTCGGGAACTTCCGTCCGGTGAGGAGACGGAGCCCGCCGGAACGGGCGGCCGTTTCTCCGCCGTTGACGCTGAACGCGCGCACCCGCACGAGCACCTCGCCGGGCGCCGGCTCCGGGCGTGGCACCCGGCTCACGTACAGCACCTCGGGGCCGCCGTATCGATCGAAAAGCACTGCTCTCATCGTGTCGTCGTCCATCGTTCTCACCTTCGCCACCAGTGGCCGTGCGGGAATCTGGCCCCGAGCGTAGGCTCCTAAGTGGACGGCATCGTCCGTTTACATCGGAAGTGAGAAACAGTGGTGGAGGATCCCTCTCGGATCGCCGGCCCGGGGATGCGGGCCGACGCCCGGCGTAACCGGGGGCGCATCCTCGTCGCCGCCCGTGCGGTTTTCGCCGAGCACGGCATCGACGCGCCCATGGCGACCGTGGCCCGGCGGGCCGGGGTCGGCGTGGCGACGCTGTACCGGCGTTTCCCGACCCGCGACGCACTGGTGCGGGCCGCGTTCGCGCACCAGATGGAGACCTGTGCACGGGCGCTCACCGACGCGCTGGCCGATCCCGACCCCTGGCGGGGCTTCCAGCGGCTGTTCGAGACGGTCTGCGAACTCCAGCGGGAGGAACGCGGCTTCCCCGCCGCGTTCGTCGCGGCCTTTCCGGACAGCACGGCGGAGCACGCGCAGGCTCGGGAACGGACCGAACGGGACCTCATGACCCTGGTCCGCAGAGCCCAGGCGGCGGGCGCGCTGCGGGCCGACTTCCACCCTTCCGACCTCGTCGTGGCCCTGTTGTCCCACTGCGGTCTGGTCACCGCGCTGCCGCACGACGGTGCCGCGTCGCGTCGCCTGGTGGCGTACCTGCTGCAGTCGTTCCGCGCCGAGGCGGCTCACCAGCCTTTGCCTCCGCCGAGTGCTCTGTCGCTGCGTGATGTCCCGATCGCGGCCGACGGCTCCCAGAGACAGCGTCCCTCCAGGGCCTGACGCGAGAGTGGGCGACGCCCGGTGATCGCGCTATCGCACGCAGAGCGCGGACGCCGTCACGTCGTAGATGTGCCGGCTCCCGGTCGGGGTCGTGTACGACTCCGGTCCAATCAGCGGTCGCGGCGGCCGTTGTCCCGGTCCTCGTCCTGCCCGCTGTGGTCGAGGCCGATGAACTGCCGCATGTACGCCCGGTAGGCGTCGGCCCGGACTCCAGGCGACGGCGATCGCACATCCCGGACGATGTTCTGAGGGATGCCGCCGGAATCGGCCCGCCTGGACCGGTAGTCCCGCTGCCGCTCCTGATGCTCGTCCGCCCAGTCGTGAAGCGCCCCGATGCGGGCGAAATGGAACACCGCGGCCAGCAGGGGAACGACGAGAACCGTTGTCGCGATGACGCCGACGTCGTGAAGGAGCACCCCGAGGATCAGGACGGCTCCGACCACGACGCCGGCTCTGATCAGGCCCCTCCGGACGCGTCCACGGTCGGCCCTGGCTCCGTCGGCCCACTCCCGCACGCGCCGCAGCGGAGGCTGGTACGCCGCGCCGAGCCGTAGGACTCTTGGCAGCCCGCCCGCGTACGCCGCCAGGGTCAGCGCGACGAGATACCAGGACAACGTCAGGGCGATGTCCGGCTGAGCCCAGCCCCACATGATCCAGGCCACCGGGATCGTGGTGGCGCCCCAGGCCCCGAGCCACAGCGTCGCGCGGACGACCGCTCCCAATCGGGCCGTGGGCGTGAGCCGCCGGCGCTCGTAGTCGGCCCACTGGCGGTCCCGCAGCGCGGAGGCCTGATCCAGCACTGTCGTCATTCGCTGGTTCTGCCGGTCGACTGCCGCCTGCCGACGCCGCTGTTCCGCCTGCGCGGCGGCGTAAGCAGTGAAGTCGGTGGCCATGAGCCACCCGATAGGCGTATCCGAGCCACCGTCTCGCGCGCGCAACCAGTCGTACCACTCGATCTCACCGGTGGGGGGTGGCGCCACGTGTTCGCGGGCGGCGCGCAACCACGTCGTGCTCGCCGGGTAGGGCAGGAGGGCCGCCAGGAGCAGCCCGCGCGCCCCGCTCTCGGCCCATTCCCGGGCCTCGGGCGGCAGTCCGGGAACCTCGGCGGCCAGTCGCCGCCAGGAGTCCCAGGCCTCGTCCCAGGCGCGTTGTGTTCCGCGCAGCGCGCTCAGCGCCGTGAACCTGGAGAGGGCGTCCAGCAGGCCGCCCTCGCAGAGGTCGCGATAGAGCTCCCGTTCGGGGCCGCTTTCGCCCAGACGACCGATCCTGAGTGCCTCGGAAAGCGACTCCACCGTCACCGGCGTCCCTCGCCAGACGGCTTCTCCCGTCGGATCGAGCCAGCCCAGCAGGTGAAGCAGTTTCAGGTCGGCCGGGAGAAGCGGGTCGCGGAGCCGATGGTCGATGAGTTCGATCTGGGCGGTCAGGTCCTCGGCGGTGAGACCGTCGAGCTCGCGCAGCCAGGTGAGAAGGCCGAGCCAGCCGTCGGAGGGCGCGCCGGTCGCGGCCGCGCCCTCGAAGAACTGACGTCTCGCGGCGGTCCAGTCGCCGCGGATGACGGCGGCCAGTTCTTCCCGGGTCGTAACCGCCGTACCTGCGAGGACCAGCGGGCGGCGCCGCGGCGCCGCCTGGTGGATGTGGTTGATCTGGACGTTGCGATCCCCGAGTTGGAAAGGGGCCGGGCCGTGGAAGACGTTGCCCGTTACTCCGTCTCTTCCCGTTAAGCCGTCTTTTCCTGATTCGGAGTCGCGCGTCATGCGCCCGGCCCGAAGTGGTTGTCCTGACGGTTGTGGTCGCCGATCTGGAACGCGGCCGGTCCGTGGAAGACGTTCCCCGACACTCCTCCCACCGATGCCTGGCGGGCCTGGTCGGCGATGTCGTTCAGTTCGCGGGCGACCCGTTCGCGTTCGGCCTCGCCGAGACTCTCCAGCAGCATTTCGAACCGGGCCGCCCAGGCCGCCTCCTGCCTGGCCCGTATGAGCGCGGCTTCCCCCGGGGCGAGCGAGGCGAGATCCGTCGCGGTCTGATCCAGCCGCATCAGTTCCGTCCGCTCGCGTTCGGGATCGTCGCGGCTGAGCACTCGCGCCACCCGCTGCCGTACGAGCGACCACGCGTCGGTGCCCGCGGCCTGCACCACCGCGGTCCCGCCGGCCGCAACCGCCGCCGCCACCCATTCGAGCATTCCCGGCCCCCTTACAAGATCCAATGACACTGTATATCTGGCCTTGACGGAGCCGCCGGATATCCCGAAAAGGGGAAATCGACCGGAAGGGGCGTCAGCTCGTGAGCGTGTCCGCGAGCAGTTCGCGCAACGCGGTCGGCTTGCGGCCGAGCAGCTCCCCGAGGGCGAGGCCGACCTCGGCGAACTCGCCCCGACGGCTGGCCTCGAACATGCCCAGCAGGAAGCGGGCCTGCTGCTCGGGGACGCCGTGTGACACCATGCCCGCCACCCACTCCTCGTCCGGGACGGTGACGCGGGTGATCTCGCGTCCCGTCAGCTCGGAGGCGATCGCGGCGACGTCCGCGAGGTCGAGCGCCTCGGGACCGGTCAGCGGCGGGGTGATGCCGTCGAGCCGGTTCTCCTCGGTCAGGGCGACGGCGGCGATCTCGGCGAGGTCGGCGTGGGCCGTCCAGGAGACCGGGCCGTCCTCGGGCGCGACGAGCGTGCCGGTCTCGAGCGCCTGACTCACGAACCGGACCGCGGTGGTCGCGTAGAAGCCGTTGCGCAGCGCGGTGAACGCGACCCCCGACGCGCGCAGGTCCTGCTCGGTCTCGGCGTGGGACGGCATCGGGACGAAGGGGGAGGCCGGATTCGCGCCCATGTGGCTGGTGTAGAGGATCCGCTCGGCGCCCGCGGCCGTGGCGGCCTCGATCGCCGTACGGTGCGGGCGCGCGTCCGCCGGCCCGGAGACGACGAGCACCTGTGACGCGCCCTCGAACGCGTACGTCAGGCTCGCGGGGTCGTCGAAGTCGCCCTGCCGCACGCGGACGCCGCGCTGCGCGAGGTCGCCGGCTTTCGCAATGTCGCGGACGCTGACGCCGATCCGGTCGGCGGGGATTCGCGCGAGCAGGTGCTCGACGACGCCGCTGCCGAGCTGACCGGTCGCCCCGGTGATGATGATCACGATTCACTCCTTGCTATCGCTGATATCGCCAGAACGCTAACACTGGAAATTCATCGATAGCAACATACTGCTATCGTTGGAAGCGTGAGCGATTCCGAGAGCGAGACGGCGAGCGGCCGAGACAGGACGCGGGCGCACATCGTGTCGGTCGCGGCCGGGCTGCTCGCGAGCGGCGGGCGCGAGGCCGTCTCGACCAGAGCGGTGGCCGCCGCGGCGGGGACGCAGGCGCCGACGATCTACCGCCTGTTCGGCGACAAGGAGGGCCTGCTCGACGCGGTCGCCGAGTATGGCTTCAGCTCTTATCTGGCGGACAAGAAGGCGAGCCCGCCGGTCGACGACCCGGTCGAAGCGTTGCGCGCCGGATGGGACCTGCACGTCGGCTTCGGGCTGGCCAACCCCGCTTTGTTCTCGCTCATGTACGGCGACCCCACGCCGGGACGGCAGTCGCCCGCCGCCGTCGCCGCCTTCCGCATGCTGGGGGAGCGCATCCGCGCCATCGCCGCCGCCGGCCGGCTGAAGGTCGGTGAGCGCCTGGCGGCGGACCTCGTGCACGCCGCGGGCTGCGGCACCGTCTTCACGCTGCTCGCCCTGCCGGTGGAGCGGCGTGACCCCCGCCTGTCGGAGGTGGCCCGCGACGCGTCGATCGCCGCCATCACCGCCGGCGCCGCCGTGGTCGAGACTCCCGGACCGGCCACGGCGGCGATGGCGCTGCGCGCCGCGCTGCCCGACGCCACTGCTCTCACCGACGGCGAACGCCACGTGCTCGGCGAATGGCTCGACCGCCTCGCCGCGGACGGACCCGGCTGAGGTCTCGGCGCGCTGAGGTTTCGGTACGCAGGGGACCGGGGTCAGCGGGCCGCGCCGGTCTCGGCGTACTCGACCAGGAGTTCCCGGCGCAGCCGGGCCAGGTACGTCTCGCTGCCGGCGGACGAGCGGCTGTAGCGGTCGATGCTGTGCAGGGTGCGCCAGCTCGGCAGTCGCTCTCGGGCAAGGCGCAGGAGACCCGTCCCGGTCACGGAGGCGGCGCTGCCGTCGGCGGGCCGCAGGATGGCGGGGGCGGCGGTGAGTATGGCGTCCACCTGGGCGAAGCCGTCCTCGACCTGGCGGGTCACCTCGTCGATCGCCTCCTGCCTGGTGCAGCCGGTCTCGTGGCGGAGCACCCTGACCAGGTTGTAGGGAGCGCCCACGGCCTCGTCCTCGTCCAGGGTCCGCAGGTCGTTCTCGGCGAGCGCCGCGGCCGCGGCGACGTCCAGCAGCCGCCGGACGAGCGGATGGTCGCGCACCGCCGGCTCGAGCTCCCCGCCGTACGTGATCTCGAAGGTGTCCAGGAAGACGGGCGCCCCGGAACTCCCCAGGCGCAGTGTGAACTGGTCCCGCAGGCTGGGGATGAACCCGCTGAGCCGGTGGCATGCCTCGCGCTCGGCCGCCTCCAGCCATTCCTCGAAGTGACCGAGGGCGCGCGTCCGCCACGAGGGCGGCTGGATCAGGCGGACCCGCTCCCACGCCTGGGCCATGGCCGTGGCGACCGCTCCACCGGTCGCCGGGGTGTCGTCGAGCCCGCGGACGAGGAGGGCGAGCCGGTGCCGCAGCCGGGCGATCTCGCCGGGGTTGGCGAGACCCGGCTCGTCGAAGAGGTCGTCGACGACGGCGATCACCAGCATCCACCGGGCCAGCGTCTCGGCCTGCTCGGCGTCGGCGCCCGGCCAGAACCGCAGGGCGGTCGAGGCCATGGCGTTCCAGCGTGGGTGGCGGGCCTCCTCCGGCGTGGCGGCCAGCTCGGTGTCCAGCAGCCAGGCGTCCAACCGCTCCTGCACGTGCTCCTGCCGCCCGGTCAGGACACCGGGCCGAGCGGAGGCCGGGGCGAGAGAGGGAACGGCAGGGGAGGCGGGGGAGGGAGCGGGCACCGTGACGGGCGCCGTGACGGGTGCAGGGGCGGCCTTTCCGCCCGGGCTCGTGATCGACCGCACGTATCCGGCCAGCCCCTCGCGTGACCGCGGATCGCCGAGGCCCCGGAGCCGCAGGAGATCGAGCCGCCGCAGTGCCGTCTCCACATGGGTGCCGGCGACCTGCCGGGCTTCCTCCACGGCTCCGCAGGACAGGACCAGTTGCCGCGCCCGCTCGGCGTCGGCCGCGGTCAGGCCGCGGCGCAGCAGCCGGGCGAGCGAGGGTTCGCGGCCCAGGGCCCTGATCACGGGGAGTGTGTAGACGCCTTCCACGATGTCGGAGTTGGCCGGTTTTCCGAGCTCCCCGGTCGTCGCGGTCAGGTCGAGGATGTCGTCGCGCACCTGGTAGGCCATGCCGAGATGCCAGCCGAACCCCGCCAGGTCCTCCTCCGCCTCGGGGTCCCGCCCGGCCTGCATGGCGCCCAGCCTGCAGGCCAGGGACAGCAACTCGGCCGTCTTGGCGCCGGTCACCTCCAGATAGGCGGCCTCGGTGCGGGAGAGCAGGAAGCGGTCGGCGGTCTCGGCGATCATTCCCGAGCAGATGCGCTGCGCGGTCTCCGCGACCATCATGGGCTCGCGCCGGCCCAGCTCGGAGAGGATCCGGCTGGCGCTGGTGAACAGCAGGTCACCGGCCAGGACCGCCAGGCGCGCGCCCCACACGATGTTGACGCTCGGCCTGCCTCTGCGCCGGCGCGCGTCGTCGATGACGTCGTCGTGGTAGAGCGACGCCATGTGCAGCAGTTCGACGGCCGCCGCGGCCTTGACGGCGCGGACGTCGGCGGCCCGCTCTGTTCCGGCGAGCACGTAGTACGACAACAGCGCCAGGGTGGGCCGGATCAGGTGGCGGTGACCCGCCGGCTGCCTGGTCAGCGGGGTCAGCTCGGAGCGGCTCGGCACGTCCGCCATGCCGACGATCTCCCGCACCCGGTCCAGGTCGGACTCCAGGGCGGGGAAGGCACGAGAAACGCTCTCAGATGTCACGGATGCTCCTGACGGGGGACTCATGAATTCGCCGGCGCTGTCACCGGCGCGCCGACCGGCCCCTGCGCGCGCGTACGGCCGGCGAAGGCGGAGATGCCGAGGACGATCGTGCCCAGCGCCCAGCACACGGCCGGGCCGACGGCGTTCCAGGGCACCGTGTCCATGGCCACGGCCGCGACCGCCGCCTGCATCGGCCCGTAGTCGGGCAGGTAACGCACCAGGACGCCGGCCGCGGCCGGGGTGGCGAGCGGGCTCTGCAGGGCCAGGTCGATCGAGCAGATCACGGTGACGAGGACCAGCCCGGCCAGGTCGCTGGTGAGCACCGCGGCGAGCGCGATGCCGATCCCTCCGTAGATGAGCGCCCCACCGGCGAGGGCGGCGGCGAGCAGCAGGGGCTGCTCGGTCGGGTGGGTCAGGCAGATCAGGCCGGTCGCGTAGAGCGCGACGCAGAGCGCGACCGCCACCAGGGCGGTGAGCTTCGCCGCGATCAGGCACAGCTGGGGGAACCCGGATCGCACCAGGCGGCGGTCGAACGACGCCGAGTTCATCGTGGTCACGAACATCATGAACCCGGTGATCAATGCCAGGATCTGCAACGCTCCGCCGAGCTGGTTGAGCACGCCGGCCGGCATCGTGACGGTCCTGTCGGCGGCCCGGACGTAGAACGGCAGCGGGATCTCCAGCGACAGGGCGTAGATGAGGATCGCCCACACCGGGATGAAGACCACGATGATCACCAATGCCAGCCGGTTGCGCAGGTGCTCCACGAACGTCATGCGCACGGCGGTGGCGTAGCAGTCCCAGTGGCGTCTCACGGCGCACCCGCCCTGTCCCCGGCCCCCTCGCCGGTGGCGACGCCCACGCGTTCCTGCTCCCGCAGCACGCCGCTCTCCAGCCGGTGGAGCGTGTCGAGGCGGGCCGCGTCATAGGTGAGGTGGGAGACCACCAGCACGGAGCGGCCGCGCCCGCGCAGCTCCTCGGCCAGGTCCCAGAACCGTACGTAGGTCTCCCAGTCGAAGCCCTGGTAGGGCTCGTCGAGCAGGAGCACGTCCGGGTCGTGCATCAGGGCCAGGACGAGGTTGAGCTTCTGCCGGGTGCCGCCGCTCAGCGTGCCGGGGCGGGCCCGGCGGGAGCCGGAGAACCGCAGCGCCTCCATCAGCTCCTCGGCCCTGCGCAGGCTCTCCAGGCCATAGGCGACCTGGAAGAACCGCAGGTGCTGCTCGACGGTGAACGCGTCGTGCAGCACCGTCTCCTGCGGACAGTGCCCGATGCGCCCGCCGTGGCGCACCGACCCGCCGTCCGGCCGCAGGTCGCCGGCGAGGACGCGCAGCAGCGTGGTCTTGCCCGCGCCGTTCTCCCCGACGATCCCCACCACCCGGCCGGGCGGCAGATCGAGATCCACACCACGCAGGACCGGGCCACCCCGGTAGCTCTTCCGCACGTCCCGCACCCGCAGCACGGAATCATCCGACGGCATTCGGCACCCTTCCCGACCCGGCCCCGCGTCGGCTACTTCGTTGTGTCGACGGCGATGAAGGCGACCGTGCCGCTGCCCTGGGCGCTGCTCACGCCCTTGCTGGAGCACTGGCTGATGTCCGAGGTGGGAGCGGCCTTTCCGGCGATCCGCTTGCCCTTGAGCTTCCCTTCAGTGACCTCGCCGACCAGCATCATGTCGCCGGGGTTGTACGAGGCGATCCCGTCGAGATTGGGGCGGACCGTGGAGGTGCCGAGCGTCTGGCCCTGGGCATCCTTCCAGGTGACGGTGCCCGTGCCGGCGACGTTCTGGACGCCCGTGCAGGACGCCTGCCCGGTGCCCTTGAAGGTGGCCGTCCCCGAGCGGATGTTGGGGAAGCTCCCGTCGGGAGAGGCGCAGCCGGTGAGCGTCACGGTGCCCTTGGCGGTCACCGCGCGGGCCTCCTTGCCCACCGCGGGGTCGGCGGTGATCGGCTGGCCGCCGGTGCTCACCGCGCAGGTCAGGACGGTGTGGCCGCCGGGCTGCTTCGGTGAGGGATCGGCGACCGGCCTGGTGCTCTGGCCGCTGCCGCCGGACGCGCCCTGGGCGACCGACGGGACGACCGTCAGGGCCAGGCCGGCCACACCCGCAGCGGCGCCGACACCGCAGGCCAGGTAGACGCGCGATCGAGAAAGGTTCATGGACATCCCCCCGAGACGATTGCTGTCGGTAATCTACTTATCACAATCAGTAACGGGAAGGTCTATGGCTCGATGCGGGTCGCCCGACGCGATCTGGCATCAGACGCGCTCGTAGTACGTGAACTTTCCTCGGCCGCCATGCTGTCGCACATAGCCGTGCTCGCGTAGGCCACGGAGAGCCTTGCGGATGTTCGGTGCCGTGAGATCGAGCATGTCAACGAGCTGTGCGACGGTGAGAGCCCCTTGTGTGAGGGCGTCAAGGACGCGTGACTCGGTAGCGTTCAACGGGTCGGCTGCCGCGGTGGGGACGATGGGCCGGTGCAGGATGGCGACAAACCGGATGCCCGCGTCGATGTAATGAGCGGGAGGCAGACGCGCCTCCTCGAGCGCCGCGCCCACCGTAGGAATGCCGCTGGCGAGCGCCTCGATGACTCGGCCACCGCTGAAGGGGGAACGCACATTCTGGCAAATGGCGACAAGCCGTGCGTTGCGCGCAGACGTGACCGCTTCTTTGCCCAGACGATCGACCGTTATGCCATAAAGCCCTCCGGGATTCGCGATCACAAGACGATCCCGGCGAAGCCTGATTTCCACGGCCATTCCCGCTGACCAGTGATCGAGATCGCGGTGTATCAGCGCGTTGGCGACCAGTTCACGGAAGGCGACAAGCGGATAGACAGGCAGGTCCCGTACGGTGCCGTCGGGCCCCGCCACGATGGCCGTATCGAAGGTTCGTCTGGCCCACTCCATGGCTGCGTCCAGCATTCGGGGAATGGGTCCGGTCAGGACGGCCTGGTTGCGTGCCCGGGAACCGGGCGGATCTCCAGGCAGCGGATCGGCGGATATCTGGATGGCGTATCGGGGGAACCACTGCTGCGGATGCGTGCCCAGAGCCAGCAGCCCGGCGACTGTGGGCCTGCCGTCGACGGCGGTTACTCCGGCGCGGCAAAGCAGTTCGTCTTCCCGGACGAAGCGCCCCAGCCCCTGCTGATCGCGCTCGCGGGCCGCTTCGATGAACGCCTTCACCAGCTCGGGGTCGAGGTCCGCCGCGGTGGCTCCCTCGACCAGGGTCCGATCGAACATAGGTGCTCGTCGTGCCGCGATGAAGGCCTGTTCTTCGATATCCGAGAGCCGGAAGTCGCCGTCATATCCTCGGAGGTAGGAGGCGCCTGTGGCTGTGACCCGGCATGGTTTGGCGGACTTGTCGCACTCGTGCACCCTCGCCACTATGACCGGAGCGCCGTACGCGATGCCGTCGTCCAAAGTCAGGCGGACAGGCGGTGTGAACGAGCGTGCTTTCGCCGCGAGGCCCTGTTTCAGCGACTGCGGGTTCGGCAGTGGAACCGGGCGGAACCCGAACCGTTCATCCAACCCGAGAATTATCGTTCCGCCGCCGGGCAGATTCGCGAGCGCACTCAGGGTGGGGGTCAGCGACTCGGGAAGTCCTCCGGCGGCCGATTTGACCTCCAGGGCCGTCGTGTCACCGCCGGCTGCCCGAAGCTCATCGACGAGGTGGCTCACGTCCGCAGGCATGCGGGAAATGTAACCAAGGGCAGTTACATTTCGTGGGTCGTCGGTTACATTTCCTGGGGCTCCCGATCACGTCAATGAGAGTGTGACGACCCGGCGGTTCGGATGTCAGATCATTGCTGTCATCACGGTCTCGACGACGTGGAAACCGAGCCTCTCGTAGACGCGGCGGGCGGGGTTGCCCTCGGTGACCACCAGGCTCAGGCCGGTCAGCCCGTCCGCACCGGCCCGGGCGAGGGTGGCCGACAGCATGAGCGCGCCGAGACCTCGCGGTGACCGGTCCGGATGCCGGAACACGTCCGCGATCCACGGTCCCCGGTCCGAGTCGTGCGCGAAAACGCCGCCCACCACCTCGCCCGGGCCCGGGGAGTCCTCCCGTACGGCGAGGACGCTGCAGGGAAGCAGGGGGCCGATCTCCTCGCCGCTCAGGAGCGGGACGAGCTCCTCGTTCAGGGCCTTATCGCGATCGCGGGGGCGGTGGTCGGGATGGCCGGGCGGGTAGGCGGCCAACCACGCGGGGAGGATCTCGGCGGGCGGCCGATCACAGGGGACGATCAGAAAGCCGTCCGGAGCGGTGCCCGCGACCGGCCGGGCCACCGGCAGATCGCACCGCATCACGTGCATGTGCCGCAGCAGCCGCGCGCCCCGGTCGAGCAGGGCCTGACCGAGCTCGGCGGGCGCGGAGACCGCCCAGCCGGGCATCCGCGCCGTGATCGCCTCGGCGGCTCCCGGGCCGGCGTCCTCGATCGCGTACGCCCAGGGGCTGCCGTCGCGGACGCCTTCCAGATAGCTGCACACCGGGACGCCGCCGGGGCCGGTCATCGTCCGCCGCTCGTCGGTCATACCGTGAGGTTCGCTCAACCCGGCCCGATCGGCAACGGCGGAGGTCACGCGTCCGCGTCGTCCCCGGCCTCCCAGCGCAGCAGGTCTCCCGGCTGACACTCGAGCGCCTCGCAGAGCGCGGCGAGCGTCGAGAAGCGCACCGCCTTGGCGCGGCCGTTCTTGAGCACCGCCAGATTGGCAGGCGTGATCCCGACGCGGTCCGCGAGCTCGCCCACGGACATCTTCCGCTTGGCCAGCAGCACGTCGATCTCGACGACGATCGGCATCAGATCACCTCGTCCAGCTCGGCCTGCATCCGCGCCGCCTCGATGTCGCGCGCGACGGCCTGGGCGAGCAGCATCCGCAGCACGAGCACGATGAGCGCGACCCCCAGCGCCGCCACGCCGGCCCCGCCCACCAGGAGGACCATGCCAGGGGGGACGGCCTCGCCCGGCGCCAGGACCGCCCCGAGCGCGAAGATCAGGATAGCGGCGGCCACGAAAGCGCCGATCACGACGTCCACCCATCGGAAGGCGGCGTGGGTGAACACCGTGTCGCGCCGCACCAGCGTCACCAGTCGCCATACGCACACCAGGACGACCTCGACCGTCACGAAGCCCAGGACCGTGATCGCGAGGAACGGCGAGCGCAGGTAGGCGTATAGAAGGAGGCAAGGCCCGTCCGCGCGAGCGATGCTCGGGAGCGCTTCCTAGACGCCCTGGGGGAGGCGGAACAGGCGGCCGGGGTCGTACGCCGCCTTGACCCGGGCCAGCCGGGCGGCGTTGGCGCCGTAATACTGCTGCCGCCAGTTCTTGAGCTCGGGATCGATGTAGTTCACGTACGCGTGGTCGCCGAAGTGCGGCCGCATGGCGGCGTGGGCGGCCCGGGCCCAGGCGGCCGCGCCGGAGAAGTGGGAGTAGTACTGCACGCTGAACAGCGCCTTGCGGTGCGGGAAGGCGGTGGCGTCGGGGCGGACCCGGGCGACGGCGCCGCCGAGCGCGTCGAGCATCACCGTGTGCCGTCCCGGCGCGGCGACCTGGGCCAGCAGCGCCTTGATCCCGGCGGACGACAGCGGCGTGTAGGCGAAGTGCGACTTGGCCGAGAACGAGTCGCGGACGAGCTTGCCGCTCGCGTTCTGCCCGGGAAGCGTGCCTGGACGGTGGCACTGGGCCACGGACATCGACGCGCAGCCCGCCTCCACCATCATCGCGTGGTCGTAGGCGGAGGTCGCGACGTAGCGGCTCGAAGGACTCGATCCGACGCGGTCGACGAGCTTCTGCAGCAGGTTCTCGCACGCCGTCCTGCCGCCGAGGTAGAGGCCGCCGACCATCACGTCGAGCGAGGGGTCGTGGTCGAGATGGCAGTTCGACCACATCGCGTCGGGCGCGGCGGGCCCCCACGCCTGCCACGCCTTCAGGACGGCCGCGGCCTTCGCCCAGGGCCAGTGCAGGAAGAACAGGGTCACAGAACGCGTCCGATGAGTCCGGAACGTGAACGACGTCGCCACGCCGAAGTTGCCGCCGCCGCCTCCCCGGGAGGCCCAGTAGAGGTCCGGGTGCGAGCTCGGCGAGCAGGTCAGCACCTTCCCGTCCGCCGTGACGACCTTCAGGGACTCCAGCGTGTCGCAGGTCAGGCCGTACTGCCGCGACACCACGCCGATGCCGCCGCCCAGCGTGAGCCCGGCCACCCCGACCGTCGGGCAGGAGCCCGCCGGGATGCTGACGCCGTGCGCGGCCAGCTTGGCGTACACGTCGACCAGGCGCGCCCCGGCGCCGACCGTGGCGTGGCCGTCCGTGTACGACACGCCGCTCATCGGCGACACGTCGACGACCAGCCCGCTGCCCGTGGACCAGCCCGCGTAGCTGTGGCCGCCCGACCGGGAGGTCACCGGCACGCCGTATCGCCGGGCGAACGCCAGGCACTCCGACACGTCCGCCGCCGTCTTGCAGTAGGCGACCCCGACGGGGCGGGCGGAGTCGAAGGCCGAGTTGAACACGCGGCGCGCGTTGTCGTACGACGCGTCGCCGGGGCGGATCAGTCTGCCGTCCAGCCCCCGCCCGAGCGCGGACCAGTCGGCGGGACGGGGACCCGCGGCGGCGAACGCCGTGCCGGAAACGGCGGCGGCCCCGGCCAGGGCGGAAACGCGAAGGAAACTCCGTCTGTCGATCATGGTCGTGCTCCCGAGGTGGTGATCTACCTCGTTGAGACGCTCATGGAACCGGTCCGGTTGGTAACAAGCCCATCACTTCGTCCCTATGCGCAGGGCCGGCGGGGCACATCTCCACGGCCTTCCGCCCCTCGCCCAGCAGCCACGCGGGCCCGGCATGCTCGATGCCGTCAAGGACGGCTCCGTCTCCTCCTCGGAGCGTTCCCACCCCTGACCGCCCGGCGCCGGCGGCCCGCGAGGGACGGTTCCGGGACGGACGCGGCCGGCAGGGTGAACGTGCCCTCCCTGCGTACGGTGTGCCAGCGCAGCCGGGCCCCCAGGACCGCGGTGGCCACCGACTGGATGACGACCAGATACATCAGCTGCCGGTAGACGAACTGCTGCAGCGGCAGCACCCACAGCACCGAGGCCCGTTCGCCGTCGAGGCGCAACGCGTACCAGCCGGTGAGCGCCTGCACCGCGACGAAGCAGGCCCACACCGCGACCACGGGCAGGGGATCGCCGACGAACAGCCCGTAGAGGGCCATGACGTCGACGACGGGGGCCAGCAGCGGCAGGACCACCTGGAACAGCGTGAGATATCCGAGGCACCGGCGGCCGAACGGACGGCGCTCCACGACCGCCCCGCGATGCTTCCAGATCGCCTGCAGCGTGCCGTAGCACCACCGGTAGCGCTGCCGCCACAACTGGCCGAGTGAGGCGGGCGCCTCGGTCCACGCGCGGGCCCGCTCCTCGTAGACCACCCGCCAGCCCTCGCGGCAGATCGCCATGGTGAGATCGGTGTCCTCGGCGAGCGTGTCCGCGCTGACGCCGCCGGCCGAGGCCACCGCCTCGCGGCGGAACGCGCCGATCGCGCCCGGCACCGTCGCCATGCAGCCGAGCAGGTCGAACGCGCGGCGGTCCAGGTTGAACCCGACGACATACTCGATGTGCTGCCAGCGGCCGATCATCCCCCGCCGGTTGCCGACCTTGGTGTTGCCGCTGACCGCACCGACGGCCGGATCGGCGAGCGGCCGTACGAGGTTGCGGATGGTCGGGGGCTCGAAGACGGTGTCGCCGTCCACCATGACCAGGACGTCGTGGGCGGCGTGGGTGATGCCGGTGGTGAGCGCCGCGGGTTTCCCGGCGTTCGGCTGCCGGATCACCCGGACCCCGGGCAGGCCGAGCGAGGCGGCGATCCGTCCCGTCCCGTCGGCCGAGCCGTCGTCCACGACGACGACCTCGACCGGGCCCGGATAGTCGGTCGCGATCAGCGACCGCACCGTCGCCTCGATCCCCGCCGCCTCGTTGTAGGCGGGGACGATCACCGAGACCGGCGGCGGGGCCGTCCAGTGGGGCGTCCCGGCGGATCTCCGGCGCGTCCTGCGGGCGTGCGCCCACGCCAGCGCGACGAAAAGGGCCAGCCGGAGCAGGGTGAGCACGCCGGCCGCGGCGAGGAACCAGCCGAGCGCCTCGACGAAGGCGAAGGACGCCCGCTGGGCGAACCCCAGCACCGTGCCGAGGACGCGCTCGTTCGGGGAGGCGGCGGTGTGCGCCGTGGGAAGCCCGACGGCCTCGGTGAGCGTGGTGGCGGTGTATCCCTTCCTCTCCAGCCGGGTGAGCAGCCGGTCGACGGCGGCCAGCGTCCGGGTGCGGTCGCCTCCCGAGTCGTGGAATATGATCACCGCGCCCTCGCCCTCGGCCGTGCGCGCGAGGGACGCCAGGACCATCTCGTCCACGGGCGGGCGGCTCCAGTCCTGGGTGTCCACGTCGGCGAACGTCACGAGATATCCCTCGTCGCCGAGCAGCCGCATCGCGGCGAGCTGCCCGTACCCGACCGCTCCCGGGCCCGAGGAGTACGGGATGCGGGCGAGGCGGGTGTGGATCCCGGCCGCCGCGGCCAGCGCCTTCTGGGTCAGGGACATCTCCACGCGGACCCGCCAGGCCGGCACCGCCGCCAGGTCGGCGTGGGTGTAGGTGTGGTTGCCGATCTCGTGCCCTTCCGCGACCAGGCGGCGGGTGAGCTCGGGATGCTCGGCGACGCGGGCCCCGAGGACGAAGAAGGTCGCCTTCGCGTGGTGCTCGCGGAGCAGGTCGAGCAGCCGGGGCGTCCAGCGCGGGTCGGGACCGTCGTCGAAGGTGAGCGCCACCCGGCGGGGCTTGGGCCGCGCGCTGAGCGGCCGGGCCCCCGAGACGTTGACCAGGGGGCCGCCCGAGCGGATCCGCTCCAGCTCGGCGGAGTCGCCGTAGTCCGCCGGGGGTGGCTGGGTCTCGCCGACGACGTTGTGCGCGTACGCGTTGAGCAGCAGCGCTCCGGTCATGAGCAGCGCGGCGATCGCGACGAGGAACCAGTGGCCGCGCGGCTCCGCCGGCCGCCGCCCGGCCGGTCCGCGCCGTCGTCTCATCGGCGCGTCACTGGGAGGTCCCGGTCGTCGGCCCGGGCTGCCGGGGAGGCGTCTGGGTGGTGCCGGGCTCCGGTGCGGGGGTCCGCGTCGCCTCCTCGGCGGGCGCCGTGGTCTGCGCGACCTCGGGCGCCGACGGCGCGGGCGTGGACTCGCCGGACGCGGAGATCAGCACATCCGGCTCCGGGACCGCGGAGGGCGTCGTGCTCGGCGTGCGTCTGCCCCCATCGGCAGGCGCGGCGGAGCGCCCTCTGCCCGCAGGTCGGCGAGTGGAGGGAGTCCGCCGCGCGGGAGCCGCCGTCGCGCCCGGCGTGCCGCTCGCCCCCGCCTCGTCCAAGGGGACATGCCTGCGCCCGGACCGCCGCGACGGCGTGGGGGAGCCCGTGGGGGAGCGTTCCATCTCCTGTTGTCCCTGTGGCTGCTGTCCCTGGGGGCCGGGCCATCCCATCGGGGGCAGTTCGGGGCCGGCCAGCGCTCCGCTCACCAGGGTGAGGGTCAGCGCGAGGACGGTGATCGCCCCGCCGACCGCGGCGGCTGTCAAGATCTTGGCCCGGCGTCCACTCTGGTCCACGAAGACGGCCGTACGCTCCGGGCGGTGATCTTCCACGACGCAGGATCGTACGCGAGTCGAAAGCAGCTTCGAGAAGTTCAGACCGTTTTGTGATCAGGCATAGCAGGATTTCCCGATGGCCGGCACCGGGACCTTCGGCCGGGGGGCGGCGTCGCCGGGGTGCCGTGCGCTTCGGACCCCTCGGCGGGGGTGGGGCTGGTTAAATGAGACAAGGTCAACCCCCAGGTCACAGGCGTATGGACTAAGTTGACGTTTGTGCCGTTATGGGGTGGTATCGGGGGCGGTGGTGCCGGGCTTTCGGTCAATGGGGACCGGAAGGAACGCGCCCACGTGGAGGAGTGGCGCATGCCTGCGACGCCGTACGGCCGGGCCGGGTCGGGGGACATCCTGCCCCCGCCGCGCAGCTTCGGCGAGGAGGGCGGGCGCCTGTCCTATGGCGGCTATCTCCGCCTCCCCGAGCTGCTCGCCCAGCAGGAGCAGCGGTCAGGGGCCAGCGACGAACTGCTGTTCATCACCGTTCACCAGGTCTACGAGCTGTGGTTCAAGCTCCTCCTGCACGAGCTGGAGCGGATCAGGGACGCGATGATCGAGGGCGCGCTCTGGCGCGCCAGGCACCTGTTCCGCCGGGTCCACGCGGTGGAGAAGGTGCTGGTCGACCAGGTCCACGTGCTGGAGACCATGACGCCGCAGGACTTCCTGCAGTTCCGGTCGGTCCTCGCCCCCGCGAGCGGCTTCCAGTCGGTGCAGTTCCGCGAGCTGGAGTTCCTCTCCGGCACCAAGGACCCGTCGTACCTCGGCCGGCTCAGGGACGCGAGCGAGGCGGAACTCGCCCGGCTCCGGCGGCGGCTCGCCGAGCCGACGCTGTGGGACGCTTTCGTCACCGCCCTCTCCCAGCGCGGCCTGCCGGTCTCCGACGAGGAGATCATGGAATCCCTGCTGGCAGTGGCCCGTGACCGGGGGTCGTACGACGATCTGTGGGACCTGGCCGAAGATCTCCTCACCCACGACGAGACGACCGCGCTCTGGCGGATGAGGCACGTGCAGATGGTGGAGCGCCAGATCGGGACGAAATCCGGTACGGGAGGCTCCTCCGGGGCACCGTACTTGAGGGGAAGAACGCGTTTGCACTTCTTTCCCCTGCTGTGGGAACTCCGGGCCTGGCTTTGAATCCTCACAAGGGAGTGAGTAGCGACATGCCGCTCGAAATGGCGCTAAGTCGGCAGGAATCGGAAGAAGCGCTGGACGAGCTTCTCCGCATCGCCGCCGAGAGGTGCGCGCACGCGCCGGGAGCGCTGCAGGTGGAGGGCGAGGACCCCCTGGCCTTCCTGAGGCGGTACTACCGCAACGTCCCGGTCGAGGACCTGGCCGACCGCGACCCGGTGGACGTGTACGGCCCCGCGATGGCCCACCGCCACCTGGCCCAGCACCGGCCGCAGGGACGCGCGCTGGTCCGCGTCTACACCCCCACGCTTGAGGAGTTCGGCTGGGACCCGGGCCGCTCGGTGGTCCAGATCGTCACCGACGACATGCCGTTCCTCGTCGACTCGGTGACGACGGAGCTGGACCGGCACGAGATCGGCACCCACCTGATCGTCCACCCGCAGATGCGGCTGCGCAGGGACATGACCGGCGAGCTGCTCGGCCCCGACAAGGAGGACATGACCGGGCAGGTCATCCGCGAGTCCTGGATGCACATCGAGATCGACCGGCAGGCCGATCACGCCGTGCTCAAGGAGCTGGAGAACGACCTGCAGCGGGTGCTGCTCGACGTGCGCTGCGCGGTCGAGGACTTCGCCAAGATGCGGGCGCTCGCCGTGCAGACCGCCGAGGACCTGGCGGTCAACCCGCCGCCGCTCGACCCCGCGCAGGTCGAGGACGGCATGGAGCTGCTGCGCTGGCTGGCCGACGGGCACTTCACGTTCCTCGGCTACCGCGAATACCGGCTGGAGGACACCGACGGCGGCGTCGCGCTGCGCGGGCTGCCCGGCACCGGGCTCGGCATCCTGCGGGCCGACAAGGCCGGATCGGCCAGCTTCGCGGCCCTGCCGCCGAAGGTGCGGGCGAAGGCGCGCGAGAAACAGCTTCTGATCGTCACCAAGGCCAACAGCCGGGCCACCGTCTACAAGCCCCACTACCTCGACTACGTCGGGATCAAGGTCTTCTCGCCCGAGGGCGAGGTGATCGGCGAGCGGCGGTTCCTCGGCCTGTTCACCCACGTGGCGTACAACGAGTCGATCTCGCGGATCCCGGTCCTGCGGCGCAAGCTCGCCGAGGTGCTGGAGCACGCCGGGCTGTCGCCCGACAGCCACGACGGCAAGGATCTGATGGAGATCCTGGAGACCTACCCGCGCACCGAGCTCTTCCAGATGCCCGTGGCCGAGCTGCTGCCCATCGCGCTCGGCGTGCTGCGGCTGCGCGAGCGCAAGCAGGTCAAGCTGTTCCTGCGCCGCGACGACTACGGCCGCTACATCTCCTGCCTGATCTTCCTGCCGCGTGACCGCTACACCACCAAGGTCCGCCTGCACATGCAGCGCATCCTGATGAAGGCGCTCGGCGGCACCTCGCTCGACTACAGCACGATGATCGGCGAGTCGGCGCTGGCCCGGCTGCACATCGTGATCCGCGGCGAGCGCGGCAAGCCGCTCGGCGAGACGCCGGTCGACCTCGATGAGCTGGAGGCGCGGCTGGCCGCCACCACCCGCACGTGGGAGGACGACCTCGCCGCCGCGATCGCCGAGCTGTGCCCGGAGGAGGACGCGCCCCGGCTGCTGCGCCGCTACGGCACCGCCTTCCCCGAGGGCTACAAGGCCGACTTCCCCGCGCGTACGGCCGTCGCCGACCTCAAGCGGCTGGAGGCGCTCGGCGAGGACCCGAACGCCATCGGCATGAACCTCTACGAGCCGTACGGCGCGGCGGAGGGGGAGCGGCGCTTCAAGCTCTACCGGCTGGGCGCGCCGATCTCGCTGTCGCGGGTGCTCCCGCTGCTGCAGCGGATGGGCGTCGAGGTGGTGGACGAGCGGCCGTACGAGGTGGACCGCGACCACGACCCCGACACCCGGGACGCCTGGATCTACGACTTCGGCCTGCGGTACACCCCCTCAGAGGAGGTGCACCGCGACGAGTTCAAGCGGCTGTTCCAGGACGCGTTCGCCGTGCTGTGGCGCGGCGAGGTGGAGAACGACGGCTTCAACGCGCTCGTGCTGGCCGGCGGGCTCACGTGGGAGCAGGCCGAGATCCTCCGGGCGTACGCCAAGTATCTGCGGCAGGCCGGCACCACGTTCAGCCAGTCGTACATAGAGAAGGTGCTGCACGGCAACGTGCGGCTGGCCCGGCTCCTGGTGCAGCTGTTCGAGGCCAGGCTCGACCCGCGGCGGCCGGACGACGGCAGGGCGGAGGTCTGCGACGCGCTGACCGAGGAGATCCTCGCCTCGCTGGACGAGGTGGCCTCGCTCGACGAGGACCGCATCCTGCGGGCCTACCTGGAGATGATCCAGGCGACGCTGCGCACCAACGTCTTCCAGGCCGCGCCCTCAGGAAAGGACGCCGAGGGGCGCGACGCCGGGGACGCGGGCAGCCAGTTCGTCACCGGCAGGCGCAAGCCGTACATCTCGCTGAAGGTCGATCCGCAGGCGATCAGCGTGCTGCCGCTGCCCCGGCCGAAGTACGAGATCTTCGTGTACTCGCCGCGGGTCGAGGGCGTGCACCTGCGCTTCGGCAAGGTCGCCCGCGGCGGCTTGCGCTGGTCGGACCGCATGGAGGACTTCCGCACGGAGATCCTCGGCCTGGTCAAGGCGCAGATGGTCAAGAACACCGTCATCGTGCCGACCGGCTCCAAGGGCGGATTCGTCGTCAAGCAGCCCCCCGCGGGCGGGCGCGACGAGTTCCTCGCCGAGGGCGTGGCCTGCTACCGCCACTTCATCTCCGGCCTGCTCGACCTCACCGACAACCTGGTCGCGGGGCAGGTCGTGCCGCCGCCCGACGTCGTGCGGCACGACGGCGACGACACCTACCTCGTGGTCGCCGCCGACAAGGGCACCGCGACGTTCTCCGACATCGCCAACGAGGTGGCCAAGGAGTACCGCTACTGGCTCGGCGACGCCTTCGCCTCCGGCGGGTCGGTCGGCTACGACCACAAGGCCATGGGCATCACCGCCAGGGGCGCCTGGGAGTCGGTCAAGTACCACTTCCGCACGCTCGGCGTGGACGTGCAGAGCACCGACTTCACCGTGGCCGGCGTCGGCGACATGTCCGGCGACGTTTTCGGCAACGGGATGCTCCTGTCGGAGCACATCCGGCTCGTGGCGGCCTTCGACCACCGGCACGTCTTCGTCGACCCCGACCCGGACGCCGCGCGGAGCTTCGCCGAGCGGCGACGGCTGTTCGAGCTGCCCAGAAGCTCCTGGGACGACTACGACAGGAAGCTCATCTCGGCGGGCGGCGGCGTGTGGCCGCGCACCGCGAAGTCGATCCCGGTCTCGCCCCAGACGCGCGCCGCGCTCGGCCTGCCGCACAACGTCACCGCGCTCGCGCCGAACGACCTGATCAGCGCGATCCTGCGGGCCCCCGTCGACCTGCTGTGGAACGGCGGCATCGGCACGTACGTCAAGGCGTCGTCGGAGACCCACGCCGACGCGGGGGACAAGGCCAACGACGCGCTGCGGATCAACGCGGCCGACCTGCGCTGCAAGGTCGTGGGCGAGGGCGGCAACCTCGGCTTCACCCAGCGCGCCCGGATCGAGTTCGCGCTGAACGGCGGGCTGATCAACACCGACTTCATCGACAACTCGGCCGGCGTGGACACCTCCGACCACGAGGTGAACATCAAGATCCTGCTCGACCAGGTCGTCCGCGACGGCGACATGACCGACAAGCAGCGCAACCAGCTCTTCCTCGACATGACCGACGAGGTGGGCAGGCTGGTGCTGGAGGACAACTACGCCCAGAACGTCGTGCTCGCGGCGGCCCGGGCGCAGGCGCCGGAGATGCTGCACATCCACGCCCGCTACCTGCGGAGGCTGGAGCGCGAGGGGCTGGTCAACCGGGAGCTGGAGTTCCTGCCGTCGGACAAGGTGCTCGCCGAGCGGCGCCAGGCCGGGCTCGGGCTCACCAACCCCGAGTTCGCGGTGCTGCTCGCTTACACCAAGCTCGTGGTGGACGCGGAGCTGCTGCAGTCGGACATCCCCGACGACCCGTCGCTGGCGTCCTGGCTGGTGTCGTACTTCCCCTCGGCCCTGCGCGACCGCTTCCGGCCGTACATGGACTCCCACCCGCTGCGCCGGGAGATCATCACCACCCGGATCGTCAACGACGTGGTGAACTTCGGCGGGACGAGCTTCGCCTACCGGTTCGGCGAGGAGACCGGCGCCTCGACGGCCGACATCGTGCGGGCCTACCTCGTGACGCGGGAGGTCTTCGACCTGCCGTCGTTCATGCGCCAGGTCGAGGAGCTGGACAACGAGGTGGACACCTCGACCCAGCTCGCCATGCTGATGGAGGGCCGCAAGCTGTCCGAGCGCGGCACCCGCTGGCTGCTCGGCAACCGCCGCCCCCCGCTCGACCTCGCCTCGACGGCCCGCTACTTCATCGAGGGCGCCGCCGGGCTGCTGCCCCACCTGCCCAAGCTGCTGACCGGCCCCGACCTGTCGGCGTACGAGGAGCGCAGGGACTCCTTCGCGGCCAGGGGTGTGCCCGGGGAACTGGCCGAGCGGGTCGCGGCGATGGTGCCGGCCTACTCCACGTTCGACCTCGTGGAGATCGCGGCGTACACCGGCCGGCCCGTGAGCGAGGTGGCCGAGGTCTACTTCGACCTGGCCGACCGGCTCCAGCTCGCCCGGCTGCGCGAGCGGGTGATCGCGCTGCCGCGCGACAGCCGGTGGAACTCGATGGCCAGGTCGGCGCTGCGCGACGACCTGTACGCCGCCCACGCGACGCTGACCAGGGACGTGCTGATCCACAGCCGGCCGGGCCTGTCGCCGGAGGAGCGGCTGGCGAGCTGGACGGAGGCCAACGAGGCCGCCGTGACGCGGGCGCGGCAGACGCTGTCGGAGATCTGGGAGAGCGACACCTTCGACCTGGCGACGCTGTCGGTGGCGCTGCGCGCGGTGCGGACGCTGGTCTCCACCAGCAACCTCCCGCACGCGGAGGCGTGACCGTGCCGGCTGATCAGCGGTTGGAGCCGCCGGTGACGATGCCCTCGTAGCCGACGACGTGCGCGGGCGCGGTGGACGCCTTGGGCGGCACCGCGCTCACGCACTGCTGGGTCTCGACGATCTGCCGCTTCTGCCGGATGAACAGGCTCTTGGTGGGGCTCAGCAGCCAGCGGGCCTCCGCGGGCACCGCCACCGGACGCCCCTCGCCGCACTTGAGCCCCTGTGGGGTGGGGGTCCAGGAGGACGTGCGGACCAGCGTGTACAGCATCATCGCGCCGCCGTCGCGCGTGCGCAGCGCGAAGATCGGATAGTTGGGGGCCGAGGCGAAGATCGACTCGTAGTTCATGCAGTCGTCGGCCTTCGCCGTCTCCTTGGTCTCGCTGATCTCGTCGTAGAAGCCCGTCGTCTGCGGACCGGGGGCGATCAGCCCGGAGGCGTAGCCCTTGGGGCCCTCCTCGGCGACCGTCGCGTGCAGCGGGCCCATCAGGTTGGGGCTGATGGCCACCGAAGCGTCGCGCGACTCCAGCGCCGTGGCGTACCCGTCCTCGTCGAGGGCGACCGTGGGCGGCGTCTGCCCGGGGTAGAGGAGGGACGCGAAGCTGTTGAGCCACCGCCCTTCCCTGCCCTGCCGTACGAACGTGAACACGCCCGTGCGGACCTCGCCTGACGCGTCGCGCCGCCGGGCGGTGGCCGCGAACCAGACGGTCGAGCGGCCGCTCTGCCGGGGCACGAGCACCGTACGGCGATCCCACGTGTAGTGGGCGGGCTTGCCCTCCCGGGAGTGGATGCCGGCGATCGTGATGGGCCGCTGGCCGTCCTGGGTGAGCAGGAGCGCCCACCGGTCGGCCCCGGCCTGCCGCAGCACGTCGTCGGTGTCCAGGAACGCGTCGAGCGCCTCGGACGCCTCCTCCAGGGTCACCGCCGGGGGACTGGGCGACGGCGACGGGCTGCCGCCGGTGCTCGGCAGGGTGGAGGTGGCCGCCGCGGGGCTGGCCGTCGGCCTGGCCGGTTCCTCGCCCGAGCAGGCGGCGACCGTACAGGTGAGGAGGGCAAGGGCCAGCGCACTTCGAACGACCCCGTTCACCCCAGCCTCCCCATGCAATCGATTCACATGGTATCGGCTTCGCCTGAGACTCTCCGGCCTCAGTCGGTGGTGAAGCGGCTCTCCCCGCCTGTGGGGGGCAGGAGAGCAGCTTCGCCGCCCAAGCCGGGCGTTCTGCTGCTCGACGGCCCGGTGTTCGACGGAAAACCGCATAGACGTGCGGGACGAATGCCGTGCTGATCGCGCTGAGTTCTACTGGAAGTAACGGTACTGTCGCGTTGTGTGGCTCAGGTATAACTTCCGCCTCTACCCGACCCACGAGCAGCGTGTCGCACTGACGCGGGCGTTCGGGTGTGCACGGGTGGTGTTCAACGACGGGCTGCGCATGCGGCAGGACGCCCACGCGGCCGGGCGGCCGTACATCTCCGACGGGGACCTGTCCAAGCGGGTCATCACTGAGGCGAAGAAGACCTTGGAACGTTCATGGCTTGGCGAGGTGTCAGCCGTGGTGTTGCAGCAGGCGCTCGCCGACCTGAACCTTGCCTATCGCAACTTCTTCAACTCGATCACCGGCAGGCGGAAGGGGCCGAAGGTGGCCCCGCCCCGGTTCCGGTCGAAAAGGGACAACCGGCAGGCGATTCGCTTCACCAGAAATGCCCGGTTCTCCATCACTGCTGACGGGAGGCTCCGGTTACCGAAGATCGGAGACGTGCCGGTGCGGTGGTCGCGATCTCTGCCAGCTACACCCTCATCGGTGACAGTGGTCAAGGACGCGGCCGGGCGGTACTTCGCCTCGTTAGTGGTCGATGTCTCCGGCGATCCGCTGCCCGAAACGACCAGCGAGGTCGGCATCGACCTGGGGCTGTCCCACTTCGCCGTCATGTCGGACGGCCGCAAGGTGGATAATCCGCGTCTGCTGCGCCGGGCCGAACGACGCCTCCGAAAGGCGCAGCAGGCCCTCAGCCGCAAAGCCCCGGGGTCGGCCAATCGGGCCAAAGCCAGTGTCAAGGTCGCCAAGGCGCACGCCAGGGTGACCGACAGGCGCCGAGACTGGGCACACAAGCTCTCCACCCGGATCATCCGCGAGAACCAAGCGGTGTACGTGGAGGACCTGGCGGTGAAGGGGTTGGCGCGCACCCGCTTGGCCAAGAGCGTGTACGACTCGGGCTGGTCGGCATTCGTTGCCATGCTGGAGTACAAGGCCGCCTTGTATGGGCGCGTCTTCCACCGGATCGACCGGTGGTTCCCCTCCTCCAAGCTCTGCTCCGAATGCGGGGAGCTCGCCGCGTCCATGCCGCTGAGCATCCGGCAGTGGACCTGCCCCTGTGGGGCGGTCCACGATCGGGACGTCAACGCCGCCAAGAATATCCTCGCCGCCGGGCGGGCGGAGAGGCTAAACGCCTGTGGAGGGCAGGTAAGACCACCCCACCAGTGGCACAGCCCGTCGAAGCAGGAAGCCTCAGAGGTGCCGCATGACGCGGTGCCGGCTGAATCCCCAGTCTCTCCAAGATGGGGAGCGCGTCAACGAGGCGTGCTGCCTGACCGGGTCTCCGATTCGCGTACCCTTTACAGACGTGGCAGTCATCGATCCAGCCGAAGAAATCAACGAGCTTAGCGGCACGCTGAAGGGCATTCAGGAGGTGCTCGACCTCGACGCCCTGCGCAAGCAGATCGCCGAGTTGGAGGACCAGGCTGCCGCGCCCGATCTGTGGAACGACCCCGAGCAGGCGCAGCGCGTCACCAGCCGGCTCTCCCATCTGCAGGCCGAGGTCAACCGGGTGGACGGCCTGGGCCGCCGTCTGGAGGACCTGCCGGTCCTGTTCGAGCTGGCGTCCGAAGAGGGCGACGAGGACGCGCTGGCCGAGGCGGAAAGGGAGCTGTCCGCGCTCAGGTCCGAGGTCGGCGCGCTCGAGGTCCGCACGCTCCTGTCGGGCGAGTACGACGCCCGTGAGGCCCTGGTGACCATCAACGCGCAAGCGGGCGGCGTCGACGCGGCCGACTGGGCCCAGATGCTGCTGCGCATGTACCTGCGGTGGGCCGAGCGCAAGGGCTACCCGGCGGAGGTCTACGAGACCTCCTACGCCGAGGAGGCCGGCATCAAGTCGGCCACGTTCACGGTCAAGGCCCCCTACGCGTACGGCACGCTCAGGGGCGAGCACGGCACCCACCGGCTGGTGCGGATCAGCCCGTTCGACAACCAGGGCCGCCGGCAGACCTCGTTCGCGGGCGTCGACGTGGTGCCCGTGGTCGAGCAGACCGACCACATCGACATCAACGAGGACGACCTGCGCATCGACGTCTACCGGTCGTCCGGCCCGGGCGGCCAGGGCGTGAACACGACCGACTCGGCCGTGCGGATCACCCACCTCCCGACCGGGATCGTGGTCTCCTGCCAGAACGAGCGGTCGCAGCTGCAGAACCGGGCGACGGCGATGGCCGTCCTGTCCGCCAAGCTGCTGGAGCGCAAGCGCCAGGAGGAGGCCGCGGCGATGAACGAGCTGCGCGGTGAGACGACGACGTCGTGGGGCACGCAGATCCGCAACTACGTGCTGCACCCCTACCAGATCGTCAAGGACCTGCGTACGGGTGTGGAGGCGGGCAACCCCTCCGCCGTGCTGGACGGCGACCTCGACGAGTTCATCGAGGGCGAGATCCGCTGGTCGCGGCGCCAGGAGGCGGGTGACGGTCAGTAACCGCTGACGTGCGTGAGCGCGACGAGCGCCACGACCAGTAGCACGATCAGCGCGATGACCAGGGGCGACAGCCCCATGAACCCGTGGTGGTGAACCTTGGCGCGGCCCTCCCGGCAGACGGGGCAGCGCCCTTCCACCACGGGGCCCGCGCACGCGGCGCAGATCAAGTGTTCGCAGCTCATAGCAGCTTTACCGCCCCATCGCCCAAGGGCTAATCGTTTTGTTTCCGTTATGGACGTTCCATGCCAGTGTTACCCCTAGACTGGCCTCTGGCCAAACGGAACGTCGATCCAGAGCAAAGTGACCGGCGACCCCCGGACCGGCCGTCCAACCCCCTAGACTGGCTAGCCGTGATGCGCCCGTGATCCATCTCGATAATGTCACCAAGGTCTACGCGAACCAAAACCGGCCCGCCCTCGACCACGTGAGTGTGGACGTCGACAAGGGCGAGTTCGTGTTCCTGGTCGGTCCCTCAGGGTCGGGGAAGTCCACCTTCCTCCGGCTGGTGCTGAAGGAGGAGCGGCCCAACAGCGGCTCCATCCACGTGGCCGGCAAGGACCTGTCGAAGCTGTCCAACTTCAAGGTGCCGCACCTGCGCCGCCGCATCGGCTGCGTGTTCCAGGACTTCCGGCTGCTGCCGAACAAGAACGTCTACGAGAACGTGGCGTTCGCCCTGGAGGTCATCGGCAAGCCGCGCCGCTTCATCCGCAAGGTCGTGCCCGAGGTCATCGAGCTCGTCGGCCTGGAGGGCAAGGCGCACCGCATGCCGGAGGAGCTGTCCGGTGGCGAGCAGCAGCGGGTCGCCATGGCCCGCGCGTTCGTCAACCGGCCGATGATCCTGCTCGCCGACGAGCCCACGGGAAACATCGACCCCGCCACGAGCATCGGCATCATGAAGGTGCTCGACCGAATCAACAGGACCGGCACGACCGTCCTCATGGCGACACACGACGCCGCGATCGTCGACTCCATGCGTAAGCGCGTGGTCGAGCTCGAGGACGGCAAGATCGTCCGCGACCAGTCGCGCGGCGTGTACGGCCAGGCGTATTAGGAGTAACTGGGACCATGCGGGCCAACTTCATCTTCTCCGAGGTCTGGATCGGCCTTCGGCGCAACCTCACGATGACCATCGCGGTGATCGTGACAGTGGCGGTCGGCATGGCGCTGCTCGGCGTCGGACTGATGATCAACTCCCAGGTCTCGAAGCTGACCGGATTCTGGAGCGACAAGGTCGAGCTGTCGGTCTACCTGTGCACGAAGGGCTCGCCCTTCGAGCCCTGTAAGAACAGGGGCGCCGTCACCCAGGACGAGAAGGGGACCCTGGAGCAGACGATCAAGGGGCTCCCGGACGTCGAGCGGGTGCAGTTCGAGAACCAGGCCCAGGCGTTCAAGAACTTCCAGAGCACCGAGAGCAACACGCTGCTGCTTTCTGTGACCAAGCCCGAGGACATGCCCGAGTCGTTCCGGGTCAAGCTGAAGGATCCGGAGAAGGCGACGGCCGTCGCGAGCAGCCTCAAGGGGCAGCCCGGCGTCTCCAACGTCGTCAACGAGCGCGACCTGCTCCAGTCGGTCTTCGGCTTCATGGACACGCTGCGAAACGTGGCGCTCGGCATCGCGATCCTCATGGTGGTCGCGGCGACCCTGCTGATCGGCAACACGGTCCGGCTGTCGGCGTACAACCGCCGGAGAGAGACCGGCATCATGCGGCTGGTCGGCGCCTCCAACATCTACATCCAGCTGCCGTTCGTGCTGGAGGGTCTGATCGCCGGCCTCATCGGCGGCGTCCTGTCCGGTGTGATCCTGATCATCGTCAAGGTCTTCATCTTCGAGTCGATCCAGACCTACATGGCCGCGCCCCTCGGCTGGGACACGGTCGCGGGCGTGATCACCGGCACCATGGCCATCGGCGTGCTCATCTGTGTGCTCGCCTCTTTCGTCACCCTGCGCCGCTACCTGCGGGTGTGATCCCGCACCGTCGCGCAGCTCGTTTCCGCCCCTCGGGGCGACGGTAGGCTCCCCTTATGCCACGTGAGACCGGGCGCAAGCTGATCGCCCAGAACAAGCGTGCCAGGCACGACTTCTTCATCGAGGACACCTACGAGGCCGGGCTCGTCCTGACCGGCACCGAGGTCAAGTCCCTGCGGGCGGGAAAGGCCAACCTGACCGACGGCTACGCCTCGGTCGAGGGCGGCGAGGTCTGGCTGATCAACGTATACATCCCGGAGTACAGCCAGGGCACCTGGACCAACCATGCCGCCAGGCGGACGCGCAAGCTGCTGCTGAACCGCAAGGAGATCGGCAAGCTCGACGCGACGCTGAAGGAGAAGGGCCTCACGCTGATCCCGCTGTCGATGTACTTCAAGGACGGCCGGGCGAAGATCGAAATCGGCATCGCCAGGGGTAAGAAGGACTACGACAAGCGGCAGACGCTCATGGAGAAGCAGGCCAACCGGGAGATGGCGCGGGCCATGTCGAACGCGGTCCGCCGCCGGGGGGGCCGTTAGGCCGTGTCCTTCCGATCATTCGGGGTCGTCCGGGCGAGAGCCGTACGGGCCGCGCTCGCACTGGGGCTGGCCGCGCCCCTGCTGACCGGCTGCTTCGAGGAGTCGTCGCCGCACGACGCGGTGCGCGACTTCCTCGTCGGCTGGCAGACGGGTGACTACGCCGCCGCCGCGCGGCGCGCCGACGGAGACCAGGCGGCGGTGCGCAAGGCACTGGAGGACGCCAGGCTGCAGCTGGACGCCGCCTCAGTCCGTTTCTCCCTGCGGGGGATCAGCCAGGACGGCGACGCGGCGCAGGCCGGCTATCACGCCGAGGTGGACCTCGGTGAGAACAACCCCCTCTGGCAGTACGACGGGAACCTGCCCCTGCACCTGGTCGGCGGCCAGTGGAAGGTGCGGTGGTCGCCGAGCGTCATCCACCCCGACCTGCACCCCGGGCAGCGGCTCGCGGTCGCCACCGTCCCCAAGGGCCGCAAGCCGATCCTCGACCGGAACGGCAACCCGTTGCAGGACGAGACCGTGCTGCACGTCGCCGGGGTCGTCCCCGCCAAGGTCAAGGACCCCGGCCGGCTCTGCGACCAGCTGTCCAAGATCACCGGCTTCGCCCAGGACCGCCTGCTGAGCCGCATCCTGTCGTCGCCCCCGCAGGACTTCGTCCCCCTCGCGACGTTCGGGCGGACGAAGTTCGCCCAGATCAGGTCCAAGCTGGAGGCCATCCGAGGTCTGGAGTTTCAGATCGACAACCCGCCGGTCGCCCCCAAGTCGCCCACCCAGATCGTCGGGGTCGTCACGGCCATCACCCCGGAGGCGGAGCAGAAGCTCGGCGGACCGCAGCGGGCCGGCGACACGCTCGGCCGGGACGGCCTGCAGAAGGCCTACCAGGACCAGCTCACCGGCTCGACCGAGACCCGGGTCGTCATCCTCGACGACGCCACCGGCCGGCAGGTCAAGGAGCTCAAGGCGTGGCCGGGGCGGGAGAACTCGTCGGTCCAGACCACGATCGACAGCCGCCTGCAGAGCGTGGGCGACGCCGCGGTGGCGGGACCCCGCCCGGCCGCGCTCGTGGCGGTGCAGGCCTCCACCGGCGAGGTGCTGGCCGTCTCCACGACCCAGTTGCACCAGGAGAACGACGCGCTGGCCGGCAAGTTCGCGGCCGGCACCGCCTTCTCGGTCATCGCCGCGGAAGGACTGCTCCAGTCGGGCCTCGACCCGAAGCAGAAGGTGCCGTGCAGCGCCGACCGCACCGTGGGCGGAGCCCGCTTCCAGCAGCCCGGCGTCATCGGGGTGACGACGCCCACCTTCCAGACCGACTTCGCGCAGGGCTGCGTGACCGCACTGGCGTCGCTGGCCCGGCGGATCAGCGGGCAGCGGCTGTCGGACAGCGCGACCCTGTTCGGCATCGGCGGCGACTGGAGGCTGCCGCTCAAGACGTTCAGCGGGTCGATGACCGCCCCCAACGGCGACGCCGCCATCGCGAAGATCATGGCGGGGCAGGGCGCCCGCGTGAGCCCGCTGGCGATGGCCCTCGTCGCCGCGGCCGTCAAGTCCGGCACGTGGCGGCCGCCGGTGCTGGTGACCTCGCCCGCCGCTCCCGACCCGGTGGTCGGCGACGGCGCCCCACAGGCCACCGCCCAGCCCGTGACGCTCGATCCCGCGATCATCGCGAAGCTGCGCACGCTCATGCGGGCCGGCGTGACGTCCGGCGCCGCGTCCGCCGCCTCCGCCCCCGGCGACCCCGTGTACGGCGTGGCCGCCGAGGTCACCCAGACGGAGAAGAAGGAGCGAACCAAGCTCTCGTGGTTCGTGGGCTGGCAGGGGGACGTCGCGGTCGCCGCGCTGGCGGAGAGCGGCGATACGGCGGCCGCATCGGCGATGGCCGGGAGCTTCTTCCGGGACGCCCAGCCCCAGACCTGAAAAATGCTCGAAGGCGAGCAACCATCAGGGCGGCGACCGGCGTCTTTCTAGGTGACTGGGACCCGCTTGGGGGGTTGCGGGCCCAGTCACCGTGATGAGGACAGGGCTCCATCTCGGGGGGAGCCCTGCCCGTCTCGACCGGCTCGACCCTGCCGGTCGGCCCCCGGGAGCGCGCGCCAGAGGCCGCGATCCCGGGGGCTTCGGCATCCCACCGGACCGCCGGTGCGCCGGTCTACCCGGGGGGACGGAATTCGAGTCGCGTCGCCGGTGTTGTGACGAGTAAGCTTGTGAAGCCAGGTCCTCGGGTCTGGATTGACAACTGCACAGGGGGTGACCGGTTTCGACTTCGACATTGCAAGTCAGGGGAAGCGGGTCGGGGACTGCGGACATAACCCCGTCAACACTGTGACCGCAAAACAATAAGTGCCAATAACAAGAGCACTGAGGTCAGCCAGGCTTCCCTGGCTCTCGCCGCCTAAGCAGCGAGAAACCTCTGTCAGCCCGGGAGTGCCTTCGGCCCGGAACTGACATCGCTAGAAGGCTCAACCGTCCGGCCCGGTCACGGGGCTGTACGGGAAACCAAACAGTGACTGGGCCCGTCGGCGACTCGCCTGTGAGATTGCCGGGGCCGAGAAAATCGCAACAGGCTGCACCCGGAGAAGCCCTGTCTTGGTGTTGAAGGACGCGGGTTCGATTCCCGCCACCTCCACATCTCCGCCGAAGGGCGGGGAGGAAGCATTCGCTTCCTCCCCGCCTTTCTGCTGTTCTGCCCCTGGTGCGACCGGGTGCCCTTGGGAAGCGGTTCCCCGGCATGGCGAGTACTGTCGGGTCCGGTACGTGGGAGGGGATCTGCCGTGGGGGAGCCGAAAGTCCTGGGGGAGCCGGGAGTGCTGGTGCGGCGGTCGTTGCCGTCGGAGCCTGCCGTACGGGGATCGGCCTCGTTGTTCCTGACCGAGGCGCGGCGGCAGGGCGTGCGGGCCGGGCGCCGGATGCTGTACGTCGGCCCGGAGCCCGCGTCGGAGCACGTGGCCGCCGGGCTGCGGGTCGAGCCGGGAACGCCGGTGCTGGCCCGGCGCAAGCTGCTGCTCGCCGGGGACGTGCCGGTGCGGGTCGCCACGAGCTTCCTGCGGCTCGACCTCTTCGCGGACACGCCGCTGTGCGAGCCGGGCTTCCTCTCCCCGAGCCTGCAGGCGCGCATCGAGGAGCTGGGCCACCGGTTCGGGCGGGCGGAGGAACAGTTGGTGGCCCGGCCGCCCCGGGGTGACGAAGCGGCCACGCTGCGCCTGGACCCCGGAGAGTGGGTGGTCCAGATTGTGCGGGCCGCCTACTCGGCCGACGACCTGCCGATCCACGTGCTGGAGACGGTCTGCGCCGCCTCCCGGCACGTCTTCGACGTCGTTCAGGTGAGCGGCGCCGACGAGTTCTGAGCGGTGTAGGCGTCGATCTCCGCGAGCAGGGCCGACTTGCCCTCGGCGCCGAGGAAGGACGCATCCACCGCGGCGCGGGCCAGGTCGGCGACGCCCTTCTCGTCGAGGGAGAGCAGCTCGGCCGCCACGGCGTACTCCCGGTTGAGGTCGGTGCCGAACATCGGCGGGTCGTCGGTGTTCACCGTGACCGGCACCCCGGCCGCGACCAGCGCGGGCAGCGGATGCTCGGCCAGGCTGGGCACGGCCCGCGTGCACACGTTGGAGGTGGGGCAGACCTCAAGCGTGATCTTGTGCTCGGCCAGGTGCTCCAGCAGCGCCGGGTCCTCGACGCTGTGGATGCCGTGCGCGATCCGCTCCGCGCCGAGCTCGCGTACGGCGTCCCAGACGCACTGCGCGCCGGTCACCTCGCCGGCGTGCGGCACCGAGTGGAGCCCGGCGGCGCGGGCCGCGGCGAAGTGCGGGGCGAACAGCGATCGCGGCACCCCGTGCTCTCCGCCGCCGAGCCCGAGGCTGACGAGCCCGTCCGGTCGCTGGTCGAGCGCGAGGGAGAGCGTCTGATCGGCGGCCGGGACCCCGAAGTCGCCGGGGATGTCGAAGCACCAGCGCAGGATGGTGCCGTAGTCCGCCTCGACCCTGTGACGGGCGTCCTCGATCACCTCGCAGAACTCCTGCGGGGCGAAGCCCCGCACCAGATGGAGCTGCGGCGTGATGGTGAGCTCGGCGTACCGCACCTGCTGGGCGGCCATGTCGCCGCCCACGCCGTGGATCAGCGTCCACAGGTCGTCGGGCGTCCTCACCAGGTCCACCACCTGCAGGTAGACCTGCAGGAAATGGGCGAAGTCGCGGAAGTCGTAGAACGCCTCGACCAGCGCGGGGTCGGCGGGCACGGGCGTGAGTCCTTCGTGCCGTGCGGCGAGCTCGGCGACGATCCGCGGGGACGCCGCACCGACGTGGTGCACGTGCAGTTCCGCCTTGGGCAGCCCGGCGATGAACCGGGTGAGTTCTGGGGAGATCACGGGATCGAACGTAACAAGCAGGGAGGAGCCACCTCCAAGCGTTTCCGCGCTATCTCACACCATTTCGTCAGGATCGGGGTCACCCTCCGGCCGGCAGTTCGCTGAGCACGACGGTCACCGTCCTCTTGGTGCCGTCCGGCTGCATCAGCTCGACCTTGGCCGCGTCACCCGGCTTGAGCGTCACCAGGACCTGCGACAGGGCGGTGGCCGTGGGCGTGGGCGTGCCGTTGACCTTGACGATCACGTCGCCGGGGCGGATGCCGGCCTTGTCCGCGCCGCCGCCGGGGGACACAGAGCCGACGGCCACGCCGACCGGGTTGCCTTCCGCGTCGACCGCCGTGCCGACCCGTACGCCGAGGGCCGCCCGATGGCTGTTGACGACCCGGCCGTACCGGATGATCTGGCGGGCGATGTCGGTCGCGGTGTCGCTCGGGATCGCGAAGCCGAGGCCGGGCGCGGCGCCCTGGTTGGGATCGACGGCGGCCAGCGTCGGGATGCCGATGACCTGGCCGGACAGGTCCACCAGTGCGCCGCCGCTGTTGCCGGGGTTGATGGGCGCGGAGGTCTGGACGGCGTTGGTGATGGTCGCGGCCCCGCCGCCGGCGTGCCTTTCGCCCGTCACGGTGCGGCCCAGGGCCGACACGATGCCCTGGGTCACGCTGCCGGAGAAGCCGAGCGGGTTGCCCATCGCGAGCACGATCTGCCCGACCTTGAGGTTCGCGGAGCGGCCGAAGGTCGCGGGCGTCAGCCCGTTCTTGTTCTCGACCTGGATGATGGCCAGATCGCCGGGGGGATAGGAGCTCACCAGCCTGGCCCTCCTCGGCTTGCCGCCGGTCGCCAGCGTGACCTGGAACGTCGTGGCGGCGCCCACGACGTGGGCGTTCGTCAGGATGTGGCCGTCGGTGTCGTAGACGATGCCCGAGCCCAGCGCCTCCCCTGTGGTGATCTGCACGATCGACGGAAGGACTCTCTTGATGACCTGCTCGTAGGTCGTCTCCAGCTCGATCGGGCGGGACGGCACGGGCGCGGCCGTCCCCGTCCTCGGAGAGGCCGTCGGAGAGGCGGTCTCGCCCGGGGTGGTTCCCGGCGCGCATCCCCCCGCGACCAGCGCGGCCACGGCCGGGGCGGCGACCGTGCGGAGGACCTTCCGTGAGAGCTGCATAGTCCCCTGTCTACCTGCGGGAACGGTCGCCGCAAGGCGGCACGCCGGGACCGGCGCAGGTCATGACGGGTGCCGGGAACGGCCGATACCGGAGCTCCGCGGAACCCGGCCTAGCCAGCGAATATTCCTCTAGAATATGGTTCTACAAGGACCTAGTGCTGGAGGATCTTATGGCGATCGGGCTGAGCGAGGAGCACGAGGCGCTTCGCGAGTCGGTGACCGGATGGGCCGAGCGGGCCGTGCCCGCCGACCTCGTGCGAAGCACGGTCGGTGTCCTCGCCGATCCGGGAACGGAGGAGCGCCCGGCCTTCTGGCCCGCTCTCGCCGGCCAGGGGCTGCTCGGGCTGCACGTCCCGGAGGAGTTCGGGGGCTCCGGCTACGGCCTCCTGGAGGCGGCCGTGGCGATCGAGGCGCTGTCGGAGCGGGTGGCGCCCGGCCCGATGGTGCCGACCGTGCTCGCCAGCGCCGCGATCCTCGCCTCCGAGGGCAAGGCCCAGGCCGAGCTGCTGCCCGGGCTCGCGGACGGATCGCTGACCGGCGCGGTCGCGCTCGCCGCCGAGATCACCGGTGTCCGCGACGGCGACGCGCTGACGGTGAGCGGCGCGGCCGGGTTCGTCCTCGGCGCGGCGGTCGCCGACGTGCTGGTCCTGCCGGTGGCCGTGGACGGCGGTGAGGAGTGGGTGGCGATCGACGCCGCCCAGGCGACGGTCACCGCGGTCAAGTCGCTCGACCTCACCCGCGGCGTGGCCAAGGTCGAGCTGGACGGCGTACGGGTGCCCGCCGAGCGGGTGCTGACCGGCCTGACCGGCGCCGAGGTGCGGAACGTGGCCGCGATCGTCCTCGGGGCGGACGCGGCCGGCGTGGCCGCCTGGTGCGTGTCCGCCGCCGCCGACTACGCCAAGGTCCGGGTGCAGTTCGGCCGTCCGATCGGCCAGTTCCAGGGCATCAAGCACAAGATCTCGCGGATGCTGGTGGCGCTGGAGCAGGCGCGGGCCACCGTCTGGGACGCCACCCGGGCGGAGGGCGCCGAGCGCGACTACGCCGCCGCGATCGCCGCCGTCATGGCGCCCGACGCGGCCGTGCAGTGCGCCAAGGATGCGATCCAGACGTTCGGCGGCATCGGCTACACCTTCGAGCACGACGCGCACCTCTACTACCGCCGGGCGCTGACCCTCCGCGCGCTGCTCGGCTCCTCCTCCGAGTGGTCCGACCGGGTGGCGGCGCTCGCGCTCCAGGGCGTCTCCCGGGAGATGGAGATCGACCTGCCGGAGGAGTCGGAGCCGCTGCGCGAGTCCATCCGGGCGGAGCTCGCCGAGATCGCCGCCCTGGAGGGCGTCGAGCAGAAGCGGGCCCTGGCCAAGGCCGGTTTCGTCATGCCGCACCTGCCCAAGCCCTGGGGCCGCGCGGCCTCCCCGCTGGAGCAGGTGCTCATCCACCAGGAGGTCAGGGCGGCCAAGATCAAGCCGCCGCAGATGATCATCGGCGCGTGGGTGGTGCCGTCGCTGGTCACGTACGGCACGTCGGAGCAGCAGGAGCGGTTCCTGCCGCCGACGCTGAGCGGCGAGCTCATCTGGTGCCAGCTCTTCTCCGAGCCGGAGGCCGGCTCCGACCTCGCGTCGCTGCAGATGAAGGCGGAGAAGGTCGAGGGCGGCTGGAGGCTCAACGGGCAGAAGATCTGGACGTCGGTGGCGCACGTCGCCGAGTGGGCCATCTGCATCGCCCGGTCCGACACCTCCAAGCCCAAGCACGACGGCATCACCTACTTCCTCGTGCACATGAAGGCGCCGGGCGTCACCGTGCGGCCGCTGACCGAGATGACGGGGGAGAACCTGTTCAACGAGGTGTTCCTCGACGACGTCTTCGTGCCGGACGAGATGGTCGTCGGCGAGGTGAACGAGGGCTGGCGGGTCGCCAGGAACACGCTGTCGAACGAGCGGGTCTCGCTGTCGTCCGGCTCGGGCGGCACCGGAGCCTCGGTGCCCGACCTGCTCGGCCTGGCCGGCCGGCTCGGCCGTGAGCTCACCGCCGCCGAGCGGCAGGACCTCGCCCGCGTCGCCTGCGAGGCGCACTCGATCAACGCGCTGTCGCTGCGGGTGACCCTCAAGCAGCTCGCCGGCAGCGAGCCGGGCGCCGACGCGTCGGTGCGCAAGCTGCTGTCCACCGCGCACGCGCAGCACGTCTCCGAGGTGGCGGTCTCGCTGCTCGGCACGGCCGCCGTCACCGCCGCCGACTGGAAGCTCGGCGACGCCGGCTACTGGAACCGCGCCGTGCTCGCCACCCGGGCGATGACGATCTACGGCGGCACCACGGAGGTGCAGCTCAACATCATCGCCGAGCGCATGCTCGGCCTGCCCCGCGACCCGGAGCCGGGCAAGTAGCCCCCCGCCGTGATCTTGTAGTTTGTCGCACAGAAGTCGCTGACCTGCGGCGCTCCCTCTCGTGATCTTGCAGTCGAGCCGCCGGTCGTGCGCTCCGCCCGCGAAAACGCCCTCCGTGATCCGGCAATTGCTTGATCACGGAGGGCGTTGTCGCTGGTCGTGCGGCCAGGGTGCGCTTTTGTGCAAGATCACGGGCTGTGATGGCGCTGGTCAGAGCCCATCACTGCGCAAACTACAAGATCACGAGGGGGGTGGGGTCAGCCGGTGACGAGGGTGAGGCCGTACGCCGAGAGGGCCTCGTTGACGGGCTGGAAGTATGTGGTGCCGCCGGAGGAGCAGTTGCCCGAGCCGCCGGAGGTCATGCCCTGGGCCTGGCTGCCCGAGATGAACGAGCCGCCGGAGTCACCGGGCTCGGCGCAGACGTTGGTCCGGGTCAGGCCGCTCACCGTGCCCTGCGAGTAGCGGACGCTGGCGTTGAGCTGCTGGACGGTGCCACAGTGCCAGCCGGTGGTCGAGCCGGACCTGCAGATCGACGACCCCACGGTCGCGGCGGTCGAGCCCTTCACGGCCACGTTGCCGCCGCTGTAGTTGTTGACCCAGCCCCTGGGCGTCCAGTTGCTGTTGACCGCGACCCAGGAGTAGTCGTTGCCGGGGAACGAGGAGCCCTGGAAGGTGCCCTGCGCGACCCGGTTGTAGCCGGTCGTGGTGTTGCCCGCGCGGCCGCAGTGGCCGGCGCTGACGAAGCCGTTCGTGCTTCCCTTGCGTACGGAGAAGCCGATCGAGCACCGGGCAGAGCTGTTGATGTAGTAGGCGTCGCCGCCGCGCACGTCGTAGTAGGTCTGCGGCTGCTCGTTGGACTGCTCGACCCGTACGGCCGACTTGTCCACGCCGCTCGCGGCCACGAACGCCTCGGCCTCGGCGGTGTTGGAGGACAGCACGACGACGCTGTTGCTGAGCACGTCGACGTACCAGACGGACGTGGAGGCGGGCGCGCCGGAGGCGGCCCGGTCCAGTGCGGCCTCGGCGGACTCGAGCGCGGCGAGGTTGCGGCCGACGATCTTCGGCTGCGCGCCGGCGGCCAGCACCGCGCCCGCCTTGGAAGCGTCGGAGGTGGCGACGATGAAGCTCTCGGCGGTGGTGCCGGAGACCCAGGATCCGGCGTAGGCGTCACCGATCGCGGCACGGACCTTGGCGTCGGTGGACATGGCCTTCGCCTCGTTGGCCAGCCGGGCGTCGATCTGGGCGGGGGTGAGCCCGAGGTCGCGCTGCATGGCGTCCACCATTGCGGGCGGGGGCTTGACGGCGGAGGAGGCGGGAGAGTTGTTCGGCTCGGCCATGGCGGGGGTGGCGACCGTGGCGAGGGCCGTGACGGCCAGAGCGCATCCGGCGAGTACGGTGCGTCTGTGGAGCATGTGGGGCTCTCCTTGTCTTTGGGGGGTGCCGTCAACGTAACCGACCTCCGCTCTCAGGTGGATCTATCAGTTCGCCCCTATCGCCGAGTTATGGAACCGCCCTCGTCTGAGGATTCGCTGGCCCGAAATTGGTCGCTCCAGCACAGCGGGCACCGGCAGGGTCGTTCCGGATACCTCGCCGTGCGCTTCCGGCTAGGGAACCGCTCCGTATTCGGGGTTGGTGGCGAGCCAGTCGGCGTAGCGGGCGCTGCGCCGCACCGCGTCGGCGTACGCGGCCCGGGCGTGCGCGGCGACCACGGGGGCGGCCGCCCGCGCGCCGATCGAGTCGGCGTGCCAGCCGAGCAGATGCCGCCAGCGCAGCGGCGCACCGGCCAGCGGCATCATGACCAGCCCGGCGGTGAGCCGGAAGGTGGCCTGGCACAGGGCGACCGCCTTGCCCACTCCGACCAGGTGCAGGCAGGTCGCCACATCCGTCTCGTAGATGGACTCGGGGACGAACCCGGCCCGGGCGCAGGCGGCGGCGAAGCAGTCGGCGAAACAGCCGTCGCCGGGGGCGACCGTCCAGTGTTCCTCGGCGAGGCTGGACAGCTCCAGTTCCTTCTCCCCCGCGAGGGGGTGGTCCTCGGACAGGAGCACGAAGACCGGGTCGGTGCCGACCGTGGTCCAGTTCATCGCCTCGGCCGGGGGTGGCGGGCTGTCGCCGCACGTCCCGAGCAGCACGAAGTCGAGCCGGCCCGCCACCGCGAGCGCGGTCAGCTCACCGGCGGACCACGAGGTGCGGGTGGTGACGGGGACGCCCGGCTGGTCGGCGGTCAGCCGCTCGACGAGCCCGCCGAGTATGGGCCCGTTCGTCGCGCCGAGACGATAGCCGGGCAGCTTGACGGAGGTGTTGGCGAACCTCACCGCGTCCTCCTGAAGGTCCCGTACGGCGGGCAGCAGCACCCGGGCGCGGGCGAGCACCATCTCGCCGAGAGGTGTGGGACGGGCGCCGTTGCGGTCGCGTTCGAACAGCGGACCTCCTAGTGATCGCTCGATGCGCTTGAGCTGAGCGGTGAGCGACGGTTGGGCGAGGCCGAGCCGGGTGGCCGCTTTCGTGACGCTCCCGGCTTCGGCGACCGCGTGCACGATTCTCAGATGGCGGATCTCCAGATCCATAGAGGGACGGTACGACCCCGGTGGTATGGCCGCAATCCCGCATTGTCATGAAATCTGACTTTGGTCCGTGAGCTATCGTCGCCGCTGTGACGCATGGTGCCGATGGGCCGTGCCGCAGGGAGGCGGCGACAGTGTGGAACGCGTTCTCACCTGGGGCGTCGGCCGTCCTCGAATGCCTGGTTACCGGCTGGTAGGAACCCGCCCGATACGGCTAATTAGAACGCGTTGCAGTTCACTGGGAGCCGTCGTACGTTCGAGGCATGCGGACACGTGTCACCGACATGTTCGGAATCGAGTTCCCCATTTTCGCCTTCAGCCACTGCCGGGACGTCGTCGCCGCGGTCAGCCGCGCCGGCGGCATGGGAGTGCTCGGCGCCCTGTACTTCACCCCGGAAGAGCTCGAAATCGAGCTGAAGTGGATCGACGACCACGTGGACGGCCGTCCGTACGGCGTCGACGTGGTGATGCCCGCCTCCTACGCGGGCGCGGACCTCGACGTGGACTCTCCGGCCGAACTGGTGGCGCGCCTGCAGGGGATGATCCCGCAGGGGCACCGGGCCTTCGTGGAGGACCTGCTGGCCCGGCACGGTGTGCCGCCGCTGGACGGCTCCGACTCCGGCAAGGTGCTGCTCGGCTGGACCGACGCGACCGCCCGGCCGCAGGTCGAGGTCGCGCTGCGGCATCCCATCGCGCTGCTCGCCAACGCCCTCGGCCCGCCGCCCGCCGACGTCGTCGAGCACGCGCACGCGAAGGGCGTGAAGGTGGCCGCGCTCGCCTCCACGCCCCGCCACGCGATCAAACAGGTCGAGGTCGGCGTGGACGTCGTCGTGGCGCAGGGCACCGAGGCCGGCGGCCACACCGGAGAGATCTCCACGATGGTGCTGATTCCGCAGGTGGTGGACGCGGTGGACGTGCCGGTCCTGGCCGCGGGCGGCATCGGGTCCGGCCGCCAGATGGCCGCGGGCATGGCGCTCGGCGCCGAAGGCGTGTGGACCGGCTCGATCTGGCTGGCCGTGGAGGAGGCCGACACCTCGGAGACCGTACGGCAGCGCATCATCGCGGCCACCTCCCGCGACACGGTCAGGTCGCGGAGCTGGACCGGCAAGCCCGCCCGCCTGCTGAAGAACGAGTGGACCGACGCGTGGGAGTCGGCCGAGTCGCCCGGCACGCTGCCGATGCCGCTGCAGTTCATGCTGATCTCCGACGCGCTGCGGCGGATCGGCAGGTCGGACGCGACCGAGCTGGCCACGTTCCCGGCCGGTCAGATCATCGGCGCGATGAACCAGGTCAAGCCGGCCAGACAGGTCGTCTTCGAGATGGTGGAGGAGTACATCGAGGCCATGGAGCGCCTCGGCCGCATGACCGGCGACGGGTGACGCCGCGAGCGGCGAGGGCTCTCGCGCGCCCGGTCCCTCACCCCTGCCGTACCCTGCCCGCACCCCTGCCCCGCCTCCCTCGGTCGCTCGGCCGCTGCGATTTACTGGCGGTGCAGTTGCGCGAGCCGAGGGAGGACGCCGGGGATGAGTGGTGCCCGCGACGAGACCGTGGCGGAGGCCCCGCCCAGCCCGCCGCCGATCATGGGGAACGTCCCCGGCTCCTACGCCCTGAGCGTCTTCAGGGAGCGGCATCCGGTCCTCGTCCGCCAGATCGCGGGGGCGCTGCCGTACCCGCCGGACCGGCGGCGTGCCCTCGACCGGCTGCTCGACGAGGTCGTGCGCGACGTCATGGAGCCGCTGGAGCCGTCGGCGCACGACGGCGCCGCCTGGGCCGAGTGGGGACGCGGCAGGATCGGCCGGCGCTACGTCGACGTGCCGTTCCTGTGGGGGGAGAGCTACTTCTATCGCAAGGTGCTCGAAGCCACCGGATACTTCGGCGACGGCCCGTGGCGCGGGGTCGATCCGTTCGGCCCCATGAAGCAGGCCGAGCTCGACGGCCCGGTCGTGGACGCGGAGCTGGCGGCGCTCGACGAGACGGCGACGCTCTCCCCGGCCGAGCGGGCCGACGCGCTGCTGCTCGGCGCGCTCTGGGGCAACCGCGCGGACCTGTCCTTCGGCGTCACCGCCGAGGGCGACAGGGAGAGGGCCGCGGACCTGGTGGTGGACGACCGCCCGTTGCTGTGGTCGCTGATCGAGGCGGCCGCCCCGGGGAGGATCTGCCTGGTCGCCGACAACGCGGGGCGCGAACTGCTGCCCGATCTCGTGCTGGCCGACCATCTCCTCGCCCAGGGGCTCACGGGCGAGGTCGTCCTCCACGTCAAGCCATTCCCGTACTTCGTGTCCGACGCCACTCCCGCCGACGTGCTCGCGTGCCTGCGGCGGCTCGCCGCGGCGCCCGGCCGGGCCGGAGAGGCGGGCGCCCGCCTCTGGACCGCGATGGAGGAGGGACGCCTCACCTTGCGGGCGCATCCCTTCGCCTGCGCCCCGCTGCCGTACGCGGAGATGCCGGACGACCTGCGGGAGGAGTTCGCGTCGGCGTCGCTGACCGTCATGAAGGGCGACCTGAACTACCGGCGGCTCGTCGGCGACCGGATGTGGGCGGCGAGCACGCCGTTCGCCGCGGTCACCGGCTACTTCCCGGGGCCGGTCGTCGCGCTGCGCACGCTGAAGTCGGACGCGCTCGCCGGCGTGCCGGAGCGCACGCTGGCGGAGCTGGACGCGCCCGGCCGTCCCTGGCGGACCACCGGCACCCACGCCATGGTCCAGGCCCGCCCCTGACGGCTGCCCGGTCCGGCCGCGTGCAGGACATGCGCCTAGCCTGCCATGAGCTGGGCCAGTCGGTCCCAGGTCGGGGATGAGGCTCCGGGCTGGGTTCGCGCGGCCAGCCGGGCGACGGCAGGGTCGTGGACGGGCCGGGACTCGGATCGGCTGTGGTGGGCGGCGAACCAGCGTCGCGTACGGTCCGCGAGGGCGGGAAGACGGGGGTCGCTCGGCGGCCAATCGTAGGCGGCGTCGTGTTCGAGATAGAGCGCGCGGAATTCCGGGTCGGCGATGAGTTCGCGTTTCTCGGCGATCCACAGGGCGGCGTCCTCGGGTGAGGCCGTCTGCATGAGGATCCACCCGTCGCGTTCCAGGCGGATCTGACGCTCACTGACGCCGAGCCGGCGCAGGTCGTCGAGATGAGCGGCGACTTCGGGGGAGACGAAGAGCCCGTCGCCGCCGCGCAGCTGGGCGAGTTGATCGCGGACGTGCCGCAGCTGCGCGATGCGGTCACGGACGTCGCGGTCGATCTCGGCCACGGCCGCCGCGAGCGCATCGGGGTCGGCGTCGAGGAGGTCCTTGATGCGGGCCAGCGGCACGCCCGCCTGAGCCAAGGTCCTGATCTTGATGAGCTGGACGGCGTCTTCGGCGGTGTAGCGCCGGTAGCCGGACGAGTCGCGGCCGGGCTCGGGGAGCAGACCGCGCTCGTGGTAGTGGCGGACGGCTTTGACGGTCACTCCGGCGTAGTCCGCGAGCCGGCCAATCGTGATCACGCTGGACATCCTCGCACCGGACCGTCACACGCGCCGGGTCAGGCGGCCGCCGCCGTTGCGGAACCGCGCCCGGCCGTCGCGGACGTCGTGGTAGGAGACGAGCAGCAGCCGGAGGTATCCGTCGAACGTCTCCAGCGGGTATCCGGCGGGTGCGAAAAGGCCGGGCCGGATCGGCACGTAGCGCTGCGGCGGGGCGGAGGTCATGCCGCCCGCGAACTCGGTGAATATCCGCTTCTGGGATTCGTCCGCCGGTTCGTACGTCGTCCGCTCCTCGAGCTGGCCATCGACCACGCGGACGTCGATGCGGAGCTGGTTGGAGCGGTAGGTGCCCACGTAGGAGGTGAGGTCGACGTCCTGTTCCGGTTCGGCGATCAGGGGAGGGATGCGGACGCCGAGATGCTCGCTCAGGAGCCGCCGCAGGATCTGGTCGTGCAGCACGATCGCCCCCGGTGTGTTGCCGTAGGCGGCGAAGACCAGGTCGTGCTCGGGCACGACGCACAGGATGGACACGCCGCCGGGCGACGCGCCCGACATGGCGAGCACGGTCGTGTCGCCGAACGGATACCGCACCCAGCCCAGGCCCATCGGCGGGACGTTCGGGGTCGCCATGTCGTACGAGACCTGCTGCATCAGCGCGGTCGACCCGGCCGACAGGACACGTGCGCCCGATGGGGACAGACCGCCCGCGAGGTGGGTGCGTCCGAAGGCGAGCAGGTCGGCGATGGTGCCGATCGGTGTGCCGCCGGCCGGCCCCCAGGTGTCGGGCAGCATGAACATGCCCGTGGGCCTTGCCGCCATGGTCCGCGGGTCGGGGAAGTGACCGATGGCCGTGCTGCGCAGGATGGCCTGTTCGGCAGATACGCCGGAGTCCTTCATGCCGACGGGTGCGTAGATGTCGCGTTCGAGCAGGTCGGGGAAGGGGACGCCGGTCACCGCTTCCAGCAGCCGACCCGCGACGATCATGCCGCCGTTGCTGTAACTGAGCATCTCGCCGGGTTCGAACAGGGTGCCGCAGCCGCTCGCGAGGCCGTGGACGTAACTCTTCAGAGCGTCGCGGCCCTTGGCGTCGGGGAAGAAGAGGTCGGCGTCGATGCCGTTGGTGTGTGAGATGAGATGGCGGACCAGGATCTTGTCCGCCGCGCCCGGTGTGGTCAGGGCGAAGTCGGGGAGGTGCTTCACCACCGGTGTGTCGAGGTCCAGCAGGCCCCGGTCTACCTGCTGCAGGACCAGCGTGGTGGTCAGGACCTTGGTGACGGAGCCGAAGAGGAATCCGGTGTCCTCGACCATCGGGGCGCCGGTGGCGGCGTTCGCGGTGCCGTGGGCGACGACGACCTGCCGGCCGGCGTGGTGGACGCCGGCGACGAACCCGGGGACGTTCCCGGCCTCGCAGTAGGCGGCGGCCTGCTCGCGGATCTGGGCTTCGACGGTGTGCAGCGCGTTGTCGTTCATGCGGAACATCGTCGAACCCTGCCCCTGGGGCAAGGTCAAGCAGCGGCGTGGGCGTCCGCTGGGGGGCGCGTCATCGGCCCTGATATAGAGTTATCGGCCCTGATAGAGGGGAGGGCGCTTGTCGCGGAAGGCGCGGGAGCCCTCCTTGGCGTCCTCGGAGCCGATGACCGGCCAGCCGATCGCGTCGGAGACCTTGAGGGCCTCGGCCTCCGGCATGCCCAGCGTCTCGCGGTAGGCGCGCAGGATCGCCTGGACGGCCAGCGGCCCGCAGGCGGCCACCTGATCGGCGATCTCACGGGCCGTCTCCAGCGCCTGTCCGTCCGGCACGACCCGGTTGACCATGCCCATCGCGAGCGCCTCGGCCGCCGTGACCGGCCTGCCGGTGAGCAGCACGTCCATGGCGAACGCGTACGGGATCTGGCGCGGCAGCCGTACGGCGCTGCCGCCCATCGGGAACAGCGCCCGCCGCGCCTCGAACAGCCCGAGCGTGGCGCTCTCGCCGGCGACGCGCAGGTCGGTGCCGACGAGCAGTTCGGTGCCGCCCGCCACGGCGTACCCCTCGACGGCGCACACGACGGGCTTGGCGGGCAGTGCCTCGGGATCGCGCAGCAGGCCCTTCCAGTGGTAGTCGGGGATCTCGGCGGCCCGGCGGCGCACCCGCTCGTCCTCGGACGGCGTGCCCATGGCCTTGAGGTCGGCCCCGGCGCAGAATGTGCCGCCCGCGCCGGTGAGGATGCCGACCCGCACCTCCGGCTCGTCCGAGATGTACCGCCACGCCTCGGCGAGCCCCACCAGCATGTCCTGTGAGAGCGCGTTCCTGGCCTCGGGCCGGTCCATCGTGACGACCACCACGTGACCGTCGCGCTCGATCCGGCAGTGCGGGGTGCTGATGGGCAGGAGCTCCACAGGTGTCCTCCAGCTGGGCGGCGTCACCGGCTCGATCAAGCGCTTGTTCGACATGGCGCGCGGGGTTACTCTGCCCGCAAGAACTAGAACCGATTCTCGTCTGAGTCGCTCCGCATTGCCAGGTCTTGTCAGCGTCGTGCCGGCGTGCTTCACTCCGCAGCCGCTCGTGCCGTCGACGTCCTGGTGTGCGGCGCACCCTCAAGGGAGCTGGCACATGGGCTCACTCGGTTTCTGGAGGCTGGCGCAGGCCGACCCGGCGTGGATCGCCGCGGTCGATCCCGACGGAACGGAGCATCCCGCGGGCGAACTGCTCGCCAGGGCCAACCGCGTGGTCCACGGCCTGCGCGAGCTGGGCCTGCGCCCCGGGGACGGCATCTGCGGCCTGCTGCCCAACGGCGCGGACGGCCTCGTGCTCTACCTCGCGGCCCTCCAGGCGGGGTGGTACTACACGCCGGTCAACTGGCACCTCACCGGGCCCGAGATCGGCTACATCGTGGCCGACAGCGAGGCCGCCGCGTTCTTCGCCCACGAGCGGTACGCCGCGGAGGCCGCCAGGGGCGCCAGGGAAGCCGGGATCGCCGCCGGCCGGTGCTTCGCGTACGGCGAGGTCGACGGCTTCCGGCCGGTGGCCGAGCTGACCGACGGCAGGCCGGACACCACGCCCCCCGGCCGTACGGCCGGGGCCACCATGCACTACACCTCGGGCACCACCGGCAGGCCGAAGGGCGTGCGGCGCGCGCTCACCGGCCTCGACCCCGACGACTCCGCCGAGCTGATGACCGGGCTGCTGCGGCTGTTCGGCGTGACGCCTGGCCGTCCGAACGCCCACCTGGTCACGTCGCCGAGCTATCACACGGCGGTCACCCAGTTCGCCGGTACGGCGCTGCACATGGGGCACACGCTCGTCTTCATGGACAAGTGGGACGCCGAGGAGACCCTGCGCCTGTGCGAACGCCACCGCGTGACGAACTCCCACATGGTGCCGACGCACTTCAAACGGCTGCTGTCGCTGCCCGAGGAGACGCGACGCTCCTACGACCTGTCGTCGCTGCGGTGGATGATCCACGCCGCCGCGCCCTGCCCGGTGCCGGTCAAGTGGCAGATGCTGGAGTGGTGGGGCGACGTGATCTACGAGTACTACGCCGCCACCGAGGGCGGCGGCACGATCGCGACTCCCGAGGACTGGAGGAAACGGCCGGGCACGGTCGGGAACGCCTGGCCGGGCAGCGAGCTGCTGATCGTGGACGACGAGCTCGCGCCGGTGCCCACGGGCACGCCCGGCACCGTCTACATGAAGATGGGCATCTCCTTCGAATACAAGGGCGACCCGGAGAAGACCGCGGCCAACCGGTTGCGCGATTACTTCACCGTCGGTGACATCGGCTACCTGGACGAGGACGGCTTCCTGTTCCTCTGCGACCGTAAGGCCGACGTGATCATCTCGGGCGGGGCCAACATCTATCCGGCCGAGATCGAAAAGGAGCTCGTGGTCCACCCGAAGGTGGCCGACGTGGCCGTGTTCGGCATCCCGGACGACGAGTGGGGCGAACGGATCATGGCCGTCGTCGAGCCCGCCCCCGGCGCCGTCCCCGGGCAGGAACTGGCCGCGGAGATCGTCCTTTCGCTGGAGGGCCGCCTGGCCCGCATGAAGTGGCCGAGCGTGATCGACTTCATCGACGAGATGCCCCGCGAGCCGAACGGCAAGCTGCTCAAACGCAAGCTCCGCGCCCCCTACTGGGAAGGCAGGGACCGTGCCATCTGATATGTCCGAGGACCTGGTCGCGACGCACGTCCTGGAGTTCCCCGGCGGTTACACCCGGACGACCGGGCCCGTCATCGGGCGGTTCCTCACCGAGCTGCGCGACCGGCGGCTGGTCGGGGTCCGTACGGCAGGGGGGCGCGTGCTGGTGCCGCCGCTGGAGTACGACCCGGACACGGGCGAGCCGGTCACCGAGGAGTACGTGGAGGTCGGACCGGCCGGGACCGTGCAGGCGTGGGCCTGGGTCGGCTCCCCGCGGCCCGGCCACCCGCTCGACCGGCCGTTCGCCTGGGCGCTCATCAGGCTCGACGGCGCCGACACCGCCCTCGTCCACGCGCTGGACGCCGGGAGCCCGAAGGCGCTGCGGCCGGGCATGCGGGTGCGCCCGCGCTGGCGGGCCGCCACCACCGGGCACATCACGGACATCGAGTGCTTCCTGCCCGAGGTCACCTCGCTCGTCGCGCCGGTGCGGGCCGAGTATCGCGTCACGCCGGGGCGGGCGCTCACCCGGTTCCTGGAGGGCGTGCGCGACGGGAGGTTCGTCGGCGGCCGGTGCGCCGAGTGCGCCGCCGTCTACGTGCCCTACCGCGAGTCGTGCCCCGCGTGCGGCTCGGTGATCGAGGAGGAGGTGGAGGTGGCCGACACCGGCACGATCACCACCTTCGCGATCAACAACCTGCCCGACCCCCGGGCCCCCGAGGTGCCGTTCGTCTCAGCGTACGTGCTGCTGGACGGCGCGGACACGCCGATGATCACGCTGATCGGCGGGGTGCCCGCGCACGAGGTGCGGCAGGGCATGCGGGTGCGGGCCGTGTGGGTGCCGCCCGAGGAGCGGACGCTGTCGATGACCAACGTGAAGTGGTTCGAACCGACCGGGGAGCCGGACGCCGACCTCGACTCCACCGGGGGCGCCCGATGAGGGACGTCGCCGTCGTCGCCTTCGCCCAGACCGTCCACACCGGCCACGACACCGGGCTGGCCGAACCGGAGCTGCTGCTGCCGGTGATCGACGAGGTCAAGCGGGCGACCGGGCTGAAGAGGTTCGGCTTCACCGTTTCCGGCTCGTGCGACTACCTGGCCGGCGCGCCGTTCTCGTTCGTCTCCGCGCTCGACGCGGTCGGCGCCTGGCCGCCCATCAGCGAAAGCCACGTCGAGATGGACGGCGCCTTCGCGCTGTATGAGGCGTGGGTGCGGCTCCAGCACGGCGACATCGACACCGCCCTGGTCTACGGCTTCGGCAAGTCCTCGATGTCGGACATCCGGGAGATCATGACGCTCCAGCTCGACCCGTACTATCTGGCGCCGCTCGGGCTCGACCAGGTGTCGTACGCCGCGCTGCAGGCCGCTGCGGTGAACGCCGACAGGGCGGCGCTGGACGAGATCGTACGGCGCAGCCGGGCGGACGGGCGGGCCAACCGGTACGCCCTCGACCTGCCGGACCCGCCGACTGGAAAGAACACAGGGGAGGAGTTCGAGGTCGAGCCGCTGCGGCCGTACGACGTCGCGCCGGTCACGGACGGGGCGGCGGCCGTGGTGCTGGCCGCCGGCGACCGCGCCCGTGAGCTGGCCGGGCGGCCCGCCTGGATCACCGGCATCGCGCACCGCGCCGAGCCCCACTATCTGGGCATGCGTGACCTGTCCCGGTCGGTGTCCGCCGCCGACGCGGGCCGGGCGGCGGGGGTGGGCAAGGGCCGGGTCGACGTGGCGGAGCTGCACACCCAGTTCAGCCACGAGGAGCCGATCCTGCGCGAGGCGCTCGGCCTGTCGGAGGACGTGACGGTCAACCCGTCCGGGGGGCCGCTCGCGGCCAACCCGGTCATGGCCACCGGCCTGATCCGGGTGGGCGAGGCGGCCCGGCGGATCCTCGACGGCTCGGCCGGCCGCACCGTGGCGCACGCCACCTCGGGGCCGTGCCTGCAGCAGAACCTCGTCGCCGTGCTCGAAGGCGCCGGGTTGGAAGGCGCAGTGCTCGAAACGTCCGCGTAGGGGAGTCGCCGTGGGAAACCGCTGTGCCGTCATCGGCGTGGGCCAGACCCGCTACCAGACCAGGCGGCGGGACGTGTCGCTGGCCGGGCTGGTCCGCGAGGCCGCCCTGCGGGCGCTGGAGGACGCCGGCCTGACGTTCGCCGACATCGACGCGGTCGTCATCGGCAAGGCCCCCGACCTGTTCGAGGGCGTGATGATGCCGGAGGCGTACCTCGCCGACGCGCTCGGCGCGGCCGGCAAGCCGGTCATGCGCGTGCACACGGCGGGCTCGGTCGGCGGCTCGACCGCGCTGGTCGGCGCGTCGCTGGTGCAGGGCGGCGTGCACGGGCGGGTGCTGGTGGTCGCCTTCGAGAAACAGTCGGAGTCGAACGCCACCTGGGCCCTGACCACGCACCTGCCCTTCAACGCCTCCCTGGTCGTGGGCGCGGGCGGCTACTTCGCACCGCACATCAGGGAGTACATGCGCAGGTCGGGCGCGCCCGATCACGTCGGCACGCTGGTCGCCGTCAAGGACCGGCGGAACGCGCTGAAGAACCCGTACGCCCACCTGCGCATTCCCGGGATCGACCGGGAGATGGTCGAGTCGACCCCGATGCTGTGGGAGCCGATCCGCTACTTGGAGACCTGCCCGTCGTCCGACGGCGCCTGCGCGATCGTGCTGGCGGCCGAGGACAAGGTGACCGGCACGCCTGCCTGGATCCACGGCACGGCGATGCGCTCGGAGCCCATCATGCTGGCGGGCCGCGACGTCGTCAGCCCGCGGGCCGGCCGCGACTGCGCCGCCGACGTCTACCGCCAGGCCGGCGTCACCGATCCGCGCCGGGAGATCGACGTCGCCGAGGTGTACGTCCCGTTCTCCTGGTATGAGCCGATGTGGCTGGAGAACCTCGGTTTCGCGGCCGAGGGGGAGGGCTGGAAGCTGACCGAGGCCGGATGCACGGCCCTCGACGGCGACACCCCGTGGAACGCCTCCGGCGGCGTTCTGTCGTCCAACCCGATCGGCGCCTCCGGCCTCATCCGCTTCGCCGAGGCGGCGCTCCAGGTGCGGGGCATGGCGGGGGAGCACCAGGTCGAGGGGGCGCGCCTCGCGCTCGGCCACGCGTACGGCGGAGGCGCCCAGTTCTTCGCGATGTGGATCGTCGGCAGCAGTAAACCCTGAGCGCGGGAGGTCCGCCGGATGGAGTTCAACCACGCCGATCTTTTCGAGGGGCTCGCCGACGCCATCGGGGACCGCGTGGCGGTGGTCTGCGGCGGCGACCGCCCGACCTACGCCGAGCTCGACGCCCGCGCCAACCGGCTCGCCCACCACCTGGCCGCGCACGGCGTCGGCTCCGGCACGCACGTCGGCATGCAGCTCTACAACGGGGTGGAGTACGTCGCGGGCCTGCTGGCGACGCTGAAGCTGCGGGCCGTGCCGGTCAACGTCAACTACCGGTACGTCGAGTCGGAACTGCTCTACCTCTACCGGGACTCCGGCGTCGAGGCCCTGCTGTTCGACGTGGAGTTCGACGACCGGGTCGCGGGAGTGGCCGCGCAGGTCCCCGGGCTGCGCCACCTCGTGGCAGTCGGCGGCCCCACCGCCGTGCGGGACGCGGTGCCGTACGAGGAGGCGCTGGCGGGGCAGCCCGAGGGCAGGGGATTTCCGCCCAGGTCAGGCGACGACGTGTACGTCATCTACACCGGCGGCACCACCGGCATGCCCAAGGGCGTGATGTGGCGGTCGGAGGACCTGTTCTACGCCTTCGGCGGCGGCAACCCGTACGGCGAGCCGCTGAAGACGCCCGAGGCCGTGATCGAGCAGGCGCGCGGCGCGGCGTCGCCGGCCGTCATGATGACGGCGGCCCCGCTGATGCACGGAGCGGCCCAGATGGGCACCTTCATCGCCTGGTGGATGGGCGGCACCATGGTGTACGTCCGCAGGTTCGACGCCGCCGCCGTGCTGCGCGCGATCGAGCGGGAGAAGGTCGTCAGCCTGAACATCACCGGCGACGCGATGGCCCGCCCGCTCGCCGAGGAGCTGGCCGCCGGGTCCTACGATCTGTCGTCGCTGTTCGTGCTCAGCTCGACCGGGGCGATCCTCAGCGGGGCCGTGCGCGCCCGGCTGGAGGAGCTGCTGCCGGGCCGGATGATCCTGGACAACTTCGGCTCGACCGAGTCCGGATACACGGCGTCGGGCGTCGAGGGCTCGTCGCCCGAGTCGGGCCTGCGCTACCGGCCCAACGCCGGCGCCGCCGTGGCCGTGCTGGACGAGACGCTGACCCCGGTCGCGCCGGGGTCGGGGCGGATCGGCACGGTGGCGAGGACCGGCAGGATCGCCTCCGGCTACCACAACGACCCGGACAAGACCGCACGCACCTTCGTGACCGACGCCCGCGGCGTGCGGTGGCTGCTCACCGGCGACCTCGCCACGGTGGAGGAGGACGGCACGATCCGCATCCTCGGCCGCGGATCCCAGTGCATCAACACCGGTGGGGAGAAGGTCTTCCCCGAGGAGGTCGAGGCGGTGCTCAAGGGGCATCCGGCCGTCTTCGACGCCGTCGTCACCGGGATCCCCGACGACCGCTGGGGGTCGCGGGTCGCGGCCGTCGTCCAGCCGTACGACGGGACGACGCCGACGGCGGACCAGCTCGACGCCCACTGCCGCACCCGGCTGTCGGGCTACAAGGTGCCGCGGACCTACGCGTTCGTGGAGGAGATCGTCCGTTCCCCTGCGGGCAAGGCCGACTATCGGTGGGCCGGTCAGGTGGCGGCCGCGGCGCGTCCGCCGGAGTAGGCGGCGGCGAGGGCGTGGAAGACCTCCTTAGGCTCCCTGCCCCCCGCCTTCGGCTCGCTCCCGCCGTCCTTCAGCAGCCGGACCACCCCGAAGGAGGCCATGTCGAGGTCGCGGCGCGGGTCCGGGTCGTACGCCGTGTTGTAGGCGGCGAAGGTGAACCAGAAGGCGCTGTCCACGCCCTCCTCCTCGAACACGGTGAGCAGTTCGCGCAGGTAACGGACCTGCTCGCCCTCGTCGCGGCGGTAGTCGCCGTCCAGCCGGGGCGGATTCGCGGTGTAGTCCACGATGGCCCACGCCATGCCGCCGCGTGCGCCTGCCCCTGTGTAGGCGCACGTGCCGAACTCGGTGACCGCCACCGGCTTGCCGTGCCGGAAGCGGGAGCGCAGCTCCTCGCGGTAGGTCGCCGCGTTGCGCTCGTCGCGGTACGCGTCCACCGCGACGATGTCGAACGGGCTCCAGTCGACGTCCTCCCACTCGCCCGAGGCGTACGTCACCCGCCCGCCGAAGACCGTGCGGACGGCCTCGGCGGTCTCCGCCAGGAAGGGGTTCAGCCGCGCGGGGATCTCGGCGAACCGGGCGTACACCTCGGCGTCCCCCGCGCCGAGCGCCGCCAGGCGGTGGAAGAAGGTCTCGCCGGGCAGGAAACCGGTGCAGAAGATGCTCAGCTCGCACCCCGTCACGAGCACCACCTCCGCGCCGTCGCGCCGCACCTCCTCGGCCCGCTCGGCGCACTCCAGGAAGAACGGCGCGAGTTCCCGCGTCGTCATCTCGCAGGGGAAGGGCGCGAACCACACTTCCAGCCCCGCGTCGGCGGCGTGCCGCGCGGCGACGCTGAGCCGTTCGGGATGTCCGCCGGTGATGCGGACGGCCGTGCAGTTCAGCTCTTCGGCGATGATCCGCATCTCCGCACGGACCGTCTCCGGGTCGAACGTCTCCCTGCTGATCCGCCCGCCCGGGAGGAAACCGGTGTCGTAGTTGATGCCCCTGCCCCTCATCACGCGTTCCTCGTCTCGTTGTTGATCATCCACATGATCGGGCCGGAGCCGAACGCGCCCGACACCACGAGCCCCACCGCGAGGGCGGCGATCAGCAGCACGTTGGACAGCCAGACCATGGTGGACACCGGCAGCGTGAACGCGCCGATCAGCCGGACCACGCAGTCGGCGAGCATCGCCGCGCCCCAGATGCCGGTGAAGCGGCGCTCGGCGCGGCGGAACCGGGCGCCGCTCACGAGCCGCTCCCAGGCGGCCTCCCGCACCGCGTTCCCCCGGGTGATGAACGCGCGCATGCCCGGGGTCATCACCGGGCGCGCGGTGAACGCCGTGAGCATCATGAACAGGCTGATCACGCCGCTCGGGGCCGAGTCCTTCGCGATCATCATGCGGGCGTCGCCGGTGACGAAGCTCAGTGCGATGCCCGCCACGTTGACCGCCAGCGTCAGCCCGGCCAGCCCGTTCAGCGTGCGGTCCCTGACGATTCCGGCGATCACCCGGACGGCCGGGATCACGCCGCTCACGGCCAGCGCGGTGACCTCGCTCGTGCCGAAGGCGCCGTGCAGGAGGTAGTAGCACGCCATCGGCGCGGCGACGTCGATCGCCAGCGGCATGAGCAAGGTGCGGAGGGCGCCCCGCTGGGGCCGTGCGGCTGTCACCGGGGCGGTCAGGGTCTCGGTCATCGGGTCCTCCAGGGCGTCTCCGTGTGCGTCAAGCGTCTCGGAAACCGGAGGAGCCGGGCAGATGCAGCGCTCCTGATTGCGGCAGTACAAATGTCCTGGGTAGCCGTCAGAGTTTCTTGGCGCCCTCGGTCGCGAGGGCGGCCACGGCGCCGAGACCGAGGTAGACGACGCCGCTGCCCCGGTCGAGCCGCCGCCGGGCGCGCGCCGAGGAGCGCAGCCGCCCGGCCAGGACCGAGGCCAGCAGGGCGTACGTGCCGTCGCTGGCCATGCCGAGCACGACCCACACGGCCCCGAGCACGAGCACCTGCGGCGCCACGGGACCGCGCGCCGGATCGACGAACTGCGGCAGGAACGCGAGGTAGAACATGGCCGTCTTCGGGTTCAGCACGTTGACCACGAACCCCTCGCCGAACAGCCGCCGGGGCGAGGCCACCTTGACCTCGGCCTCCTCCACCTCGGTCCGCCGCATGAGCTTGCGGATGCCCAGGTAGAGGAGGTAGGCCGCGCCCAGATATTTCACGACGGCGAACGCCGTGGCCGAGGCGGCGAGCAGCGCGGTGATCCCGAACGCCGCGGCGGCGATGTGGACGAGCGAACCGGTATGGACGCCGAGAACGGAGACCAGCCCCGCCGCACGGCCCTGGGCCACGCTGCGGGTGACGATGTAGAGCACGGCGGGTCCGGGAACCAGGAGCAGCGCCAGCGTGGCGGCCGCGAACAGGGCGAGCGTGGTCAGAGTCGGCATGGCTCGGATGGTAGGGACGCCGTGCCGTCCCCGGCATCTGAATTTAGAGCAGGGTCAGCACGCGCGGGCCGTCCTCGGTGATCGCGATGGTGTGCTCCATGTGGGCCGCCCGGCTGCCGTCCACGCTGTGCAGCGTCCAGCCGTCCGCCGCCGTGTGGTAGCCGTCCCGGCCTCCGGCGATGAACATCGGCTCGATGGCCAGGGCGAGGCCGTGCCGCAGGGGATAGCCCCGGCGGGGCCGCCCGTGGTTGGGCACCGACGGGTCCTCGTGCATGCGACGGCCGATGCCGTGCCCGCCGAAGTCCCTGGGCATGCCGTATCCGGCCTTCTGGGCGACCGCGCCGATCGCCGCGGAGATGTCCCCGATGCGGTTGCCCACGGTCGCGGCGGCGATGCCGGCCTCCAGCGCCCGGCGCGTCGTGTCCACGAGCTCCAGGTCGCCGGGCCGCGGCGTGCCCACGATGAACGTGACGGCGGCGTCGGCCGCCCAGCCGTCCAGCACCGCGCCGCAGTCGACGCCGACGACGTCCCCGTCGCGCAGCCGGTAGTCGGTCGGGATGCCGTGCACGATCGCGTCGTTGACGGACACGCAGATCACGGCGGGAAACGGGGTCGGCGCGAAGGGCGGCCGATAGCCGAGGAACGGGGAGCTCGCCCCGGCCTCGCGCAGCACCGCCCGCGCCGTCTCGTCCAGGTCGGTGAGCCGCACCCCGATGGCCGCGGCTTTCCGCGCGGCGTCGAGCGCGCGGGCCACCACGCGGCCCGCCTCCCGCATCGCGTCCAGCGCGGCGTCGGTCTTGATTTCCACCATGACATGCCCTCCCGGGGTGGCACCAATAACTATACCGGTATTAGTATCACGGTCATGGTGAGAGTGCCTTTGACCCCCGAAGAGCGGCAGCGGGGGGAGCGGTTCGGCGTCCTGCTCCGGCAGGCGCGCGGCGAGCGCAGCATGGTCGAGGTCGCGGCGGCGGCCGGCCTGTCGGCCGAGACGCTGCGCAAGATCGAGACCGGCCGCGCGCCGACCCCGGCCTTCTTCACCGTCGCCGCGCTCGCCGCCGCGCTGGGCCTGTCGCTGGACGAACTGGCCGCCGCCTGCGCAGAGGGTGCGCAGGCCGGCGAATTCCGCCAAGCCGGCTGACTCCTGGCGCTGAATGTTTCACCGGTCGTCGCCGGGCGGCGACCCGTGCCGGGTGGCGTCTGCCCCAGGTGAACGGCCGGCCGCCGGTCGTACGCCCGGGCCCCGGGCCGCCGCCGTGGGGGCGGTTCCTGTACAGGCCACGACGCAGACCGGACGCTGGGATCATCGCCGGCGATCGACGGCAGCCGGCCCCAGGCGGTTGGTCAGCTCACCATGGAGGTGCCGATGCGATTCCCCCACGGCCGGTTACGTCGCTCGGCCGTCCTCGCGGCCGTCGTGGCCACCGCGTGCGCGGTGACCGGGCTCGTCCCGGGCACGGCCGACGCCGCGCCGCGCGGATCGGCCGGCGTGGTGCGCCTGCTGCCGAGCGCGGTTCCCACTCCCACGCCGAGTGTGAGCGCCACGCCGAGCGTCATGGTCACGCCCGCCCAGGTGGTCGTGCCCGAAGGAGGCTCGGCGCTCATCTACGTGCGGCTCAGCGACCGGCCGTCGTACGGCTGGGTGACCGTCGACAGCCAGCGGCTGTCCGGCGACTCGGACCTGCTGATCGGCCCCCGGCTGCTCTTCCCCGCGGACCGGTACAGCGAGTGGCAGTCCCTCCTCGTCTTCGCCGAGGAGGACGACGACGCGACGGACGGCACCGCCACGTTCGAGTCCAAAATCAGTCAGCTGCCGGGCAGCGGTGTCGCCGAGTGGAGCGCCACGGAGCTGGACAACGACGCGCCCACGCCGAGTCCCAGCTGAGCCCCGTCAGAAGTAGCGCGAGCCGAGGTCGCCGGCGGGCCAGGAGCGCACCTTCCCGATCTGCGCGTTGAACAGGTCGGCGAGCAGGTCGAAGTCGGGGGACCCGCTCTCCTCCCGCCGGTTGAACAGGGCGGCGTAGGTCACGCCGTTCTGCAGGCGCGCGATGTAGGTGTAGGTGCCGGGCTGTGAGCCGTCGTGCCAGGTGTTGACGTGCCCGGTCACCTGGCGCACCCACAGGCCGGCGCCATACCAGGAGCCGTACTGGTTCGCGCCGGTCTCGGGCTTGGCGAGCATCCTGCCGATGGAGGTCGAGTTGAGCACCGCGTTCGGCGCGTCGAGCACCTTCGCCAGGCGCACCAAATCGACCGCGGAGGCGATCCAGCCGCCGTTGGGGCCCTGACAGGCCATGCTGAACCCGCCCCCGTACGGCGCGGGCAGGACCTGGCCGGACTGGTCAAGGATCGACTTGCCCGTGTACCGCGACTCGTAGACGACTTCGCCGGAGGCGGCCTGCGACCGGAGCGTACGGCCCAGCCGCGGCCGGGTGATGCCGAGGGGCGCCAGGACCTTCTGCCTGACGTAGGCCTCGTAGCCCATGCCGGAGACCTTCTCGATGATCCGGCCCAGCAGCAGGTAGCCGTAGTTGCTGTAGGCGAACTTGGCGCCGGGGGCGAAGTCGAGCGGCCGGGCGCTCGCGTACTTGACGATGTGGTCCTGGGTGATCGGCAGCGGCACCCCGAGCGCCTTGGCGATGGCGGCGTCCATGTGCAGGTAGTCGCCGGAGACGTCCCGGTCCCAGCCCCCGGTGTGCTGCAGCAGCCGCCACACGGTCACCTCCGCCAGCCGGGAGTCGGCCGAGGTGGACAGGCCGAGAAGCCGCGCGGCCGACGCGGTCAGGCTGAGCTTGCCCTCCTGGGCGAGCCGCATGATCGCGATGGCGGTGATGTGCTTGCTCAGGCTCGCGATGCGGAACAGCGACGTGGGCGACACGGCGGGAACGGCATGGCTGCCGTCGGAGTATCGGTAGCCTCTCGCGAACACCAGCCTGCCGCCCTTGGAAACGGCGAGCTGTCCGCAGGTGATCCCTCGCTCTTTGATGTAGGTCTTCATCAGCGTGTCGAACCCGCCGAGCGAGGCGGGTGCCACCCCTGTCGCCTCCACCACGGGCGGGGGGAGCAGCCTCGAACCGAACGCGAGGGCGGGCACCGCGATGGCGCCCATCTGAAGGAGGTTCCTCCTGCTCAGACCTCCCTGATCCCCCGAGGCGGACGCGAACGGCGACATTTTCTGCATGTCCAATTTCTAGTGGATCAACGCCGACGACGCCGGCATATCACGCATCTTCCTGGGGGAGGAGGGCCGCGACCAGGGCGGCGACGGCGGGCGGGTCGGGCGGCTCGCCGTACGTCGCGGCGTAGACCCGGCGGTCCGACCCCGGCAGCTCGGACACCCGCACGCCGGGGTGCCGGTGGGCCGACAGGGCGAGCCGGGGGAGGAGCGCCGTGCCCAGCCCGGCCGCGACCATGGCCTGCACGGCCACGTAGTCGTCCGTGGTGAAGGAGACGCGCGGCGCGAAGCCCGCCTCTGCGCACAGCGCGAGCAGATGCGCGCGGCACCGCTCGCACCCCGCGATCCACGGCCCGTCCGCGTACGCCGCCAGGTCTCCCGCGTCGCCGTACGCCGCGGGGGTGACGAGGAGGCCCGGGTCGTCGAGCAGGTGGACCAGGCGCACGCCGTCGTCCTCGGGAGCGGCCTCGCCATAGCGGAAGACCACGGCGACATCCACCCGGCCCGCCCGCAGCAGGAGCAGCGCCTCGGGCGGCTCGGCCTCCATCAGCCGCAGGTCAAGCCCCGGATGGTCCTGCGCGAGCCGGGCGGCGGCGGCCGGGACGAACGTGCCGAGTGCGGAGGGGAACGCCGCCAGCCGCACGCGTCCGGCGCGCAGCCCGACGTGCGCGGCGAGCTCCGCGGACGCCGCGTCGAGGCGGCCGAGGATCTCCGCGCCCCGCTCGGCGAGCAGGCGGCCCGCCTCGGTGAGGCGGATGCCGCGTCCCACGCGCTGCACCAGCTTCGCGCCCGTCTCCGCCTCCAGCCGGGCGAGGTGGTGGCTCACCGACGGCTGCGAGTAGTGCAGCTCGCGCGCCGCGGCGGTCACCGTGCCGGTCCTGGCCACGGCCACGAGGACCCGCAGTCGTACGACGTCGAGCGGCATTCATCGATCCCGTCTATGGGTTCGCCTGAGAACTTCAGTTGGACCTATTGTCCCCTGGGCGGCCAGGCTGGGGGCCATGACCGACATCCGCGACATCCTGGACGCCCGGCGGCTCATCGCCCCGCACCTGCCCGAGACTCCCCTGTGGTCCTATCCCGTGCTCGACGCGGCGGTGGGCGCCGAGGTCCACGTCAAGCACGAGAACGTCCAGCCCACGGGGGCGTTCAAGGTGCGCGGCGGCATCGCGCTGCTGGCGCGCATGGCCGACCGCAGTCGCGGGGTGGTGACCTACTCGACCGGCAACCACGCCCAGTCCGTCGCGTACGCCTCCCGCCTGTACGGCGTGCCGTGCGCCGTCCTGATGCCGGAGAACCCGAATCCCGCCAAGGTCGCGGCGGTCGAGGCGCTGGGGGCGACCGTCGAGATCCGGGGCGCGACGATGGTGGAGGCCGCCGGGCACGCACGCGACCTCGCCGAGCGCACGGGACGCAGGCTGATCAGCCCCGCCGACGAGCCGGACATCCTCGCCGGGGTGGGCACGCTCTACGTCGAGTTGTTCACCGCCCGGCCGGATCTGGAGGCGGTGTTCGTGCCGGTGGGCAGCGGCAGCGGGGCCGCCGCCGCGTGCCTCGCCGCCGCCGCGCTCGCACCGGGCTGCCGGGTGATCGCCGTCCAGTCGGCCCAGGCTCCGGCCGCGCACGACTCCTGGCGGTTGCGCGAACCGGTGACCCGGCCCGTCAAGACCGTCGTGGAGGGGCTCGCCACCGGTTCCGCCTTCGCGCTTCCGCAGGCCGTGATGCGGGACGGTCTGGCCGACTTCGTGCTGGTGGACGACGACGACATCCTGCGGGCCCAGCGCCTGCTGCTCACCGAGGCCCACACCCTGGCCGAGGGGGCGGGGGCGGCGGCGCTCGCCGGGCTGCTGGCCAGGCGCGAGGAGTTCGCCGGGCGCACGGTGGCCGTGGTGTGCACGGGCGGCAACGCCGGCCCGGCCGAACTCGCCCGCCTCCTCGCCTCGGCCGTTTGAACGAGCGCGAGCAGACGACGGCCGCCTCCCCGGGCCGAGCGGGGAACTCAGGGGCCGACGTCGTCGCGGGTGGCCTTCTCGACCTCGTGCAGGCTCTGCCGGGTCAGTTCGAGCTCCGAGGTCAGCTCGTCGAGCGCGCGGGCGCCGCCGCCCGCGTCGTCGGAGGCCGCCGTCATGGCGGAGATCTCGACGGCCCGCGCGACCAGGCCCTCGAGGCTGATGGCGCCCGACTGCAGCCGGGCCAGCACCCGCTCGCGCGTGCCCGACAACCTGTCGTACACCTCGCGCTGCGCGTCGAGGGCGGCGATCGACCGGTCGAGTTCGCCCACGACCTCCTGCCGGGCCGTCTGCCGCGCCTGCGCGAGCCGTACGCGCTCCTGCTCCAGGAACCGCGGGTCGAAGCGGGCCAGCGCCGAGCCGGTGACGGAGGCGTGCCCGGCCAGCCGGCGCAGCGTGCCGACGGTGTCGTCCACCTGCGGGCGCATCGCCGCGATCCGGTCGAGCAGGAGCTGCCCGCGCATCGAGGCGGTCAGGTCGGCGAACGACGCGGCGGCTCGCTCCGCCCGCCGCAGCCACGCCTCCTCCGCGCTCCCCTTCGTGACCGGCGGGGCCTGCGGCTCCGTACGGCTCTCGCCCCCGGTGGACTGCCACGCGGAGGCGAACGCCTTGATGAGCCAGACCGCGATCCCGGCGACGGGCACCCCCACGGGAGGGACGCCGACCGCCCAGGCCGCGCCCGCGGCGGTGGCGCCCATGAGCAGCGCCCAGGGGTCGCGGAGTTCCTCGGTGAAGCGGGACAAGGGGGCTCCCGATCAGAAGTTGGAGATGACGGCGGTGAACACCTCGTCGATGCTTCCGGGCTTGCGCGAATCGTAGGCCGCCGCGTCCGTGGCCTGCGAGATGCGCCGCAGGACGTCGAGGTCGGCGTCGCCGCCGTACGCGATGGTGAACATCCGCACGGTCTCCTGCCCTGCCTCCTTGCGCAGGTCGGGCAGCAGGTTGTCGAGCGAGATGGAGTTGTTGTCCTCGTTCTTGCCGTCCGTCAGGAACACGACCGCGTTGATCGCGTCGCCGCTCTGCCGCTCCATCACGTACCGGTAGGACGCGAGGGCCGTGTCGTACAACCCCGTGCCGCCGCTGGGGATCAGGCCGTTGATGCGGCTCTTGAGCCGCGACTGGTTGTTCCTGCTCAGGGGGACGAGCTCGCGGTAGTCCTTGTCGCCGTCCTGTTTGAGGCTGAACAGCCACAGGCCGACCCGGTCGTTGGGCCCGAACTGCGGCAGCGCGTTGATCGCGGCCTGCTTGGCCAGGTCGAGCTTCGTCTTGCCGGTGCCGGCCACGTCGGCGCCCATCGACCCCGACACGTCCATCACCATCAGCACGTTGGCGGGCTTGCGCAGCTCGGCCCAGCTCTTGAGGATCCGGTCCAGCACCTGCGGCACCGGGGTGGCCAGCGTGGTCGCCGGCTGCTTGGGGTCGAGGCCGTTGGCGGTCGTGATGAGGTCGCCCGGCTTGCTGTCGAAGGACCGGAAGGCGTACTTCTCGAACTCCCGCTGCTGCTCGGGCGCCCGCAGGTACTTCAGGAAGTCCGCCGCCGCGGCCTTCTTCGCGGCGTCCGCCCAGGACAGCACGGCGTACGGGTGGTCGGAGAAGAGCGTGCCCTCCTTGGGATAGATCGCCACCAGCGGGACCTTCGGCTTGGCGTGGTCGCCGAGCGTCTTGGGATCGCCCGTCGGGTTGCCCTGGTTGTAGTCCCACACCGACTTCTCCTCCACCGTCACAGCGGAGATGTACGACATGGCCGTCCCCGAGTCGTCGGCGTGCTGGAGGTTGGACAGGAAGGTGAGCGTCGTGTCGCCGTAGTGGACGATGGACCGCTCGACCCCCCTCACGAAGTCACGGGTCCTCGCCGCGGTGACGTCGCGCTCCGTGAGGTCGCCCGACAGCCCGGTGGCCGCGAAGTACGCCCCGACGGTGGCGTTGAGGCCGGAAGTCGAGAAGTTGGGGTTCGTCTTGCCGAGACGGAACTTGCCCCACTCCGGGTGGTCGTACTTCGCCCAGCCCCCGGGGTCGTTGGCGAGGTCCAGGATCTCCGACCAGCCGATCTTCTTGGACGGCCAGCCGAGCGCCTGGGCCATCGGCTTGGGCATCGCGATGACCAGCGGAGACGTGGCGATCGTCGGGTTGTCGGCGGCCACCGGCGACGCCTGGTCGCCGCCCTCGACGCGCTGCCGCAGGAGGGTGACCCAGCCGGTGCTCGCCGGCGTCCAGACGTCAGGCTTCGGGCCGTCCTGGCGCTCGTCCCAGCCGCGCGCCAGGGCCTGCATAGCCCCGCCCGAGGCCTTGGAGTTCACGACCACGTCCACGCACTGCCCGTCCACCTTGTGGCCGTTGTAGTCGTTGGCCATCGTGCGCAGAAGTTCGGCCTTCTCGCTCGACGCGGCGATGGTCAGCGTGATCCCGTCGTCGCCGCAGGCGCGCCTGCTCGCGTTGCCGCCGTTCTCGTCACCGGCGTCCCCGCCGCCCGAGGCTCCGCCGAACAGCAGCTTCAGCCCGACGATGAGCGCTCCCGCGAAGATGACCGCGATGACGAACGGAGCCACGCTGCGGCGGCGCTTCTGCTGCGGTGGGGGGTACACGGTCTCCTCCATTGTCACGGGATACCAGCATCTATCCCGACGAATGGCGGATCACGTTAGTTGCCGATCATCTCGTCCTGCTAACACCCCAGCTCCGTTTCCCACGCTCATCACGGAACGTGGTAATTCTCGGTAATGACGCGAACACGTTGAGTAAAGCCTCCCGCGTGCCGAACCTCATCCATCAGCAGACGGTCGATTTCTTCGTTCGGGGCTCGTGCGGGGGCTCGGTCAGGGCGAGATGCGGCGGTGGACGAGTTCGGCGAGCGTCGCGTGCACGTCCTCGACCGGCTGGCCGGGGCGCAGCGCGCGACGCTCGATGGCGACGGTGAGCACCATGCCGAAGACGGCGGTGGCGGCGGTGCCGGTGTCGAACCCGGGGCGCAGCTCGCCGGCTTCAACGGCGTCCGCGAGAACGCGCTCATACACCGCGAGCACGCTCGTACGCAGCCGCAGGACCGCGTCCTGCCAGGCCGCCCGCCACATCTCGGCCAGCAGCACCCGGGCGAACGGCCCGTACTCGTCGAAGAAGCGGAGCTGGGCGAGCATGAGCGCGTCGAGCACGGCGACCGGCGAGGCGGCCGGGCCGCGCGCTGCCTCGGCGAGGGCGTCGGCGAGCCGTTCGATGCCGTGGTCGAGCAGGCCGGCGAACAACGCCTCCTTGCTGCCGAAGTTGTAGAAGACGGTGCCCTTGGCCACTCCCGCGCGTTCGGCGATGGCGTCGACGGTCGTGGCGGCGAAGCCCTGCTCGGCGATGAGGTCGGCCGCGGCCCGGTAGAGCCGCAGCCGGGTCTCGGCCCGCCTGCCGCCCTGCTCCTTCTGGCCGTCCGCGGGGCGGCTCACAGCGCCAGCTCCGGCTTGAGTCGGCGCATCGACCACGTACGACCGCGGTGGACGGCGAGCACGGTGAGGGCGAGACCGAGGGCGACGAACGCGGACAGCACGCCGCAAGCCTGCCACACCACGGTGGTGTCGCCACCGCTGACGAGGCGGCGCATCGCCGACACCACCCAGCTCATCGGCAGCCACGGCGAGATGGCCTGGAAGAACCCGGGGGACGTCTCGATCGGATAGGTGCCCGCCGACGAGGTGAGCTGCAGCATGAGCAGCGCCAGCACCGCCACCCGTCCGGGCGGCCCGAGCAGCGCGTTGACCGCCTGCACGACGGCGAGGAACGCCGCCGTGACCAGCACCAGGAAGGCCGCCGTCCCCGGCCAGTCGGCCGCCTCCAGTCCCAGTCCGAAGCGCAGCACGGCGAGCAGCACCGCCACCTGGAGCGTCCCCATCGCGACCCCCGGCAGCCAGCCCGCGAGGGCCGTGCGCCACGCCGGCGCCGACCCGGCGAGCAGGCGCGGGTTGAGCGGCCGCAGCAGCATGTACGTCACCATCGCGCCGACCCACAACGCGAGCGGCACGAAGAACGGCGCGAACCCGGTCCCGTAGTTGGGCACCTCGTTGTCCACCTCGGTGGCGAGCCGGACGGGGTCGCTCATCATGTCCGTACGGCTGTCGCGCTCCCGGGCGCCGTAGTCGGGGATCTGTGCGGCACCGTCGCCGAGCTTCCCGGCCAGCTCGTCCGAGCCGTCGGTCAGCTTGACCAGCCCGGAGCCGAGCCTGCCGGCCCCCCGCTGCAGCGTGCCGATGCCGTCGTCGAGCTTGCCCGCACCGGAGGCGAGCGAGGCGAGCCCGGTGTTGAGATCGGTCGCTCCGTCGTCGAGCCTGGCCAGGCCGGTGGACAGGCTCCGCGCGCCGCCGCCGAGCGTGCCGAGGCCGCGCGACAGTGAGGAGGCCCCGTCCAGCGCCTTGCCCGCGCCGTCGCGGAGGCCGGACGCTCCGTCGGACAGTCGCCCGAGCCCCTTGTCCAGCTGGTTGAACGTGTCGCGGGCGTCGTCCAGCGCGCTGCCGAGGCCGGGCGCGGCGGCGGCCAGCTCGCGCGCGTCGTCCGCCACCGTCCGCGCCGTACGGGCGAGGCCGTCAAGCCTGCCCTCCTGGGTGCCGAGGCGGTCCTGCAGCCGTCCGGCGGCCGACGCGAGGTCGCCTGCCGACCCGGCGGCCCGCTCGACCAGCGCGCGCAGCTCGGGGTCGGCGTCGGGATGGGCGCTCAGCCAGCGCTGGACGGCCCGCAGCTCCTGCCTGGCCGTGCCCGCCGAGCCCTGCACCTCCCGGGGCAGGCCGTCGAGCGCGTCGGCGAAGCCGTCGGCGCCCTCCGCGAGGGTGAGCGCGGCCTGCCGGATGCGGTCGCCGTTCTTCTCCAGCACGGGAGCGTACGTGTCGGCCGCCCGGTTGACGGTGGGAGACAGGGCGTGCACCTGGCGGTAGACCTCGCGGTTGCCCTCGGCCAGTCGGGCCGCCCCCTTGCCGAGCGCGGACAGGCCCTCGCGGAGGTCGGCCGCGCCCCTGGCCGCCTTCGACAGGCCGGCGGACAGGGAGGCCGAGCCGGTCCTGGCCTGGTGGAGCCCGGTCGTCAGCCGCTTCGACCCGCCGTACAGGGCGTCCGCTCCGGACGACAGCTTCCCGGTCGCGTCCTGCGCGGACCCGAGCCCCTTGGCGAGCGAGGCGGCGCCGTCGCTCGCAGCGGCGGCCCCGTCGTGCAGCCGGCCGGCGCCGCTGGCCGCCTGAGCGGTCTTGTCGTGCAGCTCGCCGAAGGACAGGAAGACCTGGTCCAGGTAGTCCTTGACCGCGCTGCGCCCGGCCGCCTCCTTGACCTCGCGGAACACGGCGTCCGAGATCGTCCCCATGATGTAGCTGCGCCCGGTGTCCACCCGTACGCCGAGCTGGGCCGGGCGCGGCGTGCCGTCGCCGGAGGGCGAGGCGAGGTCGGCGCTGAAGTCGCCCGGGATCGTTAGGGACAGGTAGTAACGGCCCTCGCGGACGCCCCTGTCGGCCTCCGCCGTGTCGACCCGGTGCCAGGCGAAGACCTTGCGCTGCTCCAGCTCGGCGGCGAGTTCACGGCCCGCGTCCACCGTGCTCGGTGGGCCGCCCGCCGCGCCGGCGGCGGTGGCGGGACGGTCCTCCACGACGAGGGCCACCGGCACCCGGTCCAGGTTCGCCTGGGGATCCCAGAACGACCACAGGTAGAGCCCGGCGTACAGCAGCGGCAGCATGACCACGGCGACCAGCGCGGCCCTGGTGAGCCGCGAGCGCAGGAACCTGCGCAGTTCGAGCCGGCCGGGGGAGGGGACCCTCATCGACGTGCTCCTGTCTCCGCCTCTTCGCGGCGCGCCGACCCGGTCTCGTCCCCGGCGCCGGGTGGCTGCGGAGGCACCGGGGGAGGGAGAGGGGGAGTGGGAGTGGGCGCGGGAGCGGGCAGCGGCAACAGCGCCGTGGCCGCGCCGGTCGCCTCCTCGGCGTCGGTGCACGCCGCGACGACGGTGAGCCCCTGGTCGGCCAGGCCGCGCAGGACGTCCCACAGCTCACGCCGCCTGTCCGCGGGGATGCCGGTGCCGGCGTCGTCGACGAGGAGCAGGCCCGGCTGGTCGAGCAGGGCGAGCGCGACGCCCAGCCGCACCGCCTGGTCCCGGCTGAGCTCCCTGGCCAGGGTCCGGTCGCCCTGCGCCAGCGCGTCCGGATCGATCCCGGCGTGGGCGAGCGCCGACCGCGCGGCGTCCGGGTGCCGCCTGCGCCACAGGAACCCGTGCGGGCGCAGCCGCTCCTGCAGGTGCTCCCGCACGGTCAGTGCGTCGTCGAACGCGTTCACCTCTGTGAAGAGCCCGAGGGCGGCGATCCGCCTGATCCCGCGGGGCGTCGCCAGGCCGCCGACGGTGAGCGTCCCCTCGGCGGGCTTCATCCGTCCCGCGAGAGTGAGCAGCAGGCTCGTACGGCCGCTGCCGGCCTCGCCCGTGACGACGGTCAGCGTCCCGGGGGCCGCGTGCAGGGAGACGTGCCGGTAGACCCAGCCGTGACCACCTCGCACGCCCAGCTCCCGCGCCTCCACCTCGACGCCGCGGAACACACCGCCAGACCCACCCCCGGACACGCCGGCTGAGGGGGTGGCGACGTCCTCGGTCCGCCCGGCATCCACGTCCGTCCTCCATTCTTTGAACTGACCAGTCGGTACAAAAGAGTACGCCGAGGAGATCTCGCCCATGCCTCGTCACAGTGTGATTTCCCCGACACGAGGCGAGGGCCGGTGAGCGGTGACCGGGTCTCGCAGATGCGGCGGCAGGGGATCGCCGGCCAAGCGGTGCGGCTCTTCCGGCGTGCCCGTGTTTCATGAAAATTTCACCGGCGAGCGCCGGGTGCGCCCTGTCGGGCACCCCGTCTCACCTGCCGGAATCGGCGGGTGTCGGACCGCCTCGTCAACCGGTCGACACGGAGCATTGACCCGGATTCCCAAGGTCCGTAATTTTGGCCATGTTCCGATTCATGGATGTTGTTCACATCCATGAATACCTCAGCGGGACCAGGAGTGGCGCCGCCACCACCTCGGTCAGGGGTCCTGCACGACCTGCGAGGAGCTCGGCTTTGAGAAGGAGTACCAGAACCGGAGTCGGGGTGATCGGCATCGTGATCGGGGTCGCCGCCCTGGTCGGCGGTGTCTTCGTCGGCGTCTCCAGCGCGGCACCCAGTGCGGGCGCCTACCGGATCGTGAACGGCGCCAGCGGCCTGTGCCTCACCGTCCCGGGCGGCAGCACCTCCGACGGCGTCCAGCTCACCGTTTCCAGCTGCAACGGCGCGAGCAACCAGACCTGGAACCTGTCGGCCCAGGGCAGCGGCTTCCGCCTGGCCGCCGCCAACAGCGGCAAATGCGCCGGCGTGAAGGACGCATCCACCTCCGCCGGCAAGGCCGTCCAGCAGGAGCCGTGCACCGGCTCCTCCGCACAGACCTGGGAGCCGACCGCCTCCGGCTCCAACTACCGCCTCGTCAACGCCAACAGCGACAAGTGCCTCAACACCAAGGACAACTCCACCTCCTCCGGCGCACCGGCACAGCAGAACTCCTGCGACTCGGTGTCCACCAAACAGTGGTCGCTCCAGCCGGCCGGCTCCCAGCCCTCGTCCACCCCCACCGTCACACCGACCAGGAGCCCGTCGCCCACACCGAGCACCAACCCGACGCCGCCGTCGGGCTGGCCCAGCCCGAACGGCTCGCAGGCGGTCACCAGTACGATCAGCGTCTCCGGCACCATGGACGGCGGTCTGAAGCGCTACTACGCCAGCGGTGACATGGGTGACGGCGGGCAGAGCGAGAGCCAGGACCCGATCTTCGAGCTGGCCAACGGCGCGACGCTCAAGAACGTGATCGTCGGCTCGCCCGGCGCCGACGGCATCCACTGCCTGGGCAGCTGCACCCTGCAGAACGTCTGGTGGGAGGACGTCGGCGAGGACGCCGCCACCCTGCTGGGCAGCTCGTCGTCGCAGGTCATGACCATCGACGGCGGCGGCGCCAAGAGCGCGTCCGACAAGGTGTTCCAGCACAACGGCCCCGGCACGATGGTCATCAAGAACTTCCAGGTGGACAACTTCGGGAAGCTCTACCGCGCCTGCGGCAACTGCACGAACTCCTATCAGCGGCACGTCCAGATGTCGAACATCGTGGCGACCTACCCCGGCAAGGCGCTCGCGGGCATCAACACCAACTGGGGCGACACCGCGCGCTTCTCGAACATCACGATCAAAAACGACCCCAATCACAAGATGATCGTGTGCCTGAAGTACAAGGGCGTGCCGAAGGGCAGCGAGCCGACGGAGATCGGTAGCGGCGCCGATGGGACGAACTGCATCTACAGCTCCTCCGACATCCACTACCAGTAAGCGCGCCGGCCGGCCCGGAGATCCTCCGGGCCGCGTGTGACGGCGGTGCGAGAAAGGCGGAAGGCCCGGTGGTCCCCCCCAGCCACCGGGCCTTCCCGCGTGAACGATCGGCGTCAGGCCGCGCCGTGCCAGCCGCCGTATTCGGCGAGGAACAGCGCCTCGGTCGTGATGATCCGCTTCAGTTCGTCCAGCACCAGCCGCTCGTTGGGGGCGTGGATCGAGGCGCCGTCGTCCTCGGCGCCGTACAGCAGGATCTCGGCCTTGGGGAACTGCCGGGCGAGGGCCGCGACCAGCGGGATCGAGCCGCCCTGGCCCACCTGGCGCGGCGCCTGGCCGAAGGCGCGCTCCAGCGCACGCTCCGCGGCGTTCATCGCCGGTCCGCCCGGCTCGATCTGGAAGCCAGAGCCGCTGACGAAGTCGCCGAAGGAGACCTTGACCCCCCACGGCGCGACCTTCTCCAGGAAGGCCGTCACGTCGTTCAGCGCCTGCTTGGAGTCCCCGCTCGCGGGGATGCGGATCGTGACGCGGGCCCGGGCCACCGCCTGCACCGCGTTGATCGCGCCGGTCACCGTCGGCACGTCCAGCCCGGTCACGGTGATCGCGTACGACGCCCAGAGCCGGTCGGCGAGCGAGCCGTCGCCGACCAGCGACACGCCGTCGAGCACCCCGGCGAGCGCGTGGAACTCCTCGTCGCCGAGAGCCTCGCCGGGGAAGGTCCCCGGTTCGAGCCCGGGCACCCGTACGTTGCCCTGGTCGTCGTGCAGGGCGGTCAGCATGCGCATGAGCGCGGCCAGCGCGTCGGGGGCGGCGCCGCCGAACGAGCCGCTGTGCACGGCCTCGGCCAGCGTGCGGACCTCCACGGTGAACGCGGCCATGCCGCGCAGCGACGTGGTGATCGCGGGGTCGCCCACCTCGGGGTTGCCCACGTCGGCGATGACCATGGCGTCGGCGCGCAGCAGGTCGGGGTTGGCCTCGACGAACGCCTCCAGACGCTCGCCGGCGTACTCCTCCTGGCCCTCGATGATGACCTTCAAGCCGACCGGGAACCGGCCGTTGAAGGCGCGCAGGGCGGCCACGTGGGCGATGACGCCGCTCTTGTCGTCGGCCGCGCCCCGGCCGTGCATGATCCCGTCGACGACCGTGGGCTCGAACGGCGGAGTGCGCCACAGGGCGAGGTCACCGGCGGGCTGCACGTCGTAGTGCGCGTAGAGCAGCACGGTCGGGGCCCCCTCGGGGGCGGGCGCCTCGGCGAACACGGCGGGGAAGCTGCCCTCGATGGGGATCTGCCGGACGTGCGGGAGGCCGGCGGCGCGCAGCAGCCGCTCCACGAGCGCCGCGGCCTCCAGGACCGGGGCCTCGGAGTGGCCGGGGAACGCCACGGACGGGATGGCGACCAGGCGCTTGAGGTCCTCGACCGTCTGCGGCATGCCCTCCTCGACGGCGCGCTCGATCTCCTCAGGTGTCACGGCGTTTCTCCCGGATGTACGTGGATCTTGCCCAGGTTGGCTGGCGGACCCCATTTGACCACAGGTCCGGCGGACCCATCTCCCGGGCCTGGACGGCCTCAATCTACCGTGACGGATTTCGTTGCCGTTACATGTCGATGTCACGGAATTCGAACTTCTTTCACAGTGACGCCACGTAATCACTTGGCAAAACGCGGAAGTGGCATGCAAACTGTGCAACAGCGACGGATCACCTGAGGGAAGGTTGCGATGACGCGCCCCGACGTACTCAAGGCCGCACAGGACAATCTCTGGATGCACTTCACGCGCCACTCCTCCTACGAGGGAGGGGAGGTGCCCATGATCGTGCGCGGCGAGGGCGCCTACGTCTACGACATCCACGGCAAGCGGTATCTCGACGGCCTCGCCGGGCTGTTCGTGGTCCAGGTCGGCCACGGCCGCGCCGAGCTGGCCGAGGCCGCCGCCAAGCAGGCCCAGGAGCTGGCGTTCTTCCCCCTGTGGTCCTACGCGCACCCGAAGGCCGCCGAGCTCGCCGCGCGACTCGCGGAGCTCACCCCCGGCGACCTCAACCGCGTCTTCTTCACCACCGGCGGCGGCGAGGCCGTCGAGTCGGCCTGGAAGCTGGCCAAGCAGTACTACAAGCTCAAGGGCAAGCCGCTCAAGACCAAGGTCGTCAGCCGGGCCATCGCCTACCACGGCACGCCGCAGGGCGCGCTGTCGATCACCGGCATCCCGGCGCTCAAGCAGATCTTCGAGCCGCTGGTGCCCGGTGCGATCAAGGCCCCCAACACGAACCTCTACCGCGCCGACGAGATCTCCGGCTTCCCCGGCCTGGAGAAGGACCCCGAGGCGTTCGGCCGCTGGGCCGCCGACCAGGTCGGCAAGGCCATCGAGATGGAGGGCCCGGACACCGTGGCCGCCGTCTTCGTCGAGCCGGTGCAGAACGCCGGCGGCTGTTTCCCGCCGCCCCCCGGATACTTCCAGCGCCTGCGCGAAATCTGCGACGCCCACGACGTGCTGCTCGTGTCGGACGAGGTCATCTGCGCCTTCGGACGGCTCGGCACGATGTTCGGCGGCCAGAAGTTCGACTACGTGCCGGACATCATCACCTGTGCGAAGGGCCTGACCAGCGGTTACTCGCCCATCGGCGCCATGATCGTCTCGGAGCGGCTGTTCGAGCCGTTCAAGAGCGGCACCGAGACCTTCGCGCACGGCTACACCTTCGGCGGCCACCCGGTGTCGGCCGCCGTCGCCCTGGCCAACCTCGACATCTTCGAGAGGGAGGGTCTGCTGGAGCACGTCACGGCCAACGAGCCGGTGTTCAAGGCCACTCTCGACCGGCTGACGGACCTGCCGATCGTCGGCGACGTCCGCGGCTCCGGCTACTTCTACGGGATCGAGCTGGTCAAGGACAAGTCCACCAAGCAGACGTTCAACGAGGAGGAGTCGGAGCGCCTGCTGCGCGGCTTCCTCTCGAAGGCGCTGTACGACGCCGGCCTGTACTGCCGGGCGGACGACCGTGGGGACCCGGTCGTTCAGCTCGCCCCGCCGCTGATCTGCGGGCCCAAGGAGTTCGACGAGATCGAGTCGATTCTCCGTTCGGTGCTCACCGAGGCGTGGGCCCGCCTGTAGACCATGGAGCTCGTGCGGCCGGGTAGGGGGCGACCGTGACGAGTGACCGCTTGAAAGGACACAACTCATGAAGATCGGCGTGCCCGCCGAGGTCAAGAACCACGAATACCGCGTCGCCGCCACCCCGGCCGGCGTCCACGAGCTCGTCCGTCACGGCCACGAGGTCGACGTCCAGCGCGGCGCCGGACTCGGCTCCCACATCACCGACGAGGAGTACCTCGCGGCCGGCGCCAAGCTGGTCGAGAGCGCCGACGAGGTGTGGGCCGAGTCCGAGATGATCCTCAAGGTCAAGGAGCCGATCGCGGAGGAGTACCACCGGCTCCGCGGGGACCAGATCCTGTTCACCTACCTCCACCTGGCCGCCTCCCGGCCGTGCACCGACGCGCTGCTCGCGGCGGGCACCACCGCCATCGCGTACGAGACCGTCCAGGTCGGCAACGGTCTGCCGCTGCTGGCCCCGATGTCGGAGGTCGCCGGGCGGCTGGCCCCGCAGGTCGGCGCGTACAACCTGATGCGCTTCAACGGCGGCCGCGGCGTGCTCCCCGGCGGGGTGCCCGGCGTGGCCCCCGCCAAGGTCGTCGTGATCGGCGGCGGCGTCTCCGGTCTGAACGCGGCGCAGATCGCCGTCGGCATGGGCGCCGACGTGACGATCCTCGACGTCAACATCGACCGGCTGCGCTTCATCGACGCCATCTACCAGGGCCGGCTGACGACGCTGGTCTCGACGTCGTACGCGATCGAGCGGGCCGTGATCGAGGCCGACCTGGTCGTCGGCGCCGTGCTCATCCCGGGCGCCAAGGCCCCGACGCTCGTCTCCAACGAGCTGGTCTCCCGCATGAAGCCGGGCTCCGTGCTCGTCGACATCGCGATCGACCAGGGCGGCTGCTTCGAGGACTCCCGCCCGACCACGCACGACGAGCCGACGTTCCGCGTGCACGAGTCGGTGTTCTACTGCGTGGCGAACATGCCGGGCTCGGTGGCCAACACCTCCACCTACGCCCTGACCAACGCGACCCTGCCGTACGCCCTCACGATCGCCGACAAGGGCTGGAAGGACGCGCTGCGCGGCGACGAGGCGCTCGGCCTGGGTCTCAACACCCACGCCGGCGTGCTCACCAACGCGCCGGTCGCGGCGGCGCACGACCTGGCGTACACGCCGGTCGCGGAGATCCTCGCCGCCTGACCGGAGACGTGGGGGATCAGCGCAGTCCGAGGCGGCTGCGCAGATCCCTCGCGGTGCCGAGCACGTGCTCGACCTCGGCCGGGGTGGGTAACGGGGCCGTGCCCGGCCGCAGCAGCGTCGCGCGCACCAGGCCGAGGTGCTCGATCGCGACCCGGTGCACCCCGCTCGCCCGCGCGAGCCACCTCACCGTGTCCGCCGGGCCCACCTCGTCAGGCCCGTCGCCGAGAGGTGAGGCCACTGCGGCGGGATCACCGGTGACCAGATCCCACGTGCCGAGGATCTCGACCAGGTCCGCGGGCTCCGCCGCCGAGTCGCCGCGCCTGCGCGCCGCGGCCACGGCGAGTTCCGCGCGTGCGGCCTGCTCGGGTTCCGCCGGCCGGCTCCAGTAGGGCGGAGCCGGATCGAGCAGGCATTCCTCGGCCTCGGGCGACGCGCCGAGCAGGGGCAGCAGCGTCCGCAGCTCGACCATGGCGCCGTGGTGCCCGCGTTCGGCCGCCCGCCTGAACCAGTGGCGTGCGCCCTTCAGATCGTTGTGGTCCGCGACGAGCAGCAGCCCGAAGCGGAAGGCGGCCTCGGGGTCGTCGGCCGCGGCCTGCCCATACCATTGGGCGGCCGCCGGCTTGTCGTCCATCCGGGCGCAGACGAGGCCGGCCATCCGCCGCGCGTCCGGCCTGCCGGTCTGCGTCGCCCGTTCGAAGCAGGCGCGCGCCGTGTGCAGGTCGCCCCGGCAGAGCGCCATGTCGCCGAGCCGGAAGGCCGCCCCGGCGTGGTCGGCGCGGGCGGCGAGCCGGTAGAACGCCTCCGCGCCCTTCTCGTCGCGGACCGCGTGCAGGAGCAGGGCCATGTGATAAGCGGCCTCCGCGTGGCCGCCGCGCGCCGCGTACTCCCACCAGTGCAGCGCCTCGGCCTCGTCGCCCGCGGCGTAGCCCAGGAACCCCAGGTCGTGGGCCGAGCGCAGGTCGCCGTCCACGGCGGCCCTGAAGTGCCAGCGCCGCGCGCCCATGCCGTCGCCCTGGTCCTCGCAGAGCAGGGCCAGCCGCCGGGCCGCGTGGCGGGAGCCGTCTTCGGCCGCCTGCTCGAACCACTTGCGCGCTCCGTCGATGTCGCCGCGCCGCTCCAGCAGCAGCGATGCCAGGTTCGTCGCCGCGTCGGCGTCGCCGGTGCCCGCCGCCAGCTCGAACCAGCCGATCGCCTCCTCGGTCGTCCCGTGCGTGCGGTGCCACAGCCCCAGGTTGTAGGCGCTGTCGACATTGCCCGCCCGCGCCGCCCGCTCCCACCAGTGCCGGGCGCCCAGTCGGTCGTCGCGCTCCGCGCACAGCCGGCCCAGCCGGTGCGCCGCGTCACGGTCGCCGTCCCGGGCCCTGTCGACCAGGTACGCCTCGGCCGGGTCCAGGGGTTCAGGGGTACGCGGGACCGGTATCCCGGGCCACGCGGTCGCCTCCGTCGCTCCCACTAGTGTCATGGGAGACAGGGTGACACGTAACCGAGTCGTCACGGAGGGTTATTGGCAAGACATTGGGGTGACGCCGGTTCCCACCCTTCCCGGGCGGGAGTACCCCTGCTCAGGGGTCAGGGGGAGCGCTCGAACCTGACGAAGCCCACGTACATCCCCATGCCGCAGGCGTAACGCAACCGCCCCTCCGGGCGGGCCGCAAGCCGCACCACGCGCTCGCCCGTCACGGGGAGCACGACGTCGTGACCGTCGATCGCGAGCGTGCGCGTGCAGCCCCGGTTGTCCTTGGTCCTGAAGGCGATTTCGACGGGCCGGCCGGCGGCGGCGACGGCGATCCCGGGCCGGAATCCTTCCGCGGTCGCCCAGACGGTGAGCCGCTGCACGCCGTCCGCTCCGGTGAGGGCGCGTCCCGCCGCGGCGGCGGGGGAGCCGAACTGCGGCATGGACAAGTCCGGCAGCCAGCCGCCGAGCCGCAGCCCGGAGCCGACCGTGAACAGCCCGGCGGCCAGGGCCGCGATCCCCGCCAGCGCGGCCAGCCTGGCCGAGACGAGCGTGCGCAGCAGCAGTCCCAGGGCGGCGAAGGCGGGCGCCGTGCCGAAGGCGAGCCCCGCGAGCGCGGCCGCGCCCCCCAGCGCGGAACCCGCGCCGACGGCCACGACCTCCATGCCGATCGTGACGCCGCAGGGTACGAAGATCGTGGCCATGCCCAGTCCCGCCGCCCGCGCAAGAGCGGGGGAGCGGGCGCCGGTGCCGGGGGAGCCGGTCCCGCGGGCTGCGCTGTCAAGCGGTGCGCCGGGCGCGCTGTGAAGTAGTGGGCTGGGGGCGCTGTCCAGTGGTGGGCTGGGTACGCGACCCGGTGGTGCGGCGCCCTGTCCGTGCCCGCCGTCCGGACACACGCATCCGTCGGGGTCGCCGCGTGCCGCGGCGGGCGCCTTCCTCTCCGGTGCGCAGCCCGCCTCGCGGCGGCGGAGCATCCGTACGGCGAGCACGACCACCGCGGTTCCGGCGGCGACGAGCAGCGCCGCGCGGGTGCGCGGGCCGACCTGGACGGCCGCGCCCGCCAGTCCGAGCAGCGCCCCGAGGGCGGTGTGGGCGGCGAGCCTGCCGGTCAGGAACGCCGCCACCGGCGCGAAGCCGCGGGACGGGCCGCTGCGGTCGCCGGGCCGGGCGACCAGGCCGATGAGGAGGCCGCCCTGGACCGCGGTGCATGACGCCGTGCCCGCGGCCAGGCCTGCGGCGAGGCCCCCGGCGAACAGGGCGGCCGCGTTCACGGTCAGCCGGTGAGCGCGAGGTCGTCCAGCGCGCCGGTCTTCGCCGCCTCCACGAGCGAGCCGAGCTGGTCGATGCTCATCTCCACCTTCTGGCCGAAGTCATCGGTGATGACGACCTGACGCTCCGCCGGGGCGGAGGCGTCCACGAACAGCTCGGGGCAGCCGCAGCTGCAGTTGCCACAGAATCGGGCGATGGACTTCACGCCGGTCCTCCTCGTGGGGCGGGGTGCCTTTGCTCGCAACGTAATGTGATCGCATGGCGGCGACCAGTAACAGTTCGCTGACCGGCCGGAGAGAAGACCGCCACTCCCGGCGCCCGATCGCGGCGCTCGGTTTCGCCGTGATCCATATGAAGGAAAGTTGCAGAACACTCACGAGTTTTGCAGTTTATTGACCTGCGCTTGGGCCGCCGCGTAAGGTCCGGTCAAGATCCGCATCAGAACAACCCCCCGGAGCGGTCAATGAAACGTCTGACAGCGGTCGCGGCGTTGCTCGGCCTCGCCGCCGTCGCGGCATGCAGCGGCGGCGGCACGAGCGGGAACTCCACAGGCGGCGGTGGCGGCGTCTACACCACGGTCGACATCAACAAGCCGTCGCTCGACGTCAACGCGCCGATCAACCCGTGGAACCCCAAGGGCAACGCGTTCTGGGGCTACAACGCGATGAGGATCGCCTGGGCGAAGAACACCCTCACCGACCCGAACCAGTTCTACCCGGGCATCGCGGCGAGCTGGGACATCGCGCCGGACAACTCCTCCATCACCCTTCACCTCCAGCCGGGCAACAAGTGGTCCGACGGGCAGCCGGTCACTGCCGAGGACGTGAAGTTCTCCATCGCGCTCGCCTACACCCAGGGCAGCACCGCCTTCGCGGTCGACCCCGGCGCGGCCGGCGCCGCCTCGGACGTCGAAATCGTCGACGACAAGACGATCAAAATCACTCAGGACATGAAGAACCCCAGTGTCACGTTCGTGCGGGGGGTCATGGACGCCTTCGTGGTGCCCGAACATGTGTGGCAGAGCGTCGTTCCCGCCGGCTTCTGGGACACGCTCACGGCCGCCCGCGGCGACGGCCCCGAGGCCGAGGCGGCGCGCGGGCAGGTCAAGGCGCTGTCGGAGAAGGTGCTCGCGTTCGCTCCGGCCCAGGACGTGTCGGCCGGCCCGTTCGTCCTCAAGCGGATGAACCCCGGCGAGGCGCTGCTGGTGAAGAACAAGAACTTCTACAACGCCGCCAACGTCGCGCCCGACCAGCTCAAGCTGCTCAACACCACGGGGAACGAGCAGATCTGGAACTACCTGACCTCCGGCACGCTCGACAACGCCCCGTTCACCGCGGTGCCCGCCGACGTGATGAAGCGCATCAAGGCGACGCCCGGCAACCAGGTGATCAAGGGCTACTCCCCGGTGGCCGTCGCGCTGGCGTTCAACCAGGCGAAGAAGCCGTACGACAACGTGCATGTGCGGCGCGGGCTGGCATACCTGATCAACCGGGAGGAGGTCACGCAGATCGCCTCTCCCGAGGGCGGCACGGCGGCCGTGACCACTTCGGGCATCCACCAGAAGGCCGCCAGGGAATGGCTCGGCGCCGAACTCGACGCGCTGGAGCCGTACGCGCTGGACCCGGCCAGGGCGGACAAGGAGTTCACCGAGGCCGGCCTCCAGAAGAAGGACGGCAAGTGGGCGCTGGCCGACGGCAAGCCGTGGAAGGTGACGATCCACATCCCCGCGCCGTTCTCCGACTGGGTCTCCGCGGCCAAGGCCATCACCAGCCAACTCGCCACGGCCGGCGTGGACGCCGAGGTGGTGACCACGGCCGACTATCCGCTCTACCTGTCCGAGCTCAACGAGGGCAAGTACGACCTCGGCTTCTGGCTCATCGCGCTCGGCCCCGCGCCGTACAACATCTTCCAGCGCCTGTACGGCTCCTCCAACGGGTGGAACATCCTCGGCGGCAAGGTCAAGCACTCGTCCGCGGGCAAGGACGGCAACTGGATGGGCGGCCCAGAGACGATCGACGTCGAGGGCGTTGGCGCGGTCAACCCCGGTGAGCTGACGGCCCAGCTCAACAGCGTCACGGGTGACGAGCAGAAGGCCGTCATCGCCAAGCTCGCCAAGGCGGCCAACCAGGATCTTCCGGTGATCCAGCTCTGGGACTACGTGAACACGCAGTTCGTCAACACCAACCGCTTTACCGGCTTCCCCGAAGACGAGAGCGACCTGCTGCGCCAGCCCTCCGGCGTCTGGATCCAGCTCGGCCTGATCAAGAAGAAGCAGTAGTCCATGGCGGTTCTCCTCCGGCGGCTCGCGGGCCACGTGGCCCGCGGGTTCGTCATGATCCTGGTCGTCACGACGATCAGTTTTCTGATCATCAGGAGCGTCCCGGGCGACCCGCTCGCGGCTCGCTACCAGAAGCTCGTCGAGCAGGGCATGGCCCCCGACGCCGCCCAGCGCGCGGTCGAGGCGCTGTACGGCTTCACGCCGAAGGGCAGCCTGTGGGAGCAGTACCTCGGCTACATGGGCGGCCTGGCCCACCTCGACCTCGGGCAGTCGCTGTCCGTGCCCGGCGCCGGCGTGTCCACCGTGCTGTTCTCGGCCGCCAAGTGGACGGTGATCCCGGTGCTCACCGGGACGCTGCTGAGCTTCCTCGCCGGTGTCGTCATGGGCGTCTACGCGGCGATCAAACGGACCGGCGTGCTGGGCGACCTGCTCGCGATCTCCGGATCGCTGCTGCACGGGGTCCCGCAGTATGTGCTGGCGCTGCTGCTGGGGGCGATCTTCACCACGTTGGTCCCGATCCTCCCCGCCGGGGGGACGGCCGACATCATGATCGACCCCGGCTTCACCGCCGACTACATCGGCTCGCTGGTCCAGCACGCCACCCTGCCGGTCGTCACGTACGCGCTGGCCGGTTACGGCGGGTGGATCCTCGCGATGAAGTCGAGCGTGGTCACCGTGCTCGGCGACGACTTCATCCTGGCCGCCGAGCTGCGCGGGATGAAGCGGTCGATCGTCTTCCGTTACGTCGCGCGCAACGCGATCCTGCCGCTGTTCACGATCCTGGCGCTCTCGCTGGGCCTGCTCTTCGGCGGCGCGATCTTCATCGAGCGCATCTTCAACTACCCGGGCCTGGGGCTGATGCTCATCGACAGCGTCAACAACCGCGACTACTCGCTGATGGGCGGGGCGTTCCTGCTCATCACGACGGCGATCGTCGTCGCGAACATCGCCGCCGACCTCCTCTACACGGTCATCGACCCCCGGGTACGCAGCGGAGGGGAGACGGCATGAGCGCGACCATCGTGCCGGAGGCGGGGGCCGCCGCGGCGATCCGCCGCAACTTCTGGCGGGGCGTCTGGCGGGTCATGCGGCGCAAGCCGAGCCGGATGGCCGGGGCGCTCATCCTCGCGGTGTTCGCCCTCATGGGGATCCTCGGGCCGATGCTCTACCCCGATCCCCTGCCCCGCGACACGAGCGCGCTCTACGCGTCGCCGAGCCTGCGGCATCCGTTCGGCACCGACTTCGAGGGCACGGACGTGCTCGCCCTCGTCGTCACCGGCACCCGGTACGTCCTGCTGACCGCCGTCGTGACGGCCGTCATCACGGTCGTCGTCGGCGCGGGCGTCGGGCTGTTCGCCGGGTTCCGGCGGGGCCGCTGGGACACCGTGCTCATGCGGTTCACCGACATGAAGCTCACGATCCCGGGGCTGCCGCTGCTGCTGGTGCTGTCGACGGTGTGGAAGTTCACCGCCGCCGTCGAGATGGGCCTGGTGCTCGGGCTGCTCGGCTGGGGCGGTGTGGCCCGGGCCGTGCGGTCGCAGACGCTGTCGCTGCGCGAGCGCGGCTTCATCGAGGCCGCCCGGGGGCTCGGGCTGTCCACGACGCACATCGTCGGCAGGGAGCTGCTGCCCGGCATGGCTCCGTACATCGCGATGAACGCGCTCATCGCGGTGACCGGCGCGGTCTACGCGCAGGTGGGCCTGTTCTTCCTGGGGGTGCTGCCGTTCGAGGCGAACAACTGGGGCGTCATGCTCAACCTCGCCGTCTTCGGCGGCGGCGCGCTGACCACGACGGCCGCACTGCCGTACCTGCTGGCGCCGCTGCTGGCGATCCTGCTGCTCACGCTCGGCATCGTGCTGGTCGTGGACGCGATGGACGAGATCTTCAACCCCCGGCTGCGGGAGGAGTGAGCATGGCTCCCGAGCAGAGTCCTCCCGGCGTGCGGATTCGCGGGCTGACCGTGGTCTACCGCACTCCGGCCGGCGAGCTGCCCGCGGTGTCCGGCGTCGACCTCGACCTCGCGCCCGGCACGATCACCGGGGTCGTCGGCGAGTCGGGGTCCGGCAAGTCCACGCTCGCGCTCGCGCTGCTCAACGCCGTGCAGCCGCCCGGCAGGATCGCGGCGGGCAGCGTCGAGATCGACGGACTCGGCGACGTCGTCGCGCTCGGCGGCGAGGGGCTGCGCCGAGCCCGGGGACGGCACGTCGGGTACGTCTTCCAGGCGGCGCAGAACTCCCTCAACCCGCTCAAGACGGTCGGCAAACAGGTGCTCGACCTGGGCCGCTCTCACGGCGTCGAGGACGTGCGCGGCCTGCTGGCCGACGCCCGCGACCTGCTCGGCCGGATGGGCCTGGACGGCGCCCGGGTGCTCGACTCCTACCAGCACGAGCTGTCGGGCGGCATGCGCCAGCGGGTCGGCATCATGCTGGCCCTGGTGCTGAACGCCCGCATCGTCGTGCTGGACGAGCCCACGACCGCGCTCGACATGATCACGCAGGCGACGATCCTGCGCATCGTGCGGGAGGTGCACGCCGAGCGCGGGCTCACCACGCTCGTCATCACCCACGACCTCGGGGTGGTGGCCGAGGTCGCCGACCGGCTCGCGGTCATGTACGGCGGGCGCGTGGCCGAGCAGGGGCCCACCCGGGAGGTGCTGGCCGGGCCGCGCCACCCGTACACGCGGGGGCTGCTCGGGGCCATCCCGCGACTCGTCGGCGACATCGGCGAGGCGCACGCCCTGCCGGGCCGACCGCCGACGCTGGCCGACATCCCAGCCGACGGGTGCGTGTTCCGCGAGCGCTGCCCGCTGCGCATGGACGTGTGCGAGACCGGCCGGCCACCGGTGGTCGTTTCGGGCTCCCGGTCGGCGGCCTGCCACGCCGTACGGGACGACGACGGGGACAGACCGGCCGTGGCGGCCGCGACGGGGGAGGACCAGGCGTGATCGGCGGGATCGGCATCACGAAGACGTTCCGGCAGCGAGGCGGCGTGCTCGGCGCCCGGGAGGTGCCCGCGCTGCGCGGCGTGGACTTCGCCATTCCGAAGGGCGGCGCGGTCTCGTTCATCGGCGAGTCGGGCTGCGGCAAGACCACGCTCGGCCGGATCATCGCCGGGCTGGAGACCTGCGACTCCGGGGAGATCGTCATCGACGACGTGGCGATGTCGTCGCTGAGCCACCGCAGGCGGCAGCCGTACTTCCGCCGGGTGCAGCTCATCCACCAGGACCCGTACTCCGCGCTGAACCCGACGCGCACGATCCACCAGGCCCTGGCCGCGCCGCTCGCGCTGCGGGCGAGGCAGACCGGCAGGCCGCGCTCATGGGCGGACGAGCGGGCCCGGGAGCTGCTCGGGCTGGTCGGGCTCGACCCGGGCTACGTGCTGCCGCGCTATCCCCACCAGCTGTCGGGCGGCATGCGCCAGCGCGTGGTGATCGCTCGCGCGCTCACCGTCGATCCCGAGGTCCTGGTCGCCGACGAGGCCGTCTCGATGATCGACGTGTCGCTGCGCCTGGGCATCCTCGCGCTGCTGAAGGACCTGCGCGAACGGCTCGGGGTGAGCGTGCTTTTCATCACGCACGACGTGGCGACGGCCCGCTACATCGGCACCGACGGCGAGCTGTACGTCATCTACCGCGGCCAGGTGGTCGAACGCGGCCCGGTCGAGACCGTCATCTCGGCCCCGGTGCATCCCTACACGCAGGCGCTGCTGTCGGCCATCCCGGTGCTGCACGGCCTGGAGTCGCCGGGCGAGCAGCGGGTCGTGCCGGTGGAGGCGCCGGGGGAGCACCCCGACGGGTGCCTGTTCGCGCCGCGCTGCCCGTTCAGGACCGAGCGGTGCGAACGCGAGCGGCCCGCGCTCGGCCGGGACGGCGGCATGCCGCAGGAGCACGCCTGCTTCCATCCCGAGCGCCGCAGCGTGGTCGCCCTGCCGGTGAGCCGCCGGTGAGGAGTCGTTCCGGACGCGTACGGCGAGCGGGGGAGGCCGGAGATGGAAACCGACGACAGGGACAAGATGACTGACCCACTGACGGGCCTGTCCACCGAGCACAGCGAGCTTTACACCGAGCAGAGCGAGCTCTACACCGAGCGGAGCGATCCGCGTTATCGCGACATCGACCGGCTGCCGACCGAGGAGATCGCCCGCCTGATGAACGCGGCCGACGCCACGGTGCCCGGCGCGGTGGCCACGGCCGTTCCGGCCGTCTCGGCCGCCATCGACGCGATCGCCGGCCGGATGGCGCGGGGCGGACGCCTGTTCTACGTGGGGGCGGGGACGTCCGGCAGGCTGGGCGTGCTCGACGCCTCGGAGTGTCCGCCGACCTTCGGCACCGACCCCGAACTCGTGCAGGGCGTCATCGCGGGCGGCGAGGCCGCGCTGACCCGATCGGTGGAGGGCGCCGAGGACGACCACGACGGCGGGGCGGCGGCCATCGCCGACCGGGGCCTGGGCCCGCTCGACTCGCTGGTGGGGATCTCCGCCAGCGGCCGCGCGCCGTTCGTGCTCGGGGCGCTGGACGAGGCCGCGCGCCGCGGTGCGCTGACCGTGAGCCTGTCCTGCAACCCGGGGTCGCCGCTGTCGGAGCGGGCCGAGCATCCGATCGAGGTGGTCGTCGGCCCCGAGGTGGTGGCCGGCTCGACCCGGCTCAAGGCGGGGACCGCCCAGAAGCTCGTGCTCAACATGATCTCCACGATCGCGATGATCCGGCTCGGCAGGACGTACGGGAACGCCATGATCGAGGTCTCGGCGGTGAACGAGAAGCTCACGCGCAGGGCGACGCGGATCGTCGGCGACATCACCGGCGCCGGGGCCGCCGCGGCGCGGGGCGCGCTCGAGGCGGCGGACTGGAACGTCAAGGTGGCCGTGCTGATGATCGAGCGCGATCTCGGCCCGGACGGCGCCCGGGCGCTGCTGAAGGCCAACGGCGACCGTCTGGAGGCCGCCCGCCGCGCTGGCGGGGCGGCGTGATCGGCGCGCCGTGACTCAGTGAGGTCGAGTGAGGAAGGGCGCTCAGGCCGAGCGGGCGCGGCGGTGGGCATCGCCGAGATAGTCGGCGAGCGCGTCGCGGGTCGCCCGTAAGGCGGCGTCGGAGGTGTCGAACGTGCGCTGCGCGACGCCGACGAAGACGCAGTCGACGATGAGCAGCTGGCTGATCCGGCTGGCCAGCGCGCCCGGCCGGAACGCCGTCTCGCGCCCCGCGGAGATCAGGACGTGGTCGGCGAGTCCGGCCAGCGACGAGCGGGGGTTGTTCGTGATGGCCACGACGGTCGCGCCGGCCTTGCGGGCGACCCGCGCCGGGCCGAGCACGTCGGGGGTCTCGCCGGTGCAGCTCACTCCGACGGCCACGTCTCCCTCGCGCAGCAGCGCGGAGCTGGTGAGCGCGAGGTGGGCGTCGGTGAAGTAGTGGCCGGGCAGCCCGATCCGCATCAGTTTCTGCGCCATGTCGGCCGCGACGAGGCCGGAGGCGCCCACGCCGTACACGTCCACCCGGCGGGCGCCGGCGACGGCGTCCACGACCGCGCCGAGGCCGTCGGGGTTGAGCTGGGCCGCCGTGTCGGCGAGCGCCTGCGACTCGGCCCGGGTGACCTTGGCGATCACGTCGGTGAGGGGATCGTCCGGGGCGAGGTCGCCGGGCACGAGCCGCTCGGGGGTGTCCCTGGCCACGGCCGCCGCGAGGGCGAACCGCAGCTGGGAGTAGCCGGCGAAGCCCAGCGCCCGTGCCGTCCGCACGATCGTCGCCTCGCTGATCCCCGAGACCGCGCTGATCTCCGTGATGGTGCTGCGGGCCACCATGGCGGGGTCGTCGAGGATGAGGCGCGCGATGGTCTGGGCGGCGGGGGTGAGCGAGGGCAACACCGCGCGCACCGTCGCGATCGGGTTGACCGGTGCGGCGCCCTCGTTCTCGTTCATCACCTGCAGCCTCTCCTGTGCGCGATCAGCTTAGATCCATGCGTCCGCCGGTGCGGGACAACGGACCAGAAGTCCACATGTCGAGACATGTGCGGCGTGACCTGGATGCCCGCCGACGTCTCCCATGAGGACCTCTTGGGGCAGATTACACGTCGATGACACTTTCTTTTATCCGCATTGATCTGAAAGTAAGTTTCTGCCAGTGTCGTGATCGCCGAATCCCCCCGGCCTTCGGAGGTCCGATTGAGCTCCCCCTCCCGGCGTGCCGTGCTGCGCGGCCTGGCCCTCTCCGCCGCGGCGTCGGCCGTCCCGCTGCCGGCCCTCGCCGCATCCCCCGCTTCCGCCCTCTCCGCCTCTCCCGCCGGGTACGTCCCGCCGCTGCGCCAGATGCGCGGCATGTGGATCGCCTCGGTCGTCAACATCAACTGGCCGTCCACGACGGGACTGACGCCCGAGAAGCAGCAGGCCGAGTTCGAGGCCTGGCTCGACCTGGCCGTGGCGCGCCGGCTCAACTCCGTGTTCGTGCAGATCAGGCCGACCGCCGACGCCTTCTGGCCGTCCCCGTACGAGCCGTGGTCGCAGTACCTCACCGGGGTCCAGGGGCAGGACCCGGGCTACGACCCGCTGGGCTTCGCCGTCGAGGCGGCCCACCGGAGGGGCCTGGCGTTCCACGCCTGGTTCAACCCCTACCGCGTGTCGATGCAGGCGGACCCGGCCAAGCTGCACCCCGACCACCCCGGCCGCCGCCATCCCGAGTGGATCGTCCCGTACGGCGGGAAGCTCTACTACAACCCCGGCATCCCCGAGGTCCGGGCGTTCGTGCAGGACGCGATGATGGACGCCGTCACCCGCTACGACATCGACGGCGTGCACTTCGACGACTACTTCTACCCGGTCAACACCACGGCGTTCGACGACGGCGCGGCCTACGCGGCGTACGGCGCGGGCTTCCCGGACCTGGCCTCGTGGCGGCGCGACAACGTCGACCTGCTGGTGCGGGAGATGCAGCAGCGCGTGCGGCAGGCCAAGCCCGAGGTGATCTGGGGCATCGGCCCGTCGGGCATCTGGCGCAACAAGGCCACCGACCCGCTGGGCTCCGACACCAGCGGCGGCCAGTCGTACGACAACCTGCACGCCGACACCCGCGGGTGGGTGAAGAAGGGCTGGCTCGACTACATCGCGCCGCAGCTCTACTGGTACATCGGCCAGTCGAACGCCGACTACGCCAAGCTGGTTCCGTGGTGGTCCGGCGTGGCCGCCGGCACAGGCGTGCAGCTGTGGATCGGCCAGGCGGCGTACAAGGCGGGGACGGCCGGGCAGCCCGCGGAGTGGTTCCAGCCGGACGAGCTGTCCCGGCACCTCACGCTCAACCGCGACCATCCGGAGGTCGGCGGGGACATCTGGTACAACGCCGCCGACGTCCGCGACGACCGGCTCGGGTCGATCGGCGCGGTCGTGAGCGGGCACTACACGCGTCCGGCGCTCGCGCCGCTGCTGCCCAGGCTCGCGGGCGGCGAGCCGCCGCGTCGTCCCGTGCTCGCCTCGGCCCGCCGCGTGAGCGGGGGCGTGGAGCTGCACGTCGAGGCCACCGGACCCCGCGCCCCGTTCCAGTTCGCCGTCTTCCGGTTCGACCGGCCCGCCCGGCGGCAGGACTTCGCCGACGCGGCGCACCTGGTCGCGGTCGTCCCGGCGGGCAGGCACGTCCGCTGGGTCGATCCCGGCGGCGCGCCCGGCCACCGCTATCACGTCACGGCGGTCGACCGGGCGTCCCGCCAGAGCGAGCCGAGTCAGGAACGCAGGGCGCACTAACCGGTACAGCGAGCGTCGGTCCGCGCGGTCAGGCGGCGCGGGCCGTGGCCGTTACGGCTTCGGCAGGCTCGGCAGGCGTGCGTCGGCGGTCGTCAGCGGACGGGGGTGAGCTCGGCGAGACAGGCGTTGAGCGCTTTCCACGCCTGCCATGCCCGGGTCGCCCCGAACTGCGCGTTGAAGCGCAGCACGGCCCGCACGTCCTCGTGGGTCGCGCCGGCTCCCAGGGCGCGGCCGACGTGGATGCGGAACGTCTCGTCCAGCGTCTGGTAGTGCACGTCGACGCTCATCGTCACGAACGCCCGCTCGCGGATGCTCAGCGTGCCCGGACCCTGGACGCCCCGCATCCGCGACTGAAGGTCGAAATACTCCAGGAAGTACGGGTCGAGCTCGGTCAGCTCGGCCCGCACCGGCGCGGGAAGCGGGGTCGGCGCCGCGCCGGGACCGGTCTCCAGCAGGTCCCCGGGCAGCGGCTCGGCGTCCGGACGGGGGAGCCCGGCGGCGGCCTCGATCCCGGCGAGCCGCTCCAGCGCGGCCAGCGCCGCGACATACCCGCTGTCGTAGGAGATCAGGCGCAGCAGCGCCCGCATGTCCGCGGTGGACACGCCGCGCTGCAGGCCCGCGCGGACGTGCATCTCGAAGGGGAACCCGAGGGCCGGCTGGCAGACGTCCGCCGCCAGGGCCAGGAACACCTTCTCGCGGTCGGTCAGCTCGGGCACCGCCCAGCAGTGCCCGACGCTGGCGGCCGCCATCTGGGCGAACACCGGGTCCATCTCGTTGATCGTGTCGAAGTCCGTGGAGGTGTGGACGGTCACGGGGATCACTCCTTGGGTGAACGGTCGTAGCGCTACGACTGTAGCGTGATGATCGTCCTCGTACAATGGGCCGGTCATGGAATCCACCACGCCCCCGACCCCCGCCGCCCGCCGCCGTCCGAACGCGCGGGGGCAGGGCGAGCGGCTGCGCGAGGAGATCGTCGCGGCGGCCATGCGCATGCTCGATGAGCTCGCCGACGACGAGGCGCTGTCGCTGCGTGCCGTGGCGCGCGAGGTGTCGATCGCGGCCACCTCGGTCTACCTGCACTTTCCCGACCGCGACGCGCTCGTGCTCGCGGTGCTGCGGCGCTGTCACGAGGAGCTGGTGCGGACCGGTGACGAGGCGGACGCGGCGCAGGAGGACCCCGCGGCGCGGCTGCGGGCCCGCATCCTCGCGCAGGCCGCGTGGGCGCACGAGCATCCGGGCCTCTACAAGGTGCTGCACGAGAGCGCGGTCCACCGGCGGCTCGGCATGCCGTTCAAGGAGGTGCTGGTCGCCAGGACCACGGAGGCGGTCCGGCGCTGCATGGACGCCGGGGTCGCCCCGCCTGACGACGCGGCGACCGTCGCGATCGACCTGCGCACGGCGGTGAACGGCATGCTGTCGCAGCGGATCAACGAGCCCGACCTGTCCTGGCCGCCCGCCGAGGAGCAGATCGACCGCTTCCTCACCAAGCTCGTCGGCCTCCCGCCGAGAGCCGGCTGAAGAATCCTCGCGAGGCAGGTGTGCGCGTACTCGGGCTGATGTCGGGAACCTCCCACGACGGGATCGACTGCGCGCTCGTCCGCTGGTCGCGGGACGGCGACCTGCTCACCGGTGTCGTGGAGCACACCGGCACGGTGCCCTACCCGCCTGAGCTGCGGGCTTCGATCGTCGCCGCGCTGCCGCCGGACCGCACGGACATGGGCGAGGTCTGCCGCCTCGACACGCTCGTGGGCCGGGCGTTCGCCGAGGCGGCGGCGGCCTGCCCGGCCGCCGACCTCGTCTGCTCGCACGGGCAGACGATGTACCACTGGGTGGAGGACGGGCGCGTGCGGGGGACGCTCCAGCTCGGGCAGCCCGCCTGGATCGCCGAGCGGCTCGGGGTGCCGGTCGTGTCGGACCTGCGGGTGCGCGACGTGGCCGCGGGCGGCCAGGGCGCGCCGCTCGTGTCCGCCTTCGACCTGCCGCTGCTGTCCGGGCTGCCCGCGTCGGCGGGGCGGGCCGGCGCGCTGAACCTCGGCGGCATCGCCAACCTCACCGTGTGCGAGCCCCCGCTCGCCTACGACACCGGCCCGGCCTCGGCGCTGACGGACGCGGCCGTGCGCGCCGCCACCGGCATGCCGTACGACGAGGACGGCAGGCTGGCCGCGGCGGGCAAGGTCCACGAGGGCCTGCTGGCCGAGCTGCTCGCCGAGCCCTACTATCACCGGCCGCCGCCCAAGACGACGGGCAAGGAACTGTTCCACGCGGGCTATCCGGACCGGATCGCCGGGCCGTACGCGCTGGGCCTGGCGGACGTGGTGGCGACGCTCACGGCGCTCACCGCCGAGACGGTCGCGGCGGAGATCCGGCGGCACGGGCTCGGCACGGTCGTCGTCTCCGGCGGCGGCGTGCGCAACCCCGCCCTGATGAGCGCGCTGCGTGAGCGGGCCCGAGGCGTGCGGCTGCTGCCGAGCGACGACCTCGGCGTGCCCTCGGACGCCAAGGAGGCGATCGCGTTCTCCTATCTCGGCTGGCTGACGGCGCACGGCCTGCCCGGCACGGTGCCCGCGTGCACGGGCGCGGCCGGGCCTCGGGTGCTCGGCACCGTCACGCCGGGCCGCGGGCCGCTGCGGCTGCCGGAACCGCTCGCCGCGCCGCCCCGCCGCATCCGCATGAGCGCCGTTGCGCCCGGCACCGGGTGAGGCGCCTGGGATCGGAGACGGACGTCCTGATCAGCCGCCGGTCTGGCGGAGCCTGGAGCGGTGCGTCTGCGCCCACTGCTTGAAGCCGGTCAGAGCGACGCCGTAGGGGGCGAGCGCCTCGATCGGAGCGTGATATCCCACCTCGTTGAGCCATTCCTCGCCGCGGACGACCGCCAGTGGACGACCCGCGGCGACGGCCTGCGACGGGGTGAGCGCGACCGCCCTGACGGTCCGCTGCGTGACGGCGCCGATCGTGGCGGCCACTTCGTGCATGGTCAGCGCTTCGGCGGCCAGTTCGATGCTCTGTCCGGAGAAGCGGCCGGGACGTTCGAGCGCCGCGGCGGCGAAGGCCGCGAGGTCACCGGCGCTGATCATCTGCACTCTGACATGCCGCCCGACGGCAGTGACGATCTCACCCCGGGCCAGTTCGGGGAACATCAGCGGCGCCTTGGGCGGAAGGAGGTTCTCCATGAGGAACGACGGCTTGAGGATGGTGTAGGCGGGCAGGCCGCCGTCGCGAACGGCTTCCTCGATCCGGTGCTTGGTCTCCCAGTACGCCTCGTTCCAGTGGCCGGTGCCCCAGCGGGGCATGCGGGACAGATCGCCGGTGCCGGCCACGGAGGTCTGGACGAAGTGCCGGACGCCTGAGCGCTTGGCCGCCTCGATGAGGAAGGCGGCGTTCGCCAGCTCGGCGCCGTCGTCGCCGGGATCGCGGAGCGGCACCGCGAACACGGCGGTCACACCGTCGAGTGCGGCTTCGACCGCCGCCGGGTCGCCGAGATCGCCGACGGCCACCTCGGCGCCCAACTCGGTCAGGTGCCGGGCGCGGCCGGGTTCGCGGGTCAGGGCGCGCACCCGGTGGCCGCGGCGCAACAGGCCGCGCGCCGCGGCCGATCCCTGGGTGCCGGTCGCTCCGACGACCAGGACCGTATGCCGTCTGTCGTCCATGATCTGACCTTCCTGTCCATCTCGATGCGCGGCCGCTCACACGGCCGGTGGCGACGTCGAGCGGGCCGCGCCGATAAACGGACCGCACGGTCAGATTGAATCTGGCATAACCGGACCGTGCGGTCAACTTGTGCTAAGGTCGCCGGAAACACCAGTTGGGAGGCGAGGCGCCACGTGCCGACCCCATCGCAGACACACCGCCTGCGGGCCGACGCCGTCCGCAACCGCCAGTCGCTGCTCGCCGCCGCGCGTGAGGCGTTCGCCGAACACGGCATGGAGGTGTCGATCTCCGAGATCGCGCAGCGCGCGGGCATCGGGAAGGGCACGGTCTTCCGCCACTTCGCGACCAAGGAGTCGCTGGCGGCCGCGATCGTGTCCGACCGGCTCGACGAGCTCGCGGCCACGGGGCGCACGCTGCTGGAGGACGCGGACCCGGAGGCGGCCCTGCTGGAGTTCATGACGGCGGGCGTGGAGCTGCACGTGAGCGACCGCTCCTTCTGCCAGGCGGCGACCACGGACGTCCGCGGGGATCCGGTGGTTCGCGCCGCCGCCGGCCGCCTGTCCGGCGTCGCTGAGGCGCTCACCGCCCGAGCCAGAAGGGAGGGTGTCGTCCGCGGTGACATCACCGGGGAGGATGTGATCCGGATGCTGACGGCGGCCTGCCAGGCCGCCGCGCCGGAGCGGGGCGTCACGGGGGCCTGGCGCCGATACCTTCACCTGATCTTCGACGGCCTGCGGTCCGAGGGAGCGCGCCTCCTGCCGCCCCTGCCACCTACTGCCTGACAGGCGGCGCTTGACCCTGACACCGTGTGAGGCGCTGGAATCGGCCGCATCATGTTCACGATCGGAGACTTCGCCAGGCACGGCCGCGTGTCGGTCCGCATGCTGCACCACTACGACGCGATCGGGCTGCTCCGCCCGGCCCGCGTCGATCCTGCGAGTGGCTACCGCTTCTACGAGGCGGGCCAGCTCGCCCGGCTCAACCGGATCACCGCGCTCAAGGACCTGGGCTTCACCCTCAGGCAGGTGAGGGAGATCCTGGACGAGCAGGTGAGCGCCGCCGAGCTGCGCGGGATGCTGCGGCTGCGGCAGGCCGAGCTGGAGGCGGCGATGGCCGCCGCGGCGGACCGGCTGGCCCAGGTCGAGGCGAGGCTCCGGACGATCGAGAGTGAGGGACACATGAACACCGATGACGTGGTGGTCAAGCGCATCCCCGCCGTCCGGGTGGCGGAACTCAGCGGCGTGGCGCGTAGCTACGAACCCCGGGACATCGGCCCGGTCGTGGGCCCGCTGTTCCAGGAGCTGTGCCGCAGGCTGGACGAGGCCGGGGTGACCCCGGTGGGGCCGGGGATCGCCTACTACGAGGACGCTCCCGGCGGCGACGGGATCCTCGCGCACGCGGCGATGCCGGTCGCGGTCGCGCCCGAGGACGGTCACGACTTCGCGGTCGTGGACCTGCCCGCGATCGAGCGGGCGGCCACGATCGTGCATCGCGGCCCGATGGACGACGTCCTTTCGACCGAGCAGACGCTGGCCCGGTGGATCGCGGACGGCGATCATCGCTCCGCCGGGTACGCCAGGGAGCTCTACCTGGAGTGCCCTGACGACCCCGCCGGGTGGGTCACCGAACTCCAGGAGCCGCTCGCCGGTTAGGGAGACACGACCTAGTAGTGCTTTGTCAGGTGATCAGGGTGGTCGTTGCGAGCAGGACCGCGACCACCTTCGGCGCCGCCGGGCACGCTGGCGGAGGCTGCCGCAGTAGAGTTCGAACTCTCGGCCGGCAAGCGGACTTGTCCACCGAATCGGGCAATCCGCTGTAGGAGGGGCTACGCGGTGGCCGGCTCGTCTCTTGACAAGTGCAAGCCGAGCTGTGTGTACAGCTCCAACTGGTCGAAGTACTCCCGGTGCGTGACGATTTTTCCGTTCTCGACGAACGAGGCGCAGGTGCCGCGCAGAGTGATGCGGCGGCCTGTCGCTTCCAGTTCCTGCCCGTCGGGCAGCAGAACCGGTCCGGTGTGCGTGCCGGTCCCCGTCCATTCGACCATCATGGGGTTGTCGGTATCGGTGGCCTCGTACCACACCGCCAGGTGGAGGTCCGGAAATCCCTTGAAGAATTGCTCAAAGAACCACGCGATCTGTTCGTGTCCCTCTGCCAGCCCTACGGGAGAGACGAAGACGGCATCCTCGGCGAAGAAATCAAGCATTCGATGCACGTCGTGGTCGTTGATCGCGTCGGCCAGCCCGCGCTTAATCTCCCACTTGTCGACCATGGCCGTAACCTCTCCGTGGTCGGAAAATAGACCCTTTTATCACACTACCCACGGGTAGGCCGACTATGGACCACGAGGCCGTCGCGGACACGCCAGGGGCTGCCCAGCAATATCCCAGCCAGGGCAAATTCGTGTAAACCCTTGCCGCGCTCGCCGATCGCATCTCCTGCTTGCCCGCGAGCGGCATCCCGCGGAGTCGTGGGGAAGCGGTTGGGGGCCCGCCGGCCGCAGTGGACGGCGACCGGCGGGCGGCAGGGGCAGCCGGGCTCACGCTCCGGCTGAAGTCCGCGCCGGCCGGCTCAGGGCAGGCTGAGTTCGTGCCTGATGAGCTGGGCGAGTGCGGAGGGCTGCGACAGGAAGGGAGAGTGCGAGCTGTTCAGCCGCAGCGTCCTGTCGGCACGCTTCGCGAAGAGTTCCTGGACGAAGGGCGGGATGGCGCCGTCTGCTTCGCAGATGATGTAGGTGCTCGGAATCGTCTGCCAGGCGACCGCGGTCAGCTTCTGGGTGGTGGCGGCGTAGGACTGGTAACCCAGGGCTGCCGCCGCCTTCTCGGCAACGCTGCTGTCCACGTCGCCATAGAACACCTCGACCGGGTTCGCGACGGTCAGGAAGTCGCCGACACCCTCCTGCCGGTGAAACTCCCACCAAAGTGCCGGGTCGCCGCCCGCGCTCGACAGCAGGGAGTCTCCTGCGTCGAGCTGGAACGCGGCGAGGTAGACGATGCTCTTGACGTTGGACGCATCGGCGAGTGCCTGCGTGGTGGGGACGCCGCCGTAGGAGTGCGCGACGACGACCACGGGGCCGCCGATCGCCTCGACCGCGGCCCTGATGGCGGCCGCGTCAGAGTACATGTCGCCCAGCGCCTTGGGATCGTCGCCACACGAGGTGAGGGCCACGGTGTGGACATTGATGCCGGGCAGGTCATCGATGAGGAGTTGCAGATGCTCGGGCTTGTGCCACGCTCCGGGGACCAGCAACAGCGACGGCAGGGGCATTCGAACCTCATAGGGGCAGGTGATGTGTTGGGCACGATGTGCGGGCCCATCATGCAGGCCCCCGCCTCACAGCGTCCACGTGATAGATGTCACCAATTATCTATGAGGCGGGGGCGAGCCCCCCTGTCGCAAGGAAAAACCCCTCCCGGCCTGCCGGTGGCGCGGCTTGACCAGGTTGTCCGCCCGGCCGCATCTGTGATTACGTTCACAATCTAAGAGGTCTGCGCAGCCCACGCAGTGTCGACGATTGCCTCAATGGGGCACCACCCTCATTTGGATCATGACCGACATTCAAGTTGCACGAATCGCCGCATGGGGGCCTTGCGCCCCCGCAAGCACTACTAGTGGGCGGCCTCTTCCTGCGCGTCCACTCGGCTGCCTGCGGTCTCGTCGTCGTGCACCGGCGCGGCCGCAGGTGATCGGCTCGCGGGTCGGCGGGCCGGGAGGGCGACGGCGGGGACGATCGCCACGACGGCGATGCCGGCCGCCCACCAGAACGCGCCCTGGAAGGCGCCGGTGGCGCCGTGGCCGAGCAGCGACTGCAGGGCGACGGCGACGACGGCGGTGCCGAACGAGGCTCCCACCTGCTGAGCGATGCGGGTGTTCATGGTGGCGTGCGGGATGCCCGCCGGCCGGATGTCCTGGTAGGCGACGGACATCGGCGGGATCAGCACCGCCCCGGTCCCCAGGCCGCGAACCAGCAGCACGGCTCCCAGCCACCACAGGTCCGTGCCCGGCCCGGCGAGCGCGAACGGGACGGTGGCGACGGCGGCGAGCAGGAAGCCGGCGATCGTCAGGGCGCGGGCCCCGAATCGGTCGACCAGCCGGCCGATCACGAAGCGCGAGGCGAGCGCGCCCACACCCTGCGGGATCAGCAGCAGCCCGGCGTCCAGCACGCTGTCGCCTCGCAACTGCTGGTAGTACAGCGGCAGCAGGAACATGCCGGCGTACATCGCCGCGCCGGCGGTGAACAGGACCGCGGAGGCACTGCCGAGCGAGCGCACGCGCAGCAGCCGGACGTCGACGATCGGCTCGCGCTCGCCGGGCCGCGACGCCCACACGACGAACGCGGCCAGGAGGACGACCCCGGCGAGCAGCGGCGCCAGCACCCCGGCGTGGCCGATCCCGCCGTCCTCGGACAGTTGCGACAGGCCGAGCAGGATCCCCGTCAGCGCCGGCGCGAGCAGCGCCAGGCCGATCCAGTCCGGGCGCCCGCGCCCGGCGGGGGAGCCGGGGTGGTCGGCGGGCAGGAACCGCCACGCCAGCAGCAGCCCGGCGGCGATCACGGGCACGTTGACGAGGAACAGCCAGCGCCAGCCCAGCCCGTTCAGGATCACCCCGCCGATCACCGGGCCGAGGATCGGGCCGAGCGCGATCGGCAGGCTGACGGCCGCCATCAACCGGCTGCCGACCTGTCCGCCCGCGGCTCTCACCGCGAGCGTCTGCATCAGCGGGAAGATCAGCCCTGCCCCGAAGCCCTGCAGCGCCCGGAAGCCGATCAGGCTCGCGCCGTTCCACGCCACCGCGCACAGCACCGAGGCGAGCACGAACAGCACCAGCGCGGCCATCCAGACCCGCTTGCCGCCCCAGCGGCGCTCGGCCCACCCGGTGACCGGGATCGCGACGGCCATCGCCAGCAGGAAGCCGGTGGTGACCCACTGGATCGTGCCGGCGGTCGAGTGCAGCCGCACCGCCAGCGTGTGGATCGCCAGCGTCACCATCGTCGAGTCGAGGATCGCCGCGATCCCGCCCACGATCAGCGCGATCAGCGCGTTCTTCACCTGTGGCGACAGCTTCGCCTCGGTGGTCTCGGTCATCGTCCCGCCCTCGACATAAGAGAGGAATCCATCTCTTGGGAGAGTAGGGCGCGTTGCTAGGGAATGCAAACCTTTCTTATAGTGGAGCCGTGACCACATCTGCCGCCGCGTCCTCCCGCCGACGCCGGCGCGGGCCCGAGCTTGAGGCCGCGCTGCTGGACGCGGCCTGGGACGAGCTGGCCGAGGCCGGCTTCGCGAGACTGACGATGGAGTCCGTCGCCACCCGCGCAGGCACCGGCATCGCGGTGCTGTACCGCCGCTGGGCCAACAAGGACCAGCTCGTGCTCGCCGCGCTGGAGCACTACCGCAGCAGCCACCCGGTCGACCTCCCCGACACAGGGACCCTGCGTGGCGACCTCCTCGCCGCGCTGACCGGCATGGCCGAGGCCCGCGCCGCCTTCTTCGCCGTCACCGCGGCCGCCGCCTTCTCGGGGCTGCTGACCAGCACCGGGCTCACTCCCGCCCAGGTGCGCGACCGGATCATCGGCGACCAGCGGCTCCCCCGCGTCCGGGCCATCTACCAGCGCGCCCACGACCGCGGCGAGATCGATCTGGACCGGATCCCTCCCGCGGTGCTCGCCATGCCGTTCGACCTGGTGCGTCACGACCTGCTCATGGACCTCGAACCTCCGAAGCCCGCACGCATCCGGTCGATCCTCGACGAGCTCTTCCTCCCCCTCGTCCGCGGCCACCACGACGCGCCGGGTCCGGTGGCGGCCGTCTGACCTGACCCGGCGCGGCCGTACGGCGCCTCAGAGCCAGCCGGGTTTGACCAGGCCCGACTCGTACGCGATGACGACGAGCTGGGCACGGTCGCGCGCGTGGAGCTTGCTCATCGTGCGGCTCACGTGGGTCTTGGCCGTCGCCGGGGACATGTAGAGCCTGGCGGCGATCTCGTCGTTCGTCATGCCGGTGCCCACGAGCGAGAGCACCTCCCGCTCCCGTTCGGTGAGCGGGTCGAGGCGGGTCGCGATGCCGGGCTCCTTGGCGCGGGCGACGTACTCCGCGATGAGCCTGCGCGTCACGCCGGGGGACAGCAGGGCGTCGCCGGAGGCCACCACCCGCACGGCCTGGATCAGCTCGGCCGGCTCGGTGTCCTTCACCAGGAAGCCGCTCGCGCCGCCGCGCAGGGCCTCGAAGACGTACTCGTCCAGCTCGAACGTGGTGAGCATGACGATCCTCACGTCGGTGAGGGCGGGGTCGTCGCCGATGCGGCGGGTGGCCGTCAGGCCGTCGGTGCCGGGCATGCGGATGTCCATCAGCACCACGTCGGGACGCAGGTCGCGGGTGAGCAGGACGGCCTGCTCGCCGTCGCCCGCCTCACCGACGACGGTCATCCCCTCCTGCGCGTCGAGCAGGGCCCGGAACCCGGCCCGGACCAGTGCCTGGTCGTCGGCGAGTAGCACGCGTATCACTTCGGCTCCTTCTGGCCGGCGGACGGGGGGAGAGGGAGACGGGCCTCGACGCGGAAGCCGCCGCCGGGCCGGGGGCCCGCCGCCAGCGACCCGCCGAGCGCCGCGGCCCGTTCGCGCATGCCGGGGATGCCGTTGCCGCTGCCGAGGCCCGCCTCGGCCCGCGCCGTTCCCGCGCCGTCGTCCTCGATCACCACGGTCAGCTCCTCCGGCGCGTACGCCACGCGTACGGTCACCCGGGAGCCGGGCGCGTGCCGCGAGACGTTGGTCAGCGACTCCTGCACGATCCGGTAGCCGGCCCGGTCGATGCCGGCGGGCAGCGGGCGCTCCTGCCCGGTGACCTCCACCGCGACCGGCAGGCCGCTGCGCTCGGCGAGGTCGGCGAGATGGGCCATCCCGGCCATGGGGGAGCGCGGCGCGCCGTCCCTGAGCAGGCTCAGCACGCCGCGCATCTCGGTCAGGACGTCCTTGGACGCCTGCTTGATCGTGGTCAGCGCGGTGCGGGCCTGCTCGGGGTGGTCGTCCAGGATGTGCAGGGCGGTGGACGCCTGCACGTGGATCAGCGAGATGTTGTGGGCGAGCACGTCGTGCAGCTCCTGGGCCATGGTGAGCCGTTCCTCGCTCGCCTGCCGCCGTGCCTCCTCCTGCGCCACCCGCCGGCGCTCGGCCAGGCGCTCGCGGCGCATCCTGTGGAACTCCGCGACGGTCAGCGTGAGCAGCAGGTAGGCCGCGACCGCGGTGTGGTGGAAGAGGCTCGCGCGATGGGGGATGAGCCAGGTGGCGTAGGCGACGACGAACAGGAAGAACGCCCCCGCCGACAGCCACGCCGCGCGACGGTGTCCCGACAGCACCGCATTGAAGATCACGATGATCGGGCTGAGGAACACCGGCCCGTACGCGTAGTCGAACAGCATGTAGACCGAGGTGGCCGTGAACGTGACGACCAGCGCGGCGACCGGCGCGCGGCGGCGCAGCGCGATCGCGAGCGGCCCGACCAGCAGCAGCGCGTAGCCCCACCAGGTCAGCGGCACCCGTCCGAGGTCCGGGTTCCGCAACTGCCCATACTGGGCGCCTATCGACAGGAACACCTGGAGGATCCCGACGATGATCGGCAGAACGGGATCGATGCGGTGGTACACGGCGGAACGGGAACGCACACCCGCACGCTAGGCCATCACCGCTGGTCACCGCATCCGCCCCGCGCGGCAGTCCGCCGTACGCCGGAAGGAGTAGCGCGTTCGCCGCGTCGCCTGCCGGCGTGCTCGGCCAGGATCGGCGTCCAAAAGCGGACAATCCCGCAGCGATATTGACTGCCGTGAGTCATGCTGGAGTGATCGGTCACGTCGTGCTGGAGGTGCCGGGGCATGAGGAGCGTCGTCGTCGCGTCGCTGGGGCTGGTCACGTTCGTGGGCTTCCTCGCGCCGCCCGTCCACGCCGCGCCGGTGCGGCCCGCCCCGGAGGCCAAGCGGCCGGTCGCGGAGGGGTACGGCGGGGCCGTGGCCACCGTGGACCTCGACGCGAGCAAGGCGGCGCTCTCGGTGCTGCGCCAGGGCGGCAACGCGATGGACGCGGCGGTGGCGGGGGCCGCGGCACTGGGCGTGACCGAGCCCTACTCGGCGGGGCTCGCCGGAGGCGGCTTCATCGTCTACTACGACGCCCGCAAGCGGAAGGTGACCACGATCGACGGGCGCGAGACCGCCCCGCGGGCGATGACCTCGACGGCGTTCGAGGGCATCCCGTTCGACGAGGCCGTCACGAGCGGGCTGTCGGTCGGCGTCCCGGGCAGCGTGGCGCAGTGGGACCTGGCGCTGCGCCGCTACGGCACGATGCCGATGCGGCAGGCGCTGCGCCCCGCGATCGAGATCGCCGAGAAGGGTTTCGTCGTCGACCAGACGTTCCACGACCAGACGGAGCAGAACGCCGCCCGCTTCGCCGACTTCACCTCGACCGCCTCGCTCTACCTGCCGGGCGGGGAGCCGCCGCCGGTCGGCTCGGTCTTCCGTAACCCCGACCTCGCGCGCACCTACCGTGAGCTGAGCATCCGCGGCCCGGACTGGTTGTACGGCGGGGCGCTCGGCCGGGAGATCGTCGCGACCGTGAAGAAACCGCCGGTGCGCCGGGGGGCCACCAGGAACGTCAGGACGGGGCTGATGGAGGTCTCCGACCTCAGGGCCTACCGGGCGCTCGAACGGCCGCCCACCAAGGTCGCGTACAAGGGCCTCGACGTGTACGGCATGGCGCCGCCGTCGTCCGGCGGATCAACGGTGGGAGAGGCGCTGAAGATCCTGGAGGCCCTCCCGAAGGTCGGCCTGCACGAGTATCTGGAGGCGTCCCGGCTCGCGTTCGCCGACCGCAACGCCTACGTCGGCGACCCGGCGTACGTGAACGTGCCGCTGGAGCAGTTGCTGTCCGACGGGTTCGCCAAGGAGCGCGCCTGCCTGATCGGCCCGCGGGCGATGGCGCACCCCGCCGCGCCGGGTTCGCCCGACGGCTCCTACACGGCGTGCCCCGCGGCGGCGCAGGGGTCCCCGGGGGCGTCGGCGGGCTCGGTGCCCGAGGAGAAGAAGGAGGGTCCCGAGACCACCCACCTCGTGGTGACCGACCGCTGGGGCGACGTGGCCGCCTACAACATCACGATCGAGCAGACCGGCGGCAGCGGGATCGTGGTGCCCGGCCGCGGCATCCTGCTCAACAACGAACTGACCGACTTCACCTTCGGCCCGGCGCCGGGCGACCCCAACCTGCCCGCCCCCGGCAAGCGCCCGAGGTCGTCCATGGCCCCGACCATCGTGCTCAAGGACGGCACGCCGCTGCTCGCCGTCGGCTCGCCCGGCGGTGCGACGATCATCACGACGGTGCTGCAGATCCTGGTGAACCGGCTCGACTTCGGCATGTCGCTCCCCGAGGCCGTGGCCGCGCCGCGCGCCTCGCAGCGCAACACCGCCGCCACCCAGGCCGAGCCCGCGTTCGCCGACCGGTACGGCGCGGAGCTGACCGCGCTCGGTCACACGCTGACGGACGTTCCCGGGCCGCCGGCGGGGGAGATCGGCGCGGCGACCGGCCTGGAGTTCCTGGAGAACGGCCGCGTCCAGGCGGCCGCCGAGCCGGCCAGGCGTGGCGGAGGCAGCGCCCTCGTGGTCAGCCCGCGCCGCTGATCCGAATCAGCCCCCCAGTCGGTCTCAGGCGCCGATGAGTTCGTAGGCCGCCGGCTTCACCTTCCGGGTCCGCGCCCAGTATTCGAAGGTGAAGCCGGGCCACAGCGTGCGGTTCCTGCCGTGCTCGTCGAGATACCAGCTCGTGCAGCCGCCCTCGTTCCACACCAGCCGGTCGAGCCGCTGCCGGAGGCGGTCGTTGAAGGCCCGCTGCGCCGCCGGCCGCACGTCCAGGGCCTTCGCCTTGGTCCTCGACAGCAGCCGCAGGCAGTCCATGACATAGCGGACCTGCGACTCGATCATGAAGACGACCGAGGAGTGCCCGAGACCGGTGTTGGGGCCGAGCAGGAAGAACAGGTTGGGGAAACCCGCGGTCGTGATCCCGTAGTAGGCCTCGACGCCGTCGCGCCACGCGTCCTGGATCTTGACGCCGTTCCTGCCGACGATGTTCTGCTCGTTGAGCGCGTCGACCACCTTGAAGCCGGTGCCGTACACGATCATGTCGACCTCGTGCTCGCGCCCCGCGGCGTCCACGATCGACCGCTCCCTGATCTCGGTGATCCCGTCGGTGACCAGCTCGACGTTGTCCCTGGTCAGCGCGGGATAGTAGTCGTTGGACAGCAGGATCCGCTTGCAGCCGATGGTGTAGTCGGGCGTCAGCTTCGCGCGCATCCCGGGGTCGGGCACCTGCCGGGCCAGGTGCCGCTCGGCCATCGCCTGGTGGACCTTCATCAGCCGCGGGTCGATCGTGAAGCCCACGGCTCGGGTCTCCAGCAGCCAGTAGACGGCGTCGCGCAGCAGGCGGGCGCCGCCGGGCGTCTCCATGGCCCGTTTCAGCCGTCCGGCTATCGGCAGGTCCGGCTTGGGCTGGATCCACGGCGGGGTGCGCTGGAAGACGGTGAGCCGGCTCGCCTGCTCGGCGACGACGGGGACGAACTGGACCGCCGACGCACCGGTGCCGACGACGGCGACGCGCTTGCCGGCCGGGTCCGCGGAGTGGTCCCACCGGGCGGAGTGGAACGCCGTGCCGGTGAAGCGCTCACGCCCGGGGATCTCGGGGAGCGACGGCACGTGCAGGGCGCCGACGCCGGAGACGACGGCGTGGGTCTCGAAAGTCTCCCCGTCGCCGGTCGACACCCGCCACAGGGCCCGCTCGTCGTCGTACTCCAGCCCGCTGACCTCCGTGCCGAACCGCAGGTGGGGCTCCAGGTCGTACTTCCGAGCGCAGGCCCGCAGGTAGTCCCAGATCTCCTCCTGCGGGGAGAACAGCCGTGACCAGCCGGGGTTGAGCTCGAACGAGAAGGAGTACAGCGGCGAGGGGACGTCGCAGGCGCAGCCGGGATAGGTGTTGTCCCGCCAGGTGCCGCCGAGCTCGCCGGCCTTCTCCAGGATCACGAAGTCGTGGTAGCCGGCTTCCTTGAGCTTGATGGCCATGCACAGCCCGGCGAACCCGGAACCGATGATCGTGACGCCCGGACTGGGCATGCGTCCTCCCCGTCCTATTGGAAGATCTGTCCAACCTATGCCCGCGGGTGGGCCGGGTCCAGGGGCCGATGCGGCACGGCCGGAGCGGCCGGGGAGCGCCCGTCGCGGGGACGCCGTGGCGCCCCTCACCGTACGTCATGCGGGTGGAGAACCGAACCGTCGGCGGGCATGACAAAGCCGCCGACGGGCGCGGTCGTCGGCGGCTGGTACAGGTATGTCAGCGGACCAGGAGGTACGCCACCACGGCGAGGATCACGACGAGCGCCGCACCGGCGGCGATCCAAATCGGCAGGCGGGACGGCTGCTCCTTGGAGGCCTCCGCGTCCTGCTGCTGCGCGAACACCCGGAAAGCCTGCGTGTTTCCGGCCGGGTCGATCTGAGGGTCGGACATGGGCAAGACTCTAGCGACACATGGTGCGCCATCGCTGTGATTTGTCGGATTTTGCCCTCTCCTGGCAATCGCTTGGGCGAGTCGGGAAACGGCGGTCTCGCGAGGTCCCGTCCCGGGCCCCGGCGCGGATTTCGGACCGGTGTGGTCGGCGGATAGCGTTGTATCCATGCTCCGCACCCTCCTGGCTCCCCGGCTGGTGGCCCTGCACCTGCTGGTCATCGGGGTGCTCGTGTCCTTCACCTTCCTCGGCCGCTGGCAGCTCGGCGTCTTCGAGGCGTCGGGCGCCCCGAAGCGGGCTCCCGACCCCGCGCCCGTGGCCGTCACCGAGCTGGCTCAGGTGGGACAGCACGTGAGCGGCACCGCGATCAGCCGCAAGGTGACCGCCACGGGGACCTACGACGCCGCGCACCAGCTGCTGGTGGCCGACCGGGTCGCGGACGTCGCCGCCCCCGGCGGCCGGGCGGCTCGCGGGAGCGGATTCTGGCTGCTCACGCCGCTGCGGCTCGCGGACGGCACGGTCGTCCCCGTCGTACGCGGCTGGGTTCCCCGTGCGGACGACCCCGCCACGGCCGCGCCCGAGGGCGCCGTGACCGTGACCGGGCGGCTGCGGCCGGCCGAGCAGACCGACGACGTGATGCGCAGCGGGAACCTGCCACGCGGCCAGGTGGCCACGGTGTCGACGGCGGAGCTGATCAACCTGTGGCCGGACGCGCGGGTGCGGGACGGGTTCGTCGTCGCGGCCGCGCAGGAGCCGCCGTCCCGCGTCACGCCGGTGGCCGTGTCGCCGCCGACCGTCGGCGGCGGCTTCACCTGGCGCAACCTGGCCTACGCCCTCCAGTGGTGGATCTTCGCGCTGTTCGCCGTGTACATGTGGTTCCACTTCGTACGCGACGCCCAGCGCGGGCGGCGGGAGCGGGAGGACGCGGAGCCGGAGCCGTCCGAGCCCGCCGCGCACGTGGAGGCCTGATCGGCCCTGGAGGCCGGACCGCCGGGTGGCACGGATATCGTGGGGTGACCGTTTCCCCAGCAGAGGTAATGATCGACGTGGAATCCGCGCTCAACTTCTACCGCGTCATGGCCTACATCGTCGGCGTGATGCTGCTCGTACTGTGTGCCGCCATGGTCGTCAAGTACGGCTTCGACAGCGGCACCATGGTCGCGGTCGTCGGGCCGATCCACGGCTTCCTGTACATGATCTATCTGGTGGCCGCGATCAACCTGGGCCTGATCAAGGCGCGCTGGTCGGTGGGCTATCTGCTGCTGGTGCTCATCGCGGGCACGATCCCGTTCCTGTCCTTCGTGATGGAGCGCAGCGTCACCGAGCGGGCGCGCAGGAGGATCGCCACCGCTTCCTGAGCGACGCGGAACGGCCGGGCCGCGAGCGCGACCCGGCCGTGTCCTTCAGCTCTGTGTCCTTCAGCTTTGTGGGGAGTCAGCCGCCGATCTGGCGGCGGCGGATGCGCCGCAGCCGCGCCCGCTGCGACTCGTCCAGCATGAAGTAGGCGACGATCGGCGCACCCAGCGCGCCGATCGTGATCAGCCAGGCCAGAAGCGTCGGCACCGGAAGGATGAAGACCAGCACGGCCACCACCGCCGCGCCCACGTAGTACTTGCCCAGTGGCGACATCGTCAGGCCTTTCGTGTCGGGTCCCGCGCGGAACGTCGTCCCGCGTCGCCTGGAGAACGTCCGGGGTCTCGGCCGAGTTCCGTGAACACCCCGGGGGCCGGCCCGATCCCGGCCGTCGCACCTCCGCGCCGCACCTCCGCGGCGAGGCGCCGCGGTGCCAGGGAGACGAGTCGTCGTCTCCCGCCGGCCCCGCGGCGCCGCGCACGCTCCCCGGTCGTCCGGCATGGGCCGCGCTCCCGTGTCGACGGGACGGACTCCGTCCCGTACGGCGGCCCGCCTGGAGACTCAGCCTTCGCCGGACTCCGACTTGCCCATCGCCTTGCGGATCACGTCGCGGGCTCGATCCATGATCGCGACGGGCGTTCCCAGCAGGATGTTCTCCGTCGCCGATTCGATCCCGGGGTGCGGGTGCGTGGGAGCCATCGCCTCGGCTGCCTTGACGCCCACGGCCATCGCCCTGCGCTCACCCTCGGACGTGCTGGCCTTGAGCTCGGAGAACTCGTAGCGCTCCTCGGCGGCGGCGTGGGCGAACACCGCGGCCCGCAGCCTCTCCAGCTCCTGGGAGAACTCCGGCGTCGTCACGTCCATGTCGTCGAGGCGGCTGAGCATCTCCTTCGCCTCTTCCTCCTCCTGCAGGCGGTTGTCCACGATCGTGTCGCCGCCGACCAGCTTGCGCCGTGCGTAGGGATGGACGATCTCCTCCTCCGCCGTCTCGTGGACGGCGAGCAGGCGGACAAGGCGGCTGAAGGCCTCCCTGCGCTGCTCCCCCTGGCTTCTGTCGACCTCGTCGAACAGCTCCCGGATGAGAACGTGCTGCTGCGTCAGGAGATCGATCACGTCGTTCTCCCGCATGGTCTCCGGCCTTGACTGGCGGTCCATTAGCGCCTCCTTCCTGGTCATATCCGGGCTACCCGTAACAGGGAAGCGAAACCCCTGACCTGCGGATTCGGCGCACGGATGCGATGCGGCCGCCCGCGGCCCCGGCCCGGCCGGCGCGGGCGGCCTTCCTGCACCGGATGCACGGGATCTGCACATTTCCGGACGACGGCTCTGCACAGAGGGCATCTACGCTTCCCTCCATGGCTACCCCTCAGCAGCGCCGCGTCCTCGTGGTCGAGGACGACGACACGATCGCGAACGCCGTACGGCTCCGGCTCGTGGCGGAGGGTTTCGACGTGCGCGTTGCGAGCGACGGCGAGGGGGCGCTCGCGGCCTACGCGAAGGCGGAGCCCGACGTCGTCGTCCTCGACCGGCTGCTGCCGGGCCTGGACGGGCTCGAGGTGTGCCGCAGGATGCAGGCCGCCCGGCCGGTGCCGGTGCTCATGCTCACCGCGCTCGGCGAGGAGACGGACGTCCTGGTCGGCCTGGGGGTGGGGGCCGACGACTACATCACCAAGCCGTTCAGCATGCGGGAACTCGTCGCGAGGATCCACGCGCTGCTGCGGCGGGTGGAGCGGGCCAGCCTGCTGGCCCACGAGGACGCGGTGATCCGGGTCGGCGACGTCGAGATCGACACGGCCGAGCGCCGCGTGTTCGTCCGCGGGGCCGAGGCCCAGCTCACCCGGACCGAGTTCGACCTGCTGCGGCGTCTCGCCGAGCGGCCCGGCCAGGTCTTCGAGCGCGAACGGCTGCTGTCGGACATCTGGGGCTTCTCCGAGGCCGCCGCGACCCGGACCGTGGACAGCCACGTCCGCGCGCTGCGCCGCAAGCTCGGCCCGGAGGTCGTCCGTACCGTCCATGGCGTGGGATACGCGCTCGTCCGTCCGTGACGCTTCATTAGGGAGAGCCAGGCGTTGAGGCCGCTCGATTTCCTCGGCCGTATCAAGGTCAAGCTCGGCATCGTGATCGTGCTCGCCGTGGTCGCGGCGTTCGTCGTCAACGAGGTCGGCATCAACTCCGGCCTGTCCCGCGATCTGAGGATCGCGATCGCCGTCGTGCTCGCGCTGATCATGGTGCAGCTCCTCGCCCGCGGCATGATCCGGCCGCTGCGCGAGATGGCAGCCGCCGCGCAGACGATCGCCAAGGGCCGGTATGGCCTGCGCGTGAGCGCGACCTCCCGCGACGAGGTGGGAGAGCTGGCGCGGGCCTTCAACGCCATGGCGGCCGACCTCGCCGAGGTCGATCGCCAACGGCGCGAACTGGTGGCCAACGTCAGCCACGAGCTGCGCACGCCGATCACCGGCCTGCAGGCCGTGCTGGAGAACATCGTGGACGGCGTCACGCCGCCCGACCTCGACACCCTGGGCACGGCCCTCGCCCAGACGCAGCGGCTCGGCCGCCTGGTGGCCCAGCTCCTCGACCTGTCGAGGCTCGACTCGGGGGCCCGGCTGATCGAGCCGGAGGAGCTGGACCTGGCGTCGTTGTGCCGCCAGGCCGTCTCGGAGGCGACTCTCGCGCGTGACGACGTCACAGTGGTGAGCGCGGTCGGTCCGGGGACGGTGCTGTCCGCCGACGGGGCCCTGCTCGCCCAGGTGCTGGCCAACCTGCTCGACAACGCCGTACGGCACAGCCCGTCCGGCGGCACGGTCCGGGTGGAGGCGCGGCCGTCCGGGGCGAACCTGGAGATCAGCGTGGTCGACGACGGCCCCGGCATCCCGCAGGTGGAGCGGGCCCGGGTGTTCGAGCGCTTCTCGCGGCTCGACGCCGGACGGGCCGCGGACGCGGGCGGGGCCGGGCTCGGGCTCGCCATCGCCAAGGAGATCGTCGAGTTGCACGGCGGGTCGATCGCGGTGTCGGACCCGGCCCCGGCCATGAGACGGGCCGCGAGGAGAGGCCGGGAGACGACCCCGGGGTGCCGGATGGTCGTCGTGCTGCCGCTGCGCGGGGAGTCCGCGGCGGGAGAGAGCACGGCGGGAGAGAGCGCGGACGGGCCCGTCCACGCCGGAAAGGGAGACATGGACGTCCGTGAGCCGGGCGCGGGACGCGCAGAAGGCCGGCCCGGCGAGCGAGGCCCGTCCCGGGACGAGGGCGCCGGCCTGGCCGGCCCGGCCGACGCCCTCGCTCCGGCGAAGAGGCCGGAGGAGACCGGCGACGAGGCCGTGCGGGGCGAAATCGTGCGAGGCGAGGAGGCGGGGGCGTCCTCGCCCGGGACCCCGGACGGGGGCGAGCAAGCGGAGGCCGGGCAGGGGGAGCTTGCGGACCAGCCGGACGCGGCGGTGCAGGACGCGAATGCGGCCGCGGGGCCGCGCGCGCCGCACACCCTCGCTTCGAACGCGGTCGCTTCGGACACGCTTGCCTCGAACGCGGTCGCTTCGAACGCGGTCGCTTCGGACACGCTTGCCTCGAACGCGGTCGCTTCGAACGCGCTTGCCTCGAACGCGGTCGCTTCGAACGTGCTTGCCTCGAATCCCGCCTACGACCGCGCCGGGCAGCTGGCGCGGGCGGCGCTCGGGACGGGCGTCGGCATGTTCGCCGGGCTGTTCATCGGGATGGCAGTCTCGGTCATCCTCGGCTTGGACACGGTGGTGGTGTTGCTGTTCGTCGTCGGCGGCACGATCGCGGGAGCGAGCCGCGGCTCGTCATGGGCCCACCGGCCCACGCCGGCGGGCGCGCCGCCGTCGCCCTGGCAGGGCGCTGTGCCATCACATATGCCGGTCACTCCGCCGCCGCCCGCGTACGTGCCGCCGCCGCTGTTCCCGCGACCGGAGCTGCCGGACGCGCCCCGGTGGCTGCTGCCGGCCGCCGCGGCGGCCGGTCTGGTCGCCGCCGTCGCCCTGCCGGACGCGTCGCCCGGGCTGGGGTTCGTGCTGACGGGGGTCGCGATGGGCGCCGCGGCGTTCCCCGTGGTGCTGCCGCTCCGGCGTGGCCGGATCACGCCGTGGACGGTGGCCTTCGGCCTCCTGGCGTACGCGCTGGTCTCCGTGGCGCTCTTCCGCGACGCCGACTGGCTGGTCGGGCCGGTGCTGCTGGCCGCGTTCGGAGTCGGGTCCCTCGCGGTGTCGGGCGGCGGGCGGGGCTGGCTCGCGGTGATCAAGGGTGGGGTCTCGGTCGTGTTCGCGCTGCTGCCGCTGCCGTGGTTCCTGGCCGGGCCGCTCCGGAGACTGAAACGGCGCCGGATGCTGCCCACACTGGTCAGCGCCCTCGTGACCGTCGTCCTGCTGGCCGTCTTCGGCCTGCTGTTCTCCTCCGCGGACGCCGTCTTCTCGGCCTTCCTCAGCGACCTGCTGCGCACCCCTGACTGGGTCAGGAGCCTGCCCTACCGGATCTTCGTGTTCTGCGTGTTCGCGGGCCTGGCCGCGGCGGCGGTGCTGGTGGGCCTGCGGCCGGTGGCCGAGCCCGCCGCGCCCGACCTGCGGATGTCCCTCGGCCGTCAGGTGTGGGTGATCCCGCTGCTCGGGCTGAACGTGCTGTTCGCGGCGTTCGTGACCGTGCAGATCACGGTGTTGTTCGGCGGAAGCCGCAGGGTGCTGACGACGGCGGGGCTCACCTACGCGGAGTACGCGAGGTCGGGCTTCTTCGAACTCGTCACGGTCAGCCTCTTCGTGCTCGGCATCGTGGCGGCCGCGGTCGCCCTGCTGCGCCGCGAGAGCCGGGCCGACCGCTGGCTGCTCGCCGTGCTGCTCGGCCTGCTGTGCGCGTTCACCCTGGTCATCCTCGCCTCGGCGCTGCACCGGCTCGGCCTCTACACCGACGCGTACGGCCTGTCGCGGCTGCGCGCCTCGGTGGAGGCGACGATCTGGTGGCTCGGCGCGGTGTTCGTGCTGGTCCTGGCGGTGGGAGCGGTCCGCCTGGCCGGCGGCGGCACGTCCTGGTTCTTCCGCGCGCTCGTGCTGCTCACCGGGGTGTCGCTGCTGGCGTTCGCGGTGTGGGACCCCGACGCGAGGGTGGCCGAGACCCAGCTGGCGGTCCGGGGTGTGGAGCGGCTCGACCACGGCTATCTGAGCGAGCTGGGGGCGGAGGCCGTGCCGATCCTCGACCGCCTGCCCGAGCCCGACCGCAGCTGCGTGCTGAGCGACGTGGTGGCCTTCAACGACCTGTGGAGGCCGGACCCGTGGAACGGCTGGAACCTCGCCCGCGCCCGCGCCCGCGAGGTGCTGGAGCGCAGGCCCGTCGTGCCGCCCGTCTCGCGGTCGCGCGACTGCCCCGGCTTCTCGCGCCTGTCCGGTCCGTACGACTGATCTAATCGGTGACGTGACCTTCGATGTCCTGATCAACGGTGGCCGCGTCGTGGACGGCACCGGAGCCCCCGCGTTCCGCGCCGACGTCGGGGTGCGCGGGGGACTGGTCGAGGCGGTGGGCCGCCTCGGCGCGGCCGAGGCGGCGGTGCGGATCGACGCGGCGGGCAGGCTCGTGCTGCCGGGCCTGGTCGACTGCCACGCGCACGGCGACGCGGCCGTGTTCGACCCCTTCGTGCAGCAGGCCGCGCTGCGGCAGGGGGTCACGACGTTCGTGCTGGGACAGGACGGGCTGTCGTTCGCCCCGGCCACCTCCCCGGCCTCCTTCGCGTACGCGAGCCGCTACTTCGCGGCGATCAACGGCCCGCACCCGCACGTGGACGGGCCGGTGAGCGTCGCCGGCCTGCTCGCCGGATACGACGGCGCGACCGCGCTCAACACCGTCTACCTGCTGCCGCACGCGACGATCCGGTTCGACGCGATGGGCGCCGCGGAACGCGCCGCGGACGGGGACGAACTGCGCGCCATGCTGCGCGCGGTCGAGCGGGGCCTGGCCGAAGGGGCGGCCGGGCTGTCGTCGGGCCTGGAGTACGCCCCCGGCCGATACGCCGACGCCGCCGAACTGGCGGCGTTGTGCGCACCGCTGGGCGGCCTGCCGTACGTGACGCACATGCGCGCGTACGGCGCGTCGGCGTCGGTGGGGATGACGGAGGTCGTGGAGATCGCCCGGCGGTCCGGCGCGGCCGTGCACGTCTCGCACCTCCACGGCCCGGCCTCCACCTTGCTGCCGCTGGTCGAGGACGCCCGGCGGCAGGACGTCGACCTGACCTTCGACACCTATCCCTACCTACGGGCCAGCACGATCCTGGCGATGGTGACGCTGCCGCCGTGGGTGCCCGCCGCCGACCCCGACCGCGCCGTGGCGATGTTGTCCTCCGAACGCGAACGCCTCGCCGGGGAGTGGGCGGGGCGCGACGACCTGTGGCCGCGGATCACGCTGTCGCACGCCCCCGGGTTCGAGTGGGCCGAGGGGATGACCCTGCCCGCCGCGGCGGCCGAGTTCGGCGCCGGCCCCGCCGAGTTCTGCCGGGTGCTGCTGGCGGAGACCCGGCTCCAGGCGGGCTGCGTGCAGGCCCGCCCCGACGAGGGCCCGGCGGGGGAGGAGTCGGTGCGCGCCGTCATGCGCGACCCCGGCCACACGGGCGGCTCCGACGGCATCTACGTGGGCGGCCATCCGCACCCCCGCGGCTTCGGCGCGTTCGCCCGCTACCTCGGCCGGCACGTACGCGAACTCGGCGACCTCACCTGGGAACAGGCCGCCGTGCACCTGGCCTCGCACCCGGCGCGACGCTTCCGGCTGCCCGACCGCGGTCTCGTGCGGCGTGGCCAGGCCGCGGACCTGGTGGTCGTCGACCCGGCCACGGTGGCCGACACCGCGACCTACGACAAGCCCCGCTCGCTCGCCGTGGGCGTGGACGACGTGCTCGTCGGCGGTGTGCCGGTGCTGCGCGGGGGCGAGCTCACCGGCGCCACCCCCGGCCGCGCGCTGCGTCCTGCCTAACCGGACCGTGAGCGACGCTGCTCGCACTCGCGTCCCCGGCCCGCACCCGGAGCGCGGCAGGCGCCGGCCGCAGCGCCTTCAGGGCCGCCAGCCATAGATGACGGAGGTGGACGCCGACATATCCGGCGACACAGGGAAGGCCGCGCCCACCGCCCAGAAGCGGTGCGTCCCCGGGACTCTCGCAAGCCCGCGCAGCACCACCCGCCCGCCCTCGATCTTCGGCTCGGCCGGCGTGGCGGGGCCGGTGGGCGTCAGCGAGAGGACGGCGGTCTCGGCCGCGACGGCGTCCTCGTCGCCGGTCGTGCTCGCCACCACGGCCCGCAGCCCGCCCTGCCCGTCGGCGACCGCCGCGTCGGTGAACCGCCAGCCCTTGGGCACGGCCACGGGCCGCCAGGCCCGCCCGTCCCAGTGCGCGGCGAAGGGGTCCCTCACCGGGGCGCCGTCCCCCTCCGGATCGGGACGTGCCCCGTAGGTGCCGTACGCCCAGACGTCGGAGTCGGAGGCGGCCACCACCCCCTGGAGACCGAGCGAGTTCTCCCGGGTGTCCTTCGGCAGCGCCCCGCCGAAGGCGACCGGCTCCCACGAGCCACCGGGCGCACGCCGGTAAAGCGCCGTGCGCCCCCGCCGCATGTCATTGGCGACCGCCCAGTACGTCCCGGATGCGGGCACGGAAAGCGCCCGCACCGCCATCCCCGTCCCGGGTCCCGGCACCCGCCGCCAGGGGCCGCCGTCGGACAGCCGGATCGCGGGTTCCTTGCCGTCCAGCGCCCACGCCCGACCCCTGCCCGCCGAGCCCAGCCGGGCGAACGACCCGCCGCCGCCGACCGGCGCCCACCGCGCCCCGTCCCAGTGCAGGACCTGCCCGCGACGTGCCTCCCGCAGCAGCAGCCAGACGTCGTCCGGCCCCGAGGCCGCAGCGGCAACCGGGTAGGCCCGCTGTGCGGAGGCGTACCTGGTCCAGCGGGCTCCGTCCCAGCGCAGTGCGACCAGCCGGCCCCGCCACGTCTCATCGAACCCGAACGCCCAGGCCACTCCGGGCGCCGTGGCGACGACACAGGTGATCTGGTCGAACACCCCGTAGTCGGCGAGCAGGCGCAGCCGCCACGGCCCCGACTCATCGGCCGCGACCGTCACGGGCCGGTGCCGCTCAGGCGGATCGTCCGGATACAGATAGTCCCAGGCCCCTCGAAATCCCTTCCCGCCCGCCCCCGGCGTGCCCGGCGCGACACCCGTGGCAGCGGACGCCGGTGCCCGCTCGGACACGCGTCCGCGGGCGGGCGGGGCGGTGCAGGCGGCGGCCAGCACGGCCACGACGATGGCGGCTGACAACGCCGGGGTGAACGACGCGCGCGGGCTCATGAAGGTTGGACGCCCAATGGCGGGGTGGAGTTCGCCGCCCGGCTCGACGGGCTCGGCGGCCTACTCGGCCAGAACCTGGCGCAGCGTGACGGCGAAGTTGTCCGGATCGCCCGGCATGCCGAACGTGTCGTCGAGGAACCCGCCGTGGTTGCTGGGGAAGATCACCGGCTTGGTGCCGAGCCGCTCGGCGACCGCCTCGCCCGCGCGGCGGGCCAGCTGCCCCTCCGACTCGGCTCCGACGCCGACGACGATGCGGGCCGGAGCCGCGCGGAGCGCGTCGAAGTCGGGCTCGTAGTGCGTGCAGGTGATGAGGTTCTGCTCGAACATCACGTCGCCACGCGCACCGTCGTCCTCCGCCGGCAGCCCGAACTCGGCAGGGCTCGGCATGGGCTGATCGGCGAAGTCCGCCGGGATCTCGCCCTGGTGGCCGGTGACCACGATGAACTTCACCATCGCCGGCCCGAAACCCTCCCGATCGTAGGTCCGCCGGATGTCGGCAACGGCGGCCAGCGCCTGCTCCCGGTCCGGCAGGACCTGGGCGGCGGGCGGCTCGTGCGCCACGAGCGTGCGCACCTGCTCGGGATGCCGGGCGACGAGCGCGAGGGCGTTGACCGCCCCTCCGCTGCTGGCGAAGACGTCCACCGGCCCGCCTCCGAGCGCGTCGATCAGCCGGTGCAGGTCGTCGGCGTGCAACTCGGGGGTCGACTCGGCGGCACCGCTGGTCCGCGTGCTCCGGTCGCTGCCGCGCGGGTCGTAGGTGACCACCGTGCGGTCCTGGAAATGCCGTGCCAGGGCGGCGAACCCGGCGGCGCTCATCGGCGATCCGATCAGCAGCAGGATCGGCTCGGTGGTGCCCTCGGCCTCGCGGAGGTCGTAATGGAGAACGCAGCCGGGCACTTCGAGGGTGTGGGTCCTGGGCTCGGTCATGGGCGGTCACTCCTCTGTCTACGTTGCGGATGTCTGCGCTGCGGAACCTCAGAGCCCCTGTGAGGGCGGTCACACCCTATCTCGAACGTGTCATCGAATGCAGGCGGACCCGCGGAACCGGTGGACGCGCGAGGCGACCGGGTCGCCCGGCCTCGGTCACAGGGCCGTACGCGCCTGTTCCACGTGCCGCGCGATGCCCAGGGCTCCGCTCGTCTCCGCCAGGGCGGCCGCCTCGTCGAGCAGCCGCAGGGCGTCGTCCCGGCGGTCCTCGGCGACGGCGATGTAGGCCAGTCCGACCAGGTTGGCGGCGACACCCGGATGGAAATCGAGCTCCCGCCGCAGCCGGACCGATTCCTCCAGCCGTTCGCGCGCCGCCTCCAGCCGTCCCGCCTTGTGCTCGGCGATCCCCAGGTGCCTGAGCGCGTAGGACATCGTCAGCCTGTCGCCGGCCTTCGCCGCGAGCTCGTACGACCGCCGCAACGCGGGCCCGGCCGCCTCGTCGTCGTGCCGTACGACCTGGTGGAAGCAGCCGATCCAGAAGAGCGCCTCGCCCTCGCCGCGTGTGTCGCCGAGCCGCCGGAAGAGATCGGCCGCCCGCTCGAACAGCTCGAGTTCGCGGGGGTCCTCCTCGTGGTGTTCGAGGAACCGCGCGTGGACGATGCGGCCGCGGGCCAGCGCGAGACCGGCCTCGGCCGCGCCGATGTCCCGTCCCGATGCCCGGGTGGTCAGGTCGGCTTCCACCGCGTCCAGCTCCCGGTCGGCCTCGGCGAGAGCCGTGGCGTCGCCGCCGAAGACCGCCTGCTCGTAGAGGGCCAGGGCCCGATCGAGCCGTGCGTCGCCGCTCATCCCTACCCCGTCCCGATCATCCGATCATGGTGTGAGGGCGCGAGTCTACCTCCGAGGCGGTGGTCCAGTACGATCCACAAGGTGGTCTGAACCGGGACAACAAGGGGGCGGCGTGGGTTTCGCGGACGGCCTCCCACGGCAGCCCGCAGGGCGCACGGAGCGGGGGCTCCCGGAGATCGTCGTCGACGCGCGCACGCGCGGTTTCCTGTGGCCGGGCGAGCCGATCGGCGGACGGGAGTTCGCCGAGGCCCGGCACTCCCTGTTCGACGGTGCGTTCACCTGGCCGGTGATGACGGCACGGCGCTCGGCCCTCGACCACAACATCGCGACGCTGGCGCGCTTCGCCGACCTGCACGGGCTGGCCTTCGCGCCGCACGCCAAGACCACGATGTCGCCGCAGCTCGTCCGGGACCAGCTCGACGCCGGGGCGTGGGGGGTCACCGCCGCCACGCCGGGTCAGGTGCTCGTCCACCGCTCCTTCGGCGTTCCGCGCGTGCTGCTGGCCAACGAGATCTTCGACCGCGGCGCGCTGCGCTGGCTGGCCGGCGAGATCGGGCGCTTCGACTTCCTCTGCTTCGCCGACTCGATCGAGGGCGTGCGCGTGCTCGACGAGGCGGCCGGCGACGTCCCGTTCCGGGTGCTGGTCGAGCTGGGCCACCCGGGCGGCCGGACCGGCTGCCGCGACCAGGACGAGCTGCTGGCGGTGGCCCGCGCGGCGCGGGAGGCGCGGGGGACCGAGCTGGCCGGGGTCGCCGGATACGAGGGGACCCACCACGAGGCCGCCGGGGTGCGCGGGTTCCTGCGCGACCTGGCCCGCGCGGCCCGGACGCTCGCGCCGCAGGTGGCCGGCCCCATCGTGGTCTCCGCCGGGGGCAGCTCGTGGTTCGACCTGATGGCCGAGGAGCTCGCGCCGCTGACCGGTGAGCTGGGCGCCACAGTGGTGCTGCGCAGCGGCGCCTACATCGCCCACGACGACGGCTACTACTCCGAGCACACGCCCTACAACCGGCTGGAGGGCGAGCTGCGGCCGGCGCTGGAGGTCTGGGCGCAGGTCCTGTCCGTGCCCGAGCCCGGTCTCGTGCTGGTCGGCATGGGCAAGCGGGACGTACCCCACGACATCCACCTGCCCTTTCCCAGGGCCGTGCGGCGCGGCGGCCGGGGTCCGGCCGAGCCGCTGACCGGGGTGACGGTCGTCAAGGTGCAGGACCAGCACGCCTATCTCGACGGCGACGCCGGGCTGCGCCCGGGAGACCTCGTGTCGTTCGGGCTGTCCCATCCGTGTACGGCCTTCGACAAATGGCGCGTCATCCCCGTGGTGGACGACGACGACGTCGTGATTGATTTGATCGGTACGTGTTTCTGATGGAGCGGTGACAATGGCTGGCAAGCAGGAGATCCGTACGACCGCCGGGGCCCCGCCGATCGGCGCGTACTCCCAGGGGCTCGTGGTGGGCGACTTCCTCTACACCTCCGGCATGGGGCCGCTCGACCCCGCGACCGGCGAGGTCGCAGGCGACGACGTGGCCGCCCAGACGCACCGCACCATGCGCAACCTCGGGGCGGTGCTGGAGGCCCGCGGCCTGACCTTCGACGACGTGGTGAAGGCGACGGTCCACCTGCAGAACCTCAAGGAGGACTTCGCCGCGTTCAACGAGGTCTACCAGTCCTACTTCACCCGGCCCTACCCGGTGCGCACCACGGTGGGCTCCGATCTCATGGACATCCTCGTCGAGATCGACTTCGTGGCGTACGCGGGCCGTTGACGATGGACAGCGCCCTGTACGTCTTCGTCGAGGACCTGTCAGCCGAGGGCGTGCGGGGGCTGCTCGACCGGGCCTCGGCGTACGGCGTGCGAGGCGTCGCGGTGGCCGCGGCCTACCACCGGGCCAGGGACGTCACCCCGCACGGCGCGTCGCGGCTGACGCTGCGCCGCGACGGCGTCCACTTCCCGCCTCCGGAGGACCTGTTCGACGGTCTGCGCCTGACCCCGCCCGTGCAGCCGGGTGCGCAGGACCGGCCGATCGACGAGCTGCGCCGCGCCTGCGGGGACCGGGGGATGCGGCTGCACGGCTGGACCGTGTTCCTGCACAACGCCACCCTCGGCCTGGCCCACCCCGACGTGACGGTGGAGAACTGCTTCGGCGACCACGGATCCCCGGCCGACCTGTGCCCCTCGCACCCCGACGTGCGGGCGTACGCCGTGGCGCTGGCCCGGGCCGTCGCCCGGCAGGGGGTGGACACGGTCGTCGCGGAGTCGCTGCACTTCGGGGCCTTCGCCTACGAGCGGTGCTTCGTGGCGCTCGGCCCGATGGACGCCTTCCTGTTCGGCCTGTGCTTCTGCGCCAACTGCATGCGCCGGGCCGTCGATCTCGGGGTGAACGCCGAGGTGGCCAGGCAGGAGTGCGCCAGGATCGTCGGGGGCGTGCTCGACGGCGACCCCCCGGCGGAGGGCGAGGTCACGCGGGCGGCGCTGACGGCCTACGCCGGACCGGAGACGGTGGCGTACGCGCGGGCCCGCTCCGAGAGCGTCACGTCGCTGGTGGGCGAGGTCGCGGCGGCGGTGACGGCCGAAGGCGCGCGGCTGACGTTCATGGACGCGACGGGCGCGGCCAAGGGCTACGCCCACGGGCTGCCCGCGGCCGGCCTGGCCGCGCACGACTCCTGGCAGCTCGGGATCGACCTGGTGGCGCTCGGCGACCTGGTCCCGTCGTTCGCGGTCCTCGGGTATGCCAGGGACCCGGCCCGGGTGGCCGACGACGTGGCGGCCTACCGGCGCTCGGTGGGCAAGAATCCGGAGCTGAGGGTCGTGCTGCGCCCCGGCCCCCCGGACACCGACTCCGCCGACCGGCTGGCCGCCAAGGTGCGCGCGGCCCGTACGGCGGGGGCCGGGGCCGCCGACTTCTACGCGTACGGCCTGGCACCCTTCGAGGCGCTCGGCCGCATCACCGACGCGCTCGCCTGAGCACGGGCGTCCGCCGCGGACGTCCGCTTTCGACTCGACCCGGGCCGGAGCCGCCGCGGGTGCGCCGCCGCCCGGCCCGTGGTCACGGCCGGTCCGCTACCAGGGCGTCCGCGAGGACGGCCAGACCCGCGGCGACTCGGGCGGCGTCGCAGTCGCGTAGCACGGCGGTGACGTGCTCGGCGCCCAGCGGGGCCAGCAGCGCGTGGGCGAGGTAGTCGGCGTCGGCGCCTGGGCGCGCCTCGGCCAGCAGGATCGCCAGGTGGCGGTGCCAGAAACGATAGGAGCCGATCCGATATCGGGCTCCGGGGCTCGCGGTCTCCGACACACGCAGCAGATCGAGGTGTTCGACGAGGTAGCCGGCGTAGGCCGCGACGAACGCCCGCACCCGATCGCACGCTAGGGCGCCGGGCCCCAGCGGCGGCGGCCCGGACAGGATCCGCTCCTGCAGCTCCCGTTCCTTGTCGTCGAGCAGGGCCGCCACGAGCCCGGACTTGTCCCCGAACCGGCGGAAGAGCGTGCCCTTGCCCACGCCGGCCTCCGCCGCCACCGCGTCCATCGAAACGGCTTCGACTCCGTGCTCCCGGAACAGCTTCGCCGCGGCCTCCAGCACCCGCCGCCGGTTGCGGGCGGCGTCTGCGCGTTCCCTGGGCGGGTCTGCGAGCAGGGAGGTGAGGTCCCTTGACGATCCGGACTGTGGTCCGGTAAGTTCCGAGCTGTTCACGCAACCGGACTGTAGTCCATTTATTTGGAGGACGCAATGACCGCTCTCATCAGCAGGGACGAGCTCAAGGCCGCCATCGAGGCCGGCACCGTCACCGTCGTCGACGCGCTGGGCGGCGACTACTACGCCCAGCGGCACCTCCCGGGAGCGATCCCGCTGACGGAGGACCAGGTCGCCGAGCGGGCCGCCGAACTGCTGCCGGACAAGAACGCCGCGATCGTCACCTACTGCTCGAATCCGGCCTGCGCCAACAGCCAGGCCGTGGCCAACCGGCTGACCGCGCTCGGATACACCGACGTACGCAAGTATCGGGAGGGCATCCAGGACTGGGTCGAGGCAGGCCTGCCGGTCGAGTCGCTGACCGCCGCGTCCTGATCGTTCCGGCGCTCAGGCGGAGTCGCGGACGACGAGCTCGGTGGGGAGGATCACGGGGTCGGCCGGGCCGTCGTTGAACAGGCCGAGCAGCAGCCGGACCATCGCGGCGGCCTGCTCGATGACCGGGTGCCTGATCGTGGTCAGCGGGGGCTCGGTGAAGCGGGCCGCCTCGATGTCGTCGAACCCGACGACGGCCACGTCGTCCGGCACCCGGCGGCCCGCCTGTCGCAGGGTCTGCAGCGCCCCGATGGCCATGAGGTCGTTGGCGACGAAGACGGCGTCCAGGTCCGGGTCGTCCTGCAGCAGGTGGCGCATGGCGACGGCGCCGGACTCACGGGTGAAGTCCCCGACGGCGACGATCGACCGCCGGTCGGACTCGCGCAGCGCGTCGCGGTAGCCCTTGAGCCGGTCCTGGCCGCCGACCATGTCCTGCGGCCCGGCGATCGTGGCGATGCGCCGCCGTCCGCCGTCCAGCAGGTGGCGCACCGCCTTCCCCGCACCGCCCACGTTGTCGTTGTCCACGTACGGCAGGGGCACCGGCACGGGCGGCCTGCCGTACGAGACGACGGGGACGCCCATCCGCGCGATGGCCGAGGGCAGCGGGTCGGCGCCGTGCATCGAGATCAGCATGACCCCGTCGACGTGGCCGCTGGCGATGTAGCGCTCGATCCGCGCGTGGTTCTGGGCCGAGCCGCCGAGCATGAGCACGACCTGCTTGTCGGCGGCCTCGAGTTCCAGACTGGCCGAGCGGATGACCGTGGAGAACATCGGGTCCTCGGAGAAGACCCTGGTCGGCGGCTCCGACACGACCAGCGCGATCGAGTCGGTCCGCTGGGTGACGAGGCTGCGCGCCGCGGAGTTGGGGACGTAACCCAGCTCGTCCACGGCGCGCATCACCGCATCCCTGATCTGCGGTGTCACCGTCATCTGCCCGTTGACGACCCGGGAGACGGTGGCGCGGGACACCCCTGCCCGCGCCGCGACCGCCTCCAGAGTGGGTCGTTTCATTCAGTCCCCCTTCGTCGTGCCCGACGACGCACTGCCGCGCGTGGGCCCAGGAGGCGCCTCCGCGTCGGGCGGCATGCGTCGGGCACTCCCCAGCCCGTTGCGTTCGATGACGTCTCGATACCACAGCGCGTTGTCCTTGGGAACGCGTCGCCGGGTCTCGGAGTCGACAGATGGACACGATGCCGAACCTCGGGCGGAAGCCGTACGCCCACTCGAAGTCGTGCAGGAGCGACCATACGAGATAACCCGTCAGGTCGCACCGGCGGAGATCGCGGCGTGCGCCGCCCCCGGGTGGCCGGACCCGGATCTCAGCCGGCCGGGCGGCTCAGGCCCTCCCGATACCGCTGCGGGCTCACGCCGCGTTCCCGCTTGAAGGCCGAGCTGAGCGCGAACGCGGTGCCGTAGCCGACCCGCCGCGCCACGGCGTCCAGCGTCGCGTCCGTCTCGCGCAGCAGGTCGGCCGCCTGCGCCAGCCGCAGCCCGGTCAGATAGGCCATCGGCGGCTCGCCGACCAGCTTCGCGAACCGCTGCGCGAGTGCGGCGCGGGAGACCCCCGCCCGGCCCGCCAGCTCGGCGACCGTCCAGGGGTGGGCCGGGTCGGCATGCAGCATCCGCAGCGCCGGCCCCACCACCGGGTCGCCGTGCGCCCGATACCACCCCGGGGCCCGCGCGTCCGGCCGGGAGAACCACGTCCGCAGCACGGCGATCAGCAGCAGGTCGAGCAGGCGGTCGAGCACCACCTCCTGGCCCGGCTCGTCCTTGACGATCTCCCTGCCGAGCAGCGTGACGAGGGAGCCGTCCCAGGAGTCGCCGCGCAGCACCAGCAGCGTGGGCAGCGCCGCCAGCAGCCGCTGGGTGACCGCGCCGCGCATCTGGTAGGTGCCGATGAGCATCACGGCGGAGCCGTCCGGGTCGTTGCCCCAGTTACGCGTGCCCAGGTCCATCTCCGCCGACAGGGCGCGGCCGTCCGGTGTGGTGCAGACCTGGCCGGGGTGGATCACGACCTGCGGCGCGGTCGCCGGGTCGTCGGCGACCGTGTAGTGGACGGGACCGCGCACGACCGCCACGTCGCCCGGCCCCACGCGTACGGCCCTGTCCTCTGAGACGCGGTCCTCGTCCGGGGTGATCCACGCCTCGTCGCGCACCATCGCGACCAGGCACAGCGGCGCCTCGTCCTGGATCCGCACCGACCAGGGCGGGCTCAGGGTCGCCCGCAGCAGGAAGGCTCCCCGCGCCCGGGGGCCGTCGAGGAGATCGGCCAGCGCGTCCATGCCCAGATCGTAGACGGCCGGATATGCGGTCGAGCGTCTCGGCGATGTCGCCGGGAGCGGTCCGCCGGTTGAGTGGTGACCATGACGAAAGCGCGAATCCTGGTCGTCCTCGGCGTCCGCGTCGCGGCGGAGGAGGCATGACGTACCTTCTGGCCGCCGTCGCCGCGGCCCTGTCCATGCTCATGACCGCCGGGATGGCGGGCACCTTCTTCGGGTTCTCGGTGGGGGTCATGCCGGGCCTGAACGCCGCGTCGGCCTCCTCGGCGATCGACGCGATGAACGCGGTGAACGTCAAGATCCAGAACCCGGCGTTCCTGGCGGCGTTCGTCCTCGCCCCGATCGCCGCCGCGGGGGCGGGCGCCCTGCTGCTGGCCACCCCTCGCTCCGGCGCGGCCTGGCCGTTCTTCGCGGCGGCCGCGGTGTACGCCGTCGGCGTGATCCTGATCACGGCCGCCGTGAACGTGCCGATGAACGACGCCCTGGCCGCAGTGGCGGCCCACGGCGACCCGGCCGAGGCCGCCGCCAGGATCTGGTCGGACTACTCGGCCCGGTGGACCACGTGGAACACCTGGCGAGCCGTGGCCGGCGCGGTGAGCCTGCTGCTCATGGGCTACGGCGCCTACCGCTGGGGCCGGGGCTCCTGACCCCAACACGCTCTATCCCGCCCTGCGGCGCTTCGAGCAGCGCGGCGGCGGGCCGCCGGGGCGCGGACCCGGGCCATGAGGAACGCAGGCTGGAGAGCGCTCTCTCGTCGCTGCTCACGCCCGGAGGGACATGCTGAGAACGCTCTCTCAGATTTCACAGATCCTCTTGACGCGAGTGAGATTCAGAGGGGAAAGTGTCGCTCAAGCGGTCCGCGATCGCGGTGCGCGGGCCCTCACGACCCCTCTCCGGACGCCGCCGTCCGGCGCAGCGGACGTCCGCCGTTTCCGCTCCGTGAGGCCACCCGCACCCCCCAATCCCCCCGCCGCGACGACCGGACCGAGGAGGAGAGGTACTCATGCGTGTGCTCCACTCCCCATGGCGGCGCTCGGTTCTGGCGCTGCTCGCCGTGGCCGCCGCGGTCCTGGCCCTCGCCGTACGGCCCGCCGGCGCCTCGGTGCCCTCGACGCCGTCCGGCTGGTCGCTCGTCTGGTCGGACGACTTCAACGGCGCGGCCGGAACGCTTCCGTCGTCCAACAACTGGATCATCGACACCGGCCACTCGTACCCCGGAGGCCCGGGCAACTGGGGCACCGGCGAGATCCAGAACTACACGGCCGACTCGGCCAACGTCAGCCTGGACGGCGGCGGCAACCTGCGCATCACCCCGATCGGCAGCGGCCAGAGCTGGACCTCCGCGCGGATCGAGACCCGCCGCACCGACTTCAAGCCCGAGGCCGGACGGATCCTGCGCATCGAGGGCCGCATCCAGATGCCGAACGTGACGGGCAACGCCGCCCTCGGCTACTGGCCGGCCTTCTGGGCGCTGGGCTCGCCGTACCGCGGCAACTACCAGAACTGGCCGGCCATCGGCGAGTTCGACATCATGGAGAACGTCAACGGCATCAACTCGGTCTGGGGCGTGCTGCACTGCGGCGTGAACCCCGGCGGGGCGTGCAGCGAGACCAACGGCATCGGCGCCAGCAGGGCCTGCCCGGGCTCGACCTGCCAGTCGGCCTTCCACACCTACCGCTTCGAGTGGGACCGCAGCGTCACCCCCAACCAGCTCCGGTGGTACGTGGACGGCCAGCAGTTCCACAGCATCAGCCAGAGCCAGCTCGACGCCACGACGTGGTCGAACATGACCTCCCACGCCGGATACTTCCTCCTGCTCAACGTCGCGATCGGCGGCGGCTTCCCCAACGGCGTCGCCGGGTTCTCCACGCCCACCTCCGCCACGGTGTCGGGGCGGCCGATGGTGGTCGACTACGTGGCCGTGTGGCAGAGCGGCGCGACCAGCAGCCCGCCGCCGAGCTCGCCCCCGCCGAGCGGCGGCGTGGACGCCCGCTCCACCATCGAGGCGGAGAACTACCAGGCGCAGAGCGGCACGCAGGTGGAGACGACCCAGGACAGCGGCGGCGGTCAGAACGTCGGCTACATCTCCAACGGCGACTGGCTGCGCTTCGACGGCGTGAACTTCGGCTCGACGGCGGCGCGGCAGTTCAAGGCCAGGGTCGCCTCCGGCGCGGCCGCCGGCGTGAGCGGCCTCGTCCAGGTCAGGCTCGACAGCCCGACGGCGACCCCGATCGGCGACTTCGCCGTCGGCAACACCGGCGGCTGGCAGAACTGGACGACCGTGCCGGCCAACATCACGGCGACGACCGGCACCCACACGGTCTACCTCACCTTCAGCAGCGGCCAGCCTGCCGACTTCGTCAACCTCAACTGGTTCGCGTTCTCCACGTCCTGACCGTCACGCAGGGCGGGGGCCGCTCCGGGTCCCCGCCCGTGGCCGGACGTACGTCACTCGGTGGGTGGGACCGTCTCCGGCGAAGGCGACTCGCCGGGTGCGCCAGGTGCGCCGGGCTCACTGGGAGTGCCGGGTGCGGTCGGGGTCTGCGGAGTCTGCGGAGTCTGCCCCGGGGGCGCGCCGCCTCCGCCGTGTCCCGGCAGGGCCGGGCGGCTGGCGTCCGCGACGATGATCGCGCGAGGGCTGCCGCCGGTCGTGCCCACGACCCATACCTGGTCGCCCTCTTGGATCCCCTGCAGGCCCTTGTAGTCCGCGACGACCCTGGTCGACTCGTCGATCGCGTAGGTGCGGCCGTCCACCGTGAGGGCGCCGCTCCGCACCGATTCCACCGCCCCGGTCTGGCTGGTGAAGGTCTGGTAGTCGCCGGACGGGCTGGGCTGGCGGGCCGGTCCGAGCTGGAGCAGCGCGAGCTCGGTCATGCCGAACTGCTCAGGACCGGACCGGAGCTGTGCCTCCTGGGGGTAGCGCGGCTGGTCCTGGCCCGACGCGCCCGCGGTGGCGAGGCCCGCGCCGGTGACGAGGGTGAGCGCCGCGGCGATTCCGAGGAGAAGCCGGGGCCGCTTGCCGTGCGGTTTCGGCGGTTTGCTGGACATGGTCATCGGTGTGCTCCCTCCAGTCGGCGCTGGGGCACGGCATGACACGGCACGGCATGACACGGCACGGCATGACACGGTGCTGCATGACACGACGCGGCATGACATGGTGCGGCCTGGCGTGGCCGGCGCGGCTGGGATGTGCGCGAACGACGTGAGCGGACGCGACCGCGCGGGTCATGGAACGTCCGCGGGAACGACGCGCCGGGCGCACGCGGCCGCGCATGGAGCGTGCGGCGCCGCGAACCCGTCGCGAAGGGCCCGCCCGTGACACTCCTGGCCGGGCCGTAAGATCGATCCGTCAGGTCAGCCGCCGGCCCGCGCCGGTCGGCCTGCCCTGGGATCCCCTGGCCGCCCTACCCCATCGAGTACGGCGTTCACCGCCTGCTCGGTAAAACCATCGTCCAGGGGCAGTTGCCGGAATACCACCCGCAGCCAGACCGCGCCCGCGAGCAAATCCATGATCATCATCGGGTCGGCGGAATCGGCGAGCTCACCGCGCTCCCGGGCCCGCTCGAAGATCGGCTGCTCCCGGGCGAACCGGTCGGCGAAGAAGCCCTTGGCCGCCTCCGCCAGCTCGGGGCTGTTGACGGCGGCTCCGAGCGCCGCGACGGCGATGTCCGCCGCCGGGGGAGTGGTGAGCAGCCAGGCCAGACCGTCCAGCAGCGCGTGGAGGTCGCCGCGCAGGCTCCCGGTGTCGGGCACGTCGAAGCCGAGCTCCTGCGCCTCGACCAGCGCCGTGCCGAGCAGGGCGGCCTTCGACGGCCACCACCGGTAGATCGTCGTCTTGTTGACCCCCGACAGCTCGGCCACACCCTCGATGGTCAGGCGCTCGTAGCCCTTCTCCGCCAGCAGACGCAGCGCGGCGTTCAGGATGTCGTCCTTCTTGCGTGGGGCCATGGCGGGAGCTTACTGCAACGCACCGTTGTGTTTTAATGAGACACGCAACGCACCGTTGCGTTGCGTTTCGAAGGAGGTGTGTCATGAGCATGCCGGTGGTCTTCGTTCACGGCATCCGGCTGAGCGGCACGATGTGGTCGCCGGTCCGGGCGCTGCTGCGGGCCCCGTCCGCCGCCCCCGACCTGCCCGGCCACGGCCGCCGCCGCGGCCTGCCGTACGGCACCGAGGCGGCCTGCGACGTCGTCGCGGAGACGATCGCGGGCCTGGGCGGGCGGGCCCTCGTCGTGGGGCTGTCCCTCGGCGGCTACGTGGGCATCGCCGCCGCCGCCCGGCATCCGGACCTCGTCGCCGGCTTGGTCGCGGTGGGCTGCACGGCCCGGCCGGACCGGCCCAGAGCGCACGCCTACCGGCTCGCCGGGCGCCTGGCCGCCCGCAACCCCGCGCTGGTCGACCGGGTGAGCCGCTTCGCGCTGCGGCGGATGCTGCCGGGGGCCGCAGGAGAAGCCATGATCGAGGGCGGGCTGAGCAGCGAGGTCGTGGCGTCCGTCGTCGCGGCGGTCATGGCGGAGGACCCCCTCGCCTCGCTGGCCGCCTACCCCGGCAGGGTCTGGCTGCTGAACGGCGCCCGCGATCCCTTCCGCGTCGACGAGTCGGCGTTCCTGCGGGCCTGCGCCGACGGCAGCCTCGCCCACCTGCAGGGTCGGGGCCATCTGACCGTGCTCGCCGATCCCGCCGGGCTGGCCCGCTTCATCGACAAAGCGGCCGAGGACGTGTCCGCCTGCGCGGCCTGATCAGCCCCGCGCCGCTCGCCCGGCCCCGCTCAGCGCTGCGACGAGGGCGAGCACCAGGTAGGCCACACCCGAGACGTACCTGAGCGTGCTCGCGCGCAGGCGGCGGCCGAGCGACCCGGCGGTGAGCGCGTACGCGAGGTCCGAGGCCAGCCCGATGACGGCGATCACCAGTCCGAGAAGCAGGACCTGCCCCGGCACGTCGCCCGAGGGATCCACGAACTGCGGCAGGAACGCCAGGAAGAACAGCACGGTCTTGGGATTCAGCACGTTGACCACGACGCCTTCGAGGAAGACCCGGCGCAGCGGCTGCGGCCTCGGCTCGTCGCCGTCCGCGCCCCGGCGGGTCAGAGCGCGGACGCCGAGATAGGCCAGATAGGCGACGCCGACCCATTTCACCACGGTGAACAGCTCTGCGGACCGTGCGAGCAGATAGGATAGGCCGGCCGCCGCCGCGGCGATGTGGAGCAGCGTGCCCGTCTCCACCCCGAGGGCCGAGGCGACCCCGGCACGGCGGCCCTGGGCTACGCCCCGGGCGGCGATGTACAGATGGTTGGGGCCGGGCACGGCCACCACCGCCGCCGAGGCGGCGGCGTAGACCAGCAACGTCGAGGAATCGATCACGTTTGCCGAGGCTAGAGGCGTCCCGGCCCGCACGCCCAGGCCAATCGGCGCCGGCGTCCGTGGACCAATGCGGCTCAGAGTGCGCCGGGGCCCTTGGCCAGTTCCCGTACGTTCTGGATCAGCTCGGCCGGGTCGAACGGCTTGGTGAGATAGGCGTCGACGCCGATGTCGTAGCCCCGCCTGCGGTCGTCCTCCTGGGCCCGGGCGGTGATGAGCATGACCTTGATGTGCCGGGTGCTCGGGTCCTCCCGCAGCCGCGTGGCAGTCTCCCAGCCGTCCAGGCGCGGCATCATCACGTCGAGCGTGATCACATCGGGATCCACGTCATGGACGCGGTCCAAGCAGTCCTGCCCGTCGTACGCGGTCTCGACCTCGAACCCCTCCAGGGTCAGGTTGACCGCTATGAGCTGCCGGATGACCTCGTCGTCATCCACGACCAGCACACGTCCCAGAAGCTCGCCCACGGCGGCAAAGCTAGCCAATGAGACGGGGTGGGCGCGCGGTTTTCACTGATCCACATGCCCGAGCCCCCGGCGGCCGTATTGATGTCACGAGCCGCCTTCAAGTACTGGTAGCCTTATCAGCGGTTGAGCCCCCTTAGCTCAGGGGATAGAGCACCGGCCTCCGGAGCCGGGTGCGTAGGTTCGAATCCTACAGGGGGCACCAGACCTTGACCAACGGATCAAGCTGCTGACCAGGGCGAACGACAGATCGTCGGGCGGGCCTCCAGTCTCACGGACTCCCGCCCGTTCTCATTGGCGCTCGCTGTTCGTGGACCAGTCGTGGACCAGGCCGCGAGGGCTAGTACTCGGGCAGGCGCCAACGCCCCCACCGGCCGTCAGTCGGTTCCCCCGTGGCGAGGCTGTCCACTACAAGGAACACGCCACCAAACTCGGCGTCCCTGGAGACGCCATCTTGGTCGAGCCTCGCGTGACCAGCACGGGGGAGAACGTCACGAACACGCGCGCCCTCTTGGAGCAGCGTGGAGTCGCTGTGGCGTCAGCCGTTCTCGTCTCCCGGCCGTACCAGCAGTGACGTGCCTATGCGGCGTGCAAGAAGCTGCGGCCCGAGATAGAGGTAACGTGCGCGTTGCTTCCCCTCTCGCTCGACGACTACGTGACGAGCATCGGAGAGAGACCGCGTAATCAACATGCTGGTCGGTGACACTCAGAGGATCACCGAGTACGCCAAGAAGGGCTTCGCCATCGAGCAGCCATACCCGGATGAGGTCGCTGCTGCCTTCCAACGACTGGTAGCTGCGGGTTTCACCAGTCGCTTGGTTTGATCAGAGCGGCTCTTCCGCGTGTTCACTGCTCGGAACCTTCCTGCCTGGATAGTCGATGGTCAGCCCTCTTGACCCCCAGGACGTGGGTAGGCGTTTTCACAGCTCAACGGCCTTCAGGTAGCCCTGTACGAGGTTTGGTGACGTGCAAGTTGTTCGGCTGTATGCATGACGTGGTCCCCGGATGGTCCCCAGTGCCCTACACGTCTTGGCCTGTAGGCGGCATCATCGTTCGCAAGGAGCTTGGGCTTCCTGCTTCAGTGAGCCAGTTGTTAGGGAAGAGGACATGATGGCGCCGACCCGACGCTCTCGGGCTAGGAGAAATGCGGCATTCCTGCGTGCGCTTGCCTTTGTTTTATGTCTGCCTACCCTTGCTCTCGTCCTCTTATCTCCTCTGCTATTGGGATGGTTTGCCGACCGGTTCTCCCGCTCGGATTGGGGACGGCTAAGTGAGATCGGGCAAGCCTATGGAGGGATTGCGGCGATCCTCACGGCGCTAACTCTGATTGGCCTAATTGTGACTCTGGTCTTGCAAATAAACCAAAGCCGAATGGCGCGCGAAGAGTTCATGCGAACACGTCAGCAAGAGTTGGTACACATGCTGCTTGACGACCCGATACTGGCGGAAGGGGTAGGTTTTCCAGTGGGCACCCCGGAGGAGGTTAAATTTAGCCGTCAACGGGCTTATGTCAACCTATGGATCAACCACTGGTTCTCCTTATATCGACTCGGCTATATAGAGGAAATTGAGTTGCGGGATATGGTTCGCAGGGAGGCGTTCAGCAGCCCGGCAGGGCGCTTCTTGTGGAATCGTGCGGCCGACGCGTATAGGAGGGGGGAACGGGCAAGTAAGAGATCGCGCGAGTTCGCCCGCATCTTGGACGAGGAATGGGAGGCAGCAAATAATAAGGTCGATGTATCCTCCGTAGGGCCGAGCGGAAATGCGAGTCCAACGCGCGCTCGTTCTCTTCCCGTTGACAGCATCAAAAGCGGAGCCTTGTTCGCCGTGATAGCGCTTCTGATCGGATGGTTAGCTCGGCTGATTCTGAACCGTAAACAGTCGAGGTCTTGTCATTCGACGCGCTGAGGCCTTGGATTAGCGGCTCTACGATCTTGACGCGGGGAGCATGAGAGGGGCAGGCGCCTGGCCGGCCGAGTCGCTGGCCCATCGGCTGGCGGCCACGCTGCGGCTGCGGATGACGTGGCAGGCCTCGGCGCTGTACGCGGTGGCGTTCAGCGGATATGTGGCGTTCTCGGTCTACCTGCCCGCCTACCTCAAGACCGCGTACGGACTGGCGCAGGCCGATGCCGCCAACCGGATGGCCGGATTCGTGCTGCTGGCGGTGCTGATGCGCCCGGTGGGCGGGTGGCTGTCCGACCGGTTCCCGCCGACCGGGGTGCTCGCCGGGACGCTGCTGGTCGTCGTGGCCGGCGCCGCCGTCCAGGCGTTCACGCCCGGGCTGGCACCTGTCGTACGGTCGCGTTCCTGTCCATGGCCGCCGCGCTCGGCGCCGGCAGCGGTGCGACGTTCGCCCTGGTGGCGCTGCTCGCCCCGGCGAACAAGGTCGGCTCGGTCACCGGGGTCGTGGGCGCCGCGGGCGGCCTGGGCGGCTTCGTACCGCCACTGCTCATGGGCTTCGTCTACGGCCGGTACGGCACCTACGCCCTGGGACGATCGCGGTCTGGTTCCGCAGTGTGTTCTGGTTCTCCCCGCGCAGCGACCTGATGATCGGCGCGCCGTTGGTTTACCAGGTGCACGCCATCGGCGGCTTCCTGTTCCTGGTGTTGTGGCCCTTTACGCGGCTCGTGCACGTCTGGTCGGCGCCGCTGGCCTATCTGTGGCGCCCGTACGTCGTCTACCGTGCGCGCCGAGGGCCGCTCCCGGCCGTTCCGCCCACGCCGGTCGCCGGGCGCGAGGCGACCGCACGCCTCGGCCGCTGACGCCCCCACGCGGCGGGGCAGGAGAGGACCGGCGGCCGCCTGCCGTGGGACCTTCGTCACTACAGCCCCTCTCTCGGGCCGTGGTGGACTCCTGATCGGCCCCGCCGTCGGCGGGCCATAGGCGAGAACCTGGGACTTTGGGGGATGCGGGTTGTCCGACGCCGATGGTGGTACGGAAGGATTCCCGACAGCGCGGACCGGGCCCGCAGGCGCGGCGCCACCCGTGTTGATACAGGGCGGGATGGGCGTGGGGGTGTCCGGGTGGAGGCTGGCCCGTGCGGTGGCGGGCACCGGTCAGCTCGGCGTGGTGTCGGGCACGGCGCTCGACGTCACGCTGGCCCGCCGGCTGCAGCAGGGGGATCCCGGAGGGCATCTGCGCCGCGCGCTGGCCCGTTTTCCGGTCCCCGAGATCGCCGAGCGGGTCCTGGCCCGCTACTTCGTCACCGGCGGGGCCGTCGACGACAGGCCGTACCGGCCGGTGCCGCGTCTGGGGCTGCGGCGCGGCCAGGCCGCGGACGAGCTGGCCGTGGTCGCCAACTTCGCCGAGGTCCTGCTCGCCAAGGAGGGGCACGACGGTCTGATCGGGGTCAATTATCTGGAGAAGATTCAGATGGCCACGCCGGCCGCGGTCTATGGGGCCATGCTCGCCGGAGTCGACTACGTGCTGATGGGCGCCGGCATTCCGGCGGAGATCCCGCGGCTGCTCGACGATCTCGCGGCGCAACGGGATGCGGAGATCTCGGTGACCGTGGCGGGGGGCGAGACGTCGCACACGGTCGGCCTCGACCCGGTGACACTGCTCGGCCGGTCGTTCGCGCCTCTGGCACGGCCCCGGCTGCTGGCGATCGTCTCCTCGCACATCCTGGCCGCCTACCTCGCGCGCTCGGCGGTGACCAGGCCGTACGGGTTCGTGATCGAGTCTCCGGCGGCGGGCGGTCACAGCGCGCCGCCGCGCGGCCGGGTGCGGCTGGACGAGGCGGGCGAACCCGTGTACGGCCCGCGTGACGAGGTGGACCTCGGCAAGGTCGCGGGGCTCGGCCTGCCGTTCTGGCTCGCCGGTGGGTACGGCACGCCCGACGGGCTCGTCAGTGCGCTGGAGACGGGAGCCGCCGGGATCCAGGTGGGGTCGGCGTTCGCGCTGTGCCGGGAGTCGGGCCTGGACGACGAGCTGAGGCGGCGACTGCTGCGCGACGCCGCCGACGGCGCCCTGGAGGTCCGCAACGACCCGCAGGCATCCCCTGCCGGTTTTCCCTTCAAGGTCGCCCAGGTGGCCGGCACGCTGTCCGATGCCGGCGTCTACGCGGAGCGGCCCCGGCTGTGTGATCTGGGCCACCTGCGCACGCCCTATCAGAAGCCGGACGGCGGAGTCGGCTACCGCTGCCCGGCGGAACCAGCGGAGACCTACGTCCGCAAGGGCGGTCGCGTGGAGGAGACCGCCGGGCGCCGGTGCCTGTGCAACGGGCTGCTCGCCGCGATCGGTCTCGGACAGCGCCGTCCGGACGGTTATCTCGAGCCCCCGCTGCTCACTCTCGGCCAGGACACCGGCTTCCTCAGCGGTCTGCCGGACGACTACTCGGCCGCCGACGTGGTCGAACGCATCCTGCAGGGGACCGGCGCACGCTGATCCAGAGCCGGGGCAGGCGGCGCCGCCCAGCTCACGGGCTGATCGCGGGTATCCGCGGTGACGAGATCGATCCCGGAGACCGCATCGTCGTCCCCCTCGTGGCCGAGGGCTGCGGCGCCTCGGGGGGAATCCGGAGCGTCGGCGGGGATGGGCCGCGGGCGGTGCGTGTGTCACCGTCCGCGGCCCGGTGGGAACCTCACATCAGCTGCGCAGGCTCCACTGCTGGTTCGTGCCGCCGTTGCACGACCACAGGATGAGCTTCGTGCCGTTGGCGGTGGCGGCGCCGTTGGCGTCCAGGCACAACCCGGACTGCACACCGGTGATGGTGCCGTTCGAGTTGAGGTTCCACTGCTGGTTGGTCTGTCCGTTGCAGTCCCAGATGATCACCTGGGTGCCATTCGTCGTGCCCTGGTTGTACGCGTCCAGGCACTTGCTGCCGAACACCTGCAGTTGCTTGCCGGACGTGTACGTCCACCGCTGGTTGGTCTGTCCGTTGCAGTCGTACAGCTGGACCTGGGTGCCGTTGGTGGTGCTGGAGTTCGGCACGTCGACGCATCGGCCGGACTGGCCACCGACGATCGAGCCGCTCTGCTGGCCGGTCCCGCCGCCGTTGCCCTGCCTGACGAGCGACTTCGACTCGGCCGATCGATTGCCCTGGGCGTCCACGACGTAGAGCCGATACTCGCCGTTCGCCGACGGAACGGCGATGGAAGTCGCGGTTCCGCTTGCCCTGGTCATCGTGCTGCCGGCGGTGAAGGAGGTCGTGCCCGAGGGAGCCAGCCACACCGTCTTGCTCGCGTCGCCCGCGCTCCGGATGGGAATCGACGTCACACCGGCGCCTGTGAACGTGCTGGCGGGCAGGACGTAGTCCGGCAGAGAGAGATTGCTCTGCGGAATGATGCTCTTGTACGCGTCCTCGAGTCCGGAGTTCACGGCGATGCCGTAGGCCTGCGACGGCCAGACATAGTCGGAGGATACGAGGATGTCCTGGACCGTGCTGTTCGGCAGGTTCTTGTTGGAGACCTTGTTGATGGCCCCGTACGTCTGCGTGATGCTCAGGTCGTGTTTACGCCCGAAGTCGTCGGAGTTGATGAGCCACGTGACATTCTTGTCCACGCTCAGGACGTTGTCGCGGAAGGTGATGTACGCCGAGCCTTCGTCCGGGTGGAGTCCGTACTTGTGACCGGCCGGGACGCCCTGCAGGTAGTTGTTGCTGATTGTGGTTCCCGGCTGGCTGCCCAGCGTGTAGATGGGAGCCGTATCGCTCAGGCGCTGCACCGTGTCGATGATGTGGTTGTAGCTGATGGTGTTGTTCTTCGCCGTGGTGGTCGGCCGGTTGGGCGCGATCGAGCCTGACGACCCGTCGAAGTTCCACCAGCCCCAGCCGAGCGTTATACCGGACCACGGGGCTTTCTCGATGCGGTTGTGCTGGATGGTCAGGGTGTCGGCGAAGTACGCCGAGATGGGGCTGTGGCCGTTGAACAAAACGGCGCTGTCGTAGATGTAGTTGTTCTTGATATCGATGTTCTTGGGCGCTCCTTCGACCCCCACGGGATACTTCTCGTGATTGGTGGAGGTGTAGTCCCCGATGTAGACATGCTGGGGATGGCCCACGACGACGGCGGAGCCGGCGATGTCGTTCGTGTAGTTTCCGGTCAACTGTGTGTTCACCACGTCGTTGACCATGCTGATTCCGTCGACGCCGGTGTGCTGGATCCGGTTGTTCTGCAGGACGAGCCCGTCGGCGTTGTCGATCTGGATGGCGCCGGGCGCCACGTCGACATTGCGGTAGTAGTAGGCGTGGAAGTTCTGCTTTGCATAGGCGATCGCGCCGAGGTTGCCCTGCTGGGCCTGCTTGTACACCGAGCCGGCCACGTTGAACAGATTCCAGTCGGAGTGCTCGACCGTGAGGCCGGAGAAGGTGATGTTCCGGACGCGATTGCTCGTGGAGGTTCCGGCGACCTTGAGGAGGGTGGACACGTTGTTCGGCGCGAAGACCGTCGCGGTCGACATGTCTTCGGAGCTTGCCTTGTAGTAGTACAAAGTCTTGCTCGACTTGTCGAAGAAGAACTCGCCCGGCGTGTCCAGGAACTCGTAGGCGTTCATGACCTTGTGGGTGCCGCCGACCTGGGCGTTCCCGTTGAAGGCGCCCTGGGCGATGGCCGCACCCGGCTGCTGGAACAGGGCTATGCGGTTGGAGCCGTCAGCGGTGACCTGCCGGACTCCCACGATGGCCGTGGTCCAGGTCGTCGACGTCTCTATCTCGATGTCGTCCTGGTTGGTGGCGACAGCGGGAAAGTCGTTCAGACTGTACTTCGCCCCCGCGCACTGCGAACCCGACTCCCACGCCCAGGACGCCTGCCCCGCCGTGATGGTGTAGGTGCCGTAGCAGCCCTGTGAACTTATCGTTTTCGAAGCCATGTACGCCCGCTTGTCGTTGACATAGAGCGCACGGAGCTTGTTGCTGCGATTCAGCGGGGCTTTCCAGATGTTGCCGCTGTGCTGCGTCCATCCGGTTACCTGGACGCCTCCGTTGAGGATCGGCGTCTCGTTCTGGTACGCGGCGTATATGACCCGGTTGCCGTTCGTGCCGGAGTCGGCCGGCGTGAAGTCGATCGTGCTGCTGACCGGGTAGTTCCCCCCGCGGAGGTACACGTAGATGTCGCCTGTCATATTGGCGTTCACCGTGCGGACGACGTCCCTCGCGCGCTGCAGGGTTCTGAACGGCGACGTGATCGTTCCGGGGTTGGCGTCGTTGCCGTCGGGGGCGACGTAGTAGGTCGCCTGGGTAGCGGCCGAGGCCGGGGTACTACCTGCGAAGGTCGGCAGCAACACGGCGGCGACGAACACCGCGAGCGCTGCTAACGCCCTCTCAGTGGTGGACAGGGCTGACTTCACGCTCTGTTCCTTTCGCTGGTTCCGAGCGGATCTCCGCCGCGAAATCACCCCGCCTTGGCAGGACTCATCGGGGTGGGCACTTGCGCGTGCGGGGCGTCTTTGTCGTGCGGTTGCGGACGTCGTTCGGCGGGCCGCCGTTCGATGGGGACACCCTGATGCAGGGCATGCGGTCAAAGGGGTGCCTCCGAACGCAAGAGCTCAGGTGGGCTGTCCGGAGAACATCCCATGAATAGGCTCGGTTTCGTACAACGTATGACGTGTGATGTCTCGGGTCAAGAAACAATCATGAGCGCCGAGTGACCTGGGGCCGATGGGCAGGCGGCCGCCGATTCTCGCGAGGGCTGGCTGAAACTTTCATCGGCAGGCAGGCTGAGCGCGCGCCGGGACGGCGACCGCTTGGTGGGCGCCGTGCTAGCTCGTTCACCCCTGGGCGGCGACGTGGCCGCGGGGAGTCATCCCACCTTTGATCGACGTCGAAGCGTTCTGTCGCCGTTCACTCGGGACGTGCCCGGCGGTCCCGCTCCTCCACCGCCGGGCGCCCGAGCAGTCTGTCGATGCTGCGGCGCTCGCGTTTGGTGGGGCGTCCCGCGCCACGAGCCCGGACGGCCACCGTCGCGGCCTGCTCGGGCGGAGGAGGCGGAGGGCTCTTGTCGACGTAGCACTCGGCGGCCACGGGGGCGCCGACGCGCTTGGTGATGATGCGGGAGACGACCACGATGCGTTCGCGCCCCTCGTGTCGCAGCCGGACCTCGTCACCGGCCCGGACGACGTGCGCGGGCTTGACCCGCACCCCGTTGACCCGGACGTGACCGCCCCGGCAGGCGTCGGACGCGATCGAACGAGTCCTGGTCAGCCGTACCGACCAGATCCAGACGTCCACCCGCGCACTCACCTGCTCACCGGACACTCCGACACTGTACTGACAGCGGCGCTGAGGCGTATCGCGTCGCGCCTTTGCGTCGCTAGGGTTCGGTGCCATGGTCACCCCCCTGGAGCCCGATGACCCGCGCGTGCTGGGTGAGTTCACGCTGCGGGGGCGGCTCGGCGAGGGCGGGCAGGGGGTGGTGTTCCTCGGGCTGTCGCCCCGCGGGGAACCGGTCGCGGTGAAGGTGCTCAAGTCGGGGCTCGACTCGTCGGTGAAGGAGCGGCTGGTCCGCGAGCTCGACGCGATGCGCGGGGTCGCGCCCTTCTGTACCGCCCGGGTGCTGACCGCGGTGGTCGACGGGCGGATGCCGTACGTGGTGAGCGAGTTCATCGACGGGCCGTCGCTGCAGCAGCGGGTCGATTCCGGCGGTGCGCTGCGGGGCGGCGAGCTGGAACGCCTCGCGGTCGGCACGGCCACGGCGCTGACGGCCATTCACGCGGCCGGGATCGTGCACCGGGACTTCAAACCGGCCAACGTGCTGCTGGGGCCGGACGGCCCCCGGGTGGTGGACTTCGGCATCGCCAGGCACGGCGCGAGCGACACGATCACGGGAGGCCCGGTCGGCACCCCGGCCTACCTGGCTCCCGAGCAGATCGCCGGGGACCCGGCCACGTCCGCCTCCGACGTGTTCGCCTGGGGAGCCACGATGGTCTTCGCCGCCACGGGCCGCCCGGCCTTCGGCGCCGGCGGCGTCCCCGCCGTCATGCACCGGATCCTGACCGCCGAGCCCGACGTCTCGGCACTGCCCCCATCGCTGCGCGGCGTGGTCGAACGATGCCTGGCGAAGGATCCCATGCGCCGGCCTGCCTCCCGCGACCTGCTGCTGGAACTCGTCGGGTCCACCCCCGACCCGCTTCAGGCGGGCGCGGCCGCGGCGACCACCAGGCCGGAAGGCGTACGGCAGGGCGGGCCGACCGCGATTCTCCCGGCCGTCCCGGCTCCCGGTCCGGCCGGGACGATGCCGTCGGGTACGGAGACCACCGGGGTGGGCGGCCGTCGGCGGGCTTCCCGCACCGGGATCGTCGCCGGGGCGGTGGCGGCCGTGGCCGCGGTGTCGGTCACCGCCGCTCTGCTGGGGCCGCGCCTGCTGTCCAGCGGCACGGCCGGCACCTCGACGCACGCCACCACGACGACGACCGTCTCGCATGCCGGCGAGTCACCGGCGCCGCCCGCCGACGCCATGCCGGGGGAGACCGTCACGGACTACGGCGGCGCGGGGCAGGACGAGACCATGACGACGGACGACGCCTCGGACGATTCCTCCGGGAACGCCACAGGGACACCGAAGGCGGCTCCCGTGCCGTCGACCACGCCGGGCGGGACGGTTCCGGCCGCGTTCGCCGGCACCTGGGGAGGCCACCTCGAGCCCGACCAGCTCGTGGGAACCAGCGAGACCGACGTACAGATCGTGCTGGAGCCGGGCAGGCGCACCGGAAGCTGGAAGGACACCAACACTTCATGCCGGGGGAGTCTGACGCTGACGCGCAGCGCCGGCACGGCACTCGTCTTCCGGCTGGACACGTGCGCCGCGGGCACGATCACCCTGACCCAGACCGGCGAAGGGCTCGCCTACCGATGGGACGGCGACGAGGGCGAGGTCATCTTCCAGGGACTCCTGATCAAGGACTGACCACCCCGGTTGACCTGCCGAACGTAGGGTGAGCGGCATGGCGCTGCGACTTGGTCTGCTCAACTTCAAAGCCCGGGACAACTCGGCGCTCGGCCGGTTCTGGGCGGACGCGCTCGGCTGGGATGTCTTCAGCGACGGACCCGCGGTGACAGGCGTCGGGCCCGTGGGCTTCGTCTGGCCGGACCCCGTGGCCCTCTGTGTCTGCGTCGTCGCCGTCCCGGACCCGGAATCGGTGCGGTATCGGGTGCACTTGGATCTCGCCACCACCTCCGAGGCCCATCAGGCGGAGCTGGTCGCACGCCTGAAGGAGCTCGGTGCGACGCCCGCCGACGTGGGCCAGGGCGATGTCCCGTGGACGGTCCTGGCCGACCCGGAGGGCAACGTGTTCTGCGTGCTGGAGCCGCGCGAGATCTACCGGGACACCGGGCCGATCGCCGCGGTGGTGGTCGACTGCGCGGATCCCAGGGCCATGGCCCGGTTCTGGGACGAGGCGATGGACTGGACCCTGCACGAGGTGAGCGACGACCACGCGCGGCTGCGCTCGGCCAAGGGGGTCGGGCCGTATCTGGAGTTCATCCGCACGACGCTCGGTGCGACGACCGTGTGGAACCGCGTGCATCTCGACCTGCTGCCCTACCCCGGCGACGACCAGGCGGCGGAGGTCGCCCGTCTGCAGGCCCTCGGCGCCACCCCCGCCGACGTCGGTCAGGGCGACGCCTCGTGGATCGTCCTGGCCGACCCGGAGGGCAACGAGTTCTGCGTCCTCGCCCCGTCCTGACGGGGAGCCCGCCCCCCGGACACATGGGAGTCTCCACTGACAGTAGGTGTCAGTGGAGGGGCCGTACGGTCCCGGCATGGCGTTCATCGAGAAGATCACGCGGTGGCCCGACCCGACGGCGGGCGGCGGCCGAAATCACGACGACCGGCCCGGGCGGGCGTTCGGGCGGAGGGGCGGATCTGCGGGCGGCGGCGACCACCTGGCCGGCGCCCGGACGGAAAGGGCGGGACTGTGAACGACTTCGACTTCCTCGTCGGCACGTGGGACGTGGCCAACCGGAGGCTGCTGAAGCGGGGTGTCGGCAGCGATGAGTGGGAGGAGTTCCCGGGCCGCTGCGTCGCGTACGGCTTCTTCGGCGGCGCGGGCAGCTTCGACACGCTCACGCTACCGACCAAGGACTTCGACGGCGCGACGGTCCGGACGTACGACGCCGAGCGGGACGAGTGGTCCATCTACTGGGTCAACAGCAGGCGTGGCCTGGATCCGGTGCCGGTCGTCGGCCGTTTCGTCGACGGCGTCGGCACCTTCTACGCCGACGACACCGACGACGGCCGTCCGATCCGGGTCCGGTTCATCTGGTCGGGGATCACACCCGGCACGTGCCACTGGGAGCAGGCCTTCTCCTACGACGGCGGCCGTACCTGGGAGACCAACTGGACCATGGACTCCACCCGCGTCGGGTGATGCGTGGCTGTGCCGGCAGCGCGTCTGACCCTGGAAGGCCGGTTCTCCTGCGATCTCGAACAGTGGTCAGTTCAGTCGCCAGCTCGACCTCCGCCACCGGATCGGCGGAGGTCCCTCGGCGGACCCGCGCGGTGAATCCGGATCTCTGCGTGCGGCGGGCGGCGAGTATTGCGGGCACGACCGACGGACCGGCGTTCACCACGTCGACCAGGCGTGGGACCTGATCGCGGGGGCACTGTCCGCGTTGCGCGGGAGGGTCAGGCGCGTAGTCGGGCAGCGGAGCCGCTTTCGACCGTCAGGGACTCCGAACCTCCGGAACAGACAGGCGGATCCGGGGGTGTTCGTGCGGGTTCGGCGTTTTAGGTGGTGCCGCTGTAGATGGTGGCGAGGCTCCCGCACATGACATTCGACGAGCCGATCCACAGGATCGTGAAGCGATAGCCGTTGCTTCTCCTGGTGACGGCGTCGGCGCAGAAGTAGGGACGAAATTCGTCAGGTGCGAAACCCGTGGAAACGTCGAACGGCAGCCTCCTCAGCAGCCAGCAGACTCCGCTGTCGACCAGCGCGTCCAGGTCCCCGCGGACGACCGCCACCATGCCGATCGACCATGGGGTGGCGTCGTGGTGGTACACGCCGATCGCCAAATGATCGGTCTCGTAGGCGCACTCCGCCGCGTCGTTGACCGCGTTCACCCTGCTGATGAAGCGCTCGAGCCCGCCGCGGAACCGCTTGAACTCCTCGGAGCCCCCTTCGGGGATGAAACCGAGGGCGTCATCGGCAAGGCCCGCGATGCTGATGCAGGGGTTCTGCGTGATCGCACTGACCCCGTCCGCCGGTGGAAAGGCGGGGAGTTGGGATCTCGTGATGGGCCCCGGAGCGGGGCAGACCGGGCCCTTGGGTTTCTTCGACTTCTTCGGCTCCTGAACCTGCCCCTTCTCGGTCTCCGCGGCGTTCGAGCCTCCTCCGTACTCCTGGTCTATACATGCCGTGCTGAAAAGGGAAAGCGACAGGAGAACGACAAGAAATCCGTGTGTGATTGAACGACCAGCGGCAAACGCTGAAATTCGAGATCGACGACGCATCGAGCTTCCCCCACAAATGTCACCCCGGTCTGCTTATCGCCGTCATATCTTCATCCGGGCCGACCGGCGAAGCGATGTTCCGGTCCGCTCAGCGGACCGTTGCCGGCCGCAATCTTCGCCGGTGCGACGCCGCCGTGCCCGACGCACTGCCGGACGACGTTGTCGCCATGGCGAGCATCGAGAAGCGCCGTGAGGCGAAGATCGCCGCGGTGGCGTAGCCCCCGCGCTACCGGTGCGTCCGGGCGCACATGCCCTCGGCTGTCCTGCCGGCCGGGCGTGTCCGACTCCGGGCGATCAAGGCTGGGGTGCGCTCTTCATCGATTTCGTCAGCGGGATCGACGCAATCCCGGCATTCCTGGGCGCCGATGGTGAGGATTCCGCGGATTGGCCGTGAATGGATCGTTCCAGTCGTCGTCTGTGGCGGCCTGCCGGTCCGCATGAATGCCCGTACGGCTCCGCTGATTGGCCGGTGAGGGCCCGGATCATTCGGTCAGGAGGCTCGAAAACGCCTGGTCAGAGAACATGTCGAGAGCCCGTACGGCGCGTTGTGGGAAGCGCCGGTGCCCGCTTCATGGCCACTGATACGCTTTACGCCTTTCGATAACTCTGAGCATTTACGGGGCAAGAGTGACGACGGGGCCCGGTTATCACCAGCAGTATCCGCCTCAGCCGCAGTGGCAGTCTCAGCCTCCACCTCCCCCTCCGCAGTGGCAGTACGGTCCTCCGCAGCAGCAGTGGCAGCCCCCATCGCAGCAGTGGCAGCCTCAACCTCCGCCGCCCCCTCCTGGGCCCGGACGCAGGACCGGGCTGTGGGTGACGCTCGGCATCCTGTCCCTCGTCCTCGTCGTCGCGGTGGGCGCGGGGGTGGGCCTCGTCCTGCGGGGCGGCGGCTCCGGCGACGACACCGCCGGAGACGGCACGGGCGACGTCGCCGTCGACTCGAACACGGTCGTGGTGAAGGACGACGAGATCACGAAGCTGGTCCAGTCGCACAGCAAGGCGCTGGCCTCGGGCGACGCCAAGGCGTTCACCTCGATCTTCGACCAGAAGAACGCCGCTCTGGTCCGCGATCAGGCGAGAGTCTTCGCCAACCTGCGCAAGATGCCGCTGGCCGAGAAGTCGTACGAGGTGTTGCGCCGCCAGGGCCGGGCTCAGGACAGTTTCGGGCGTGGCGTGAAGTTCACGCAGGATGTCGCCTTCGTCCACCGGTTCACCGGCATCGACCTGCGTCCGGTGTCCGAGTGGTACCGCTGGACCATCGAGAAGGCGTCGCCGAAGGCGCCCTTGGTCGTGACGAAGGTGGAGGGTGCGCCGCCGACGATCAGCGGCGAGGCGTCGAAGACCATGTACTACCCCGGGCCGTGGGACATCTGGCCGGACATCGTGGTGGCGAAGGCGGGCGGAAGCCTCGTGCTCGCCAGGCCGAAGGACGCCGCCCTCGCCCGGCGCGTCGCGCCTACCGTCTCCGCCGCGGCCACGAGCGATCTCGCCTTCTGGCAGAAGAACGGCGATCCGGACGCGGCGGTGCCGAGCGGTTTCGTGGTGGCGCTGGTCGAGGGCAAGACCCAGCTCGGCAAGCTGTTCCGTACGTCCAAGGCGAACGAGGCGGGAGTTTCGATCCCGATGCCGCGCTGGGGAATCGGGAACGACACCGTGAAGATCGGCGGCACCCGCGTCGTCATGGACACGGCGTCCGAGTTCTTCAAGGACGAGCAGGGGATCATGGAGATCTCCGAGCACGAGCTGGCGCACTCGCTCGTCGCCGGGCTCGACAGCGCGCAGTTCGCTCTGTTCGGCAGGGCGAACTGGATCACCGAGGGCTTCGCCGAGTATGTGGCCGGCCGCAGTCAGCCGATCGCGCGGAACCGGCGGGCCGCCGAGGGCCGCGCCTACGTGGCAGGACAGCTCGCCATGCCGTTCGACGGGAAGCTGCCGACCAACGCCCTCTGGGACTTCAAGCAGATGACCAGCGTCAACTACCTCATGGGGCATGTGGCCATGCGGTTCATCGCGCAGAAGTACGGCGAGCGGAAGCTGGTCGAGGGCGTGGTCGCGGCTTACCGGGCACCGGGCGACGACAGCGAAGCCGCCCTCTTCCAGGTGCTCGGCGTGACGAGGGCGGACTTCGAGCGGCAGTGGGCGAGCTACGTCCGCGCCCAGTTCGCGTGATCGGGGGAGAGGTATGACGGATCAGCACAACAGGGACGCGTACGGCGGGCCCACTCCGCCCTCGCCGTCCCCCGCGCCGTCGCCGTACGCGTACGGCGACGGCCGATCGCTCTACGGCGGGCAGGAACAGCCGCACCTCGATCGGGGACACCAGGGTGAAGCCGGAGGCCTGAGCCAGCCCGCACCCGGCCAGTCCGCCCCCGCTCTGCCGGCTTACGGTCAGCCGGCCTATGGCCAGCCCGCACCCGCTCAGCCGGCCCATGGTCATCCGGCTTTTGGCCAGCCCGCACCCGCTCAGCCGGCCCATGGTCATCCGGCTTTTGGCCAGCCCGCACCCGGCCCGCAGGCGTACGGGCAGCCGGGTGGTCCGGGGCAGTGGAGTGAAGCCGCGTCGCGGGGGCAGGCCGGGCCCGGCCCGCAGGCCTCGGCCCCTCCGGGGTACGGACCGCCCGGCCAGAGCGCGCCGTGGGGTCCGGGCGCCCCCGGCGCACCGGCGCCGTACGGTCAGCCGGGTCAAGGCGGACCCGGTCGAGGTGGACCCGGTCTGGGGCAGCCGAGCCAGGGTGGGCCAGGTCAAGGCGGGCCGGGTCAAGGCGGGCCGGGTCAAGGCGGGCCGGGTCAAGGCGGGCCGGGTCAGGGTTACCCGGGCTCGCCGTACGCGCAACCCTGGGGGCAGCCGCAGCCGCAGCCGCAGCCGCAGCCGCAAGCCCAGCCGCAGCCGGGCCCGGCGGCGTCGGCCCCCGCTCCGCCGGCGCAGGGCCGGACGCCCTGGCATCCGGGGCAGCAGGGGTATGCGGGCCAACAGGGCTACTCCGGTCAGCAGGGGGGCTACCCAGGCCAGAAGTATGGCGCTCCGGGGCAGCCGCCCCAGGGGCTCCCGCCACAGCCGCAGCAACAGGCGCCCGGCGGCAAGGGCAAGACGGCGCTGTTCGTCGTGCTCGGGCTGGTGGTGCTGCTGGCGGTGGGCGGGGGGACCGCCTGGTTCGTCGCGGGCTCCGGCACCGGCTCCGGCACCGCATCCGGTGGGGGCGAGGGGGAGTGGTCCGTCCCGCTCGCGAGTGCCGACAGCATGGACTTCACCCAGGGGCTCGCGTTCGCGGGCTGGCTGACCGACAAAACGGTGATCCGGGTGCAGCGCGACGGGGTGCTCGCCTACGACCTGACCTCGGGCAAGCGCGCCTGGGGCGCTCCGTCGCCCGGCGACCAGCTCTGCGGCGCCACCGCCGACCTGGCGAACGGCAAGGGCGCCGTGGCGTACGGCAGCGACCAGCTGTGCGACCACCTGGCCGGCGTCGACGCCGCGACAGGAAAGATCACCTGGAAGATCAAGATTCCGGCCGAGAAGTCCCGGGTGGCCAACTCGCTCACCGTGCCCCAGATCATGAACGCGGGCGACGTCGTGGTGGTGTACGCCGACGACGTCCTGTCCGGCTACCGCCTGTCGAACGGCGCGAAGCAGTGGACGGCGCGGCTGCCGGAGGGCTGCCACATCAAGGACGTGAACGCGGCGGCGGCCCAGGTGGCCCTGCTCCTCGACTGCACCTTCGAGGGATCGGGTGGCCTCGTGGAGGTGCTCGACCCGAAGAGCGGCGCGCCCCGGTGGCGTTACAAGATGGGCGATCTCAGCCTGATGAGCCTGATGCTGTCGGCCGACCCGCTGATCGTCCGCCAGGAGGACGGCGACAAGAGCTCCTTCACGGTCCTCGACGACCGAGGCGGCAAGGTCAGCGAGTTCACGACCGGCAAGGTGGACATGCTCGCCATGAACACGGTCGCGTTCGTGGACGGGATGTTCGAGCAGCGCCGCTACGCCGTGCACGGCGACCGCCTCTACCTCACGACCTTCCCGGAGAACGTGCCGGGCAAGGCGCGATCGGGCGACAAGGTGCTCGCCTTCGACCTCAAGACCGGCAAGCAGGTGTGGGAGTCGTCCGGCACCCAGCCCACGATGCTGAACCTCGTCCGGGCCGACGACCACGGCCTGCTCGCCCTGGAGGTCGGCGACTGGCGGGACCTGCCTCCCCGGCTCGTCCGTCTGGACGCGGCCACCGGCAAGGCGGCGAAGGTGGGGGAACTGCCGCAGAAGTACGGCACCGATGGGGAGCGCGCGCGGGCCTTCGAGCGGAACGGCGCCGTCGTCATCGTGCCGTGGACCTCGGTCACGGCGAAGCACGCGGTCGTCTACGTCGACACCAAGGAGAGCTGACCGGACCGGGCCCGGTCGTCGCGCGGCCGGGTGGGTTGATTCGCCCGTTGCGACGGGGTCCCGTCCTGACCGGCGGACGAGACCCCGTCGATTCGCCTCACATCAGGGGCTGGTGCAGGTGGCCGCCGGGGTGGTGGCCGAGCCGCTGCCGATGAAGCCGAAGGTCGTGCTCGTGTTGGCCGCAAGCGAGCCGTTCCACGACTCGTTGCGCACCGACATGGCCGAGCCGGAGCCGGAGCTCAGCCCTCCCCACAGCTGGGTGATGGTCTGCCCACCGGGCCAGGTCCACTTCACGGTCCAGCCGTTGATCGCCGCGTTGCCCGCGCGCACCGTGACCTCACCCTGGAACCCGCCGGTCCAGGAGCTCACCACCCGCAGCGTCGCCGAGCAGGCGACGGACACTCCGCCGGACGGCGAGGGGCTAGGACTGGGCGACGGGCTCGGCGAACGGCTGGGACTGGCGCTCGGCGATGGGCTCGGCGAGACGCTGGGCGATGGGCTCGGCGAGACGCTGGGGGAGGGACTCGGGGAGGCACTGGGGGAGGGACTCGGACTGGGCGAGGCGACCGGACCGCCCCACGCCGCCGTCGAGTCCAGCCAGGCCGCGCGGCGCAGCGTCCAGTCGCGCAGGTACTGCACCTGCCCCTGCCAGGTGGACGCGGTCGGGGTGTTGAAGAAGCCGATGGTGCGCGTCGTGAGGTTCGGCCAGCGCTGGAAGTTGCGCTGTGCGGCGTTGGTCAGCGGCTGGGCGAGAGCGTCGATCCTGCTCTGCAGCGCGGCGTCGGACAGCACGCCGCGGCGCAGCTCCTGCCAGCGCGCCTTGACCTGGTCGACGAAGGCCGGATCCCGCATGAGCTGGGTGAACCAGTCGTTGGCGACCGGCTGCCGGGTCTGCTGGTACTGCCAGCCCGCGGTCTGGTCGTTCTGGAAGAACCCGCCCACGCCGAACGTGAGGTCGTAGTCCCACAGCGGACCGGCGAAGATCTTGGAGTCCCGGTCCTTGTAGAAGTAGGCGCTGCGATAGTTGGCGTCCATGTTCCGGCTCAGCTCGTAGACGATCAGCTGGTCGATGAACGAACCCACGTCGATGTACGCCCGATAGCCGGTGTCCGGATCGGCGAAGTTCTGCGAGTGCAGCACGTTGTGGAATTCCTGGATGTAGCCCCGCAGCCAGTCCTTCTGCTGCGACTGCAGCGGTGAGGGGTCGACCACTTCGAGATAGGTCCAGCAGGTGGCCGAGGACCCGCTGCACGGCAGCGTCGGCTCCTCCGCGGCCATCCACTCGAACTTCCAGATGTACCCGCCCGTGAGCTTCGGCAGGGTCGTGTCGTCCCCGTCCAGTTGCTTGAGGTCGAGGCGGTTCTTCGAATTCTTGATCGTCTCGGCGAGCATGTAGACGCCCATGTAGTCGTCGGCGCCCACCGGACCGGCGTCGGTGTTGAGATAGAGCTCCACGAACCGATACCGGGGAGCCTTCAGCCCCATCTCCTTGCCGAGGTCGTAAACCAGGGCCTCGCGGATCAGCGACTTGTCGGGGAACGGCCCGCGCAGCACCCAGTCGGAGTCGGCGGGCATCCCCAGCACCGGGTAGTCGGCGTCGTCGTTGTCGTTGTCCCAGAACTCCAGGCGATAGGGCGCCTTCTCGAACGAGGCCGACGACTGCCCCCGCAGGTGGAATCCGGAGCGGGTGGCCACGGCCGGAGCCGCGGTCAGCGACGTCGTCGCACCACTGCCCGGGTCGAAGATCATGGTGGCGGCGTCGAGATAGTCCCGGCCGGGCTTGCCCTTGCCGTACGAGTCGATCAGGACCAGCGGCAGGTCGTGGGTCGTGGTGGTGGCGGTGGCGACGTACATGGCCGTTCCGGGCTTTCCGGACGCCGTGCCGCCGGCGAAGGCCTGTGCGCGCAACTGGGTGGTGCGGGTGAACTGCAGCGGCTGGCCGCCGTAGAGCGCCGACTGCGCGGTGGGCGGCGTTCCGTCGGTGGTGTAGCGGATCTGCGCGCCGCCGGCCGCGGTGGTCAGCGACACCGAGACCTGCCCCTGGAAGGTGCCGCTCGGTACGGAGAAGGCGATGTCGCCGGTCAGGTCGTCCACCGCTGTGGCCTTCGCTGTGGACGCTGCGGTACTGGAAGCCGACCCGGCGCCCGCCGATGACGGGTACGCGTTGAGGGGTCCGGCGAGGAGCCCGGTGAGGAGCACGGCGGCGACCGCCGTCCTCGTGGTACGGCGAGCCGCCGTGACGCCGGTGCTGCGGAGCGTCAGACGCACGATGCCTCCTGTTCGGGGCGGTGGGAGATGTCGGGCGCCGGGTCCATGGGCGACGCGGTGCCATGGAAGTGGCGGCGCAGCGTCCGCCGCCACGGCGTGTCCGGCAGGTCGGGGCGGAGCGCGGCCAGACCGGTGGCGTATTTGGAGATGCGGGCGGGTCTCATCCCGGCCCGCCACAGCATGCGGTCGACCGGGGTGGCGGCCGAGGCGCTCTTGGTCTCGACCACGGCGAGGCCGGGCAGCCGCAGCGCGGCCTCGCCATGCCGCCAGGCGAGCTCGGTGTCGAGGGTGACCCGGCTCGCGGTGTCCGGCAGCAGCAGGGTGGCGCGGTGGTATTCGGTGACCAGGACTGGTTCGAGAAAGCTCCTGGCGGCGGGACCGATCGACTCGCGGTCGAGTGCGTCGTCGACGAAGTCGCGCCCGGGGTCCACCGTGTCGCGGTTCCGCGGGTCATAGGGCAGCCGGTGTTTGGTGATGCGGCCCCGCGCGCCACTGATCTTGACCTCCAGCCAGCACCGGGCGGAGTCGACGTAGGTGCGGGTGCGCACCTTGAAACGCCGGCGTCGGCGATAGGCCGCGCAGTGATAGCTGGTCAACTGCGGGGTGTCGAAATACACCGACTGGTAGCGGAAGGTGCGTTCGCCGTCGATGTCCAGCACCTGGGCGTACGGCATGAGCCGTTCCAGCAGGTGGGGCAGCGCCTCGGCCGGGACCAGATACTTGCGGTCCACCCGGGTCTGCAGCGCGGCCCGGTCGACCAGCTCGTCAAGCCCGACGGGGGCCAGTCGCGCCAGGGCGGTCCCTAAGGGCATCGTGGTCATGGGCGTGCTCCGGCGTGTGCGGGCGCCTCGGGGTCGGCGGTCAGCGCCCGGTCGGTCAGCGCGTACCGGACGTCGACCACGGTGGTCTCGTTGACCAGGTCGAGCCGCTGGACGGTGACGGCGTGCACCCGGGCGTCGAGGAGTTGTTCCAGGTGCGCGACGAGCGCGACATGGTCGGTGAAGGCCGAGTCGAGCACCAGGATCTGGTGCCGGTAGTGCCGGAGCAGCCGCCGGTGGTCGCCCAGGAACATCACCACGAGGATGAGCGCCATCATGCCGCCGCTGAGCCAGACCGAGGTGGTGCTCACCGCGCCGAGGATCCCCAGGGCGAGGGCCGAGAAATAGTAGGCGACCTCGTGCTGGTCGAGTTCGGTCGAGCGCAGGCGGATGATGGACAGCACACCGAACAACGCCATTCCCAGCCCGAGGCCCGCGCCGACGTTGCCGGCGCTCAGCGCGCTCGCCACCGCGAGGACGCCGATGTTGACCCCGAGGTAGGAGACGACCAGGTCACGTCGGCGGTGCCGGGGGAAGTAGAGCCCGAAGACGAGCAACACCACCGCGCAGATGTCGATCGCGAACAGGACGAGCTGTGCCACCACGTTCGTTCCTCCTGAGTCGCCGCCGGGGTGGGCAGGGCAGGCCCGCTCCTCCACGCGGGCGTGTCGAAACTTTCGAATGTCAAAAGAAAGTTTCGGGAACTCGTGCGGAACAATAGGTGAATCCGCAGTGTCGCGTCAATGAACATCTGACAAGGAGTCATGTCCGAATTGGCAGAAGATCGCTGATCGGCAATTACTCAGGGCCAGTGCGTCGTCGTTCGTCGAAAGCGATGCGCCATTCCGAGCGAGGTGTATCCAGGTGAAAGTTTCACTGCCCAGGGCTCGAAAATCGGATTGGTCGTCACGCATCGATGATCAGTGGTGGTGGCAGCCTTCCTGTAGCCGGTCCACCAGCAAGATCACGGTCTACGGCTGAAGGTCGCGCTGATACCAGGTGCCTGACTTGCCGCCGAGATCGGCTGGGGTGGCCGGGCCGACCGGGACGAACCCGGCCTTGGTCAACACCTTCTGGGACGCGACATTGTCGTGGGAGGTGACCGCCCGTAGTGTGCGCAGCCCATGCCGTGCCGCCGCCAGCCGACAAAGCTCCTGGACGGTCGCGGTCGCCACGCCGCGGTCGGCGACCTGCTGCGCGACCCGGTAGCCGAGTCTCGCAGCGCCGTCCTCCAAGTCGTACAGGTTGAACCGGGCCAGAACCGAGCCGTCATCAGCGACGAGCACGTAGAAGGCGCAGATGCCGGCCTCCTGCTCGGCCAGCGAGGCGTTGTACCGGTCGGGGAACTGGTCGAAGAACTCGTCGCCGCGGTCGGAGATCGAAGCAGCGAAGTAGGTGCGGTTCGCAAGCTCGAAGGCCAGGACCGCCGGGGCGTGGTCGGCATGCAGCCGCTTCAGCTCGGGCATTGCCCGACTTTAGCCAGATCGTGCGCCGAGGCCACCTGAGTTTCCGCCAGTGGCAGGCGGCTGCATGAAGTCGTCGAGTCGGGCCTGAGGTGATGCCCTGCGTGTGGAAGGACCCGAAGGTGACTGCTAACGGGCGATCGTCGCGTCGGCTTCGGGACTGGGCGCCGTGGGAGCCGTCTTTCCCAGCCGGGTGTCGATCAGGAGCAGGGCGGCCAGCGCGGCCACGAGCAGGATCCCCGCCGCCCACCCCGTCGCGAGGTTGTAGCCGTGAACCTGGCTCTGCACGCTGGAGGCGTTGGCGGCGAGGTAGGCCGCGGTGCCGTTGGCCGCGACGGTGTTCAGCAACGCGGTGTCCAGCGACGCGCCGGCCTGCTGGGAGACGTTGAACATCGCGCTCGCCACGCCCGCCTCGCTGGGCCGTACGCCGAACGTCGACAGGTCGAGTGCGGCCGGCAGGACGAGGCCCATCCCGATGCCGATCAGGATGAAGGAGGGAAGGACGCCGGACGCGTACGCGCTGTCGGCGTCGAGGCGCGTGAGTAGCGCCATCCCCACGGCCCCCAGGAGCAGGCCGGCCCCCATGATGAACCGTGGCGCGACGGTCGTCATCAGCCGGCTGCCGAGGCCCACGGCCAGCATGACGCCGAGGGTCAGCGGCAGGAAGGCCAGCCCCGTCCGCAGGGCGGAGTAATGCTTGATGTCCTGCAGAAAGAAGCTGATGAACAGGTAGGCGCCGAACGGCCCGGCCATCATCAGCGCGACGACGAGGTAGGCGCCGCCGCGTCCGCGATGGCGGAGGATCGGCAGAGGGAGCAGGGGGTTGCCCACCCGGGCCTCCGCGAGCAGGAACAGGGCCAGCAGGACGACGCCCGCGGCGAGCGACACGATGGTGGCCGTCGCGGTCCAGCCGTCCTGCGTCGCCTTGGTGAACCCCCAGACGATCGCCACCAGGCCGGCCGTGGCCGGCACCGCTCCGAGGAAGTCGTATCCGGTCCTGACCTCGGCGCGGGACTCGTGCAGGAACCCCACGACGCCGAGTGCGGCGACCAGGGCGATGGGAGCGTTGACATAGAGCACCCAGTGCCAGCTCAGCGATGTGGTGAGGATTCCGCCGAGGATCAGCCCGATCGGTGATCCCGCGGCGACGACCCCGCCGAAGACCCCGAACGCGGCACCCCGCTCCTTGGGGTCGGTGAAGGTCGTGGACACGAGGGAGAGCGACGCGGGCGCGAGCAGCGCGCCGAACGCTCCCTGCGCCACCCGGGCGGCCAGCAGCATCGTCAGGCTCGTCGCCGCGCCACCGGCCACCGAAGCCGCGGCGAAGCCGACCAGCCCGATGAGAAGCGCTCGCTTGCGGCCGGTGTAGTCGCTGACCCGCCCGCCCAGCAGGAGGAGTCCCGCGAAGGGGAGCGTGTACGCGGTGATGACCCACTGCCGGTCGGCCGCCGTGATCGCCAGGTCGGCGTTGATGGAGGGCAACGCCACATTGATGATCGTCATGTCGACCACGATCATCAGCTGTGCGAGCGCGACCGAAGCCAGCCCGAACCATCGCCAGCGATCGGGGTGCGACGACTCCGTCCTCTGCTCGGTGCTCTCCGTCATTCGGCTCGTCCTTCCGCACGGATCAGGGTCTCGTCGGGCGCAACTGTAACAGCCTGACTGACAATCAGGACAGCGATTTATTTGTGCCGCTGCTAATCTCTCAGCATGACCTCCGAGGTGCCCCAGGCGTTGTCCGGCCGTCTCAGCTTCCTGCTCGGCAGGCTCTACATGCGCGCCCTCGACCTGGAGGCCCGGCGACTCGAGGCGCTGGGGGTGACCGTGAAGCAGCAGGCCGTCCTGGCGCTGCTGGCCGACGAGGGCCCGATGACGCAGCAGCACCTGGGCCAGCGCCTCGGAATCGACCGGACCACCGTCGTCGCGGTCGTCGACGGCCTCGAACAGGCGAGGCTCGTCGAGCGTCGCCGTAGCCCCGCGGACCGGCGCGCCTACCTGCTGACGCTTACGCCGGACGGCGTACGGGCGGGGGAGCAGGGGCGCGGCCTGGTGGGCGGGGCGGAAGGCGAACTCCTCGGTGCGCTCGACGAGGACGAACGGCGGACGCTCACCGAGCTGCTCGGCCGGGCCGTCCGGGGCCAGGGGCCCGGCGACGCCGACGCTCCGCCCCGGTAGCGAGCGCGCAGACCTCCCGGGCGTACGGCATCGAGTTCCGCGACCCTCACGAAGCCGTCTCACGCCTTCCTCAGACAGCGCTCAACGGAGACTGAGCTCCCGCCGCGGTTCTTCCCGCACCATCGGCATTTCGTCCGGGTGCGAGAAATCACCGACGCATTTTCCGTACGTGCGGAGAAGGCAGCCGATCAGTGGTTGACAGCCTCACATTCACCCCGCAGACTTACTGAAACTTTGCAGTCAGCGACGGTTCGGGGGGCGTCGCGAGCTGCCGAAAGACGGCCCGGAGAAAAGGATGCGTTTTCGTTTCCCGCTCGTCTGCGGCTGAGAAAGGTTTCAGCATGTCTTCAGGAGGCACGTCCCCCTCCACTGCCTCTGTCCTCGGGAAACGCGTTCTCACGCTGGCGCTGGGCGTCGGTTTCCTGGGAGGTCTCGGCATTCCGGCCGCCGGCGCCGATGTCACCGCCACCGCGGACTCCCCGGCGATCGTCCAGGAGCAGGCGCCGAGCCTGCCCAGCGGACGGACCACCTACCGGACGATCACCGACTACAACGACGAGATGCTGGCGCTGAGCGCCCGGCATCCCGGCCTCGTCAAGCACATCACGCTGCCGCACAAGACCCGCCAGGGCCGGGAGGTGTACGGCATCGAGGTCACCCACGACGTCGACGCCGCCGACGGCAAGCCGGTCCTGCTGATGATGGGCGTCCACCACGGCAACGAGTGGCCGTCCGGCGAGCACACGATGGAGTTCGCCTACGACCTCATCGGCAACGACGGCAAGGACCCCCGGATCACGCGTCTGCTCGACACGGCACGGGTCATCTTCGTCCCGGTCGTCAACGTCGACGGGTTCGTCATCAACCGGCGTACGAGCTGTGGGGTGTCCCCGACGTGCGCGAGCAGCGGCGGCGTCGACATCAACCGCAACTACCCCTTCGGCTGGGGCAGCAACGCCGGTTCCAACGCGACGACCCGCGGCCCGGGGCCCGGCTCCGAGCCCGAAGTGCAGAACATCATGGACCTGACCAAGAACAACCAGGTCACGGTCCTGATCACGAACCACACCTCCGGTCACACCGTCCTGCGCCCGCCGCTGGAGAAGCGCGCGGGCGACGCCCCGGACGAGGCCGTCTACGCCGCGCTGACCGACGCGATCACGGCCGAGAACGGCTACACCGGCATGAAGTCGGGCTTCGACTACGAGACGACCGGTGAGACCCCGGACTGGTCGTACTACGCGACCCGCGGCCTCGGGTTCACCTTCGAGATCATGAAGACCCAGTCGACCAACAACACCTACTCCGAGGTGATCGAGGACTACACGGGCACCGGCCGCTACGAGGGCAAGTCGAACCGCGAGGCGTTCATGGTGGCCCTGGAGTACGCGGCCGATCCGGCGGCGCACTCCGTCATCACCGGCAAGGCGCCGAAGGGCGCGGTCCTGAAGATCACCAAGGACTTCGACCTGTGGACCGCGCCGATCAAGCAGGCGAACGACGTCCTCGACCCGCCCCAGAGGGTCCCCACCCATCTGGAGTCGACGCTGGTCGCGCCCGCCAACGGCAAGTTCGCCTGGCACGTCAACCCGTCCGTACGGCCGGCCCCGGCCTACACCGAGACCGGTGTCGTCGCCACCGGGCCGGGCAACTTCATCAAGGAGAGCTGGACGCTCACCTGCGCCCGCCCGACCGGCGAGGTTCTGGAGACGGTGCACGTGACCGTCGACCGGGGCGAGCAGGTCGACGTGCGGCTGCAGGAGTGCAAGACGAGGTTCAACGGCAACGGCCCGAAGAACTGACCGACATCACGACGCGACGTAGCCGGGCGGTCCCTGCGGGGGCCGCCCGGCGGCGTTGCATCCGGCAGGCGCTTCACGATTCACGAGTGAGGCGGCCCGGCGAGAAGGCCGGGTCCGTCACTCCTCGAAGAAGGGAAGTGTTCCAGGATGAGGCACGTCCCAGAGCCCGGCCGGCCGCTCGCCGTCCTGGACGCCGCCCGGATCGTCGCGAATCTGCGCGCGCTCTTCGACGGCCACCGCCTCTCGCCGTCGCAACGCCGGATCGCGCGCTACCTGCTGGACAACGCGCAGGAGGCCGTCTTCTTCACCAGCGCGGACCTCGCCGAGCGCGCCGGCGTCAGCCAGCCCTCGGTCACCCGCTTCGCCGCCGCGCTCGGGTTCCGCGGGTTCCCGGAGTTCCGGGAGGCGCTGCGCACATCGGTCTTCGGCGATCGGCCGCCGGCTCAGACGGACGACCGCCACAACGAGATCCAGGAGCTGGTCACCTCCGAGATCCGCGACCTCGAACGGCTGCGCGACGGCCTGGCCGACCCCGGGCAGCTCCGGCGGGTGGCGGGTCAACTGGCCGGGTCGAGCCCGCTTCTGGTCATGGGCCTGCGGATCTCCGCGCCGCTGGCGCACCTGTTCGGCTACCTCGCCGAGAAGGTGCTCCCGGACGTACGCGTCCTGGACGTGCCGGGCTCGATCATGGAAGACCGGCTGAGCAGGGCGGCGGAGTCGGGCGCCGCGTGGGTGCTCGCCATCGGCCTGCCGCGCTATCCGCGTGAGCTGGAGCAGGGGCTCGTCTGGGCGCGACGGGTCCGGCTGAAGATCGCCCTCGTCACCGACCAGCCGGTGGGCCGGCTCACCGACCTCGCGGACGAGGTCCTGCTCGCCCCGGTGAGCTCGGGCTTCGCGTTCGACTCCCACGCCGGTCCGACGGTCCTGTGCACCGCGCTGCTGCACACCATGCTGGACGCCCTCGCCGCGGAGGGGCAGGCCCGGCTGGAGGCGTTCGACGACAGGGCCGCGGAGCGTCAGGTCTTCCTGACCGGCTGAAGGGCGAGCACGTCGCGGTGCTGGAGATCGCCAGGGACCCGGAGCCGCCGCGCCGTCGCCTTTGTTGCCTCGGGCCTGCGTGCGGAGGCCTTCCGCCCGGTGGCGGACCGCGTGTTTCCGCTGGAGGAGGTCGTGGAGGCCCACCGGCACTGCTGGACACCGCGGAGCCGACGTCCGCACGGCCCGGCTCTTTGAGGACTATAGTTTATATAACTGCAGTCCTATATCTGTGAGCGTGCCATGGAGAAGCCGGTCGGGATGTTCGACCGCGACTACGAATGGTCCGCCTTGACGCGGTTCATCACCGACGAGCAACCGGGCGCGACTCTCGGAGTGGTCTCCGGGCGACGGCGCCAGGGCAAGACCTTCCTGCTGGACGCCGCGTGTCGTGCCGCAGGCGGCTTCTACTTCGGAGCGACCGAGGCGGCCGATGCCGAATCGCTGCGCCGGTTGAGTGCCGCGCTGACCGCCCATGCCCGCCCTGCCACCCCCTATCATTTCGCCGACTGGTCCGAAGCCCTCGACGCACTCCTGGCTCTTGGCTCCGAGCGGCCCACCCCCGTCGTGATCGACGAGTTTCCCTACCTCTCACGGGCGAACCCGGAGTTGCCTTCCCTCATCCAGGAGGCGTTCCGGCCGATGCGGGATCAGCGCACCACATCCCGTACGCGTCTGTTGTTGTGTGGTTCGGCGCTGTCCTTCATGGGCCGGCTCTTGTCCGGGAACGCGCCCTTGCGCGGACGGGCGGGACTGGAACTGCTCGTCCGTCCGCTCGACCACCGTCTGGCCGCCGAGTTCTGGGAGATCTCCGATCCGGCGCTGGCTCTCAAGGTCAACGCCGTTGTCGGCGGCACGCCCGCCTACCGTCGCGAGTTCGCACGGGGCGACACTCCGGCGGGACCGGAGGACTTCGACGACTGGGTGGTCCGCACTGTGCTCAACCCGGAGACACCACTGTTCCGCGAAGCCCGCTATCTGCTGGCCGAGGAGCCGGACCTGCGTGACAGCGCCCTGTATCTGTCCGTCCTGGCGGCCGTCGCCGACGGCAACGCCACGCGCGGGGGCATGGCCGGCTACCTGGAACGCAAGGCGACGGACATCGCGCATCCCATTAACGTGCTCGAAGACGCAGGCCTGCTCCACCGCGATGCGGATGCGTTCCGGGACAACCGCGCCACATATCGCATCTCCGAACCGTTGATCCGCTTCTACCACGCCATCATGCGGCCGGTCTGGGATCAGCTCGAGCGACCGGGCAGCGCCGCCCGGGTCTGGCAGGCCAGCCGCCGCCGCTTCGTCAGCAATGTCCTCGGCCCACATTTCGAGCAGATCTGCCGGGAGTGGTCGCTGCATCACGCCGATCCCGACCTGTTCGGCGGGCTGCCTGCCCGCGTCGGTCACGGTGTCGTCCACGATTCCAAGGCCAGAACCGGTCACGAGGTGGACGTGGCCGTGATCGGCATCGCTGACGGCGGCAAGCCGCCGCTCCTGGCCATCGGCGAAGCCAAATGGAATGACACGATGGGAATCGCCCACGTCGAACGTCTCCGGCACATCCGCGACTTGATCGCCGCGTCCGGTCGTTACGACACTACGCGTACCCGTCTCGTGTGCTTCAGCGGCGCCGGATTCAACGACAAGGCGGTGGCCCAGGCGAGCGCCTCACCCGATGTGCACCTGATCGACCTTCCGGCTCTGTACGGCCGGAGCTGACGCGCCTCGCTGACCGGCCATCCCCCGAGCGGGGACGTGGGCCTCCGTCGATAGGGTCCCCCCTGGACAGGACGTCGACGAGAGGAATCGTGAGCGTGGTGGAGCGGGCCGAGGGGGCGGGGCTGCATGAGGTGGTGCCAGGGGTCTTCGCCTGGACGCAGCCGGACGGCACGTGGTGGCTGAACAACGCCGGAGCCGTGGCAGGCGACGACGGCGTCCTGATCGTCGACACCTGCGCGACCGAGGAGCGCACCCGGCGGTTCCTCGGCGCGGTCGCCGAGGCGACCGGTGACGCTCCGGTCCGGTTGGCGGTGAACACCCACCAGCACGGGGACCACTGCTACGGAAACAGCCTGCTCCCGGACGACACGGTCGTCTTCGGGCACGCGGCGATGAGAGAGGCGTTGCTGGTCGATCCGATCATCGATGCGTGCCCGCCTGTGTGGACGCCGGTGCCCGACTGGGGACACGTGACGCGCCGCCCGCCGTCGGTGGTCTTCACCTCCGAGCTGACCGTCCATGTGGGGGCGCGCCGCGTCGAGCTGCGGCATCCCGGCTACGCCGCCCACACTCCCGGGGACGTCGTGGCGTGGCTTCCCGGCGAACGGGTGCTGTTCGCCGGGGACCTGCTGTTCAACGGGCTCACCCCGATGGTGCTGATGGGGTCGGTCGAGGGGGCGCTGCGGTCGCTGGACTGGCTGGCGGCCTTCGAACCCGAGCACGTCGTGCCGGGACACGGGCCGCTCGCCACCGCCTCCGAGCTGCCGGAGGTCCTGGCCGCGCACGAGCGGTACTACCGCTTCGTCCTCGACACCGCCCAGGCGGGACGTGAGAACGGGCTGACCCCGCTGGCCGCCGCGCAGGCGGCCGACCTGGGGGAGTTCGCCGGATGGGCGGACGCCGAGCGCCTGGTGCTCAACCTCCACCGCGCCTACGCCGAGGCCGAAGGCGGCGAGGTGGATCTCCTCGCCGCCTTCGGCGACGCCATGACCTGGAGCGGCGGGCCGCTGCCCACTTCAGTCTGAAGCGGGCGTCACGACCAGCCCTGCAGGCCGGCTCCGTACGGATAGAGGGGGTTGCCGTAGGTGGTGGGGACGGTCTGGCCCGCGTCGATGCGGGCCCGGATCTCCGCGCGCTGGGCGGCGGTCGCGCCCAGGTCGTAGGGGAGGTTCCAGTCCTCGACGGCGTCGGCGAGCACGTCGCCGCCGCCCGGCTTGAGGACCTGGTCGAGGCTGCGCGGCAGCTGCCAGGGCAGACGCCCGCGCGGTGTGTAGTCGCCGAACAGGAGACTCGCCGTGGCCGGGCCGACCTCCTCACCGCCCCGGTACGTCACCACGATGGCGTCGGCGAGGCCGTTCCACTCGCTGATGACGATGGGCCGGGGGAGGGTCAGCACGACGACCACCGGAATGCCCTGGTTCTTGAAGTTCTGGATGACGGACAGCTGGTCGGCGGGCAGCTGGGGTTGCTCCTTCACCCAGGCGGTGGCGTGCGTGTAGGTCGGCTCGCCGACCGCCACGATCGCGAGCTTGGGTGAAGGCCCGGTGTCCTGGTAGACGTTGACGCCCGTGGTGGCCGCCCGCGCCCTGACCGCGTCGAGGAGGGTCTGCGAGCCGTACTCCTGATGGAAGAAGCTCGTCCAGATGCAGCAGGCCGAGCCGTCGGTGGCCCGCGGACCGGCGACGACGACGTTGTCGCCCGCCTTGAGCTTCAGCGGCAGCGCGCCGTTGTTCTTGAGCAGCGTGACGGACTCCCGGGCGGCCTGGTTGGCGAGCGCGACGTACGACGGCTGGTGGAAGCGGTAGGGCCCGTTCACCGGGTCGCCGTACGGGCGCTCGAACACGCCGAGCGTGAACTTGAGGCGCAGGATCCGGGTCACCGCGTCGTTGATCCGCGCGATCGGGACGTTTGCGAGGAAGGTCGCCATGGTGAACCCGGTGGCTCCGGGGTCGGCCCCGCCCATCACGTCGGAGCCGGCGTTCGCGGCCTTGACCCAGACCGACGACGGCAGCCAGTCGGTGGTGATGAGACCGGTGTAGCCCAGGTTGTTCCGCAGGTAGTCGAGGATCGGCTTGCTGTCGCCCGCGCCCGACCCGCCCGGGTCGAGGTAGGAGCTCCCGGCGTAGCCGGGCATGATGTTGACGGCGCCGGCCTCCATCGCGGCCCTGAACGGGATCATGTGGTACTTGATCGTCACCGCGTCGTAGGTGATGCCGGCCTCGCCGCCCGCGCCCTCGCCCGGCCAGTGCTTCACGGTGGCCAGCACCGAGGCGGGGTTGAGCTCGGGGCCGCCCTGGAGCCCGGCCACCAGCGCGCGGACCTGGGCGGCCGCGACGTCGGCGTTCTCGCCGTTGCCCTCCTGGATGCGGGGGTAGAGGACCTTGGTGCCGACCTCGGCGAGCGGGCCGAGCACGCCGCGCGCCCCGACCTCCAGCTCTTCGCGGCGCTGCATGTCGCCGAGCTTGTAGTCGAGCGCGTAGTCCTTGCCCGCCGCGAGCGTGCTCTGCAGCGGATAGGTGGTCTGGTATCCGGCGATGGTGTCGCCCGCGGAGACGGGCGGGATGCCGAGCCGGGTTCCGGACGCGCTCAGCAGCACGGCGTGCAGGTCGTTCGGCAACGCCGGGCCGAAGTGCCAGCCCGACAGCGGGTAGGCCTGGGCGTTGTAGAACATCTGGTATGCCTTCTCCTCGAGGGTCATCCTGCCGAGAAGGTCGTTGACGCGGGTTTCGACGGGCAGCCGCCAGTTCTCGTACGGCTCGATCGTGCCGTTCTTGTTGAGGTCGCGGGCGCCGCCGACGACCGGGACGCCGTCGGCGACCTGCTCGATGTCGGGCAGGTAGAGGCTGAAGGTGCGGATGTTCGAGGTCGTCCTCGCGCCCGAGCCGCTCACCGCGACGACGTACCACTTGTACGTCCACCGGTCGGGGATGTCCCAGGTGGGCGTGTAGCTCGTGCCGGTCGGCTCGGCGACCTTGGTGTAGAGGTCGATCAGGTTGCCCGAGGCGGTGAAGTCGTAGTCGGTGCGGCTGACGTTCAGCCAGACCTCGTAGCGCACCGCCCCGGAGACGGCCGCCCAGGAGAACGCGGGCCGCCGGGTGTCGGTGATCATGGCCTTGTCGGCGGGGGCGGACAGCGCGAACTGGCCGGTGGTCGCCGGGGCCTTGGTGGGCGCGGACAGCAGGGGAGCGGTCGTGGCCGCCGTGTCCACGGTGCCGAAGACCTGGAACTCCCAGAGCGAGTAGCCGTAGCCCGTCGCCCGCGCCGTGCCGACGAAGCGGACGTAGCGGCCGTCGCCGGTGACGCTCAGGTTCTCCACGCCGCCCTTGCCGCTGGTCGTGGTGTGGATCGGCGTCCATGACGTGCCGTTGGCGGACACCTCGATGCGGTAGCCGGTGGCGTACGCGGACTCCCAGTTGAGCGTGACGCCGGTGATGTGCCCGGCGCCGCCGAGGTCCACCCGCAGCCACTGGTCGTCGGAGTACTGGCTCGACCAGCGGGTCGTCGTCCGCCCGTCGAGCGCCGCCGCCGGGGCGTTGCCGCCCTCCCAGGACGAGGCCGTCACCTGCTTGTACGCCGAGATGGGCGTGCCGGTCGGCGGTGGGTCGGTCGTGCCGCCGCCGCTGGTGTGGACGGCGAACTCCCACAGCGAGTAGCCCCAGCCGGTGGCGCGGGCGGTGCCGTACAGCCGGACGTAGCGGCCCGAGCCGGTGACGTCGAGGGTCTGCGTGCCTCCGGTGCCGGTGGTCGTGCTGTAGAGGTCGGTCCAGGTGGTGGCGTTGCCGGACACCTGGATTTTGAACGCCGTGGCGTAGGCCGCCTCCCAGGTCAGGACGACCTTGCAGATCGTCGTGGCCGAGCCGAGGTCGACCTGGAGCCACTGGGGGTCGGCGGCGGCGCTGGACCAGCGGGTGCCGGCGTCGCCGTCCACCGCCGCGGAGGCGGGCGTCCCGGCGTTCTCGGTGGACGAGGCGGTCGCTGTCCGGTTCAGCGCGGCGTTGGGACCGGTGCAGCCCGAGGACGTGCCGGTGGTGCCGTAGACCTGGAACTCCCACAGCGAATAGCCGTAGCCGGTGGCGCGGGCGGTGCCGTAGACCCGGACGTAGCGGCCCGAGCCGGTCACGTTGAGGGTCTGGGTGCCGCCGGTGCCGGTGGTCGTGCTGTAGAGGTCGGTCCAGGTGGTGGCGTTGTCGGACACCTGGATTTTGAAGGCCGTGGCGTAGGCGGCCTCCCAGCTGAGAATGACCTGGCTCAGCGTCGCCGTGGTCCCGAGGTCGACCTGGAGCCACTGCGGGTCGCCGAACGCGCTGGACCACCGGGTGCCGGCGTCGCCGTCCACCGCGGCAGAGGCGGGCGTCCCGGCGTTCTCGGCGGACGAGGCCGTCGCGGTCTTGCCCTGCGACAGCAGGACGGGCGCGGCGTACGCGGGCCCGGCGACGACGCTCGCGAACAGCGCGAGCGCCGCGGCCAGCATGAGGGAGAGCCCGCGCCGGAGCGTGCGGGGGTGTGTCATGGCGTCTCCTGCCTGCGTTACCAGCCGACCGCGACCAGCAGCCACTGTGGGTCGCCGTGCGAGATGAACGAGGAATGGCCCGCGTAGTCGTCGTAGGGGAAGCCGTAGGCGAGCTTGCCGATGGCGTGGTCGTGCCAGAACTTCGCGTAGTAGTTCGCCGGCGCGGCCGTGTAGTAGTTCGACGGGTCCGACTGCTGGGCGTCGGACAGCCCGGCCACGTGCCGGTTGAGCGCCGCGCACATCTTCGGCGCCTCGGCGAGCGGCCCGGCGCACCCGGTGACCTGAGAGGTCGTCGCCGTCACGCCCTGCTGGGCGGCATAGCCGGTGAAGTAGTTCGCGTACGCCCCGCCGGGCTGGAAGATCGACGCGCTCCCCGGGGCCGGGATGCGGTACGGCGCCTGCACCTGGGCCAGCGGCTTGAACTCGGCCGGCACCTCGTCCACGAACCGCTGGAACGTAGCCGCGCGGGACTCGGCGAAGGTGGCGTAGTCCTCGCCGACCGCCACGTCGTAGCCGTCGCGGGCGTGCAGGCGCATCGCGAGCTTCAGGCCGAACGCGTCCACCCGGGTCGTGTTGCCGTTGAACACCGAAGGACCGACGGTGAACTCGATGAAGTCGTAGTACTGGCTGTTGGGGGAGCCGAGGTAGAAGTACATGCGGCCCGCCGTGTTGGCCGGCATGTCGAAGTAGGGCTGCTCGGCGATCGAGTGGACCTGGCCGTTGTAGCTCCAGTAGACCTGCGAGTCGGGATACTGGCCGTTGGTCCGGTTGAGGATTTTGACCATGACGACGTTCCTGGCCGCCGGGATGGCCGAGGTGTCGCCCCAGAAGGCGTCGGGCGGGGTCGTCGGGCCGGTCGTCGGATCGGTCGAGCCGCCCGTGGTGTTCACGGTGAAGCTCCACAGCGAGTAGCCGTACGCGGTGGCGCGGGCGGTGCCGTACACGCGGACGTAGCGGCCCGTGCCGTTGACGTTGAGGGTCTGGGTGCCGCCGGTGCCGGTGGTGGTGGAGTAGAGGTCGGTCCAGGTGGTGGCGTTGCCGGAGACCTGGATTTTGAAGGCCGTGGCGTAGGCGGCCTCCCAGGTCAGGACGACCTTGCAGATCGTCGTGGCCGAGCCGAGGTCCACCTGGAGCCACTGCGGGTCGCCGAACGCGCTGGACCAGCGGGTCGCGCCGTTGCCGTCGACGGCCGCCGAGGCGGGCGTCCCGGCGTTCTCGGTGGAGGAGGCGGTCGCCGGCCTGCCCTGGGCGGCGTCGGCCGTGCCGCAGGCGCCGCTCGACGTCGTGCCGTAGACCTGGAACTCCCACAGCGAGTAGCCGTACGCGGTGGCGCGGGCGGTGCCGTACACGCGGACGTACCGGCCGGTGCCGTTGACGGTGAGGGTCTGCATGCCGCCGGTGCCGGTGGTGGTGGAGTAGAGGTCGGTCCAGGTGGTGGCGTTGCCGGACACCTGGATTTTGAAGGCCGTGGCGTAGGCGGCCTCCCAGTTGAGGACGACCTGGCTCAGCGTCGCCGTGGTTCCGAGGTCGACCTGGAGCCACTGCGGGTCGCCGAACGCGCTGGACCATCGGGTGCCGGTGTTGCCGTCGACGGCCGCGGAGGCGGGGGTCCCGGCGTTCTCGGTGGACGAGGCCGTCGCGGTCTTGCCCTGCGACAGCAGCGCGGGCGCGGCCGTGGCCGGCGTGGAGGCGGCCGCCGCCGCGACGACGCAGGCCACGACCAGGACCAGTGCGCTGAGCACGGCCGTCAGGGCGCGGCGCGTGGGATGGATCGTCGAACGCTCTCTCATGATGGCGATTCCTCTTCGGGGGGTGAACAGAGGCGAGCCCTGACCCGAGAATGATCGCCTTCGATACTTAGGTCAATACTTGAATTTAGTGTGCAAGGAAAAGATCATGGCGCTCTCTCCGTGGTGTCGACGGCTTCGCGTTCCTGTCCTCGCTAGAACCGGCCGAACACCGAGGCCAGCGTCTCGATCTCCTGGGCGGAGAGCTTGCCGGTGAAGTGGCGGCGCACGGCGGCGTCCAGGCCGGGCTGGGCGGCGGCGACGGCGGCGCGGCCGGTGTCGGTGAGGGCGACGATGACGCCGCCGGTGCGCTCGCGGGTGACGAGCCCGCGGGTGCTCATGCGGGTGAGCTGGTGGGAGAGGCGGGTGCGGTCCCAGCCGAGCGACGCGGCGAGCTCGCTCTGGCGCAGAGCTCCTCCCGCCTTGTCGAGGTTGACGAGGATCGACAGGTCGGGCTCGGACAGGCCCGCCGCCTCGGCGGTGTCCGCGATCACGCGGGCCCGGACGACCTCATGGGCGCGCTTGAAGGCGGCCCAGAAATCGACGGGGTCCGGCGCGGCTCCGGTCGCGGCCTCGCTCGAAGCGGCCAGCTCTCCCCGCGTTGACATATCAACACACCTCTCCCTAATGTTGAGATATCAACGCTAACAGGTGGCTGCGTCCACGGCAGCCCTGTCGGCGGCCGTCCACGCTTGCTTCTCGCCCCGCAGGAGGCGCCATGCACACCACCCGACCTCTTGGAACCGGCGGCCCTCGGGCCGCCCCTCTCGCCCTGGGCTGCGCCGGCATGTCCGACCACACCGCCCCCGCCGACGAGGCCGACGCCGTCGCCACGATCCACGCGGCCCTCGACGCGGGCGTCACCCTCCTCGACACCGCCGACTTCTACGGCATGGGCCACAACGAGGACCTCATCCGCCGCGCTCTCCGCCCGGGTGATCGCGACAAGGCGCTCCTGAGCGTAAAGTTCGGCGCTCTGCGCGGCCCCGACGGAGCCTTCGTCGGCATCGAGGGCAGGCCCGCCCACGTCAAGAACGCGCTCGCCTACTCGCTGCGCCGCCTCGGAAGCGACCATGTCGACATCTACCGCCCCGCGCGCCTCGCTCCCGGCACCCCGATCGAGGACACGATCGGCGCGATCTCCGAGCTGGTCCACGCCGGGCACGTGCGCCACATCGGGCTCTCCGAGGTGGGGCCGGAGACCATCCGCCGTGCCCACGCCGTGCACCCGATCTGCGACGTGCAGATCGAATACTCCCTGTTCAGCCGTGATCCCGAGACCAACGGCGTCCTGGACACCTGCCGCGAGCTGGGGATCGGCGTCACCGCCTACGGGGTCCTCGCGCACGGCCTGCTCACCGGCGTCTACCGGCAGCCCGCCGGGGGTGACCCGCGCGCCCACTGGCTGCCCCGCGTCCATCCCGGAAATCTCCCCGCGAACCTCGCCCTCGTGGACCGGCTGCGGCCACTCGCCGACGCGTACGGCATCAGCGTCGCGCAACTCGCCACCGCCTGGGTCATCGCGCAGAACCGCGAGCGCGGCACCATCGTGGCCGTCCTGGGCGCCCGCCGGCCGCATCGCATCGAGGAGGCCCTGGCCGCGACCGGCGTCGCCCTGACCGGAGCGGACCTCCGCGCCATCGACGAGGCCGTCCCGGCCGGCGCGGTGGCCGGGACCCGGTACGCCGCACCCCTCATGGCGCTGCTGGACAGCGAGCGCACCCCGAAGCCGGCTACAGAGAAAGAAGGCCGCGACTCATGAACACGTCCACGTCACCGCTCGCCGGGACGGTCCGGTCAGGGAGGCCGATCGGCGTAGGGATCATCGGACTCGGGGCCGCCGGAAGCTGGGCCGAGCGCTCTCACCTGCCGGCTCTGCGTGCCGTCCCGGGTTATGAGCTGAGGGCCCTGAGCACGAGTTCGAAGGAGTCGGCGGAGCGCTCAGGACACAAGCACGGGGTGGCGCGCACCTTCGGGACGGCCGCCGAACTGGCCGCCTGCGACGAGGTGGACCTCGTGGTCGTGGCGGTGAAGGTGCCGCACCACCGGGACCTGGTGCGGACGGCGCTGAGCGCCGGCAAGAGCGTGCTGTGCGAGTGGCCGCTCGGCAACGGGCTCGCGGAGGCCGAGGACATGACGCGGTACGCGCGCGACCGCGCGGTGCCGACCGTCGTCGGGCTCCAGGCGCGGTCGCACCCGGCCCTGGCCTACCTGCGGGATCTCGTGGCCGACGGCTACGTGGGGGAGGTGCTGTCCACGACGGTCGTCGGCTCCGGCGGCGCCTGGGGCGGCACCGTCGGCCCCGGCGATCACCACGTGCTCGACGCCGCCAACGGCATGACGCTGCTGACCATCCCCTTCGCGCACACCCTCGACGGATTCGCGTCCGTCCTGGGCGAGCCGGAGGATCTGCGGATCGGCCTGGCGTCCCGGCGTACGTCGGCCGTGGACACCGGGAGCGGACGGCCCGTCCCCATGACCGTCCCGGACCAGGTGGTGGCCTCGGGACGGCTGCCGGGCGGCGCGGTGGCCACCTTCCACTACCGCGGAGGCGTTTCCCGGGGCACCAACTTCCGCTGGGAGATCAACGGCACCGAGGGCGACCTCGTCGTCACCGCCCCCGTCGGCCATCTCCAGCTCAGCCCGGTCACCATCGAGGGCGCCCGCGGCGCATCCACAGGGCTCGCGCCCCTGACCGTGCCGGAGTCGTACGTCCGCGTTCCGCGACTGGACCCCCGCGCCGACGCACCGGCGTACGCGGTCGCGCACGCCTACCACCGGTTCCTGGACGACCTGCGCGATGGCGGCGCCTCGGGCGTGCCCGATTTCGCGCACGGCGCCGCCCGGCACCGCAGCATCGAATCCGCGGTCACGACGCCCTGACCGCGAACCCTCAGCCGCCTGGCCGCACCAGGCCGCTCTCGTAGGCCAGGATGACGAGCTGCACCCGGTCGCGCACGTCCAGCTTGGCGACGGCCCTGGCGACGTGGGTCTTCGCGGTCAGCGGGCTGATGACCAGGCGTTCGGCGATCTCGCCGTTGGACAGGCCGAGCGCGACGAGCCGCACCACTTCCCGCTCGCGGGCGGTGAGGGCGGCCAGCCGCTCCTCGGCGTCGGGCGCGAGGTCCTGCCGCCGGGCGAACCGCTCGATGACGCGGCGGGTGACGCCGGGAGACAGGAGCGCGTCCCCGGCGGCCACGGCGGCCACCGCGCGGCGCAGCTCGGCCGGTTCGACGTCCTTGGTCAGGAAGCCGCTGGCTCCGGCGCGCAGCGCGGCGAAGACGTGCTCGTCGGTGTCGAAGGTCGTGAGGATGACGACCCGGCAGCCCTGACCGGTGACGATGCTCCGGGTGGCCGTGATTCCGTCCGTCCCCGGCATGCGGATGTCCATGAGGACGACGTCGGGGCGGGTGCTCACGGCCAGCCGTACGGCCTCGGCGCCGTCGGCGGCCTCCCCGACGACGGCCACGTCCCGGGAGCGGGCCAGCAGGCTGCGGAAGCCCGCACGCACGAGTGCCTGGTCGTCGGCGAGGAGCACTCTGATCGTCACTCCGGAGAGCCTGCCACAGGGATCTCGGCCCGCACGGCGAATCCCCGGGGCGCCGGACCGGCGGTGAGCGTCCCGCCGAGGGCGCGCACCCGCTCGCGCATCCCGGTGAGGCCGTTCCCGTCCGTGATCCCGCCGCCGGTCGGGTCGCCCTTGCCGTCGTCGGTGACCTCGACGGTGACCGACCGCGGGTGGCGGCCGACCGCCACCTGGGCCGCGGTCGCCCCCGAATGCCTGAGCGTGTTGGCGAGGGCCTCCTGCACGATGCGGTGGACCGCGACGGACGCGGGGGCGGGGATCGTGGACAGGTCCCCGTGTTCGTGGAGGGCGACGTCGAGCCCGGCGGCGCGAGCGTCGGCGACGAGCGCGCCGAGCGATGACACGTCGGGCTGGGGCTCGGTGCCGGCGGGGCCCTCCCGCAGGAGGGCGATGAGGGCGTTGAGGTCCTTCATCGCCCGGTTCCTGACGTCCTGGGCCAGGCGCAGCGCGGCGGCGGCTTCGGCCGGCTCCTCCCGCAGGGTGTCGGCGGCGACGTTGAGGTGGACGCCGACGACGGCCAGCGTGTGGGCGACGATGTCGTGCACCTCGCGCGCGACGCTCAGGCGCTCCTCCGCGGCGCGGGCGCGATATTCGGCCTCGCGCAGCAGGTCGCCCCGGCGCTGCGACGCGGCGTAGGCGAGCCCCACGGCGACGAGGGCCGCGAGCAGCAGTCCCTCCCCGAGCGTGTGTATGAGATACCGGACGAGGTTCCTGTCGATGATCCACCGGGCGTCCACGGCGGAGTAGACGAGCTGGGCGACGCCGACGGCGACCACCCAGCGCACCCGCGAGGTGGCGGCCGCGGTGAAGTACGCCGCAGCGACGGGCCAGATCCACCCGGCGGGAGACCAATGCGTCAGGTGGTAGGCGAAGACGGCGGCGACCGACAGCAGCAGCACGGTCATCGGCCATCGACGCCGGACGAGCAGGAGCACGCCGAGGAACAGCGCGAGGGGAATCGGGCCGTCCCAGGGGTTGTGCACCCCCGTGGCGAGGGCGACGGCGACGAAGAGGACCACGGTGAGAACGGCGAACGTGAGGTCGGCGATCCAGCCGGTCTGGCGGACCGGGGTGTCCGGGGTGGAGGCGGGCGCGGGCACTGTGGGGGATGCGGCCATGCGGGCCCTTTCCTTCGAGGCTTGCTGACGCCCGCAACGCTAGGCCGGTCCGCGTCCGCGCCGCGTCGTCCGGCCACAGGCACCTCGATCCTGCTCCATCCGCCGTACGGCTACTTCGCCGGGAGTATTCCGCCCAGACCTGGCGCAGACCGGCCGAAGAAGGAAGCGGGTGCCCCGCGACTCGCGTCACGGGGCACCCCGGGTGGACGGCCCTTGAGGCCGCCGGGTCAGGACTGGTTGAACAGCGACAGGGTGATGGTGGAGTGGTATTCGCCGGCGGCGACGTCGGTGGGGGTGCGCAGGGCGAGGTCGGCGTTGACCTGCGAGGTGCCGATCTCCTCGGTGGAGTCGGCGGAGGAGACCAGCAGTTCCTGGCCCTTCAGGCCCACCTCGGGGGCTCCGGTGCCGTCGGAGACGACACTGGAGACCGGCTCACCGGCGGCGACCGCGCCGGTGGAGGAGTCGCTGATCAGGTGCGGCTTCCAGCCGAGGTATTCGGGGCCGATGGTCTTGGCCGGGTCGTCGGCGGCGACGAACTGGCTGGCCTGGCCGACGACGGCCCAGTACTCGCCGGCGGGGATCTCCTCGGGGGTGCGGGTGTCGGTGACGGTGACGGTGGGCAGGGTGCCGGTGAACTGGCGGGCGGCGGCGTCGGAGCCGTTCTCCTGCAGGGACACCCCGTTGTTGTCGGCCACGGTCATCGACAGCTGGCCGGGGGTGGTGGTGGGCTGGATGTTCACCGACACATCCACGCCGCCGGTGGCGGGGTCGTCGTCGGCCAGCGCGGGACCGGCCAGGCCGGCCCCGGCGAGCGCCAGGCCGAGCACCGACGCGGCGAGTATCCGGGTGGTCATTCTCATGGGAATCGCTCCATCTATGGGGGGCGGGGCCGGCCGGCTGGCCGGCCGGCCGGCCCCGGGTTGTGCTACCGCGGTGGTGGCGGCTCAGCCGCAGCTTGCCGCGCTGTAGTCGACGTCGTAGGACGAGGTGACCTGCTTGCCGCCGATCGTGGCGGTCGCCTTCACGGTGACCGTGCCGGCGTCGATCTGGGCGGTCCGGGTGTTGAAGGACTGGTAGGCCTGCTTGCCCGGAGCGACGTCGGCCACGGTCTTCTTGCCGAACGCGGTGTTCAGCTCGATCGTGGCCGGCGCGTCGCCGTCGTTGACCGCCGTCACGGCGAGGTACACCGAGCTGCCGATGCAGCGCGGCGCGGCCGTCACGGTCAGCTTGACCTCCTTCGTGCCGCGTACGAGCGTGAAGTCGTCCACGTCGAAGTTCGCCCCGGTGAACACCAGATAGAGCTTCACGCTCCCGGAGGGGACGTTCGTGAGCGCCGTGGAGACGTCCGCGTACGACTCCCACCCGCCGGTGTTGGGAACGGTGACGCTGCCGAGCACGGGGCCGGTCGGGGAACCGGTCCGGATCTCGAAGCCGCCGCTGGGGTCGGGGGAGGCCACCCGGGCCGTGAAGCGGGTGACGCCGGTCAGGTCCACGCCGTCGTACGCCGCCCAGTCGCCGGGGTTGACGTAGCCGAGCACGGTGCCGCCGTGCGCGGGGGTGTGGGGGTAGGTGTCGACGCCGTTCGCCTCGGTCCAGCTCTCGGCCTGGACGGTGACGTCGCCCTCCGCCGGGCCGAGCTCCTTGATGCGGATGTTCCGGAACGCCACCTCGTCGCCGTCGCCGTGGTTCTGGATGCCCACGTAGCCCTGCTGGAGGGACCGCTTCGGATCGGTGTTGGTGAAGTCGTTGATCTTCACGCCGTTCAGGAAGATCTGCAGGCGCTCGCCCTCCACGCGGAGCTCGTAGGTGTTCCACTGGCCCGGCGGGTTGAGGGCTGCGTCACGGGCCTTGAGGTCCGCCGACTGGAAGCCGTAGACGGACCCGGTCGTCTTGTCCGGGGAGTCCGTGGCGTCGATCTGGATCTCGTAGCCGTTGTCGACCGCCGACCAGGGGTCGTCGGAGGCGGGGAAGCCGACGAAGACGCCCGCGTTGTCGTCGCCGCGCATCTTCCAGTCGAGCTTGAGCGAGTAGGAGTGGAACTCCTTCGCCTTGTACCAGAGCAGTCCCAGGCCCCCGTGCGAGGTCAGGGTGCCGTCGGCGTTCGTGAATCCGCCGGGCCCGGCCTGCTGCCAGCCGGTGGTGCCGCCGTTGTAGAGCGTCGTGTAGCCGCTCTCCGGACGGCAGTCGGCCTTGAGGTCGCCCATGGCGTACCTGATGCCGCCCAGCAGGTGCTGCCGGAACTCCGGCTCGGAGAACGAGGACGCCGTGTGCCCGCCGCCCGTGTAGAACGACCGGCCGCCCTGATACTCCTTGCACCAGGCGATCGGATGGTCGTCGCCCATCTTCCCGCCCGAGTACGACTTCTCGTCGAGCGTGGCCAGCACGTGCGCGGTGCTGCGGGCGTTGGTCCGGTAGTCGTACCACTCGTCGGTGCGCGTCCACGTCGAGCCGAGGTGGGCGGTCGACGGGTGGGCCCGGTCCTCCACCTTCACCGTCGCCTGCTGCACGGCCGGGTGCGAGGCGAACCACGCCCCGACCAGGCCGCCGTAGAACGGCCAGTCATACTCGGTGTCCGCCGCGGCGTGGATGCCGGCGTAGCCGCCGCCCGCCTTGACGTACGCCTCGAAAGCCGCCTGCTGGGCGTCGTTCAGCACGTCGCCCGTGGTGCTGAGGAACACCACGGCCTTGTACTTCGCCAGGTTCTCGGTGGTGAAGACGGCGGGGTCCTCGGTCGCGGTGACCGTGAAGCCCAGGTCCTTGATGGCCTGGACGCCCGCCGGGATCGAGTCGTGCCGGAAGCCGGCCGTACGGGAGAAGACCAGGACCTCGCCCTCGGCGCTGCCCGGGGTCGCCGTCGTCCACTTCTGCGCGTCGCGGCCGTCACACGTCCTGATGACGATCTGGGCGGGGTCGGTCGCGTCGAGGCACTTGCCCGACTGGGGGTTCTTGATGGTGCCGTCCGTGCCGACGGTCCAGATCTGCGCGCCGACACCCGAGACGCAGTCCCAGATCTGCACCCGCGTGCCGTCGGCGGTGCCGCCGTTGGACACGTCGAGACACTTGCCGAGCGAGCGGAGGGTGTCACCGCTTACGGTCCAGACCTGCGCCCCGGTCCCGTTGCACTCGAAGAGCTGCACCTTGGTTCCGTTGGCGGGGTCGGCGTTCGCGACGTCGAGGCACAGGCCGGCGGCGCCGACGATCGGCGCCGGGCTTCCGCCGGCCGGCGGTTCCGCCGTCAGCGTGAAGTCGTCCACGTCGAACAGCGCGCCGTCGTGGCCCTGGAAGACCAGGGAGAGCTCGGTCGTCCCGGCCGGGGCGTTCGACAGCGGCGCGGACACGTCGGTGAACGTCTCCCAGCTTCCGGTGACGGGCACGCTCACCTTGCCCAGGAGGGTGCCGGTCCGCGAACCCGCGCGCACCTCGATGGTGCCGCCCTTCCCGCCGGAGGAGACACGGGCGGTGATCCCCTTGGCCTTGGTCAGCTCGTAGGGCGTGAAGGAGATCCAGTCGCCGGCGTTGATGTCACCCACGGTCTTGCCGCCGTGCGCATTGCTCTTCGCGATCGGGTTGACGCCCTGCGAGGCCGCGTAGTGCTCGGCCTGGCGGTGCCGCGGCTGCAGGATGTGCTGGCTGTGGGTGGTCAGCCCGCCCTTGTCGGTGTATTCGGCGTCGAACACCGCGAAGATGTTCGCCGCGTCGTCGTGCTCGCCGTCGACCGGGATGGTCAGCTCGCCGGAGCAGCCGGTCTTCGAGGAGATCTGGTGGCCGTGGCTGTCGTGGCCCAGCACGTAGGTCATCTTGACCTTCGAGCAGTCGACGTCGCCGTCCTCGGGGTCGGTGACCTTGATCGTGAAGGGGACCGAGTCGCCCCACTGGAACAGGCTGCCCGCCGTGGGTGTCTCGATGGTCACGGCCGGCGCGGTGTTGCCCGCCGTGACGACCACGCTCGCGCTGCCGCTGTTGCCCGCGGGGTCGCGCACCGTCAGCGTCGCGGTGTACGTGCCGACCTCGTCGTAGGTCTTGACCGGGTTCGCCTCGGTGGACGTGGTGCCGTCGCCGAAGTCCCAGGCGTAGGTGAGCGTGGCGCCCTCAGGGTCGGCGGAGCCGGCCGAGGAGAACGTGACGGTGAGCGGCGTCTTGCCCGAGGTCTTGTCGGCCTTGGCCACGGCGACCGGGGAACGGTCACGGCCCTTGATGTACTCGAAGCGATACAACGCCGAGTTGGCGTCGCCGTTGAAGTAGCCGGTGCCGTAGTCGAGCACGTACAGCGCGCCGTCCGGGCCGAACGCCAGGTCCATCACCTGCGTGCCGGTCCACGGGAAGTCGGCGATGTCGCCGCGCGTCCCGTCGGCCTGCACATCGATCGCCTTGATCCACCTGCGGCCGAACTCGCCGGCGAACAGGTGTCCGTCCAGGTCCTGTGGGAACTTGACCGCCGAGTCGAGCGCGGCGTCGTAGTGGTAGACCGGCCCGCCCATGGGCGACTCGGAGCCGCCGCCGAACTCGGGCGGCGAACCGGCGTCGCCGCCGTACCTGATCCACGCGGGCTGGGCGGGCGGCAGCGTACGCTGCCCGGTGTTGCGCGGGGAGGCGTTGACCGGGCCGCCGGCGCAGTCGTACTTCGCCCCGGAGGGGCCGGAGGGGAAGGCGAAGGCGTTGTAGGTCTCGGCCGGCGTGTTGGTGCCCGTGCAGTAGGGCCAGCCGTAGTTGCCGGGGCGGGTGACCCGGTTGAACTCGACCTGGCCGCCCGGCCCCCGGTTGGGGTCGGCGGTGCCGGCGTCGGGGCCGTAGTCGCCCACGTAGACGACGCCCGTGGCCTTGTCGACACTCAACCGGAACGGGTTGCGGAAGCCCATGGCGTAGATCTCGGGCCGGGTGTCCGGGGTGCCCGGAGGGAACAGGTTGCCCTCGGGGATGTCGTAGGTCCCGTCCGGCTTGACCTTGATGCGCAGGATCTTGCCGCGCAGGTCGTCGGTGTTGCCCGCGCTGCGCTGGGCGTCGTACGCCGGGTTGCGGTCGGGCCGCTCGTCGATCGGGGCATAGCCCGACGAGTCGAAGGGGTTGCTGTCGTCGCCGGTCGAGAGATAGAGGTTGCCCGCGGCGTCGAAGTCCATGTCGCCGCCCACGTGGCAGCAGATGCCGCGGTCGGCGGGCACGTCGAGGATCTTGACCTCGCTGTCCTTGTCCAGCGTCCAGTCGGGCTTGACGGTGAACCTGGACAGCCGGTTCACGCCCTTCCAGGCCGAGAAGTCGGACGCGGTGGCCGGAGCGTCGCCGTCAGGGGTGGTGAGGCGGGGAGCGTAGTAGAGGTAGACGAACCGGTTGGTCGCGAAGCCCGGGTCGGCGGCGACTCCCTGGAGCCCCTCCTCGTCGTGGTTGTAGACGTTCAGGGTGCCGACCACGGTCGTGTCGCCGCGCGCGTCGGTGCGCCGCAGGACGCCCTCGCGAGCGGTGTGCAGCACCGACAGGTCGGGCAGCACGGTCATCGTCATCGGCTCGCCCATCTCGGCGGCGCCCCTGGCCAGCTCCACGCGCTGGTAGTCGGAGGCGTCGATGGGCGCCGCGTGCGCCTGTGCGGGCGCGGCCGGGGTGAGGACGGTCAGGCCTGTGAAGGCCAGGAGTGAGGCGCAGGTCTGCGCGATCCGTTTTCTTGCGCGATCGGTAGGCCGCCTGGGGGGCATGGCGGAGGTTTCCTTTCGTCCGTGCGGTGCGCCCGGCACGGGCCCGGGCGCGTGACCCCCGCTTCACAGATCGACCTTGAAGCAGGTGATCGCACCGAACGTAGGCTTCTTTTGCCTATTTGTGAAGATAGTTATGTGAGAACTGGATAACTTTCTCTCGCAAAAGGCGAAAGTGCCTGCGCCGACTGCCGGCCATCCGCAGACGCGTGCCGTCATGGGTCTCCTGGGTAGCAACCCGGGCATGGTCTCCCTGACGGCAGGACGGGTCGAGCGTCCGGTGATGCACCACCACTGGGCCGACATCACGTTCATCCACTGGAGGTATCCACCCGAGCTCGTGCAGGCGTTCCTGCCGGACGGGCTCACCGCGGACGCCTACGAGGGGTCCGCGTACGTCGGGCTCACGCCGTTTCTGATGCGCGACGTGCGGGCGCCCGGCCTGCCGCCGCTGCCGTGGCTGTCGCGCTTCCCTGAGACCAACGTGCGTACGTACGTCAGGGACGGCAGGGGGAGGGGTGGTCTGTGGTTCCTGTCGCTGGACGCCGGGAGACTGCCCGCCGTGCTGGGCGCCCGGGCCACGTATCGGCTGCCGTACTACTGGTCGGACATGTCCGTGACCGGCGAGGGGGCGCGGCGCCGCTACCGCTGCCGGCGCCGGTGGCCGGGGCCCGCCGGGGCGCGCTGCGACGCGGACGTCGACCTCGGCGCTGCGATGACCGAGGCCGAGCGCGACGGGCTCGCGGACTTCCTGGTCGAGCGCTACCGGCTGTTCACGGTCGTCGCGGGCCGCCTGGCGACGGCGGAGGTGGAACACCCGCGCTGGCCCCTGCACCGCGCCCGGCTCGCCGGGCTGGAGCAGGGACTGCTCGAAGCGGCCGGCCTTCCCGCGCCCGGCCACGACCCGCTCGTGTACGCGTCTCCCGGCGTACCCGTGCGGATCGGCATGCCGCACCCGGTCCGCTATCAGACGGCCTCGTTCCGCCTGGCCGCTCACCGCGCGGCTGAGGTCCTTGCGCCGGGCGCGGGTCAGGCGCCGGGCTCCTCGAAGCGGTCGAGGTAGGCGGCGTACCAGGCGCGCTCCTCCTCCACCAGCGCGTGCCTGCCGGCGTAGACGTGGTCGAACATGGCGTCCACCGGCGGGTCCGGCATGGTGATGACCCCGTCGCGCAGTTCGAGCGCCATGCGGTCGCCCTCCTCGTCGACCTCGGTGAAGAACGCCTCGTCGGCCATGCCCTCCCGCAGCAGGTAGGCCCGCAGGCGCGCGATCGGGTCCTTCTTCCGCCACGCGTCCACCTCCTCGGCAGGCCTGTAACGGCCAGGGTCGTCGGAGGTGGTGTGCGGGCCCATCCGGTAGGTGTGCGCCTCGATGAGGAACGGCCCGCCCCCGGAGCGTGCGTGCCGCAGCGCGGCCCTCGTCACGGCGAGGCAGGCCAGCACGTCGTTGCCGTCCACCCGTACGCCGGGGAAGCCGAAGCCCCGCGCACGCTGGTAGATCGGCGCCCGGCTCTGCCGCCCGACGGGGTGGGAGATGGCCCACTGGTTGTTCTGGCAGAAGAACACCACCGGCGCGTCGAACACGGCCGCGAAGTTGAACGCCTCACTGACGTCCCCCTCGCTCGCCGCGCCGTCGCCGAAGTAGGCCACGACGGCCGAGTCGTCGCCGTCCTTGCGTACCCCCATGGCGTACCCCACGGCGTGCAGCGTCTGCGCGCCGAGGACGATCGTGTAGAGGTGGAAGCGGGTCTCCCGGGGGTCCCAGCCGCCGTTCGTCGTGCCGCGCAGCATGCCCATGAGTTCGAGAGGGGCGATGCCCCGGCACCAGGCGACGCCGTGCTCCCGATAGGACGGGAACACGTGGTCGTCTGGAGCCAGCGCCCGGCCCGAGCCGATCTGGGCGGCCTCCTGCCCCAGACAGGGGATCCACATTCCCAGCTCGCCGAGGCGCTGGAGAGCGAAGGCCTCCCGGTCGATCCGGCGTACCAGCGCCATGTCGCGGTAGAGCCCCCGATACTGGCTCTTCGACAGGTCCAGGTCGTACTCGGGGTGCGCGACACGCTCGCCTTCGGGCGTGAGCAACTGGACCAGATCTTCGGCCTCGTCCTGGCGCCGCACGTCGTCTCCTCTCTGACAACGGTGACCGCTGCGCGGCGCCTCCGACCCCTCCCCATCGACGGGTTCGTCCGCACCGTGCGCAGCCAATCATTGCGGTTATGGGACGCGAGGGTTCACACCGCGTGCCCGCCACGCCGATGAGCTGCGGTTTTGTACGAAGGCCGGGAGGCGGGGGTCAGCCGGTCGCGGCGGCGGGGCGCAGGCCCGCGAAGACGATCGCGAGCGTACGGGCCCGCAGATCGGGCTCCAGCCGGGTGTGCAGGGACGCCTGGCACACGCCGATCAGCAGGGCCATGACCTCCGGCACCCGTACGTCGGAACGTACGGCCCCGGCCTGCTGGGCCTTGCCGACGAGCACCTCGACGGCCTCGCGCAGGGCGAGGACGGGCTTGGCGACGGTGACCGGGATGCCGGCCTGGGCGAGCAGGTCGACGACGGTCTTCTGCTCAGCGGCCTGCTCGACCGTGCGGGTGAAGAAGGTGAAGAAGGCGGTGGCGGGGTCGCCCTGAGCCGCGAGCGCCCTGGTCTCCTCGGCCAGCCTGACCGCGACCGCGTTCATGATCGCCTTGAGCAGGGACTCCTTGGTGGGGAAGTGCCGGAAGACGGTCCCGATTCCGACACCGGCCTTCTGGGCGATCTCCTCGGTCGAGGCGGAGGGACCCTTGGCGGCGAAGACGGTCTCGGCGGCCTCCAGGATGCGCGTACGGTTGCGCTGGGCGTCGGCGCGCATCGTCCTGGCCGGCTCTCCGGAGGCGTCCTGCTCGGGAACGCGCTGGTCCATCGGCATCCCTCGGCTCTCCCCACGCCTCGATTGACATCCGGATTAGCCGCTTCATAGCCTGTAACCGAAGTGGAGACTCCGATTGTAGGTCACGCCGCAGCGAGGAGTGCAGATGTTCGAGAGGTTCACCGACCGTGCGCGGCGGGTTGTCGTCCTTGCCCAGGAAGAGGCTCGGATGCTCAACCACAACTACATCGGTACCGAGCACATTCTTCTTGGTTTGATCCATGAGGGTGAGGGTGTGGCGGCCAAGGCTCTGGAGAGTCTTGGGATCAGTCTCGAGGGGGTGCGCCAGCAGGTCGAGGAGATCATCGGTCAGGGGCAGTCGGCGCCGTCGGGACACATACCCTTCACGCCGCGGGCCAAGAAGGTTCTTGAGCTGTCGCTGCGCGAGGCGTTGCAGCTCGGGCACAACTACATCGGCACCGAGCACATTCTTCTGGGGTTGATCCGGGAGGGTGAGGGTGTCGCGGCGCAGGTGCTGGTGAAGCTGGGCGCTGATCTGAACAGGGTGCGTCAGCAGGTCATTCAGTTGCTGCACGGGTATCAGGGCAAGGAGCCGGCGGCGGCGGGTGGGCCGCAGGAGTCGGCGCCGTCGACGTCGCTTGTGCTGGATCAGTTCGGGCGCAACCTGACCCAGGCCGCGCGGGAGGGCAAGCTCGACCCGGTGATCGGCCGGGACAAGGAGATCGAGCGGGTCATGCAGGTGTTGTCCCGCCGGACGAAGAACAACCCGGTGTTGGTGGGTGAGCCCGGTGTGGGCAAGACCGCCGTGGTGGAGGGGCTGTCGCAGAAGATCGTCAAGGGTGAGGTGCCCGAGACGCTGAAGGACAAGCAGCTCTACACCCTGGATCTGGGTGCGCTGGTGGCCGGTTCCCGTTACCGCGGTGACTTCGAAGAGCGCCTGAAGAAGGTCGTCAAGGAGATCCGCACCCGCGGCGACATCATCTTGTTCATCGACGAGCTGCACACGCTGGTCGGCGCGGGCGCCGCCGAGGGCGCCATCGACGCCGCGAGCATTCTGAAGCCCCCTCTCGCGAGGGGCGAACTGCAGACGATCGGCGCGACGACCCTGGACGAGTATCGCAAGCACGTCGAGAAGGACGCCGCGCTGGAGCGGCGGTTCCAGCCGATTCAGGTGGCCGAGCCGTCGTTGTCGCACACGATCGAGATCCTCAAGGGGCTGCGGGATCGTTACGAGGCGCATCACCGGGTGTCGATCACCGATGGTGCGCTGGTGGCTGCGGCGACGCTTGCGGACCGTTACATCAGTGATCGGTTCCTGCCGGACAAGGCGATCGACCTGATCGACGAGGCGGGCTCGCGGATGCGGATCCGCCGGATGACGGCGCCGCCGGACCTGCGCGAGTACGACGAGAAGATCGCGAACGTGCGGCGGGAGAAGGAGTCCGCGATCGACGCGCAGGACTTCGAGAAGGCCGCGGCGTTGCGGGATCAGGAAAAGCAGCTGCAGCTCAAGCGGGAGCGGCGGGAGAAGGAGTGGAAGGCCGGCGACATGGATGTCGTGGCCGAGGTGACCGAGGAGCTCATCGCCGAGGTTCTGGCCACCGCCACCGGTATCCCGGTGTTCAAGCTGACCGAGGAGGAGTCGCAGCGGCTGCTCCGCATGGAAGACGAGCTGCACAAGCGGATCATCGGTCAGGACGACGCGATCAAGGGGCTGTCGCGGTCGATCCGGCGCACCCGCGCCGGGTTGAAGGACCCGCGCCGTCCGGGTGGGTCGTTCATCTTCGCCGGCCCGTCGGGTGTCGGCAAGACCGAACTGTCCAAGGCGCTGGCGGAGTTCCTGTTCGGCGACGAAGACGCGCTGATCATGCTTGACATGTCGGAGTTCATGGAGAAGCACACCGTCTCGCGGCTGTTCGGCTCCCCGCCCGGTTATGTCGGGTACGAAGAGGGCGGCCAGCTGACCGAGAAGGTGCGGCGCAAGCCGTTCTCCGTGGTCCTGTTCGACGAGGTCGAGAAGGCGCACGGGGACATCTTCAACTCGCTGCTGCAGATCCTGGAGGACGGTCGCCTGACCGACGCCCAGGGCCGGGTGGTCGACTTCAAGAACACCGTCATCATCATGACGACCAACCTCGGCACCCGGGACATCTCCAAGGCCGTGGGGCTGGGCTTCGCGAAGGCGAACGACGAGGAGAGCACCTACGAGCGGATGAAGGTCAAGGTGCAGGAGGAGCTCAAGCAGCACTTCCGGCCCGAGTTCCTCAACCGCGTCGACGACATCGTGGTCTTCCACCAGCTCACGCCCAAGGAGATCATCCAGATCGTGGACCTGATGCTCGCCCAGGTGGCCGAGCGCCTGAAGGACCGCGACATGGGCCTGGAGGTGTCTCAGGCGGCCAAGCAGGTGCTGGCCGACCGCGGGTACGACCCGGTGATGGGCGCCCGTCCGCTGCGGCGCACGATCCAGCGCGAGCTGGAGGACACGCTGTCGGAGAAGATCCTCTACGGCGAGCTGCGGCCGGGCCAGGTCGTCAAGATCGACATCGAGGGCGAAGGTGACGCCGCGACGTTCACCTTCGTCGGCGAGACCGCGCCCGCCGCCGTCGCCGCGCCGAGCACCGCCGCGTCGAACGGCTGATCCCGGCGCATGCCCGACCAGCAGGCGTTCTGGATCGACGGCCGATCCGACCGCGAGCGCGTCCGCTACAGCGGCGTCAGCCACTACTCCGAGCGGGTGTGGGAGAACATCGGCGAGTTCGAGGGGGTGTGGGGTGACATCGCGCCGGTCGCGTTCGCGTGCGCGGCCTGGCGGATCGCCACCCCGCCCCTGACCTCGCCGGGGTTCGTGCGCTGGCACCGGCGGATCCTGTCGGCCTCCTGCGACCGCAACACCTGGGACGGGTCGCTGACGGCGCGCGTCACGATCGTCTCCCCGCCGCCGGCCGCGCTGACGGTGTCGCGTGACTGGTGGCGCGACCGCGGCTGGCGGGACTGGCCGGAGATCTTCGGCCAGTTCGTCGAGCCCGCCGAGCAGGACCTCGCGAAGGTCCCCTATCTGCGTCCCACCCTGGTCGTGGACGCCCCGGTGCCGCTGGACGACCTGCCCGCCGCGCCGGACGGTCCCGCGCACGACCTGGCCGAGACGGCGCACCGGGCGCTCGCGGTCCTCGTGCGCGAGCTGAACGACCTGCTCGCCCCGGTCGTCACCCACCTTGAACAAAACCCCCGCTAACCCCACCCCACCACCCCACCACCCCACCACCCCACCCGCGTGATCTTGTAATTTGCCGCATGATCACGAACGGGAAATCGCAGGTGGGAGGTCTTGTCTGCGAGTTACTGCAAGATCGTCAAGGGTGTTGCCGCAGGCAGCGGCATCGCGTGCAACAAACTGCAAGATCACGCCAGTTTTTGGGCTCTTGACACTGGCCTTGTACGGCCTCAGTCTGTTGCGCATAGTGCTATGTGTTTCGTCTTGCACAACCACTGCACGCTGACTGATCGAGGGAAAGAGAGACATGGCGCACGAAGTCCGCGGGGTCGTCGCGAGGGGCAAGGGACAGCCGGTCAGCCTGGAGACCATCGTCGTCCCCGACCCGGGTCCGGGTGAGGCGCTCGTGGCCGTGCAGGCCTGCGGGGTGTGCCACACCGACCTGCACTACCGCGAGGGCGGCATCAACGACGACTTCCCGTTCCTGCTCGGTCACGAGGCGGCGGGCGTGGTCGAGGCGGTCGGCGAGGGCGTGACCGACGTCGCCCCCGGCGACTTCGTCATCCTCAACTGGCGCGCGGTCTGCGGCGCCTGCCGGGCCTGCCTGCGCGGACGCCCGCAGTACTGCTTCGCCACCCACAACGCCACGCAGAAGATGACGCTGGCCGACGGCACCCCGCTGTCCCCGGCGCTCGGGATCGGCGCGTTCGCCGACAAGACGCTGGTGGCGGCCGGTCAGTGCACGAAGGTCGACCCGAGCGCGTCGCCGGTCGCGGCCGGCCTGCTCGGCTGCGGCATCATGGCGGGCCTCGGCGCGGCCATCAACACCGGCGGCGTGACCCGCGGCGACTCGGTGGCCGTCATCGGCTGCGGCGGCGTGGGCGACGCGGCGGTCGCGGGCGCGCACCTGGCCGGGGCGACCACGATCATCGCGGTGGACGTGGACGACACCAAGCTCGACTGGGCCCGCCGTTTCGGCGCCACGCACACCGTCAACTCGCGGGAGACCGACCCGGTGGAGGCGATCCGCGACCTCACCGGCGGGTTCGGCGCCGACGTCGTGATCGAGGCGGTGGGCCGCCCCGAGACGTACAAGCAGGCCTTCTACGCCCGCGACCTGGCCGGGACCGTCGTGCTGGTCGGCGTGCCGACCCCGGAGATGCAGCTCGAACTGCCGCTGCTCGACGTCTTCGGCCGCGGCGGCGCGCTCAAGTCCTCCTGGTACGGCGACTGCCTGCCCAGCCGCGACTTCCCCATGCTCGTGTCCCTCTACCAGCAGGGCAGGCTCGACCTGGACGCGTTCGTCACCGAGACGATCGCGCTCGAGGACGTCGAGGCGGCCTTCGAGAAGATGCACCACGGCGAGGTGCTGCGCTCCGTCGTGGTCCTGTGACCGGCCTCCCCCTGATCATCTCGATCCCCGACGTGCGACGTACGACCTTCAGGAGCGACCAGTGAGCACCACGAGCCTGCCCCCCAGCCTGATGGCCACGCTGCCGGGCGAGCACTACACCGACCCCCAGGTCTTCGCGCTGGAGCAGAAGCACATCTTCGAGTCGATGTGGTTCTGCGCGGTAAGGGCCGCCGACCTGCCCAAGCCCGGAGCGTTCAAGACCGTCCAGGTCGGCACCGAGAGCATCCTGATCACCCGCGCGCGGGACAACTCGATCCGCGCGTTCTACAACGTCTGCCGCCACCGCGGCGCGCGGATCTGCACGGAGGATTCCGGCGAGGTCAAGCGGGCCTTCCAGTGCCCCTACCACGCCTGGACGTACGACCTGGAGGGCAAGCTCATCGCCGCCCCCAACCTCACCAAGATGCCCGACCTCGACCGGGTCGAGTACGGCCTGGTCAACGTGGCGGTGCGGGAGTGGCTGGGCTACGTGTGGGTGTGCCTGGCCGAGGAGCCGCCCTCGTTCGAGGACACGGTGCTCGGCGAGGTGCGCACGCGTCTCGGCGACGTGGCCTCCCTCGACAACTACGACGTCGCCAACCTCGCGCTCGGCCGCCGGATCGTGTACGACGTGAAGGCCAACTGGAAGCTCATCGTCGAGAACTTCATGGAGTGCTACCACTGCGCGACCATCCACCCGGAGCTGACCGAGGTGCTGCCGGAGTTCGCCGACGGCTACGCGGCGCAGTACTACGTGGGCCACGGCGCGCTGTTCGGCGAGGGCATCCAGGGGTTCACAGTAGACGGCTCCGAGGGGCTCGACCGCATCCCGACCATCAGCGAGGATCAGGACAGGCGCTACTACGCCATCACGATCAAGCCGCAGGTGTTCGTCAACATGGTGCCCGACCACGTCATCGTCCACCGGATGTTCCCGCTGGCGGTCGACCGCACGGTGGTGGAGTGCGACTGGCTCTACCTGCCGGAGGTCGTGGCCTCCGGCAAGGACGTCAGCCGGTCGGTTGAGCTGTTCCACCGGGTCAACGAGCAGGACTTCGACGCCTGCGAGCGCACCCAGCCCTCGATGAGCTCCCGCACCTACGCCAAGGGCGGCGTGCTGGTGCCGAGCGAGCACCACATCGGCCTGTTCCATGATTGGGTGCGTGGCAAGATCGGCGAGTGAGTTCGGAGGAGATGCGGCGTGACACGTAAGCCCCCTCGGGAGGATGTCGGAGACGAACGCCTGGAGATCGGCTCGCCCAAGACCTGGGCGGGCGGGGTCCCGGCGGTCGGCCACGCGCTCGGCACGGCCTATCGGCAGATGGGCGCGGGACGGACGATGCTGACCCTGCTGCGGGTCAACCAGAAGTCCGGTTTCGACTGCCCGGGATGCGCCTGGCCCGAGGGCGACGGTCACCGCAGCCCCGCCGAGTTCTGCGAGAACGGCGCGAAGGCGGTGGCCGAGGAGGCGACGGTCCGCCGGGTCACCCGCGACTTCTTCGCCGAGCATCCGGTGAGTGAGCTGGCCCGGCGCAGCGACTACTGGCTGGGTCAGCAGGGCCGGCTCACCGAGCCGATGTACAAGCCGGCCGGCTCGGACCACTACGAGCCGATCTCGTGGGAGGACGCCTTCGGTGTCGTCGCACGTGAACTGGCCGCGCTCAACCACCCGGGGCAGGCCGTCTTCTACACCTCCGGCCGCACCTCCAACGAGGCCGCCTTCGCCTACCAGCTTCTCGTCCGCAGGTTCGGCACCAACAACCTGCCCGACTGCTCCAACATGTGCCACGAGTCGAGCGGCTCGGCGCTGACCGAGACGCTCGGCATCGGCAAGGGCACCGTGCTGCTGGAGGACCTGCACCGGGCCGACCTGATCTTCGTGGTCGGCCAGAACCCGGGCACCAACCATCCGCGCATGCTCACCGCGCTGGAGCGGGCGAAGCGGGCCGGCGCGCGGATCGTGGCGGTCAACCCGCTGCCGGAGGCCGGGCTGCTGCGGTTCCGGAACCCGCAGCGGCCCTCCGGTCTCGCCGGGACCGGGACGGCGCTGTCCGACCGGTTCCTGCAGATCCGCCTCGGCGGCGACCTGGCGCTGTTCCAGGCGCTGTCGCTGCTCCTGCTGGAGGCCGAGGACGCCGCGCCCGGCACGGTGGTGGACCGCGAGTTCATCGAGGCGCACACGCACGGGTTCGACGCCTGGGAGAAGCACGTACGCGGGCTCGGCAGTGCTGATCGGTACTGGGACGAGGTGCTGGAGGCGACCGGCCTGACCCGCGCCGAGATCGAGGAGACGGCCCGCGACGTGCTGGCCGCCCGCTCGGTCGTGGTCTGCTGGGCGATGGGCCTCACCCAGCACCGCAAGTCGGTCCCGACGATCAGGGAGATCGTCGATTTCCTGCTGCTGCGCGGCAACGTGGGACGGCCGGGCGCGGGCGTGTGTCCCGTACGCGGGCACTCCAACGTGCAGGGCGACCGGACGATGGGCATCTACGAGAAGCCCAAACCCGAGTTCCTCGACGCGTTGGAGCAGGAGTTCGGCTTCCCGCCGCCGCGCGAGCACGGCCACGACACCGTGGAGGCCATCCGCGCCATGCGCGACGGGGACGCCCAGGTGTTCTTCGCCATGGGCGGCAACTTCGTCTCCGCGACGCCGGACACCGCCGCGACGGAGGCGGCCCTGCGCCGCTGCCGGCTCACCGTGCAGGTGTCGACCAAGCTGAACCGGTCGCACGCCGTGTGCGGCGAACAGGCGCTCATCCTGCCCACGCTCGGCCGCACCGAGCGGGACGTCCAGGCCGGCGGCGAGCAGTTCGTCACCGTCGAGGACTCGATGGGCGCCGTGCACGCCTCGCGCGGACGGCTGCGCCCCGCGTCGGACACGCTGCTGTCCGAGGTGGCCATCGTGTGCCGGCTGGCCCGTGAGCTGCTCGGCGACGACCCGCACGTGCCGTGGGCCGAGTTCGAGGCGGGGTACGACGCGATCAGGGAGCGCATCGAGCGGGTGGTGCCGGGGTTCGGCGACTTCAACGCGAGAGCGCGCAGGCCGGGCGGCTTCCTCCTGCCGAACGCGCCGCGCGACGAGCGCCGCTTCCCCACGGCCACGGGGAAGGCGAACTTCACGGTCAACCCGCTGGAGGTGCTGCGGGTGCCTCCGGGCCGGCTCCTGCTGCAGACCGTGCGCAGCCACGACCAGTACAACACCACGATCTACGGCCTGGACGACCGCTACCGCGGCGTCAAGAACGGGCGCCGGGTGGTCTTCGTCCACCCCGACGACCTGGCCGAGCGTGGTCTCGCCGACGGCGACATGCTCGACCTGATCAGCGAGTGGCCGGACGGCGAGCGCGTGGCCGAGGGGTTCCGGGCCGTCGCCTACCCGACGGCGCGGGGCTGCTGCGCGGCCTACTTCCCGGAGACCAACGTGCTGGTGCCCCTGGACTCGGTGGCGGAGACCTCGAACACGCCCACGTCCAAGAGCGTCGTCGTGCGGCTGCGGCGCGCGGCGGAGGGAGAGGGCTAGCCGCCGAGGCGGTGACTGATCTCCTCGGCTCCCTTGACGAGGAGAGGGGCCAGCTCGCGCATGCGGCCCTCGCTGAACCGGTAGGCGGGCCCCGACGCGCTCACCGCCGCCACGACCTCTCCGCCGAAGGAGCGGACGGGAGCGGCGAGCGCGTTCAGGCCCACCTCCAGCTCCTCCAGCGTGAGCGCGTAGCCGCGCTCGCGCACCGTCGCCAGCTCCCGCTCCAGGTCCTCCGCCGAGGTCACCGTGCTGGGCGTGTAGCGCTGGAGGCCCGCGACGCGCAGCAGGTCGTCGCGGCGCTGCCGGTCCACGTACGCGAGCAGGACCTTGCCGCTCGACGTCGCGTGCAGGGGCGTGAGCTGACCCACCCAGTTGTAGGCGGTGACGGCGGAGGGGCCGCGCACCTGGTCGAGGTTGACCGCGTAGTGCGAGCGCAGGACGGCGATGTTCACGGTCTCGCCGATCTCCTCCGCCAGGCGGTGGCAGACGGGCCTGCTCTGCTGGGTGACGTCCATCCGCATGGAGACGCTGCCGGCGAGGCGGACGAGCCCGAAGCCGAGGCGATACTTGCCGCGGTCCTCGGTCTGCTCCACGAGCCCGCGCGCCTCCAGCGCGCCCAGCAGGCGGAACGCGGTCGACTTGTGGACCTCGATCTCGGCGGCGATCTCGGTGACCCCGGCCTCTCCGCGGCCGGCGAGGATCTCCATGATGCTGATCGCCCGGTCCACGGACTGCACGCCGCCGCCGCTGGCCTCGGTCCTGCCGGAAGCGTCGTTGCTCATAGCCGGACTGTAGCGCTTGAGCTTCCACGTCGCCCGGCCTCCGGGCCGGGGGCCGGCTCCCGGGAATGGGGCCCGTTGAACCGGGGGCTACCGGTGGCGGTCCGCCGCGGTCGTGAGGGCGTCGAGAGTGGACGCGTCCGGCTGGTCGAGTGCGGCCGTCGACTCGTCGGCGAGCCCGGTCATGCGGCTCACCTCGGCGTCGGTCAAGTCGTCGGCAACATCCGCCGCGGTGACGTTGGCACGTAGATGATCGGGGTTCGTCGTGCCGGGAATCACGACAACGGCCGGGGAACGGCGCAACAACCAGGCCAGAGCGACCTGGCCGGCGACGTGCCGAGTCGCCGTGCGGGGCCGGTCAGCTCGGCGTAGCCGGTGAGCCGCCCGGAGGCGAGCGGGAAGTAAGGCACGAACATGATGCCCTGCCGCTCACAGTCGGCGAGGACCTGCACGCCGCTGCGGTCGAGCAGGTTGAACCGGTTCTGCACGGCCGCGATCGGTGTCATCCTCTGAGCGCGGGCCAGCATCTCCGGCGACGCCCCGGACAGGCCGATGCGGCGGATGAGGCCCTGGTCGCGCAGTTCGACGAGCACGCCGAGCGAATCCTCCAGCGGCACATCACCGCGGATTCCCGGGGTGTCACCTCCCAGCCGCAGATAGGTCAGCTCGCTGATCTCCGTACCCATGTCCTCGAGGGCCTCGTGGACCTGCCGGCGGACCGTTCGGGGGTGACCGGTGATGAGCCATGACCCGTCCGCGCCACGCCCGGCGCCGACCTTGTTGCCGACGATCACCCCGTCAGGGAACGGCCGCAGTGCCTGCCCGATCAGCCGGTTGACGGTACGCGGCCCGTAGGCGTTGGCGGTGTCGAAGAACGTCACGCCCAGCTCGACCGCGAGGCGCAGCACCCGCCGGGCCGACTCGGGATCGCCCGGCGGGCCCCAGACGTTCGGCCCGGCGAGTTGCATGGCGCCGTATCCAACTCGATTCATGGAATGTCTCCTCGACGTGGCGGATCAGTGCAACGCTCAAATATGTAGCACTGTTACGTGTCACTGATACGCGAAAATGCGTATCATTGCAACCGTGCACGAGGCGAAGAAGCGGCAGATCCTCGAGGTGGCGGCCGGCATCCTGGAGCGCGAGGGCGCCCAGGCGGTCTCCACGCGCTCGGTCGCGGCGGCGGCAGGGGTCCGCGCGGCCTCCCTCTACCAGTTCTTCGGCGACAAGGACGGACTGCTCGCGGCCCTGGCCATCCTCGCCTTCGACCGCTACCTGGACGAGAAGCACCTCCTGCCGTCCACCGGCGATCCGGTCGACGACATGCGTCGTGGCTGGGACGCCCACGTCGACTTCGGTCTGCGCCACCCGGCCTTCTACCTGCTGATGTTCGGCTCCGACCGGCCCGGTCGCCGGCCGCCCGCCGCGACCGAGGCTCACGACCTCGTGCTGAAGTTCCTGGACCGCGTCGCGGCCGTCGGCCGCCTGCGGGTCGCGCCCGTACTGGCGGCACGCCTCTTGCAGGCCGCCGTCACCGGCGTGACCCTGTCGCTGATCGCTGACCCGGATGAGAACCGCGACCTGGAGATCTCCGCGAGGGTGCGGGAAACCGTCATCGGCTCCCTCGTCACCGACGCGCCGCCGGACGTGGATTCCGGTCTAGCCTCACGGGCACTCGCCCTCGACGCCGCCATCGCCGCCGCGGATCAGGCCGACCTTCCGCTGCGGCCCGCCGAAACGGCACTCCTGCGCGACTGGCTCCAACAGCTCGCCCGCTGACCCGCGCCGGCTGCGCCCCCGATCGGCCGATCGCTCGTCGGCGGATCCCAAGAAGCGTGAGCAAGCGAAGTCGGGCCGGGCCCGCGGCTGTGATCACGGGCGGGAACGGGGGCTGAGGTAGTGGTGGACCGCCTGGGGTGGCGGGGCTATTCGGCTTTACCTGTGGCGGATCTGGTCAGCGCACCGACGTACAGGAAGGTGTTGGCCGGAGGTCGGTTCGGCGTGGTGGTGGATCCGGCACGGAAGGCGTTCATGTGCCGTCCGTCGTCGGCGACCAGTGCCCAGTAGACCAGTGAGGTGTCGCCCGTCGCGGAGTGGCAGGTCTGCGTGGCGGGATCGAGCTCGGCGGTGTCGCCGCGCACGGTCAGTGTCCAGTCGCAACCGTCCGGAGTGTGCGCGTTGATCCTGCCCTTCTTGTCCGTGGCGCTGAACCGGACCGTGCCCTGTTCCGGGTAGACCGTGCCCTTGTCGGTGGAGACGACGTTGGTGAGGGTGTGGAAGTCCGCCGGGTCGTAGCGGTAGTCCCCGAGGAACCGCTTGACGAATTTGCCGCTGTCCCGGCCGCCGACCACCTTGGTGCGGGAGCCGGATTTCATGGTGCCGATGAGATCCACTCCGTTGGGCTGATGGCTGACGGCCACGATCGACTCCGTCTCCCGGTTGCCCTTCACCTGGACGGACCATTTCGTGATGTTGCCCAAGGAACCGACCGCCCGGTTGACGCACTGCTGGATGGTGGACGACAACTCCAGCCCGGTGCGCTGGACGCGGAAGTTCCAGGTACAGCCCCCATCGGTGGTTCCATCGACCGTCCCGTGGGGGCCGGGAGAGAACACCACCCAGCCGACCTGGGGCACCTGCAGCGGCAGCGGCAGTTGCCGGTCGCATCGGCCACCGCCGTCGGGACAGGCCAGTACATCGACGTTGTTCAGCGTGGCGGCATCGGGTTGGTCGTAATTCCACATGCCGTAGTACTTCGCCGCGTTCGTATCGGTGTCGGCCGATGCCGCGGTCGGCGTCGCCGTCGCGACGGCGAAGAGCGCGGCAACGGCCGCCGACAGGGCGAGTGAGGTTCGAGCAGCGATCGCGCAGGCTCGTGCGAGGCGACAAAAAGGCGACATGAAGTGCTTCCTCGTTACGTGGGGTGGTCAGCGGAGTACGGGCAGGATCAGAAGCATCCGGGCCGGGAAATCCACGTCGAAGTCCGCGAGGGCGAATCCGGGAGAGGGCGCGAACCAGAGGGTTCGGCGCGCGGTATCCCCGCGGCGTCCGGGCTCGCGGCTCGGAGTCCGGACGCTGCTGGGGTGGGGTCTCAGCTCAGGACTCATCGATTCGCGTTGTCACAGCAGTGACGTCGGGAAGACGCTTGTCCTCGGCCGATGTGGGCACCAGTCGCCGTACGGAGTCGGGCACGGGGCCGATCGTGAACACCTGCACGGACTGGCCGACGGTGACGGCCCCGAATGAGGCTTCCTCGGGAACGTGGTGAGGGACCGGGATGACGTGGGCACCGGGGTCGAGGGTTTTCTCGTATACCCGCTCGGAGACGCTGGTCGACTCGGGTGGGGTGAACGATGTGGCCCACCAGACCTCCACGCGTACATCGGCGGACTCGTGGATGGTGAGTCGCACGCAACGGTGGTCCGCATCGTAGGCGACTTCGTCGCCTTCCGGCAGCGGCGGACATGTGGCCGCCGCTACCTGCGCCGCGATCAGCTCGGGTATCCCGAACAATCCCTGGATGACGCGGGCCTCAGGATTCAGCCGCGTCAATTCATCACGCACGTGCTGCTTGATGTCCGGGGGCACCATGCCCCCGAACACCAGGATGTCGACTCCGCCGGCGTCGTAATCGGTGAGAACCCTGTCGAACTGGTTCGTCGCGTTCGCGGTGTATCCCGTCTTGCGCAGGATGTCGACGGCGGGGACCAGAGCGCTCGGACTGCGGCCGACGACGAGGACGTTTGCGCCCGGGGGCTTCGCGGTCGGCTCGTGCGTGGTGCTCATCGATAGTTCTCCTTGATGTGGTCGGCCCCGGCCGTTTCGCAGGCGGGGTTGTCCCACCCAATGTTGGCCAGACCAATGTTGGTTTCGCCAACATAGCAAGTGTTGGTGGGACCAACAACTCTGTATGCTGAGCGGCATGCCCATGCGCCACCAGCCGGATCGGACTCCTGATCGCGTCAAGGACCGCCCCACCTGGATCGTCAGCCGTGTCTTCGCCCGCTCCTCCGCCCTCCTGGCGGCCGCATTCGAGGCCTACGCCGATGGCCTGCGCAGCTACCACTACCGACTGCTCGCCGCGCTTGAGCAATGGGGCGCCGCCAGTCAGGCGGACCTCAGTCGCGGTACGGGAATCGACCGCAGCGACGTCACGGGTGGCCTGACCGAGATGGAGGGGCGCGGACTGATCGAGCGTCGTCCCGACCCCGAGCACAAACGCCGCAACATCGTCACCATCACCGAGGCCGGAAGGCAGGCACTCCTGAGGCTGGACGACATCGTCGACGGCGTCCAGGCGGAACTGCTCGCACCGCTGTCGCCCGCTCAGCGGAAGCAGTTCATCGAATTGGGTCGTCTCGTGGCTGACTGGCGGGCCTGATTGACCTGATCGGCCACGGCAGCGCGTGCACGGCTTCTACTGCCGGACGGTCACCGACGTCCCGGTCGGCGGCACGCCCCTGAATCCACCGATCGGTGGAGTCGCTCCACCGCGTGGGCGAGTCGCCGCTTCCACCGCCCGCTCGGGAGATCGGGCGATCCGTTCGGGGTGCCTCTGTTGCGACGCTGAATTCCGTCGCGAACGAGAAGACGGAGGCACACTGACATGCGCAATGTGGTCTGGCTGATCAGCGGGTACGCCGCGGTCAGCCTGCTGACACTGGTGGCGATGATCGTGTTTCGGCACGACGCGACGATGGTCACCACCGAGGTCTGGGTCCGCGGTGTGATCGTCGCCGTCGGCTCGCTGCTCACGCTGTTCTTCGCGGTCCGGGCGGCCCGCGGCGACCGCCGGATGCTGTTGCGGCTGCGCGTCGTCACCGCGGTGATGGTGGTCGCGATCGCGGTGATCATCGCGCTGCCCGGACTGTTCCCGCTCTGGTTCAAGCTCGAGCAGGGCGTCTGCGGCCTGCTCCTGCTGGCCGTGGTCGTGCAGATCAACCGGCGCCCGGCGGTCCGGCCGTGAGCGCGGTGATCGAGCTCGCTCTGCTCGCGTCGCCCGCGTGGGCGGTCGGGGCGGCGGCTAGATTGTCCCACTGGGAGTAGGTACGCGATGCAGAGTTGGCAGATGGCCGGGCCGGCGAGCTGGGAACAGCGGTTCCGGCCCATGGTCACCGTGGTGCCCTACGTGCTGCTGGCCGTCATGGCCGCCCTGACCATCGCCTTCAAGCACGACCAGCCCGGCTCCCTCGCCATCGATCTCGTGCTCTGCGCGGCGGCCGCGGTGTGGAGCCTGGCGCTCTTCACGCTGCACCCGGCGTGGCGCGACCGGGTCGGCGTGATGGGCGTCTTCCTGGCAGGCCTGATCCTGTTCGGGCTGGTCATGGTCCTGCGCAATCCGTGGTTCGGCTTGTACACACCGGCGCTGTACTTCTACGCGTACCGGATCATCGGCTGGCCGCGCGAGCTGTACTTCATCGCCGGCGTCGCGGTGGTGGCCGGAACCGCACAGTCGGCCGGCTTGGACACCGGCTCCTGGGTCGGCCACCTCGAGTACCTGGGGATCCTGGTCGTCAACATCGCGCCGATGTGCCTGCTGGCCTGGATGGGCGAGATCGGCGGGCGGTACTACGACTCCCGGGAGGCGGCGCTGCGCGAGGCCCGGGAGGCCAACGCGCGGCTGGCCGCGGCGCTGGCCGAGAACGCGGCGCTGCAGGACCGGCTGGTGGAGCAGGCCCGCGCGGCCGGCGTCCTGGACGAGCGGGCCCGGATGGCCCGGGAGATCCACGACACGCTGGCCCAGAGCCTGACCGGCATCGTCACGCAGTTGCAGGCTGCCGAGCACGCGGCGGACGACCCGGCCGCGTGGCGCCGGCACCACGCGGCGGCGACCGCGCTGGCCCGGGAGGGCCTGACCGAGGCGCGGCGCTCGGTGAACGAGTTGCGCCCGGAGCCGCTGGAGACCGGCCGCCTGGCCGACGCCGTCACCGAGGTGGCGGCCATGTGGTCGGCCCGTCACGGCATCCCGGCCCAGGTCACGGTGACCGGCGAAACCCGCACGATGCGCCCGGAGGCCGAGGTCGCCCTGTTACGGGTCGCCCAAGAGGCCTTGGCCAACGTCGCCAAGCATGCCGGCACCGTCACCCGCGTCGGTCTCACCCTTTCCTACATGGACCAGCAGGTGGCCCTCGACGTCCGCGATGACGGCTGCGGCTTCGACCCGACCGCCCAGGTCGAACGCGACGGGGGCTTCGGGCTGGTGGCGATGCGGCAGCGGATCGAGGCGTTGCCGGGCACGTTGCAGATCGAATCGGAGGTGGGGGGCGGGACGGGGATCTCGGCCTGCCTGCCCGCCGAGGCGCCGGAGGTGCGCGCGTGAGTGACCCGATCAAGCTGCTCATCGCCGACGACCACCCGGTGGTACGGGACGGGCTGAGCAGCATGTTCGCCCGCGACCCCGAGTTCACCGTGGTCGGCGAGGCGGCGGACGGGGCCGAGGCGGTCCGGCTGGCCGAGGCGCTCGGGCCGGACGTGATCCTGATGGACCTGCGGATGGCCGGCATGGACGGCGTCACCGCGATCGGCGAGCTGACCCGGCGCGGCGTGCCGGCCCGGGTGCTGGTGCTGACCACCTACGACACCGACAGCCACGTGCTGCCCGCGATCGAGGCCGGCGCCACCGGCTACCTGCTCAAGGACGCGCCGCGAGACGAGCTGCTGCGCGCCGTACGCGCGGCCGCCCGCGGCGAGGCCGCACTTTCTCCGTCGGTCGCCGCCCGCCTGATGAGCCGGCTGCGCGCCCCGGCGCCGTCGACCGGCCCGTTGAGCCAGCGCGAGCTGGAGGTGCTGCGCCTGGTCGCGGCTGGGCACACCAACCGGGAGGCGGCCGCCCGGCTGTTCATCACCGAGGCCACCGTCAAGACGCACCTGCTCAACATCTATACGAAGCTCGACGTCAACGACCGTGCGGCCGCGGTCGCGGAGGGGTACAACCGCGGCCTGCTCGGTGCTCCCGAGCGTCCGTGAACGTACTCGGCGGTGAGGGGGTCAGCGGAAGACGACGGTGCGGTCACCGTTGAGGAGGACGCGGTTCTCGCTGTGCCAGCGCACGGCCCTGGCCAGCACCTGCGCCTCCACGTCGCGGCCCGCGGTGACCAGCTCGCCCGGGTCGAGCGAGTGATCCACGCGTGCCACGTCCTGTTCGATGATCGGTCCCTCGTCGAGGTCGGCGGTGACGTAGTGCGCGGTGGCGCCGATCAGCTTGACGCCGCGCTCGTGCGCCTGGTGGTAGGGCTTGGCGCCCTTGAACCCCGGCAGGAACGAGTGATGGATGTTGATCGCCCGGCCCTCCAGGCGCTTGCACATGTCGTCGCTCAGGATCTGCATGTAGCGGGCGAGCACGATCAGATCGGTGTCGAGCTCCTCGGCCAGCTCCAGGACGCGCCGCTCGGCCTCGGGCTTGGTGCCGGGCGTGACGGGCACGTGGTGGAACGGCACGCCGTAGAACTCGGCCAGCGGTTCGAGGTCCCGGTGGTTGGAGACGATGGCGGGGATCTCGACGTTCAGCGCGCCGACCCGCTGGCGGTAGAGCAGGTCGTTCACGCAGTGGCCGAACCTCGACACGAGCACGAGCGTCCTCGTCGGCGTCACGGCGTCCTTGATCTGCCAGGTCATCTGGAAGGAGTCGCCGACGTAGGAGAAGCCGCGGCGCAGCTCCTCGATGTCGCCGCGGCCCTCGGGCACCTCGAAGTGGACCCGCATGAAGAAGTGGCCGTTCGTGCGGTCGTTGAACTCCTGGCTCTGCAGGATGTCGCCCGCGTGCTGGACGAGGAAGCCGCTCACCGCGTAGACGATCCCCGGCCGGTCGACGCAGGAGAACGTGAGGACGAACTCGCGACCCTGGCGAGCGGACATGGAGCCTCCTGAGTGCGTAATACGCAACATGGTGACGTATACGCAACAGAGTGACCCGTCGCGAGAAACAGGTCAAGAGGTTGATGCGCAATATGCGTAGAGTTGTGCCATGAGCAACGGGTTGGGTGACGGGGCGACCGTACAGTCCGTAGACCGCGCACTCACCATCCTGAAGTTGCTCGCCAGGGACGGCGAGCTCGGCGTCAGCGAGCTCGCGGCCACCCTCGGCGTGCACAGGTCCACCGCGTTCCGCCTGGTGGCGACGCTGGAGAGCCACGACCTGGTCGAGCAGGACAGCGACCGCGGCAGATATCGGCTCGGCGTGGGCGTGGTCAGGCTCGCCGGGGCGACCAGTGCGCGGCTCGACCTGGTGCGCGAGAGCCGGGCCGTCACGCCCGCGCTCGCCCGCGCGGTGGGAGAGACCGTCAACGTGGCCGTCCTCGCGGGCCGGGAGGCCCTGTACGTCGACCAGGTCGCCGGACCGTCGGCGCTCCAGCTGCACCACTGGGTGGGTCAGCGGATCCCCCTGCACGCGACGTCCAACGGCAAGGTCCTGCTCGCGCACGCGCCCGCCGCGCTGCGCGAGGAGGTGATCGCGGCGGGGCTGCCCGTCCTCGCCACGCGCACCGTCACCGATCCCGGCCGGCTGCGCGCGGAACTCGCCGAGGTGCGCCGCCGTGGGTACGCGACGGCGGTGGACGAACTGGAGGACGGCCTGAGCGCGGTCGCGGCGCCCGTCCTCGGCGTGGACGGCTCCGTCGTGGCCTCGCTCAGCGCGTCCGGCCCGAGCTTCCGGATGCCCGAGACGGCGATCGCCGCCGTGGCCGAGCAGGTCATGGCGGCAGCACAGGAGGTGTCCGCCCGGATGGGATGGTTCGGCCCGGCCCGGCGCTGATCTGCGCCGTGCACGTTCGTCCGTGATCACGGAGCCTCGTCGTTCAGCAGGCGCCGCCGCGGTAGGCGCCGGGTGGCATTCCGTACTGGCGTTTGAAGGCATGGGTGAAGGCGTACGGCGAGGTGTAGCCGACCTGCTGGGCGATCGTGTTGACGGGTGCGTCGCAGGTGCGCAGGAGCCGGGCGGCGGTGGTCAGGCGCCACCACGTCAGGTAGGTGAGCGGTGGCCGTCCGACCAGCTGGGTGAAGCGGCGGGCGAAGGCGGCGCGGGACAGGCGTGCCTGCCGGCCCAGCTCCTCGACGGTCCACCCCCGGCCCGGGTCCGCGTGGATCGCGCGGAGAGCGGCCGCGACGGACGGATCGTGCAGAGCCGCGACCCACCCTGTGCGGGAGTCGTCGCAGAAATGCCCGTCGCTGAACCAGGCCCGCAGTAGGTACAGCAGGAGCAGGTCCAGCAGCGTGGGGAGTGCGGCGTCGGCGCCGGGACGAGGCGGGCGCTGCAATTCGGTCCCCAGGAGGTCGACCGCCGCGCGCAGCTCGGGATGCCGGCCTACCCGGGCGGGCAGGTGGATGACCTCGGGCAGGTCGTCCAGGAGTGGGTGGGGCCCGGATCGGTCCAGCAGGTAGGCGCCGCAGAGCATGACCGCCGTCGGCTGCCCGGCGGCGGGGCGCTCTGCGTCGCCGTAACGGATGCCGGAAAGGGGCGCGGATGAATCGTTGATTGGGGTCGACGGGACGTCGGCCAGGCCGTGGGCGGAACCGCGCGGCAGGAACGCCACGTCGCCGGGCCCCAGCGCGACTGGCTCTGCCTCCGTTGGCAGGAGCCAGCACGTGCCCTGGAGTACGACGTGGAACCCGGCGGCCTGCGAGGCGGGAAACCAGCGGCCGAAAGGAGCGGATCGCGTGACCAGGGCCGCGTGCGGCCGGCCGGTGCGCGCCGTGCTGACGACGTCTGAGAGGACATCCACCCGATCACCGTAACCGAAGGCGATCAACGGAAGACGATGACGCAAACAGTCGAGCGGTTTGGCCATTCAGTCGTCTTCGTGTGCGGCTTTACGGTGCGATGGGCGCTGTGACCCGCACGGCGCCGGATCGCACCTCCGGGAGACCTCAGATGAAGATCGCCGTATTCGGCGCGAACGGATACCAGGGGAAGCTCGTCGTCGCCGAGCTGGCACGGCTCGGCGTCGAGGCCGTCCTGGTCGGCCGTGACCCCGTCCGCGTGGCAGAGGCCGCAGCCTCGGTCGGCCATCCCAAGGCGGAACAACGTGTCGCCGCCGTCGACGACCATCCCGGGCTCGTGGAGGCACTGCGCGGCTGTGACGCGGTCGTCAACTGCGCCGGGCCGTTCACTCCGTCGGGCGCGGCAGTGGTACGCGCCGCGATCGCGGGCGGCCTGCACTATGTCGACACCGCAGGTGAGCAGCTCTACATCAACGGCGTCTTCGAGACTTTCGCGGCGGCGGCCGAGGCGGCCGGTGTCACCGTGGTGCCCGCAACCACCGACGCATGCCTGCCTGCCGACCTCCTCGCCCACCAACTCGCCGCCCGGCTCGGGCCGTTGGACGAGCTCATCAGCACCCACGTGATCGCTGGGGGTGGCGGGCCGTCACGCGGCTCGCTGCGCTCGGTGATCGAAACCATCGAGTCGGTCAGGGCGGGCGGGCTCGCCTATGACGACGGAGTGTGGCGGCCGGGCGTCCCGGCGCGGCGCGGAGCGGTCACCCTTCCGAAGGAGCCCGAGGCGACCCCGGTGGCGCGCTTCCCCCTGCCGGAGGTGGTCACCGTCCCGCGGCACGTCGTCGTCCGGCACATGGAGGGACTGGCCGAGGCGGAACTGGTGGAGCGGCTGAACAGCCCGATGCCGGCGGAGGTCGTCGAGAGCCTTCCTGAAGGGCCGAGCGAGGAGAGCCGCCGGGGACAGCGCTTCACGTACGTGCTCGACGCCCTCGGCGTCGACGGCCGCCGTGCCCGCGGCTTCGTGCGGGGCGCCGACACCTACGGCACCACCGCGGCGATCGCCGTGGAGAGCGCCTGCCGCCTGGTCGCCGAGCCGATCAAGGCGGGTGTCCTCGCCCCCGCCCAGGCGTTCGATTCCCTGGCGTTCCTTGACCATCTCGCCCGCCGCGGAATTCGCTGGAGCATCGAGGAGCCGCCGGCCGGCTGACGCCCCGGATGCCCTGCAGGCTTCGCGCCCCCCTCGCACGGCTCGTCGCTGCCGGGCGCCGCACATCCGAGAGGGTGCGGTTTTGCCCAGTTTTTGATGCTTGACACCCGGGATGTGACGCGTCACGCTTGTTGCGTTAAACGCATACTGTTGCGAATTGTGCAACAAAATATGCAGCAACGGAGGTGGGTATGACGGGCCCGCGCGTCGTCATCATCGGAGCAGGCGTCGTCGGTGCGGCGCTCGCCGACGAACTGTCGGCCCGGGGCTGGACGGACGTCACCGTGGTCGACCAGGGCTCGGTGCCCGCGACCGGAGGCTCCTCCTCGCACGCCCCGGGACTGGTCTTCCAGATCAACGGGTCGAAGACCATGACCGAGATGGCGCGCTACACCGTCGAGAAGCTCTGCTCCCTCGACCTCGACGGCGAGCCCTGTTTCCTCCAGGTCGGCGGGCTGGAGGTCGCGACCAGCCCGGAACGGCTCTCCGAGCTGCACAGGCGGCACGGCTGGGCCACGTCCTGGGGCGTCGAGTCGCGCCTGCTCACCCCCGCCGAATGCGCCGAGCTCTTCCCCCTGCTCGACCCCGGAGTCGTGCACGGCGGCCTGCACATCCCCACCGACGGCGTCGCCAAGGCCGTACGCGCGGTCGAGGCGCAGCTCAGGCGCGCTCGGTCCCGCGGCGTACGGGTGCTGGAGCGGCACGAGGTGCTCGACGTCCGCACCGAGGACGGCCGGGTGGCCGCAGTGGTGACCGACCAGGGGGAGATCCCCGCCGACGTCGTGGTCTGCTGCGCCGGCATCTGGGGCCCGAAGGTCGCCGGCATGGTCGGGATGCCGCTGCCGCTCACCCCGCTCGCCCACCAGCTCGCCTGGACGGGGCAGGTGCCCGACCTCGCCGGACGCGAGGAGGAGGCGACGCTGCCGATCCTGCGCCACCAGGACGCCGACCTCTACTACCGCCAGCGGTTCGACGGCGTCGGCATCGGCTACTACGGCCACCGGCCGATGCCGGTCAAGCCGGAGGACCTGCTCTCCGTGGACGAGGCCGAGGTCATGCCGTCGGTGCTCACGTTCACGCCGGAGGACTTCGAGGACGCCTGGACCGAGACGCAGCGGCTGCTGCCCGGCACCCGCGCGGCCAAGCTGGACGAGGGCATCAACGGCCTGTTCTCCTTCACCCAGGACCACATGCCCCTCATGGGCGAGTCGCCCGACGTGAAGGGCTTCTGGGTCGCCGAGGCGGTCTGGGTGACCCACTCCGCGGGCGTCGGCAGGGCGATGGCCGAGTGGCTGGTCGACGGTCACTGCTCGTCCTTCGACCTGCACGAGTGCGACGTCAACCGGTTCGAGCCGCACCAGCTCGCGCCCGATTATGTGCTGGCCCGCGACTGCCAGAACTTCGTCGAGGTCTACGACATCATCCACCCGCTCCAGCCGATGGAGGAGCCGCGGCCACTCCGCCTCAGCCCCTTCCACACCCGGCAGCGCGAGCTGGACGCCTTCTTCCTGGAGGCCGTCGGTTACGAGCGGCCGCAGTGGTACGGCGCGAACGCCCGCCTGCTGGAGGGCCGCGACATCCCCACGCCCGACGACTGGGCGGCGCGCTACTGGTCGCCCATCGTCGGCGCGGAGGCCCAGGCGTCCCGCGAGTCCGTCGCGCTGTACGACATGACCGCGCTGAAGCGCCTGGAGGTGGCCGGCCCGGGCGCTCTCGCCTTCCTGCAGCGGCTGACGACGGGCCAGATGGACAAGTCGGTCGGCTCGGTGACCTACTGCCTGCTGCTCGACACCGACGGCGGCATCCGCAGCGACGTGACCGTCGCCCGGCTGGGCCGCGACGTGTTCCAGGTCGGCGCCAACGGCAACCTCGATCTCGACTGGTTCCACCGTCACCTGCCCCCGGACGGCTCGGTCATGGTCCGCGACATCACCGCGGGCACCTGCTGCCTCGGCGTGTGGGGCCCGCGTGCCCGCGACCTCGTCCAGCCGCTGACCGACGCGGACTTCTCCAACCAGGGCTTCCGCTACTTCCGGGCGAAGAAGGCGTACATCGGCACCGTGCCGGTCACCGCGCTGCGGCTGTCGTACATCGGCGAGCTGGGCTGGGAGCTCTACACCACCGCCGACCTGGGCGCCAAGCTGTGGGACACGCTCTGGGAGGCCGGGCAGCGGCACGGCATCATCGCCGGCGGGCGCGGCGCCTTCGCGAGCCTGCGGCTGGAGAAGGGCTACCGGTCGTTCGGCACCGACATGACCTTCGAGCACGACCCGTACGAGGCCGGGCTCGGGTTCGCGGTGAAGATGGACAAGGGCGACTTCGTCGGCCGCGAGGCGCTGGAGCGGCGCAAGGAGAACGTGCGCCGCCGCCTCGCCTGCCTGACCGTCGACGACCCCACCCAGGTCGTCATGGGCAAGGAGCCGGTGTACGACGGCGAGAGCGCCGTCGGCTACGTCACCAGCGCGGCCTTCGGCTACACGATCGGCAAGGGCATCGCCTACGCCTGGCTGCCCGCCGAGCTGGCCACGCCGGGACGGACGCTGGAGATCGGTTACTTCGACCGGCGGGTGACCGCCGTGGTCGCCGAGGAGCCCCTGTTCGACCCCGCCATGGAACGGCTGCGCAGCTAGTGAGGACTGAAGTGAACGATTCGGTGATGGACGCGCCGCTCGCCGAGGCCGATCCGGAGGTCGCGGCGGCGATCGGCGAGGAGACGCGCCGCCAGCGAACCACGCTGGAGATGATCGCCTCGGAGAACTTCGCGCCCGTCTCGGTGATGCAGGCGCAGGGCTCGGTGCTCACCAACAAGTACGCCGAGGGCTACCCGGGCAGGCGCTACTACGGCGGCTGCGAGCACGTCGACGTGATCGAGCGGCTGGCGATCGACCGGGTGAGGGCGCTGTTCGGCGCGGAGGCGGCGAACGTGCAGCCCCACTCGGGGGCGCAGGCCAACGCCGCGGCCATGTCCGCGCTACTGGAGCCGGGCGACACGATCCTCGGTCTCGACCTCGCGCACGGCGGCCACCTCACCCACGGCATGCGGATCAACTTCTCCGGCCGCCTCTACAACGTCGTGGCCTACCACGTGCGCGAGAGCGACAGCCTCGTGGACATGGACGAGGTAGAGCGGCTCGCCCGCGAGCACCGGCCCAAGCTGATCATCGCGGGCTGGTCGGCCTACCCGCGCCACCTCGACTTCGCCGCCTTCCGGCGCATCGCCGACGAGGTCGGGGCGTACCTGATGGTGGACATGGCGCACTTCGCCGGGCTGGTCGCGGCGGGGCTGCACCCGTCGCCGGTCCCGCACGCGCACGTCGTCACCACGACCACGCACAAGACGCTCGGCGGGCCCAGGGGCGGGGTGATCCTGTCCACCGAGGACCTCGCGAAGAAGATCAACTCGTCGGTGTTCCCGGGCCAGCAGGGCGGTCCGCTTGAACACGTCATCGCGGCCAAGGCCGTCGCGTTCAAGATCGCGGCGGGCGAGTGGTTCCGCGACCGGCAGCGCCGCACGCTGGAGGGCGCGCGGATCCTCGCCGACCGGCTGCTCGCCCCCGACGCCGCCGAGACGGGCGTACGGGTGCTGTCCGGCGGGACGGACGTCCACCTGGTGCTGGTCGACCTGCGCGCATCGGAGCTGGACGGCCGCCAGGCCGAGGACCGGCTCCACGAGGCCGGGATCACGGTCAACCGCAACGCGGTGCCGTTCGACCCCCGGCCCCCGATGGTCACCTCCGGGCTGCGGATCGGCACCCCGGCCCTGGCCACCCGGGGGTTCGCCCGTCCCGAGTTCGAGGAGGTCTCCGACGTGATCGCCCAGGTGCTGCGTCCCGGCGCGGACCTGACGGCGCTGCGCGCCCGGGTCGAGGCCCTCGCCGCCAAGCACCCGCTCTACCCCGGCCTGAACGGAGCGGCCCAGTGAGCCCCGAAACTCAAGGGCGCAGGACGCCGGGCGCGGACCTGCCCGACCACCCCGACCGGCTGTGGCGCTCGGCGGAGCCCAAGCGCGCGTACGACGTGGTGATCGTCGGCGGCGGCGGGCACGGCCTGGCCACGGCCTACTACCTGGCCAAGAACCACGGCATCACGAACGTCGCCGTGCTGGAGCGCGGCTGGCTCGCGGGCGGCAACATGGCCCGCAACACCACCATCATCCGGTCCAACTACCTGTGGGACGAGAGCGCGGGCATCTACGAGCACGCGCTGAAGCTGTGGGAGGGGCTGGAGGAGGACCTCGGCTACCCCCTGCTGTTCAGCCAGCGCGGCGTGCTCAACCTGGCGCACAGCCTGCAGGACGTGCGCGACAGCGTGCGCCGGGTCAACGCCAACCGGCTCAACGGCGTGGACGCCGAGTGGCTGACGCCGGAGCAGGTCAAGGAGGTCTGCCCGATCGTCGACATCTCGCCCGACGTGCGCTATCCGGTGCTCGGCGGCACCTACCAGCCCAGGGCCGGCATCGCCAAGCACGACTACGTGGCGTGGGGCTACGCGAAGGCGGCGGCCGACCTCGGGGTCGACATGATCGAGCACTGCGAGGTGACCGGCCTCGACGTGCGCGACGGCCGGGTGACCGGCGTCCAGACCACCCGCGGCCCGATCGCGGCCGGGAAGGTCGCGCTCGCCGCCGCAGGGCACTCCTCGGTCGTCGCCGGATACGCCGGGGTTTCGCTGCCGCTGCAGAGCCACCCGCTGCAGGCGCTGGTGTCGGAGCTGCTCGAACCGGTGCACCCCACCGTCGTCATGTCGAACGCGGTCCACGTCTACGTGAGCCAGGCGCACAAGGGCGAGCTGGTCATGGGGGCGGGCATCGACGCGGCCAACTCCTACCGTCAGCGCGGCGCGTTCCACATCATCGAGCGGCAGATGTCGGCCGCGCTGGAGCTGTTCCCGGTCTTCGCCCGGGCGCACGTGCTGCGGACCTGGGGCGGCGTGGTGGACGTGACCCCCGACGCCTCGCCCGTCGTCGGCCTCACCCCCGTCGAGGACCTGTACGTCAACTGCGGCTGGGGTACCGGAGGGTTCAAGGCCACCCCGGGCGTCGGCTGGTGCTACGCCCACACCGTGGCCACCGGCGAGCCCCACCCGCTCAACGCCCCCTTCTCGCTCGACCGGTTCACCACCGGCAAGCTCGTCGACGAGCACGGCGCCGCCGCCGTCGCGCATTAACACCGGAGACAGACAGAATGCTGCTGATTCCCTGCCCGTGGTGCGGGCCGCGGGACGAGGCCGAGTTCCACTACGGGGGGCAGGCCCACGTCGCCTATCCGGAGGACCCGGCCGCCCTGTCCGACGAGGAGTGGGCCCGCTACCTGTTCTTCCGCGACAACCCCAAGGGCCTGTTCGCGGAGCGGTGGAGCCACACCGCCGGATGCCGCCGCTGGTTCAACGCCGTACGGGACACCGCCACCAACGAGATCCACGCCGTCTATCGGGCGGGCGAGCCGCGGCCGGTGATCGCATGAGCGAGCGTAGCGAGCGAACCGGCGGGGCCGCCGCACAGCCGCACCGGCGCGAGGGGGCGACGGGAAAGACGCTGCGCTTCCGGTTCGACGGCCGGGAGTACGCGGGCCTGGAGGGCGACACGCTGGCCTCGGCGCTGCTCGCCAACGGCGTGCGCGCGGTGGCGAGCAGCATCAAGCTCGGCCGTCCGCGCGGCGTGTACGCCGCGGGCTGCGAGGAGCCCAACGCGCTCGTCCAGATCGAGGAGCCCTTCCCCGAGCCCATGCTCACCGCCACGACCGTCGAGCTGTACGACGGCCTGGTCGCCACGGGCCTGCCGGGACAGGGCAGGCTGGCCGACCGCCCCGACCCGGCGCGCTACGACGCGGTGCACGCGCACTGCGACGTGCTCGTGGTCGGCGCGGGACCGGCCGGCATCGCCGCCGCGGGCGTGGCCGCGCGGGCCGGCGCCCGGGTGATCCTCGCCGACGAGCGGCCCGAGCCGGGCGGCAGCCTGCTCGGCACGGCCGAGACGCTCGACGGCGCGCCCGGTCGCGAGTGGGCGGCCGGGGAGGCGGCCGCGCTGGCCGCCCTGCCGGAGGTGCGCGTGCTGCGCCGCACCACGGTCCTCGGTCACTACGACGACAACTACGTCATCGCGGTGGAGCGCCGGACGAACCACCTGGGCGCCCAGGCGCCCGCCGACGTGGCGCGCGAGCGCGTGTGGCGCATCCGGGCCAGGCGCGTGGTGCTGGCGACCGGCGGCCATGAGCGGTTCGTCGCCTTCGCCGGGAACGACCTGCCCGGCGTGATGCTGGCGGGCGCGGCCCGCACCTACGCGAACCACTACCGCGTCCTGCCCGGCTCGCGAGCGGTGGTGTTCACCACCAACGACAGCGCGTACGCCGCGGCGCTCGACCTCGCCGGCGCCGGTGTCGAGATCGCCGCGATCGCCGACGTACGGCACGCCCCCGGCGAGACGTGGGCGGCGCGCTGCGCCGAGCGCGGCATCGAGGTCCTGACCGGCCACGTGGTCACCGCCGCGAAGGGCGAAGGCGAGGTCTCCTCGGTCGAGGTCGCTCCGCGCCCGGAAGCACAGGGCTCGGGTGGCCAGGCCCGGGAGATCCCCGCCGACCTGCTGCTCGTGTCCGGCGGCTGGACGCCGGTGGTGCACCTGTTCAGCCAGGCCGGGGGCACGCTGCGCTACGACGAGGAGCTGGGCGCGTTCACGCCCGGCGAGACGCGCCAGGCGGTGGAGGCCGCCGGTTTCGCGAGGGGTGTCGGGGGCACGGGCGTCCGCACGCTGCGGGAATGCCTGGAGGACGGCGCGGAGGCGGGCCGCCGCGCGCTGGCCGCCGCCGGCTTCGCCGTGCCGGCCGAGACCACTCCGCCGGCCGAGACCACTCTGCCGACCGCGGACGAGGAGCCTGTCGCCGCGCCCGCCGAGCATGTGTGGCTCGTGGAGAGCGGCGACTACGGCACGCACTTCGTGGACCTGCAGCGGGACGTCACCGTGGCGGAGGTGCTGCGCGCCACCGGCGCGGGGCTCAGCTCGGTCGAGCACGTCAAGCGCTACACCACGGCGGGCACGGCGCACGACCAGGGCAAGACGTCCGGGCTGCTGACCGGCGGTGTCGTGGCGCACGCGCTCGGCGTCGACGTCGCCGAGCTGGGGACCACGACGTTCCGCGCGCCGTACACGCCGGTGTCGTTCGCCGCGCTGGCGGGCCGCGACCGGGGGCCGCTGCACGACCCGGTGCGCGTCACCGCGATGCACGAGTGGCACGTGGCGCGCGGTGCGCTGTTCGAGAACGTCGGCCAGTGGAAGCGGCCCTGGTACTACCCGCAGCAGGGCGAGGGCCCGGGTGAGGACATGGAGACCGCCGTGCTGCGCGAGTGCCGGGCGGCCCGCGAGGACGTGGCCGCGATGGACGCCTCCACGCTCGGGAAGATCGACGTGGTCGGCCCCGACGCTGCGGTGCTCCTCGACCGGCTCTACACGAACATGATGAGCACGCTCAAGGTCGGCTCCATCCGCTACGGCGTGATGTGCCGCCCCGACGGCATGGTCTTCGACGACGGCACCGTCATCCGGCTGGCGGACGACCGCTTCCTCGTCACCACGACGACCGGCAACGCGGCCGCGGTGCTCGACTGGATGGAGGAGTGGCTGCAGACCGAGTGGCCGGACCTGCGGGTGCACTGCACGTCGGTCACCGAGCAGTGGGCGACCGTCGCGCTCGTCGGGCCGCGCTCCCGCGAGGTGCTGGCGCGGCTCGCGCCGGGTCTGGCGGTGGACAACGACAGCTTCCCCTTCATGACGTGGCGGGACGCCGAGGTCGCCGGGATCGAGGCGCGGGTCTGCCGGATCAGCTTCTCGGGCGAGCTGGCCTACGAGATCAACGTGTCCTCCTGGTACGGGCTCGCCCTGTGGGAGGCGGTCATGGCGTCCGGCGAGGTCACGCCGTACGGCACCGAGACCATGCACGTGCTGCGTGCCGAGAAGGGGTTCCCCATCGTCGGTCAGGACACCGACGGCACGGTCACCCCGCAGGACCTCGGCATGGAGTGGATCGTCTCGAAGAAGAAGGCCGACTTCGTCGGCAAGCGGTCCTTCGCCCGGGCGGACACCTCCCGGCCCGACCGCAAGCACCTGGTCGGCCTGCTGCCCGAGGACCCCGGCGTGCTGCTGCCCGAGGGCGCCCACCTCGTGGACACCTCGGCGCTGCCCGAGCCGCCGGTCCCGACGCTCGGCTTCGTCACCTCCAGCTACCGCAGTGCCGCGCTGGGCCGTACGTTCGCGCTCGCGCTGGTGAGTGGCGGACGCGAGCGGATCGGCGAGCGGCTGTACGCGCCGGTCGGGGCGGACCTGGTGCCCGTCACCGTGACTTCGCACGTCCTGTACGACCCGGAAGGAGCGCGCCGCGATGGTTGAGCCGGCGGCTGTGTCGATGGCTGAGCGCAGGAGTCCGGCCGCGGCGTTCGCGGCCAGGTTCGAGGCGGCGAGCGCGGGCGGCGGCCTGCGCCTGGCCGAGATCCCCTTCCTGTCCCAGGTCAACCTCCGGGTGGACCCCAAGAGCCCGGCGGCGGAGCGCATCGGGACGGCGATCGGGGTGCCGCTGCCGATGGAGCCCGGCACCGCGGCGGGCGGCGGCGACCTGGAGGTCCTGTGGCTCGGGCCCGACGAGTGGCTGGTGGTCGGTCCCGACGGCGCCGCTCCGGGGCTTGTGGAGCGGCTTGCCGAGGCGGCGGCCGGTGAGCACGTCTCGGTCGTCGACGTGTCGGCCCAGCGCACCACCCTGGTGGTCGCCGGGGACCGGGCGCGGGACGTGCTGGCCCACGGCTGCGCGCTGGACCTGCACCCCCGGGTGTTCGGCCCGGGGCGGGTCGCCCAGACCACGCTGGCCAGGGCGGGAGTCGTCCTGGTCGCCGGTGAGGACGGTTTCCGCCTGCTGGTCCGCTCGTCCTTCGCCGCGTACGTCGCGGAGTGGCTGCTCGACGCGTCCGTCGAGTACGTCACGTCCCCGGCCGGGGAGGCCGACCCGGCCTGACGCCGGGCCGCGGTTCTGCCGGTCAGGCGTGTGACATAGCATCGAGGGCGCTCGTAAGGAGGGCAGTCCGCACCCCGGTGGGAGACCATGTTCCGCACGCTGATGAAGTCGAAGATCCACCGCGCGACCGTCACGCAGGCCGATCTGCACTACGTCGGCTCGGTGACCATCGACGCGGACCTGATGGCCGAGGCCGACCTCGTCGAGGGTGAGAAGGTCGACATCGTCGACATCGACAACGGCAACCGCCTGTCCACCTATGTGATCGAGGGCCCGGCGGGCTCCGGCGTCATCGGAATCAACGGCGCCGCCGCCCGCCTCATCTCGGTCGGCGACCTTGTGATCATCATCGCGTACGCGCTGGTCGCCGAGGAGGAGGTCAAGGCGCTCAAGCCCCGCGTCGTCTTCGTCGACAAGGACAACAAGCCGCTGCACGTGGGCTCCGACCCCGCCGCCGTGCCCGACGGCATGGGGCTGACCCCCGGCGACCACGTCGCGTAGGAGGGCCGGGAACTCCCGCGCTGTCCGGTGAGGCCGGTCCTCTCGCGCGCTCGCCCGCCACGATCCGCCCGCCCCGATCCGCCCACCCCATGCCGAACTCGGCCGCAGTGTCGTCGAACCGCTCGGCAGCCTTAAGCCGGACGACGGCGTAACCGAGGTGCCCGGCGGCCCCATGGAGCTGATCGCCCGCCTCCACCGCCCCGCCGTGCGGATGTCCGGCGGGGCGCCGGCTTGTCCACGTCTCGCGCTGCCGAACCCCCTTCGGGGTTCGGCTTTTCGGGTTCGGTGGTAATCCTGGGGCTTCTGCGAGGACTACTTGGCGTGAACGATTCCGAAGAACGCTTCACGAACCTCTACGACCGGCATTACCGGGCGGTGCTGGGATACGCACTGCTGCGCGCCGACCACAGCGTCGCCGAGGACGTGTGCAGCGAGACCTTCCTGGTCGCCTGGCGGCGCCTGGCCGAGCTGCCCGAGCCCGTGCTGCCCTGGTTGCTCGGCGTGGCCCGCAACCTGCTGGCCAAGCAGCGCGACTCGCGTGGCCGGCGCAAGGCGCTGGTGGACCGCATCGCCGCGCTCGGCACCGAGCGCGACAACGTGGCCTGGGACATCGCCGACCATGTCGTTGACCGGGACACCGCGCTGGCCGCGCTGGCGACCCTGCCCGAGCAGGACGTGGAGGCGATGGCGCTGGCGAGCTGGCACGGCCTGCCGCCCGAGCAGGCCGCAGCCGTCATGGGCTGCTCCACCCGCACCTACAACGTGCGGCTGCATCGTGCCCGCAAACGACTGGTCCGGGCGTTACGCGCCGAATCGAGCAGGAGCACCTCACCGGCGCGGACCGCCGCCGGCAGGCAGCGGTTGGCGGAGGAGACGTGATGGCCGCCGAACCCCCTCGCAGCACTTCCCCGGAGGAACGCATGACCGACCGTATGTTCGCCCAGCTCAAGCCCGCACGGCTGGACGAGCTGACCGAGGCGGCCCACAGCCGCCACCGCGCGGACGACCTCGCCCGTGCCTTCCGCACCCCGCCCGCACCGCCGAAGGCGGCCGTACCGTTCAGGCGGCGCCCGTTGCTTCTGAGTGGCGGCCTGGCGGCCGCCGGGCTCGCCGCAGCAGTGATCGTCGCTCCCCACGTGGCCCCGCAGCCCGGGCCGGCCCCCTCGGCCGCGCTTTCGCGGACCGTCGCCACCCGTCCCGCCGCCCTCGACGCCCGTAGCGTGCTGCTGGCCGCCGCCGAGAGCGCGGCGAGGACTCCGGCGAGCACCGGCCGCTACTGGTACACCCGCGAGCGCACCTTCAGCCGGGTCCGGGTGGACGAAGACGCGTATGTCGCCAAGCTGAAGGCTCTGGCCGCCGAGCGGGACAGGAGAGCGGCGTCCGGTTCGAAGGAGGCCGCCGACCGGTGGCTGGACGCGCAGGTGAGCAAACTGAAGAAGACGAGCGACTTGGCGTACGCCGCCTATTCGGGCAGCACCGACGAGAGCTGGCGTGCCCGGGCGAAGGGGGACGTCAACCGCAACGTCCGCAGGTCCGACGGGAAGATCACGTTCGGCTCGCCGGAGGACGAGGAGAAGTGGCGCAGCTCGGGATCGCCCCGTCTGATCAAGGGGGGCCGGACCGTCGACGACGACCGGCTCGACCGGGTCCTGTCGATCGACAACCCCAGCCTCACCATCCGGAACGTGGACCGGTTGCCCACCGGCGAGAAGGCGTTGGGGCGGCGTCTGCACGAGCTGTACCGGGCACGCCCGTCCGGCGGCACGGACGAGGACTTCTCGGTCTACCTGTGGCAGACGGCCGTCGACCTGCTGAACGCCCCGATCACGCCGGGCACGCGGGCCGCGCTGTTCCGGGTGCTGGCCGGTGAGCAGGGCCTGACCGCGCTGGGCGAGCGTGCCGATTCGCTGGGGCGGACAGGGGCGGCCCTGGCGGCGACCGAACCCGGCGACCACGGCGAGTCCGTCGAGTATCGGATCATCGTGGACCCGGGCTCGGCCAGGCTGCTGCAGTACGAGGTGGCGGGGGACGGCGCGTCCGCCCCCTACCTCCGGGTCACCCTGGAGGACGCCGGCTGGGTGGACGCCCTCGGCCGCCGGCCCTGACCTCCGTAGCTGACGGCGGGCCGGTCACGGCGGCGACGATCTCGCCGGGCCATGCCGCGACCGGCCCGCCGCCGAAGCCTCAGAGGAGGGTCATCTGACCGGAGCCCGCGAGGGGGTCGCGGTGTTTGCGCAGGTGCCGCCACTGGGGGAGGTCGTCGAGGTAGGACCACGAGAGCCGGTGGTGGGGGGTCGGGCCCGTCTCCGCCAGCGCCTGCTGGTGGACGGGGGAGGGGTAGCCCGCGTTGGCGGCGAAGCCGTACGCCGGGTGCTCCTCGCCGATCTCCGCCATCAGGCGGTCGCGGTGGACCTTGGCCAGCACCGACGCGGCGGCCACCGACACCGAGCGCTGGTCGGCCTTGACCTCGCACCGCACCCGCCACGGCCGGCCGAGGAAGTCGTGCGCGCCGTCGAGGAGCACCACGTCGGGCCGCAGCGGCAGGGCCTCCAGTGCACGGCACGCGGCCCGGCGCAGCGCCTCGGTCATGCCGACCTCGTCGATCTCCTCCGGTCCGGCCGCGCCGTACGCGTGACAGGTGAGCCACTCGGGCAGGACCGCGGCGAACGCCTCCCGCTGGGCCGGGCCGAGCAGCTTGGAATCGGTCAGCCGGACCGTGCGCTCCCCGCGTCCCGGCAGCTCGGGCGGCGGGCCGAAGGCGGTGACGGCCGCGCAGACCATCACCGGGCCCGCCCACGCGCCGCGGCCGACCTCGTCCACGCCCGCGACATGGACCGCCCCCGCGGCACGCAGCTCATCCTCGATCTCGTATCCGGCCGCGCGCCGCGGGGATGTCGCGGGTGCGGTGGGGGATGGGGCGCCGGGCTCAAGCCCGGGCAGGGCGTCGGTCATCCCCGTATCTTCCCAGGCACCCGCAGGCCGGTCGGGAGAGTCAGTCCGAATCGCTGATCTCGTAGATGTCGAGCTGCCATGGCAGGTGCGCGCGGACCGGCTCCCACCGTTTGAGGTCTGTGGCGAGGATGGGGAAGCCGAGATAACGGGCCACGGCCACGGTGTGCGCCGCGGGTATGTCCTGCTGCTCGGTCAGCCGCACCGAGACCGCCGACAGGCGGAGCACATCCTCGGTGGATGCGATCGGCTCCAGCCGGACGTGCTCCAGCCGGTGGATCATTCCGTGGACGGCCTCGGTCTGGGATTCGCTCAGGGTGTGCTGCGCCGAGGCGAGCGCGATGGCGGGCACGCTGACGCGGATGGTGTGCTCGTCCAAGGCCGCGACGAGATTCGCGACGACCAGATCACCTCTGCCGAGTTCGCTGATCGTGACGTCGTCGAGGACGTATCCGACGCTCATGAAGCCTGGGGTCGCCGCAAGTGCTCGATCGCCCCCTGCGTGAGGCGTTCGGCCTTGGCGACGGCGTCGGGGTCCGCCTTCGCCCGTGCGAGGAGCTCCTCGAAGGCCAGCCGTTGGCGAAGGCGGGTCGTCTTGTGCTCTTCGAGGAGCTGGTTCAGCACGTCGGCCAGCGTCGTCCCGCGTCCGGACTGATTGGCCAGCTCGTTGAGCTCGTCTCGGAGCGCCTTGGGGACTTTGATGCTGGTCATGTCAGCAGTCATACCAGAATTCTACCGGGTAGAAGAGAGGTATGACAGATCCGTGCTCCATGGTCGTGGTGCATGAACGCGGATGGCGTCGGTCGCCACGTGTCACGTCATCGTGCAGGCGTTTCCGTTGAGGGTGAAGGCGGCGGGCGGGGGGTTCTCACCGGAGTAGGCGCCGTTGAAGCCGAGGTACAGCGACTGGCCCGGCTTGATCGTCTTGTTCCATTCGTAGTTCTCGGCCGTGACCGCGGTGCCGGACTGGGTCCAGACGGCCGACCATCCGTTGGTGACCCGCTGGGAGGCGAGCGGGAAGCTGAAGCCGAGCTTCCATCCGGCGATGGCGGCGGTGCCGGTGTTGGTGATCGTGACAGTGGCGGTGAACCCGCCGCCCCAGGTGGTGGGCGCGTACGTGACCTTGCACGCGGTACCGGAGGACGCGGACGGCGACGGGCTGGGCGAGGAGGTTCCGCCCGGCTGCGCGACGGCCGTGTACGGCGCGGAGGGGTTGCTCAGGTTGCCGGCGGCGTCGCGGGCGACGACCTGGAAGGTGTACGGCTTGCCGCCTTCGAGGCCCGAGACGATGTCGCGGGGGATGCCGTTCTCGCCCTCGTAGGCGTAGCCGTGGTCGGTCTGGCGGAAGAGGTCGTACTTGGACGGGACCCCGCTGTCGTCGCTGACGCTGTTCCAGGCGAGGAAGACTCCCCCGGGGATGTCCATCCCGCTCACCGATGTCAGCCCGGTCGGGGTGCCGGGCGGGGTGGTGTCCGTTCCGGGGCTCGGGCTGGGGGCGGGCGGCTCGACCATGGCCCGCTGGCGGACCAGGTCGGAGGGCGCGCTGAGGTTGCCTGCGGCGTCCTTCGCCACGACGTAGAACAGGTAGTCGCGCCCCGGAGTGAGGCCCACGATCGCGAGGACCTTGTCGTCGGCCGGCGTGGAGACCTGGGCCGGCACCTTGCTGAAGGCGCCGTCGATCCAGGCGTACACGTCGTAGCCGGACACCGCCACGTTGTCGGTGGAGCGGGTCCAGGTCAGGCCCGCCGCTCCGTTGATGTAGACGCTGTACGGTCCCAGCCCCTCCGGGCGGGTCGGCGGGGTCCGGTCGATCGGCGACGGGCTGGGCGGGGGAGCGGACGGCGACATGCCGCTGAGATAGTTCGCGGCCTGCGTCACCTCGTTGGACGGCGAGCCGGCGTTCCCGGCCGCGTCCCTGGCGATGACCCGGAACGTGTACGACTGCCCAAGGGTGAGGCCGCTGACGATGGAACCGGTGCCGGTCGTCGTACGGATGGCCGTGAAGACGCCGTCCTGTTTGACCTGGACGTCGTAGCCGGTCACCCCGACGTCGTCGGTAGCGGCGCCCCAGCACAGCGACACGCCGATGCCGAGGCCCGACCCGGGCGCGCCGGGCAGCGGGCAGTGGAACAGCGTTCCCGGCGCGCTGGGCGGGGTGGTGTCCGCGGCGCCGACGGCAGGCGCGGCGGACGCGGCGAGCGCGAGGCCGGCGCCCAGGATCACGGAGACCGGACGGAGACCCTTGACGGGCATGTGGTTCACCTTTCCGATGGGGGCGGCCCGGCGCATCGGGGGACGCGCCGGGCCGTCGGCGGGATCAGGAGCAGGTGGTGCCGTTGAGGGTGAAGGCGGTGGGTTTGGGGTTGCTGCCGGTGTAGGCGCCGTTGAAGCCGATCTGGATGGACTGGCCGGGGTTGATGGCCTTGTTCCAGTCGAGGCTGGTGGCGGTGACGTTGGCTCCGGTCTGGGCCCAGGTGGCCGACCAGCCGGGAGGCGTGATCGTCTGGTTGCCGGGGAAGGCGAACTTCAGGGTCCAGCCGTTGATCGTCGTGGTGCCGGTGTTGGCGATCGTGACGGTCGCGGTGAAGCCGCCGCCCCAGTCGCTGGTCCCGTAGGTCACCTTGCACCCGCCACCGGCAGACGGTGACGGAGACGGTGACGGTGACGGAGACGGGCTGGGCGACGGCGACGGCGACCGAGAGGGGCTGGGCGAGGGGGACGGGGTGGGCAGGCCCGACTGGGCGGTCGCGGTGAGCGTGGCCGAGGGCTGGCTGGTGTTGCCGGCCGCGTCCCTGGCCACCACGTAGAACGTGTAGCTGGTTCCGGCCACCAGCTTGTCGGCGACGTACAGCGTGGACGTGGACGAGCCGATCTTGGTGAAGCTCGTGCCCTGCTTCATGTAGACGTCATAGCCGGTGACCCCGGTGTCGTCGGTCGAGGCCGTCCAGCACATCGGGACGGCGTTGACGAAGTCCGCTCCGCAGACCCACAGCCCGGTGGGCGCGCTCGGCGGCGTGGTGTCCACCGAAGCCGACGGCGAGGGCGACGGTGAGGGAGACGGCGACGGCGAGGGGGACGGGGAAGGCGACGGCGAGGGGGACGGGCTGGGCGTGCCGCCGGGCGGCGTGCCCCACACCAGCGTGTTCCCGTCGTATACCGGCACGTGCGAGGCCGCCGACGCCGACCAGTCGTTGGACGGGTCCCAGGTCGCGCCGTTCGGCACCGAGATCCGCAGTTGCGTGCTGCGGCGGTAGAGCTGGGCGTCGCCGGGATAGATGGGCTTGCCGGTGCAGTCCACCTCGGCGTAGTAGGTGCGGTCCTGCGCGAGCGTCGGCCCGGTCACGGCACAGCCGTTGCTGTCTCCGCCGGTCACCTTCACCTGGGAGACGGAGATGGAGCCGTCAAGCGTGAAGTAGTAGCGCGCCTTGCCCGACTGGAGGACGCGCGGCGGCCAGTTCGACGTGTTGGTGATGGTGACGCTCAGCGAGGTGCCGTCCACGCCGGTGTAGACGTTGCCGGTCTCGGCGTGGATCTCGTCGTACTTGCTCTCCGGGGCGGGGAAGCCCGCCACCGGCGTCCCGCCGTACTCCTTGGCGAACCGCGCGAGCACGTTGGTGATGCCGGAGTTGTAGTCGATGGCGACCTCGTTGCGGACGTAGTCCGTGCGGCTGTCGGTGTAGGCGTCGGTCTGGTCCGGGCCGCCGGCGAGCGCGCCGTACAGGACGTGCAGGTTCGGGCCGCTGGTGTCGCTCATGTAGCCGAGGTACTGGCCGCTGGCCGCCCGGTGGTGGACGTGCGTGGGCGGGTTCGTCCCGAAGCCGACCATGTAGCTGGAGTGGCGGGGGTTGTCCCCGAGCGCGTAGTCGACCTGCCGCTTGGCGAAGTCGTGGTAGCGGGCGTAGAGGGGGTCGTCCGGGCCGAGGTGGTCGGCGTAGACGAGGGCCACCCACGCGGTGTTCAGCGCCATGCGCAGCGAGGCCCAGTTGAAGATGTAGGCCAGGCCGCCGGGGGTGACCGGTCCCTTCTTGCCCTTGTAGCCCGTGGTCCAGTAGTCGAGGTAGCGCTGGACGTCGTCCTTGTACTGCTGCTCGCCCGTCAGCGTGGCCATCAGCGCGTAGACGCCGTACTCCTTGTCGTTCCAGCCGAGGCCGAAGGTGTACGCCGGGACGGCCGTGCCGCCCGCGCCCTGGCCCGCGTCGGGCTCGCTACCCATCTTGGGATAGAACTCGCGGGCCTTGTCGAGGTAGCTCCCGGTGCCGGTGGCCTGGTAGAGCCACACGGCCGCCCAGGCCAGTTCGTCCCAGTACATCTTGGTCGCGCCCGGGTGGTCGGAGCCGCCCTCCCAGGTCGAGTTGTAGTAGCCGGAGATGCCCGGCACGCAGCTCGTGTACGCCGTGTCCTGGCCGTTGGAGCCCTTGGTCGTGTCGGCGAACGTGAACAGCTGCTTCGCGTGGGTGAGCAGCGTGTCGGCGTACGACGGGTCGGCCGGCCGGAAGGCCATCGAGGAGGCCGCCATCGCCGCCGCCGTCTCGGCGACGACGTCGGTGCCCTTGCACGTCGGGGTGATCTTGTAGACCGGCCGCGCCATGCCCTTGATGTCGATCACCTCGGGCGGACCCCAGTACGCGTGGTCGACGCTGCCGTCGCCCACCTGGACGTACAACGTCTCCGGCTCGGGATGGGCGGCGATCAGGTAGTCGGTGGCCCACTTGAGGTTGTTCAGCATGGGCGTGAGCTGGGTCCCGTAACCGGTGCGGTTCTCGACCAGGCCCCAGGCCAGCATCGTCGTGGTGAACGCCATCGGGAAGCCGAACTTGACGTGGTCGCCCGCGTCGTACCAGCCGCCGGACAGGTCCACCCCCGCGGCCTTGCCGTCGTTCAGCGTGCGGTCGCCGCGCCACTCCACCCGGCTCCAGGCGGGCTTCTTGCCGGACTGCTGCGCCTCGTAGAAGTAGATCGACTTCTGCAGGGCCTCGGTGTAGTTGTACGAGCTCGCCGCCTGAGCGGGCGCCGGGCCCGGGACGAGCAGGGCGGCCAGTACGGCGGCCACCCCGCCCAGGGACAGGAGTCTCATCGATGGCCTCATCTCAGGAGCAGGTGGTGCCGTTGAGGGTGAAGGCGGCCGGGCTGGGGTTGCCGCCGGTGTAGGTGCCCTGGAAGCCGATCTGGACGGACTGGCCGGGGTTGATGGTCTTGTTCCAGTCGAAGCCGGTGGCGGTGACGGCGGTGCCGGTCTGGGTCCACGTGGCCGACCAGCCGGGCGGGCTGATCTTCTGGTTGCCGGGGAAGGCGAACTTGAGGGTCCAGCCGTTGATCGCGGTGGTGCCGGTGTTGGCGATCGTGACGGTCGCGGTGAACCCGCCGCCCCAGTCGTTGGGCGCGTACGTCACCCTGCACCCGCCACCAGCGGACGGGGACGGAGACGGAGAGGGGGAGGGGGACGGGCTCGGTGAGGGGCTGGGCGACGGCGACGGGCTGGGGGACGGGCTGGGGGACGGCGACGCCGAAGGGGACGCCGAGGGCGAGGGCGAGGGCGACGGGGAGGCGGATGGCGACGGTGAGGGCGACCGTGACGGCGACGGGCTGGGCGAGGGCTCGGCGCCGGGCGGCGTGCCCCAGATGACGCGGCCGTCGTTGCCGTACAGCGTCATGTGGTCCGCGCCCTTGGCCGACCAGTCGTTGGACGGATCCCAGGTCGCGCCGTCGGCCACGCCGATGCGCAGCTGCACCTCGCGGCGATACTCCGACTGGCCGCCGGGGAAGATGAGCGTTCCGGTGCAGTCGACCTCGGCGTAGTAGGTGCGCCCCTCCAGCAGGTGCGGCCCGGTGGGCTGCTTGCACTGCGTGTAGGAGGTGCTCACCGTGACCTGGCTCGCCGTCGTCGAGCCGTCGAGCGTGAAGTAGTAGCGGAACTTCGCCTTGTCGAGCACGGTCGCCGGCCAGGCCGACTTGTTGATGACGAACGTCTTGGCCGCCGTCTCCCGGCTCGTGTGGGTGATGGTCGGCTCCAGGGAGAACTCCGGGCCGTCGGGCGTCTCGCGCGGCAGCGTGGCCAGGGGCGAGCCGCCGTACTCGCCGTAGAGGACGGCGAGCGAGCTGGTGATGCCGGAGTTGAAGTCGAGCGCGACCTCGTTCTTCACGTAGTCGCCGCGGCTGTCGGTGTAGGCGTCGGCGCCGTCCGGGCCGCCGACCAGCGCGCCGTACAGGATGTGCCTGCTGACGGTGGGCTCGCCGTCGGGACCGGCGTTGGTCCAGGAGCCGTGCGCGCCGCGGTGGTGCGGGTTGCGCGGCGGGTTGGTCCCGAAGCCGATCATGTAGCTGGAGTGCCTGGGGTTGTCGCCCAGCGCGTAGTCGACCTGCCGTTTGCCGAAGTCGTGGTAGCGCGCGTACAGCGAGTCGCCCGAGCCGAGGAAGTCGGCGTACCTCATCGCGACGAAGGCCGTGTTGGCGGCCATGCGCAGCGAGGCCCAGTAGAAGATGTACGCCAGGCCGCCGGGCGTGATCGTGCCCTTCTTGCCCTTGTATCCGACCGTCCAGTAGTCGAGGTAGCGCTGGACGTCGTCCTTGTACTTCTGCTCGCCGGTCAGCTCGGCCATCTGCTCGTAGACGGCGTACTGCTTGTCGTTCCAGCCGAAGCCGAAGTTGAAGACCGGCACCTGCTGCCCGTTGCTGCCCGGATCCTCCTGGGTGCCCATCTTCGGGTAGAACTCGCGGGCCCGGTCGAGGTAGCTCGCGGTGCCGGTGGCCCGGTAGAGCCAGACGGAGGCCCAGGCCAGCTCGTCCCAGTACATCTTCGTGGCGCCCTCGACCTGCCCGCCCTCGCCCGTGGAGTTGTAGAACCCCTGCGCGGCGCTGACGCAGTTCACGTACGCCGTGTCGCGGCCGTTCGTGCCCTTGGTCGTGTCGGCGAACGTGAACAGCTGCTTGGCGTGGGTGAGCAGCGTGTCGGCGTACGACGGGTCGGTGGGCCGGAAGACGACCGACGAGGCGGCCATCGCGGCGGCGGTCTCGGCGGCGACGTCGGTGCCCGGGCACGACGCGGTGATCTTGTAGACCGGTCGCTTGTGGCCCTTGGCCTCGACGGTCTCCGGCGCTCCCCAGTAGGAGTGGTCCTCACCGCCGTCGCCGACCTGGACGTACAGGACGTTCGGCTCGGGATGGGCGTCGATGAAGTAGTCGTTCGACTGCCGGAGCGTGTTCAGCAGGTACGGCAGCTGGCCCGAGCGCTCGTAGGACGCCCGGTAGTCCGCGCCGCCCCAGGCCAGCGTGGTGGTCATGGCCGCCATCGGGAAGCCGAACTTCACGTGGTCGCCCGCGTCGTAGAAGCCGCCGGACAGATCCACCCCGGCGGACTTCCCGTCGTTGACGGTCGAGTCGGCGCGCCAGGTCACCCGGTTGGTGGACGGGAGGTGCCCCGACTCCTGCGCCTCGTAGAACAGGAACGACTTCTGCAGCGCCTCGCCGTAGTTGAAGGACGCGGCCGCAACGGGGGTGGAAGTCGAGGTGACGGCCAGCAGGGCGCCGGCCAGTGCGGTCGCCGTGCTCGCGCTCAGCAGCCGTCGCGGTAGTCGCATCACGTGCCCCTCGAAAGGACGACGGGCCGGCCCCGCCGTGCGGGGCCGCCCCGGAAGCGGGCGGGACGATCTCGGGAGGACTCCCGCCCGGATGGTGCGTACGCGAGGTCGCGCGATCCAAGCACGCTCCGGTCACGGAGCGATACGTCCAGGTCAGGGAGGTCGAGGGCATGGCGTGGAGCTGAAACTTTCAGCTCCGCGCCGCGTCAGCTGCGCCCTGCTTTCGGCTCCGCCCCGCTTTCAGCTCCGCGTCGCGTTCACAGCAGCAGCATGAGCACACCCGCGAGGAGGATTCCGGCGACGGCCAGGGTCACCGCGAGCAACGCGGTCCTGCCGAACCGGCGGCGGATGAGTTTCGGATTGTGTGCCATCACGAGCGCCTTTCGTCTCGCCGAGTCAGTTCTCGGACGTGTGCGTGCGCGGTGTGGACGGATGCGTCGCCGTGAGCTCGCGTGCCCGGCGCAGCAGCGCCGCCCGGCGGGCATGGGCGTGCACGGCCAGCACCAGTGCGGCCGCCACGAACAACCCTCCGATCGCCAGCACGGGGGCGAGGCCGGTGCCGCGCCGCACCGCCGGCACGGTGAGAGCGGCGGTGGTGGCCAGCGAGGCGGCCAGGGCGATCCACGCGGCGATCACGCGGTCGGTGGCGAACAGCGGCACCCGGCGCATGAGCAGCCATCCGCCGTAGCCGGCCCAGGCCAGGCAGATGACGGCGAGAAGGGCGAACATCACCCGCGTGCGGCCGGGCAGCGGGCCTGGCTCGCCTGCCCACAGGGCGGTCACGAACGCCGTGCCCGACAGCCCGGACAACAGCGACGTCACCGCGCGGACGCGCCTGGCACGGGACAGCGCCGGTTCGAGCCGCTCGATCATCTCCCGCGCCGACAGCGGCGGCTCCTCGGTCATGGCCGGTATCCCTTCTCCTCCAGCTGCGCGCGCAACAGGCGCCGTGCGCGGTTGAGCCGCGACTTGACCGTCCCGGCGGGGATCTCGCAGATCTGCGCGCAGTCCTCCACCGAGAGGTCCTGCAGGTAGAACAGGACGAGGATCTCCCGCTCCGGCATGGGCAGGCCCGACAGGAGGCTCACCAGCTCGGCGCGGTCCACCGCGGCGTCCACGGGATCGTCGACGGTCACGTCACCGGCCGCCAGAGTCTCGTGCCCGTGCTCGTGTTCCCTGGCGTACTGGCCGCGCAGACGGTCGGTGACCGATCGGCGCGCGATGGTGAACAGCCAGGGCGCGAACCGGGCGGGTTCCCGCAACCGGGGCAGGCCGCGGATCACGGCCAGCCAGATCTCCTGGGTGACGTCGTCGGCCCGCTCGGCATCGAGCATGCGCCGCACGTACGTCCACACGGGCATCTGCCAGCGGGCGACCAGCTCGGCCAGCGCCGCGCGCTCGCCAAGCTGGGCACGCACCACCAGCAGCTCGTCGGTCATCTCGTCCTCCCGTCTTATTGCACAGTCGGACGAGGGGCCGATCAGGTTCACGCATCCGGCCACTGGATGGGATGCCACGGTGGCGGCCGCTGAGAAGGGAACGGGCCGGGGAGGGCGGCCCGCCGGACTCGCGGCCGGACGCCCGTGTGACGTCCGGCCGCGAGGCGCCGCGCGCGCGGGCCGCTCCGGGCCCGGCGCTCGACTTCGCCCTACGGGCGGTGGCGCGATGTGGTCACGCCTGCACCGGCGCGGGCGCGTACGTCTCGACCTCCTGGTGCCGCATCCGGTGGATCAGCGTGTCCAGCGCCCAGGCGCCGGGCCCGAAGACCGCGACGAGGAAGAACGACCAGCAGAACATTGCCGCCGCCTCGCCGCCGTTCTGGATCGGGAACAGGCCCTGCGGCAGGTGGACGGTGAAATACGCGTACGCCATCGAGCCGGAGCACAGCAGCGCGCTGACGCGGGTGAGCAGCCCGACGAGGACGAGCGTCCCGAACACCAGCTGGATGGCCGCCGCCCACCAGCCCGGCCACGTGCCGATCGCCAGGGCGTGGCCGGTGCCGCGGTTGCCGCCCAGCACGCCGAAGATCGTCGCCGCGCCGTGGCAGACGAACAGCAGTCCCGTGACGATGCGGAAAAGCGAGAGGACTGGTCCCCTGATCTGGTCCGTTTTCATGTGATCACCTTCTTGTCGTGCCTGCCGGATGGGCCGCGTCGCATGCGCGCGGACACGATCCGGGCAGGCCGATGGGAACGCGCCGGAAAAGCTGAGATCCGGCGGAAGGGAAACGGGAAACTCCGGCCATCGCCTATTCGCAGTCATGGCGAAGTAAATCGGCCGTCATCTCCTGCGTTCTGTGGCTCACATTGTCGGCGGATTGGGCGTCCGGCGGTGCGAAGCCGCGCGGTTGTGCGAGCAAAAGACCCAGATCCGCTGGTCAAAGCCCAAATAAGCAGCATCGTCGCTGACGGCTTCGGCGGTTCGTCGGTGAACCACGTTGCCGCGCCTCGCTTATTCAGCGGTGAATATGCGCGGGGCGGCTAGCCCCAAGAATGCTGATATCGGTGTCGCTGGTCAAGTCTTCAAGTAATTCTCTGTCAGGAAGCGGCGACACGGTGTTGGGGAATTCACGACGCCGGCCCGGTCACCTGCCGGTTCTCCGGGGTCGCGGACGGTCCCGCCACGGGAGGCTGCGTGAAACTTTCTCGCATCAGTGCTCCGGCGTCAGCGCCTGGAACCCCTGGGCGCTACCTCGTCCAGAGGCACTCCTGCGCCGTACGCACGAGTGCCATCAGCCCGGCCGACAGCCGTTCACCCCGCCACGCGAGCGCGTACGTCAGGCGAAGGTCGCCCGCGTCCAGCGGGACGAAGGCGACGTCGTCCCTGCGGACGGACGTCACGACCAGGGAGGGGGTGGGCAGCAGGCCGACGCCGGCCGCGACCAGATCGAGCGCCGCGGCGAAGTCGTCGATCTCGTCGGCCACGACGTGCTGCCGGTGCGGCCCGACGCGGGCGGCGAGCCGCGCCCACATCCCGCCGGGCGGACGTTCCCGAGGCAGCAGGACGCGGTGCCGCGCGAGCCGTTCGGGCTGCACGCGGGGCAGTCCGGCGAGCGGGTCCCCGGCCGGCACGGCCAGATGCCCGACGGACACGTGGAAACGGGCGGCGGTGGTCAGCTCCCTCGGGAAGGGAGCGGCGAGGACGGCCGCGGTGACCTCGCCGGCGGCGAGGGCGGCGAGGGCGGCGGCCCGGCCGGCCGGGCACAGTTCCACCTCGGCCGGGGGATCGAGGCGTGCCATCCGGCGGGCGATCCGCGCCGCGAGGCCGCCGACCGGCGGGGGATAGGCCAGACGGACACCGGCGCCCTCCGGCGCGGCGAGCCGCCTCGCCTCCGCCGAGAAGGCGGCCGCCGACTCCAGCAGCGCCTCGGCGTACGGCAGCAGCGCCTTGCCGGCCGGCGACAGGTGGACCTCCCTGCTGGTCCGCTCGAACAGGCGGACCCCGAGCGTGCGCTCGAGACGGCCGACGGCCTGGCTCGCGGCGGGCTGGGAGACGCCCAGTTCGGCGGCGGCGCGGGAGAAGCTGAGGTGCCGGGCGACGAGGGTAAAGCAGCCGATGTCGCGCAGCGGCGGGCCGGAGTCCACGCTCCAGTATGGGGAGATCAGACGGTCCTGCGCAGACGCAGGTGGCAGCCCGTCTGGCGGTAGAACGCCACCTGGTCGTAGTAGAACCGCCCGCTGGAGAACACGCCGTCGTCGCCCATCGTGTAGGAGACCGCCGCGGGGAAGACCACGCGGCGGCCGGTGCCCATGACCTCCGTGCCGCCCGGCAGCAGCAGCACTCCGGTGTGGGTGCCGCTGAACGTGAACTCCGTGACGACGCTGTCGTCGAGGACGGCCCGGGTGGTGATCTCGTTGTGCAGGTCGGGGAACGCCGTGAAAAGCTGCCGGAAGTACCAGCCGATCTGCTCGTGACCCTCCAGCACCCCCGCAGGCGTGACGACCACGGCCCCCGGGGCGAGGCAGCGGAGCAGTCGCTCCTCGTCGTGAGAGCTGATCGCGTCCGTGATCGCGTCGAGCAGCGCGTTGATCTCGGCCATGCGCCTCCCGTCCCCATCCTGGAACTCCTACCCATGGAAACAGGTGGCGACGCAGGGGCGGAGCGAAGGGGGGCGGGTCAGTCCTTGCGGGCGACCCCGCACAGCGCGTCGACCTCGGACGCCTCCCCGAGCTGGGTGGGGTCGGGCCGCCACCGCGACACCGACACCACCCCCGGCTCCAGCAGGGTGAGGCCGTCGAAGAAGCGCGCGAACTGCTCGGGCGTCCGCAACCGGTAGGGGTCGCCGCCCTCGGCGCGGATGCGCTCCGCCTCGTCGGCCGCCTCGGGCAGGACGACCTTCGTGCCGTCCTCGAAGACCAGGTGGCTGCCGGACGGCAGGGCGTCCATGAGCCGGCGCACGATCGCGTACGCCTCCGAGTCGTCGAGCACCTGGCCCATGATCCCCAGCAGCATGAGGGCCACCGGCTCGCGGAAGTCGAGCGTCTTCGACGCGGCGCTCAAGATCTCGTCGGGAGCGCGTACGTCGGCCTCGATGTAGTCGGTCACGCCGGGCGGGCTGCTGGTCAGCAGGGCGTTCGCGTGCACCAGCACGAGGGGGTCGTTGTCCACGTACACGACGCGGGACTCCGGCGCCACCCGCTGCGCCACCTGGTGGGTGTTGTCGGCGGTCGGCAGGCCGGTGCCGATGTCGAGGAACTGCCGGATGCCCACCTCGCCCGCCAGGTGCCGCACGGCCCGGCCGAGGAAGCCCCGCGACTGCCGGGCGATGTCGACGATGCCGGGGTACGCCTGCCGGATCTGCTCGCCGAGTTCGCGGTCGACGGTGAAGTGGTCCTTGCCGCCCAGGAAGTAGTTCCAGATGCGTGCCGAGTGCGGCACGCTCGTGTCGAGCTTGGGACGGTGCTCCTCGCCGGGGCCGTCCACGAAGCCGTCGCTCATCCGGTCCTCCTGCCGTCACGTGATCAATGCCCACCTTAGAGACTCCCTGGCGCACGGCATAGCGGTGAAAACCGGCCCTTGAGTCTCCAGCCGGTGGAGAGACCACACTCGGAGTCATGGACGACGAGGGGCTGTTCACCATCGGATGGCTCTCCCGCCGCACCGGGATGCCGGTGCGCACGATCCGATACTGGTCGGACGTCGGCGCGCTGCCGCCTGCGGAGCGGAGCGAGGGAGGCTACCGGCTCTACGACGCCGGCGCCGTGGCCCGGCTGGAGCTCATCAGGACGCTGCGGGATCTCGGTCTCGGCCTGGACGACGTACGGCGGGTGCTGGAGCGGAAGGTCACCCTGGCCGACATCGCCGCCGTCCATGTGGACGCACTGGACGCGCAGATCCGCACCCTGCGGCTCAGGCGCGCGGTGCTCAGCACCGTCGCGAGGCGGCGGTCCGGCACGGAGGAGACGAAACTGTTGAACGAGCTGGCACGGCTGTCCGCCGAGGAGCGGCGGCGCATCATCGAGAACTTCGTGGACGAGGTCTTCGGCGGCCTGGACGCCGACCCGGAGCTCAGGAACCGGCTGCGGCACACCGAGATCGGCCTGCCCGACGACCCCACGCCCGAGCAGGTGGACGCCTGGGTGGAGCTCGCCGAGCTCGTGCAGGATCCCGGCTTCCGGCGGCGGATGCGCGACATGGTGCAACACAACGCGCGCAACCGCGGGGGGCAGGGGCCGGGAGGCTTCATGTGGTTCGCGAAGAAGGTCGCCTGGCAGGTGGGTGAGGCGCGGGAGAACGGGGTGCGCCCCGACTCGCCCGAGGCCGTCGAGGTCGTCGGCCGCCTGCTCGGCGACATGGACGCCGACGGCCGGGCGGCCGTCGTACAGCGTCTGGAGGCCGGGCTGTTCGCCGAGGCCGAGCGCTATCGGCACCTCATGGCCGTGATCAACGGCCGGGAGCCGAAACCGTCCCACGCGGACGACTTCGCCTGGCTCCTCGCCGCCCTGCGCGCCCATCCCTGACGTCCGGGGCGAGCGGCGCGGGAGCCGGCAGGCCGATCCGTTCGAATACGGCCTGCTGGAAGTGCGCGCAGCCGGTGACGTCGTCGTGGTCGCAGCCCAGTGCGCACTCGACCACCTCCAGGGCCGCTCGGGCCTGTTCTATGCGTCGCAGGAGCTCGGCCCGTCGCTGCCGGAGGATCTCCCGCCGCTCGGACGCGGCGCGGGCGGCGATCATCTCGCGGATCTCGTCGAGGCCGAGCCCGGCCTCCTTCGCCCGCAGGATCACGGCCACCCGGAAGAGGTCGCCGGGGCCGTAACGGCGCCGGTCGCCCGCGACACGGGCGGGCGTCAGCAGCGGTCCCGGCACCCGGGCCTGGAGTTCCGCCGGGCCGACGCCTGCGACCTGCCGTTCGGGGACGGCGAACTGACCGGTTATCGGGCCGACAAGGTCTACCACGCCCTGGATGATCCGGCGCGGGCGGCGGCCGAGGCATGGCGGGTGCTCGCCCCGGGCGGGCGGATCGTGCTGGTGGGGCAGGACTGGGACACCTTCGTGATCGACTCGGACGACCCCGCTCTCAGCCGGGTCATGGTGCACGCGAGGGCGGAGGCCGTGCCCAGCCCGCACGCGGCCCGCCGTCACCGCAACCTCCTGCTCGACGCGGGCTTCGCGGACGTCACCGCCGAGGTCCGTACGGGTGTCTTCACGGACGAGTCGTTCCTGCCGATCACCACCGGCCTCGCCGAGGGGGCGTACGCGGCGGGCGCGGTCACCCGGCGGCAGGCCGACGACTGGATCGCGGAACAGACCGGCCGCGCGCGGCGGGGCAGGCTGTTCCTCGCCGTGCCCATGTTCCTGGCGGCCGCCCGCCGTCCGTGAGCGCCGTCCGTGAGCACCGTCCGTGAGCATCGTGCGTGCGCACCGCCGGGGAGGTAGCCCGTCCGCTGGGGGCACGACGGCGTCGGCCGGAATGTCGGTGGCCGGGGCTATGGTGCGTCCGTGACGACGTTCGATCTTTCATTGCCGGCCGCGGTGGGGGCCGTCCGAGCCGAGGACGGCCTCTGATGGTCACGGCCGACGACGTGCGGCGGGTCGCGCTGACGCTGCCCCGCACCGAGGAAGCGCTGGTGCGCGACCACGTGAAGTTCCGGGTCAGGGGCATCGTGTACATCTCCATCTCCCCGGACGAGACCCTGATGGGCTTCGCGTTCCCCAAGGAGGAGCGGGAAGCCCTCGTGGCCTCCGAGCCGGAGAAGTTCGTCATGCCCCTGCCCTCGGACGAGCGCTATCAATGGGTCCGGGTCAGGATGGCGGCCATCGACGAGACCGAGATGCGGGAGCTCGTCGTCGACGCCTGGCGCATGGTCGTGCCCAAACGAGTGGCCGCCGCCTACGACGCGACCTGATTCGCCGGGAAGCGGCACGACGCCGCAGGCAGGCGGAATGACCGGCGCGTGATCCATAAGCACGGTCAATGGATCGCGGGAGCCGGACGCGGGGCCGGAACGCTGCGGCCGAAGTCGGTGGCCGGATTCGGCCGGCAGGCCCCGGGAACCGCAGGTGAGGCGTCGGCCACCGCAGTGGACGCGTCCGCTGGCCTGGACACCACATGGGCGGAGCCCGCCGGCAGGCCCGGCACCGCAGGGGAAGATCTCCGCCCTGGCTCAGACTCGGGCGCCGCCGTCGACCCGCAGGACGGCGCCGGTCACGAAGGAGGCGCGGTCGCTCAGCAGCCAGGCGGCGGCCTCGGCGATCTCGGCCGGGTCGGCCCCGCGGCGCAGCGGTGTCCAGGCCGTGAGCCGCTCCTGGAGACCCGGGGACTCCGCCTCCCAGGCGCGGATCATCTCGGTGAGCGTGTTGCCGGGGGCGATGGCGTTGACCCGGATGCCTTCGGGGCCGTAGGTGACGGCGGCCGACTCGGTGAGGCTGTTGACCGCCCGTTTCATCGCACCGTAGGCCGGCAGCTCCGGGTTGCCTCCCCAGCTGCCGACGGACGAGTTGTTGACGATGGCGCCCGTGCCCGCGGTGGCCCGGATCGCCTCCACCTCGGCGACCATGGCCAGCCAGACGCCCTTGAGGTTCACGGCGTAGACGAGGTCGAAGTCGGCCTCCTGCATCCGGTCCAGCGGGCCGGGCGGCTGGCCGATCGCCCCGTTGTTGAAAGCGACGTCGAGCCGGCCGTACAGGTCCACCACGCGGTTCACGGCGGCCCGCACGCTCTCCGTGTCGGCCAGGTCGCACACCACGTAGTCGGCGGTGCCGCCCGTCGCCCGGATCTCCTCGGTCACCGTCTTGAGCTGGGCCTCCGTGCGGGCCGCGAGCAGCACTCGTGCGCCCTCCCGGGCGAACAGCCGCGCCGCCGCGGCTCCGATGCCGCGTCCGGCGCCGCTGACGAAGGCGACCTTGCCGTCGAGCAGGCCGGGAGCGCCGGGCGGGGTGGGGATGGTCGTGCCTGTTGTCGGTGTGTTGTCCATGCCAGTGAGCCTGCGCCGACGGGCGCCGCTCCATCCAGGCATCGGCAGTACCTGGATCGCTCGCGCGCTGCGCGCACACTGGAGGTGTGAACCGACGAGAACTGGCCGACTTCCTGCGCAGCAGGCGCGAGCGGATCAGCCCTGCCGACGTGGGGCTGCCCGCGGGGCCCAGGCGCCGCACCCCGGGGCTGCGGCGTGAGGAGGCGGCGCAGCTGGCCTTCATCTCGACCGAGTACTACACGCGGCTGGAGCAGGCCCGCGGTCCGCACCCGTCGCGCGAGGTGCTGGCCGGGCTGGCCCGGGCCCTGCGCCTGTCGGACGCCGAGCGCGCCCACCTCCACCACCTCGCCGGCGTCTCGCCCGCCCCGCCGCCGGGGCCCCCGCGGGAGGTGCGGCAGAGCATCCTGGACCTGCTGGCGAGGCTGCCGCAGGCCGCCGCGTTCGTGACGTCCGCCACGCTCGAGGTGCTCGCCTGGAACGAGTTGGCGGCCGCCCTCATGGAGGACTTCTCGGCCCTGTCCCGGCGCGACCGCAACCTGGTGCGCCGCGTGTTCATCGGCCCGCACCGCGAGGGACGGCGGTTGTACGGGGTCTCCGACGCCGACGACTTCGCCCGGCACGCGGCCCGGCGCCTGCGTGCCGCCGCCGCCCGCTACCCGGACGCGCCGGAGGTCACCGGGCTGGTGGACGAACTCCTCGCGAAGAGCCCGGAGTTCGCACGCCTGTGGGCTTCCCACGACGTCACTGACGGGCCCACGCTGTGCAAGACCTTCCAGCATGCGATGGTCGGCCCGGTCACCGTCAACTGCGACGTCCTCGACATCGCCGACCGCGATCAGCAGGTGGTGATCTACACGGCCGTACCCGGTTCGCCGTCGGAAGAGGCGCTACGGCTGCTGTCGGTCATCGGCACGCAGCGCATGGACGCCCCCCGTTGACCGGCCCCGTTGACCAGCGCGGGTGACCTGTCGAACTGATCCATAAGCGTGCTCGATAGATCCGCCGGGGCGGGACGGGACGAGGAGAGGATGCGGGGCGTCCTGTTCGACGTATGAGGAGTGGTGATGACGTCGTCTTTTCCCGCATCGACCGTGCTGGGATATCCGCGGATCGGGCCGGATCGGGAGTTGAAGCGGGCGCTGGAGTCCTACTGGGAGGGGCGTTCCGGCCGGGCGGACCTGGAGGAGACCGCACGGCGGTTGCGGGAGGACACCTGGCGGCGAATCGCCGCGCTCGGACTGGAGGGCCTGCCGTCGAACACGTTCTCCTATTACGACCAGGTGCTCGACACGGCGGTGCTGCTGGGCGCGGTGCCCGCGCGCTACCGGCACGACGACGACCTGGAGACCTACTTCGCGATGGCCCGGGGCGCCGAGGGGATCGCCCCGCTGCGCATGACCAAGTGGTTCGACACCAACTACCACTACATCGTTCCCGAGATCGGCCCGGACACGGTCTTCTCACTCGACGCCGCCAAGCCGCTGGCCGAGGTGCGCGAGGCCCGCGCGCTGGGACTGGAGACCCGGCCGGTGCTGGTCGGGCCGGTGACGTTCCTGCTGCTGTCGCAGGCCGCGCCGGACAGCCCAGAGGGCTTCGCCCCGCTCGACCGGCTGGACGACGTGGCCGAGGTGTACGCCCGCCTGCTGGCCGAACTGGCCGCGGAGGGCGTCGGCTGGGTGCAGCTGGACGAGCCCGCCCTGGTCGCCGACCGCACCCCCGCCGAGCTGGCCGCGGCCGAGGCGGCGTACGGCCGGCTGGGACGGCTGGAGAACCGGCCCGCGCTGCTGGTCGCCTCCTATTTCGGCGATCTCGGCGACGCGCTGCCCGTGCTGGCCGGAGCGCCGGTCGAGGCCGTCGGCCTGGACCTCGTCCGGGGCTCGGCCCACGGTGTGGACGCCCTGGGTGTGGAGGCGCTGGGTGTGGAGGCGCTGGCCGGCAAGACCGTCGTCGCCGGCGTGGTCTCGGGACGCGACGTGTGGCGCACCGACCGGGACCGCGCGCTGGCCACGCTGCTCGCCGTGCGGGAGCGCGCCGGGCGGGTCGTGGTGAGCACGTCGTGCTCGCTCCTCCACGTGCCCTACGACGTGGGGCGCGAGACCGGCCTCGACCCCGCGCTGCGGGAGCGGCTGGCGTTCGCCGAGCAGAAGGTCGCCGAGGTGGCCGAGCTGGCGGCCCTGCTTGCGGTCACACCCGGGCATCACCTGCCCGAACATCCCGCCGCACAGGAGCGCCCGCACACCTTCCCGGCCCGGACGGCGGAGGGCCGCGCCCCCTACGCCGTACGGGCGGCGGCGCAGGCCGAGCACCTGAAGCTGCCGCTTCTCCCGGTCACCACGATCGGCTCCTTCCCCCAGACGGGCGAGCTGCGCCGGGCCCGGGCGGCCCTCGCGGCCGGAGAGATCGGCGAGGCGGCCTACGAGAACATGGTCCGCGCGGAGATCGAGCAGGTGATCGCGCTGCAGGAGCGGCTGGGGCTGGACGTCCTCGTGCACGGCGAGCCCGAGCGCAACGACATGGTGCAGTATTTCGCCGAGCACCTCGACGGCTTCGCCGTCACCCGGCACGGCTGGGTCCAGTCGTACGGCTCGCGCTGCACCCGCCCGCCCATCCTGCACGGCGACGTGCGGCGGCCGGGGCCGATCACGGTGAGGTGGGCTCGGTACGCGCAGTCGCTGACGAGCACGCCGGTCAAGGGCATGCTCACCGGCCCGGTGACGATCGTGGCCTGGTCGTTCGTCCGCGACGACCTGCCGCTGCGCGAGGTGGTGTTCCAGGTCGCCGACGCCGTACGGGAGGAGGTGGGCGACCTGGAGGAGGCGGGCATCCGCGTCATCCAGGTCGACGAGCCCGCGCTGCGCGAGCTGGTGCCGCTGCGGCGTGCCGAGCAGGGCGCCTACCTGGAGTGGGCCGTCGCCGCCTACCGATGGGCCACCTCGGGTGTGAGTGAGCAGACGCAGATCCACACGCATCTGTGCTACTCGGACGCCGACCAGATCCTCGCGGCGATCGACGCGCTCGACGCCGACGTCACGAGCATCGAGTCGGCGCGTTCGCGGGGACGCGTGCTGGGCGTGGTCGGCGGCTTCTCCCGTGGGCTCGGACCCGGCGTGTACGACATCCACTCGCCGCGCGTGCCGGGCGCCGACGAGGTGGAGCACCTGCTCACGGAGGCGCTGCGGACAGTGCCCGCCGAGCGGTTGTGGGTCAACCCCGACTGCGGGCTGAAGACCCGCTCGTACGAGCAGGTCGAGGCGGCGCTCGCCAACGTGGTCGAGGCGGCGGCCCGCCTGCGCGAGCGCCGCTCCTGAGCGGTGGGCCCGAGCACCGCCCCCGGGCGCGCCATGCCTGAGCGGTGGGAGGTGGGTGCAGGCCGGGAGCGAGAGCAGGGCGAGACCGCGGCCACGGGCGTACGCAGACGTGTGGAGGTGATCGGAGAGACCCCGCAGTACGCGTCCCCGGGGCCGGACGGACGGTTCAGCGGGGCTTGGCGGACCCCCGGGGGACCACCAGGCCGGACTCGTAGGCGAAGACGACGAGCTGCGCCCGGTCCCGCGCGCCGAGCTTGGTCATCGCCCTGCTCACATGGGTCTTGGCGGTGAACGGGCTGATCACCATGTGCGCGGCGATCTCCTCGTTGGTGAGGCCGTGCGCGACCAGGGCGACGACCTCCCGTTCGCGGTTGGTGAGCTGCTCCAGGGCGGCCGTCGGCAGGGCGTCCGGCGGGCGGGAGACGTACTCGCTGATCAGCGTCCGGGTGACCGCCGGTGACAGCAGGGCGTCGCCGCGCGCCGCGACCCTGATCGCCTGGACGAGCTCCGCCGGGTCGGTGTCCTTGAGCAGGAAGCCGCTCGCGCCCGCCCGCAGCGCGTCGAACACGTAGCGGTCGAGCCCGTAGTTGGTCAGGATCACCACCCGGGTGGCGGCCAGGCGGGGATCGGCGGCGATGCGGCGAGTGGCCTCGATGCCGTCCATGACCGGCATCTGGATGTCCACGAGCGCGACGTCGGGGAGGTGCCGCTCGGCCAGCGCCAGGCCCTGGCTGCCGTCGCCCGCCTCGCCGACCACCTCCACGCCGTCCTCGGCGTCGAGCAGCGCCTTGAAGCCGGCCCGGATGAGCGCCTGGTCGTCCACCAGCAGCACCCTGATCACGCCGCTCCCTCCGTGACCGGGAGGGGCAGCTCGGCGTGGACCGTGAAACCGCCGTCCGCTCCCGGACCGGTCCGGAGCCGCCCGCCCAGCCCGGACACCCGCTCGCGCATGCCGGTGAGCCCGACGCCCACCCGAACCGCTTCGGGCCCGATCGCGGTGCCCGTTCCGGAAGGCTCGTCCGCTCCGCGCCCTGGTGTCTCGGCGCCCCTGCCGTCGTCCTCGACGAGTACGACGAGGGCGTCGGGCAGATAGCGGACGTGCACGGACGCCGAGGCGGGGCCCGCGTGCCGCGCCACGTTGGTGAGCGCCTCCTGCACGATCCGGTAGGCGGTCAGGTCGACCTCGGGCGGAAGGGCGCGGGGCGTGCCGCTGACCGCGAGCGTGGCCGGCACGCCCGCCGACCGCGCCCGATCGACCAGCTCGCCGATCCTGTCGGCACGGGCCGCGCCGGGCGCGTCGTCGGGGCCGGGTTCGCGCAGCACCTCCAGCGTCGCGCGCAGCTCCCGCATGGCGTCCGCACTCGCGTCCTGGATCGCCAGCAGCGCGGGCGGCACGTCGTCGCCCCGCTTGCGCGCGAGATGGACGGCCACTCCCGCCTGCACCTTGATGATCGAAATGCTGTGGGTGAGCGAGTCGTGCAGTTCCCTGGCGATGCGCAGCCGCTCCTCGCCGGCCCGGCGCAGCGCGACCTCCTCGCGGGTGCGCTCCGCCTCGACGGCGCGCTGCTCGGCCTGGCGAAGGTACGCCCGCCGTTGCCGGGTGACGACTCCCGCCACGTTGGCGGCGACGAACCAGCCGACCAGCAGGCCGACCCGGTCCACCACGTCGCGCGGGGTCCGTGCGCCGAGGTCCGACAGCTGCTCCAGCAGTACACCGGCGAGGTAGGCGGCGCTGACCGACGCCGCCCACACGCGCCGGCCCACGGTGGCCGCCGAGAACACCGTGAGCAGGAGGGGGAACGCGGTCGCGGTCTCGGGTTGCACCAGCAGGGCGTAGGCCAGCATGCAGGCCCCGGAGACGACGAGCGCCGTCACCGGCGCCGCCCGCCGGGCGGCGAGGGCGAAGGACCCTCCCACCAGGAGCAGGTAGCCCACCACCCCCAGCTGCGCGGGCCCGCTCGGCGCGCCGGGAACCAGGGTGCCGCCCGCGAGCAGCACCGCCACGACAGCCGCGAGCGCGGCGTCCGACCCGTAGAACCGGGGAAGGCGGCGACGGCCGGCCCCCGCCCGGTCGTCCCCGAGGGCCGGCTCGTCCGTGAGAGGCGGTCCGTCCGTGAGGGGCGGTCCGTCCTTCAGAGGCGGTCCGTCCGTGAGGGGTGGTCCGTCCGAGCGGGCCACTTCGTCCTTGAAGGGCGGTTTGCCGGGGAGTCCCGGCAGGTCCGCGAACGCCCGTGGGCCGGGCGACGCCGGCTCGTCCACGGTCACCGGTGAGCGAGACTCCCGTGGGCTGGGGGACGCCTGCCGTCCGCGATCGCCGTCCATGTCTGAAGGGTAAACCGAGGCCGATTCGGCCCGCCTCCTCCCGGCGGACCCATCCGGCGCTACTCCCGCGGGAGTACGGCCGCCACCCTGCAGCCGCGCCGGGAGCGGCCGGGAACGCATTCCGCCGTACGACGACGGGGGCGACGGCGCTCGGCAGGATCGGTTCGCATGACAGCACGACCGATGAGGAGGCGGAGATGCCGACGCCCTACCGCTATGTGACGCCGGTGCCCACGGAGGCGGCGGCCGGCCTGATCGCCCAGGTCTACGCGCAGATCGCCCGTGATTTCGGCATGGCCCGCATGCCGCTGTTCCTGACGTTGTCCCCGGCTCCCGAGATGCTCGCGGCCACCTGGGCGATGCTGCGTGAGTCGCTGGTCGCCGGGCAGGCCCCGAGGGCGGCCAAGGAGGTCGTCGCCACCGGGGTCTCCCTCGCCAACAAGTGCCCCTTCTGCGTGGACGCCCACACCGTGCTCCTGCACGCGACGGGTGAGCACGAGCTGGCCGAGACCGTCGCACGCGGGGAGAAGCCGTCCGATCCTGAGCACGCCCGGCTGTTCGCCTGGGCCACCGGCACGGCCACGTCCGGGCAGGCGCCGCCGTGCCCGGAGGGTCACGCGGCCGAGCACATCGGCACGGCCCTCGCCTTCCATTTCATCAACAGGATGGTGTCGTCGCTGCTGACCGACGACCTCCTGCCGGCCGGGCTGCAGCGCTCCCGGCTGGTACGCGGCCTGGGCGGCAGGGCCCTCGCCAAGACGGTACGCCGCAGGCTGCCGCAGGGCGAGGCGCTGCCCCTGCTGCACGGGCTGCCCTCGGGCCCCGCCCCGGCCTGGGCGGCGGGCGCCCCGGCCGGGACCGCGTTCGCCGCGCTGCGGGCCGCGGCGGGGGAGGGAGGTCATCTGCTGGGCGACTCGGCCAGGGAGGCGGTCGTGGAGGCCGTCGCGGCCTGGGACGGCGAACACCCTCCGCTGTCCGGCTGGCCGTCCGGTCCGCTGGCGGACGTCGCGCCCGCACAGCGCCCGGCGGCCAAGCTCGCCCTGCTGGCCGCCCTCGCGCCGTATCGGGTGGCCGACGCGGACGTGGCCGCCTGGCGGGAGGCCGGGGGCGGCCGGTCCGACGCCGACCTCGTGCGGCTGCTGGCGTTCGGGGCGATCACCGCCGTCCGGCGGATCGAGGCCGCACTCGCGGTGCCCGCCTGAGGTCAGACCTCCAGTTCGCCGGACCAGATGGTCACGGCGTGCCCGGCGAGTTCGACGCGGTCGCCGCGCAGGGTTGTGCGCACGGTCCCGCCGCGCCGCGACACCTGCTCCCCGACGAGCGCGTCCCGGCCGAGCCTGGCCGACCAGTGCGGCGCGAGCACGCAGTGGGCCGACCCGGTGACCGGGTCCTCGGGCACGCCCACCCGGGGGCCGAAGAACCGGGAGACGTAGTCGGCGGAGGTGCTTTCGCCGGACGCCGTCACGATGACGCCGCGGGCCTCGACCTCGGCGAGCCGCGCCATGTCGGGCTCGGCGGCCCGGACCTCCTCGGCTGACCCGACCTCGACCAGCAGGTCGAACTCGCTGCGGCCGGTCCACACCGGCGTGACGCCGAGTGCCTCGACGAGGCCGTCCGGCGGCGGGCACGGCGTGGCCTGCTTCGCCGGGAAGTCCATCGCGATCAGCCCGCCGTCCGCCTGCTCGGTCGCGAGCACGCCGCTCTTCGTGTCGAACTCCAGCCGCCCGGACTCCCCGAGAGAGTAGAGGACGTGCGCGGTGGCCAGGGTGGCGTGCCCGCACAGCGCGACCTCGACCGCGGGGGTGAACCAGCGCAGCGAGCACGGCCCCTCGGCCTGCCCGAGAACGAAGGCCGTCTCCGAATGGCGCATCTCGGCGGCCACCGCCTGCATCCACTCGTCCGGCACGGTGTCGTCGAGGAGGCAGACCGCGGCGGGATTGCCCCGGAACGGCCGGTCGGTGAAGGAGTCCACGGTGAAGATGCGCATGTCTGCGGATTCTACGGCCGCCCGCCTCCGCCACCGGGCCGGCCGAGCGCGGCGAGGGTCTCCCGGGCGACCTGGAGCTCCTCGCGGGGCCGTACGACGAGGACCGGCAGGCGGGCGCCCGGCGGACTGACGACGCCGTCCCGGTCCACGTCGGTCACGGCGGGGGGCTCGACGCCGAGCAGCGACAGCCGGCCGCACACCGCCTCGCGCACCTCGGGCTGGTCCCAGCCGATCTCGCCGGTGAACACGAGCGCGTCGAGCCGGTCGAGAGCGGCGGCCGAGGCGGCGATCTCCCGGCTCACCCGGTAGGCGAACACGTCGAGCGCCAAGGCGGCGGCCTCCTCAGGTGAGGCGACCAGGTCGCGGGTGTCGCCCGACAGGCCGTCGGACAGCCCCAGCAGGCCGGAGCCGTGCTCCAGCCCGTCGCTCAGCTCCTCCAGCGTGAGGCGTGCGCCGGACAGCAGCCACAGGAGCATGCCGGGATCGACGCTGCCGGAGCGCTTGCTCATGGGCACACCCTCCAACGGAGTGAACCCCATCGAGGTATCCACGCTCCGGCCGTCCCGCACGGCGCAGACCGAGCATCCGCCGCCGAGATGCGTGAGGACCAGGCTGACCTCCCCGGCCGGGCGTCCGAGCAGCTCGGCCGCACGCCGGGTCGCCCACGCGTACGACAGCCCGTGGAAGCCGTAGCGGCGCAGGCCCCAGCGCCGCCGCCACTCGGCGGGCAGGGCGTAGGTCGCGGCGGCGGCGGGAAGCCCGGCGTGGAAGGCGGTGTCGGGACACAGCACGTGCGGCACGGACGGCAGCACCCGCCGGGCCGCCTCGACCAGCGCGAGCGCGGGCGGCACGTGCAGCGGCGCGAGGTCGGCGTATCCGCGTACGGCCTCCACCACGTCGTCGTCGGCGACCGCCGGAGCGCGCACGGCCTCGCCGCCGTGGACGAGCCGGTGACCGACGGCGGTCACCTCGGTGTCCGCCCCGGACAGGAAGTCCGACAGCGTGCGCTCCGCCGCGGCGGGGTCCGGGCTGTGCTCGCTGTGCTCGGTCCGCACCACGCGGCCGTCCCGCACCAGATGCAGCTGCAGGCTGCTGGAGCCCGCGTTGACGGTGAGCACGGTCGGTGTCATGGCGTTCGTCTATCCGGCGGCCCGGCGGGCAAACCCCGGCGGCCGCCGGAAAGAACGGCCGGAAGAACGGCCGAAAAGATCGGCCGGGAAGAACGGCCGGGGAGACTACGGACGCACGGCGCAGAGCAGGCGGTTGTCGCCGCGCTGCCACAGCGTCCCGATCTCGGCGAAGCCCGCCGCGCGGAGGGCCTCGACATGGGTGGACAGGTGAAGCGACTCCGAGCCGTGGTGCGCCGCGGTGGCCGGCCGGGGTGCCGCGACACCGGCGAGGTCGGGGTCGGCGGCGATCGCGTCCCACCACTGGCGCCAGTCCTCCGGACGGCCGCCGGCGAAGCGCCGCCGCTCCTCGCTCTCGTGCACGGCCCGCTCCAGCCGCGCCAGCTGGGGAGTGGTGTCCTCGGAGCTGAAGTGGTCGCCGTTGAGGAACAGCCCACCCGGGCGCAGCACGGTCGCGAGCTCGGCGTACACGGCGCGCAGATGGGGCTCGGCCAGCCAGTGCAGCGCGGTCGTGCTCACCGCCACGTCCGCCGGGCGGTCGAGGCCGAGCGCCCGGCTCCACCCCGGCTCGCGCAGGTCCAGGTCGGCGAGGCGCAGGCCGTCACGGTCGCCGTACGCCGCCCGGGCGAGCGACAGCAGGAGGGGATCGGCGTCGACCGCCACGACCGTGGCCCCGGGAAGACGGTCCAGCAGGCGGGCCGAGAGCGAGCCGGGGCCGCAGCCGAGGTCGATCACCAGGGGGTCCGGATGGCCCATGCCCGCCTCGACGGCGTCGATCAGCGCGGTGAAGCGTTCCTCCCGATCGGGGAGATAGCCCTCCTGCTGGCGGTCCCAACGGTCGATCCACCTGGTGGCCACGTCGATCGTGAGCATGCCGACTCCTTGTAACTGGCGTGTATGCTTTCGGCAGTTACAACGTAGAACGCAAGGGCGTAACTGGTCAAGTGAATTTCAACAGTCACACCGATGCTGTGGTGTCGATCGCGGTCGGCCTGGTCAACACGCTGACCGAGGGTGAGGCGCGGGGCCGGCCGTACGCGCCGCCGACGGGTGAGGCGCGGGCCGCCGCGGTCGGCGACGTCCTCGCGGCCGGCGACAGCCGGGCGCCCGAGGTCGCCGAGGAAGAGGTGGACGCGCTCGCGGAGGTCGCGGGGCGGCTGCGCGGCGTGTTCGAGGCGGTGACGCGTGGCGACGTGGACGCGGCGGCGCTCGCCCTGAACGGACTGCTGGCCGAGACGGACGCCCGCCCGCACCTCGACCGGCACGACGGGGAGCCCTGGCACCTGCACTTCCACGGCGCGGGCGGCACCCTGGCCGGCAACTACGCGGCCGGTTGCGCGACCGGCCTCGCCGTGGTGCTCGGCAGCGAGTTGCACGACCGGCTCGGCGTGTGCACCGCGCCGCACTGCGACCGCGTGTACGTGGACACCTCCCGCAACGGCACCCGCCGCTTCTGCTCCACGGCCTGCCAGAACCGGGTCAAGACCGCCGCCTTCCGGGCACGCGGCGCCTGACCGCTCTGTCGCCTGTCTCGCGGGCCTGACGGTCGGAACGCGAGGTCCGATCGCCGCCGGACCTCCCTGTGGCGCCGCCGCCATGCTCGACACCATGAACGAGATCGACGACATGAACGGCAAGGCGGCCCTGGTCACCGGGGGTGGCCGGGGGATCGGCGCGGCGGTCGCACTCAAGCTGGCCGAGCGCGGCGCGGACGTGGCGCTGACCTACGAGCGCGACGGGGACAGCGCGGCCGCCGTGGCCGAGAAGGTGAAGGGGATGGGCCGGCGGGCGCTGGTCATCCGGGCCGACAACGGCGACGCGAAGGCGGTCACCGCGGCCGTGGACGAGGCGGCCGCGGAGTTCGGCCGGCTCGACGTCCTCGTGAACAACGCGGCGGTCTTCCACGTCGCGCCGATCGAGGACCTGGGGCCGGAGGAGGTCGACCGTACGCTCGCGGCCAACGTGCGCGGGCCGTTCCTGGCCGCGCGGGCGGCGGCGGCCCACATGACCGAGGGCGGCCGGATCATCACCATCGGAAGCAACATGGCCGAGCGGGCCGTCTTCCCGGGCTTCGCCCTGTACGCGATGAGCAAGACGGCCATGACCGGAATGACCAAGGGGCTCGCCCGTGACCTCGGGCCGCGCGGCATCACGGTCAACCTCGTCAACCCCGGCCCGACCGACACCGCCTCGAACCCGGCGGACAGCCCCATGGCGGACACGATCCGGGGGCTGACGGTCCTCGGCCGCTACGCGGAGCCGGGCGACATCGCCGAGACCGTGGCCCACCTGGCGGGCGACGGCGGGCGTTACGTCACCGGGGCGACGATCAACGTGGACGGCGGCTGGGCCGTCTGACGTCCGTCCGGGCACACCACCCGGGCGCGGCCCCGGCGTCGGGCGCTGTCCGGCTGTGCCCCGCTGCCGGCTGCGGGGTCCTCCGACGGGCGCGGGACGGGGCGGGTCTCAGGCGTCGGCGGCTTCGACGTCGGCGACCACGCACGAGATGTTGTCGGGTCCGCCGCCCTCGTTGGCCAGCTCGATGAGCCGGCTGACCGCCTCCTGCGGATCGGCCACGGTGGTGAGCACGTGGTGCATCGCCTCGGGTTCGAGCACGGCGGAGAGCCCGTCGGAGCACAGCAGATAGCGGTCGCCCGGGTGCACCTCGCGCAGCGAGAGGTCCGGCTCGGCCAGGCCGCTCGTCTCCAGCGCCCGCAGCAGCAGGGACCGGCGCGGATGGCGGGCGGCCTGGTCGGGGCTCATGCGGCCGTCGTCCACCAGCGACTGCACCAGCGTGTGGTCGCGGGTGATCTGGTAGAGCGCGCCGTCACGCAGCATGTAGGCCCGCGAGTCGCCCACGTGGGCCAGGGCGAACTTCCCCTGGCCGTCCCACAGCATCGCGGTGACCGTGGTGCCCATCCGCTCGAGTGCCGGGTCCTGGGCGGCGAGGTCGCCCAGGCACTGCCCCGCCTCCCGTACGGCGTCCGCGAGGGCGGCGGCGACGTCGGCGGGAGCCGGACCGTCCTCCAGTCTGGCCAGTGTGGAGATGACGGCCGCGCTGGCGACCTCGCCGTGTCCGTGTCCGCCCATCCCGTCGGCGATGGCGAGCAGGCGCTCGCCGGCGTGCACCGAATCCTCGTTGTTGGCACGCGAGCGCCCGACGTCCGACCCCGCGGCGTACCGAATACGGTTGTGCGTCATGGTTTTGAGTAAACCATTGGTTGAGTCACTTCACAAGCACAGTGCTAGGCTCGTGTTCATGAGCCACGACGCCCAGGCGGACAACTCGGCGGACACGACCGCGCGCCCGGCCGCCGCGAGCCCGCTCGAGGCCGCCGTCGAGGCGGCGGTCGAAGCGACCGTGAACGCGGGCGACATCGCCCGGCTCGCCGACGTCGGCAGGGCCGCGGTCAGCAACTGGCGCCGCCGCTACGAGGACTTCCCCCAGCCGGTCGGAGGTACCGCCTCCAGCCCCCTTTTCTCGCTTCCCGAAGTGGAGGCGTGGCTGCGCAGGAACGGCAAGTCGTTCGAGGTGTCCCAGGGCGACCGCGTCTGGCAGCGGCTGCGCGCGTCGGCGGACGACCTGCGCCTGGGCGAGGTGCTGGGGGAGGTGGGGGCGTTCCTGCTCTACACGCTCCGCGACCCCGACGGCTGGAAGCGGCTGTCCGCCGCCCCCGACCTCGCCGTACGGCTCCCGCGTGCGGTGGCGGAGGCGACCGCCGACCTGCCCCCGCGCGCGGGGGACGCGACGCAGGTCGAGCCCGGCCTGCTCCGGCTGGTCGCCGGGATGGCCGAGCGGAGCGGCGCGGCCGGCACGTTCGAGTTCCTCTGCGAGCGGTACGCCGAGGCGCACAGCCGCAGGCTGGCGCTGACCCGGCCCGACCTGGTCGCCCTGATGACCCGGCTGGCCTGTTCGGGGGCGCGGACGGTGCTCGACCCGGCGTGCGGCATGGGCACACTCCTGCTGGGCGCCGCCGGGGCCGCCGGGGCGGGGGACGACGTGCGACTGCTCGGCCAGGACGCCAACGAGACGGTCGCGATGCTCGCGGCGTTGCGGCTGCTGCTGCGCGGACGGGACGCCCGGGTCGTCCCGGGGGACGCGCTGCGGCACGACGCGTTCCCGCCGGACCGGCCGTCGGACGGCGCGCTCGCGGACGCGGTCGTGTGCGACCCGCCGTTCAACGAGCGGGCGTGGGGCCACGAGGACCTCGTCGGCGATCCGCGCTGGCAGTACGGCATGCCTCCGCGGGGCGAGTCGGAGCTGGCCTGGGTGCAGCACTGCCTCGCCCACGTGCGGCCCGGCGGGCTGGTGGCCATCCTGATGCCGGGTGTCGCGGCGAGCCGCCGCCCGGGACGCCGCATCCGGGCGAACCTGCTGCGGACGGGCGCGCTGCGCGCGGTCTTCACGCTGGTGCCCGGGGGCCCCGACCTGTGGCTGCTGCGCCGTCCCGAGCCTGGGGAACGGCAGCCCGGCGCGATCCTCGTGGCCGACGCGGGAGACGACCCGGCCTCCGTCGAAGCGGCCTGGCGGGCCCACCTCGCGAAGACCGAGCTTCCGCCCGGCGGCCGCACGGTCAGGATCATCGACATCCTCGACGACGAGGTGGACGTGAGCCCGGCGCGGCACCTGTCCCCCCGGGTCGACATGCGGGGTTTTCCCGCGGCCGGTGAGCGCTTCAGGGAGGCGCTCGCGGCGCTGGCCGGCGACATGCCCGACCTGGAGGTGCTCACCGGCGGCGCGGCGGGCTGGGACGTGTCGTGGGCGACCGTGGCCGAGATGGCGAGATCCGGGCTGGTCACCATCAGGCACTCGACGCTGCGGGCGCTGCCCGCCGATGTCCCCGGCAGCGAGATGTCCGGCAGCGAGATGTCCGAGAGCGAGGTTTCCGGCGGCGAGGTTTCCGGCGGCGAGGTGCCCGAGGGGGAAGTGCCCGTGCTGACGGCCGACGACGTCGCGGCCGGAACGACGCCGTCGAGGTGGATCCCGCGCGCCCCCGGCCTGCTCGCCGTACGGCGGGGAGACGTCGTCGCGTCGGCCGTCACCGCCCGGGTGGTCGCGGGGGAGGGGGCGGTCCTGGGCCCCCATCTCAGCCTTTTCCGCGTCGATCCCGGCAAGGTGGATCCCGAGTTCCTGGCCGGGTTCCTGCGCTACGCCGCGGGCGGCGGGCGGCCGCACCTGGGCAGCAGCCGCGTGGAGGCCCGCCGGGCCCGCGTGCCCCAGCTTCCCCTGGCCGTCCAGCGGACGTACGGCACGGCCTTCCGGCGGCTGCTCGCGCTGGAGGACGGCCTGCGCGAGGTGGCCGCGGCGGGTGAGGCGCTCGCGCGGCTCGGCGTCGAGGGGCTGATCGACGGACGCCTCCGCCCCCGTGGGTGACGCGGCCGGCAGCTCCTCAGCTGAGAGAGTCCTGTCCACCCTGCCGCCGAGCCCGAGCATCGCGGACGAATCCGGTAGCTTTTCCCCGATAGGCCGACGGGAGGGGCGCATGGTCATCGGGGACCGGTATGACCTGGACGACCTCCCCCTGGGGCAGGGCGGCATGGGCGCCGTATACGGCGGGCACGACCGGCGGCTCGACCGCAAGGTGGCGGTGAAGTTCCTGCGGCTGCCCGACGGCCCCGACGAGGAGTTGCAGCGCCGCTTCATCCGCGAGGCGCGCATCCTCGCGAAGCTCGACCACCCGGGCGCGCCCGTGCTCTACGACTTCGGCACCTACGAGCAGCGGCTCTTCCAGGTCATGCAGTTCATCGAGGGCGTGACGGTCGCCGACCTGCTGAGCGAGCACGGCCCGCTGCCGGTGCCGTGGGCCGCGGCCATCGCCGCGCAGGCGTGCGCCGTGCTGACCGCCGCCCACGAGCTGTCGATCTGCCACCGGGACCTCAAGCCGACCAACCTCATGCTCTGCCCGGACGGCAGCGTGAAGCTGCTCGACTTCGGGCTCGCCATGCTGCGTGAGACGGACGTCGCGGGGAGGACGGCGCAGTTCACCCGGATCGGGCAGATTCTCGGCACCCCGGCGTACATGTCCCCGGAGCAGATCCAGCGGGGCGTCGCCGGGCCGAAGAGCGACCTGTACTCGCTCGGCTGCGTGCTGCACGAGATGCTGACCGGCAACCAGCTGTTCACCGGGCCCACGGAGTACGCCGTGTTCGACAAGCAGGTGAAGGAACAGCCGCCGCGGGTGCCGGGGGTCCCCGCCGCGCTCGACCGTCTCATCGCCGAACTGCTGGAGAAGGAGCCGGACAACCGGCCGCCCGACGCGCACACGCTGTTCGAGCGGCTGCAGCCGTTCGCGGTCGACCTGCCCCCGCTGCCCGGCTTCCTCAACCCCTCGTCGGTCCCCAGCCCCGGGCGCATGTACGCCCAGATGGTCGGCCGGGTCCGCTGACGGGGCCGCTGAAGGGTCCGCTGATGGGCCGGCCGGAGGTCCGCCGGAAGCGGGCGCTCACGCCCGCCAGGCCGTCAGGACCTCCTCGACCCGGGGGCGGATTCGCTCGCGGGCCGTCATCCGCGGCGTCCCGCCCATCAGCAGCGCGTCGTAGTCGGTGTCCAGATGGCGCACGCTCGCGATCACGGCGAGCGTGATGGCGTTCTCGTCCAGCACCCGGGCGGCGGCGGTGCGGCCCACCCGCCCGCTGCCGCGTACGGCGGCGTGCGCGGCGATGGCCTCGGCCCGCTCGGCCGGGCAGTGGGGGAACAGGCGGCGGATCTGCGCAGCCATCCTCGTCTGGAACTCGGCGTCCTCGCCGGCCCGGCGCTCGCGGTCGCGTTCGCGGCGGCGCAGCCGTGCCTCCTCGTCGGCCAGGCACTGCTCCTCGGCCCGGGTCAGCGCCTCCTCCTCGACCAGCACGCCGAGCCGCTCGTATCTCTTGCGCCGCCGGTTGAAGCGGACCACCACCGCAGACAACCCGCTCTCCTTCTTGGCGCGGCGGCTCAGCGCCGCGTTCCCCGCCGGAAGGAAGCACAGATGGTCCATGTCGGCGCAGGTCAGGCAGTGCGGCCGATCGTCCTCCATGATCAGATAAGGCCCGGTGTCCCCGCACCCGGCACACGTCCACGCGTCCAGCGGCGCCACGGCCGTGAGGTCGGGGGCCTTGCTGTGCCGTTCGGCGATCTGCCGCCGCCGTGTCTCGCTCAGCTCGGGCGACAGCCAGTGGGCGCGGAAGGCACGCTCCAGGTCCTCGTCGCCCGCCGCCGTGAAGCGCAGCGGCCGCCGGTCGCGGGTGCCCGCCGTGTAGGCCGCCTCGCTCTCCAGCAGGTCGCGGGACATGGCCCACGCGCGCAGATGCGACAGGGCCTCGGCCATCCGGCCGGCGTCCACGGCGGCCAGCCCTTCCAGGCTGTCGGCGCGCCCCTGCCGCCACGTCTCCACGTGGCGGTCGTGCAGCCACCGCAGGCCGGTGAGGACGTCGATCGGGGTCACGTACTTGCGGGTGGCCAGGGCGATCTCCGCCGCCTGGGCCACCCGTCCGCCGAGCTTGCTGCGCATTCCTCCAAGGGTGCCCTATGCCGGTGTGCGCGTACGCCGGTTCACGGCGGCGAGCAGCCCCACGGCCGCCAGGCTGGAGATCGTGGCCGACCCGCCGTACGACACGAACGGCAGCGGCAGCCCCGCGACCGGCAGCAGGCCCATCGTCATCCCGACGTTCACGAACGTCTGGAACGCCAGCCAGCACACCACCCCGCCGGCCACCGCCGTGCCGAACGGTGAGGGGCTCTTGGCCGCGATCCACAGGCCGCGCCACAACAGGGCGAGCATCAGCAGGATCACGCAGGCCGCGCCGAGGAAGCCGAGCTCCTCGCCCGCGACGGTGAAGATGAAGTCGGTGTGCTGCTCGGGCACGAAATGACCCGCCGTCTGCTCGCCGTGGAACAGGCCCTTGCCGAGCAGGCCCCCGGAGCCGATCGCGATCCTGGCCTGGGTGGCGTTGTAGCCCATGCCCATGGGGTCGGCGTCCGGGTCGGCCAGCACCATCAGGCGCTGGAGCTGGTAGGGCCGGATCAGGTCGAGCCGCCACACCAGGAGAAGCCCGGCGGCCCCGGCGGCGGCGAACGCCGCGAACCACCTCTTGGGCGCTCCCGACACCACGATCATCCCGGTGGCCAGCACCAGGAAGACCATCGCGGTGCCGTAGTCGGGCTGCAGCGCGATCAGCCCGACCGGCACCGCGGCGAGGCCGAGGGCGAGCAGCACGGCCCCGGCGCCCGGCCTGCGCTCGCCGTCGCGCGGCTCGCCCAGCGCCGTCGCGATCGCGAGCACCGTGGCCGCCTTGGCGAACTCGGACGGCTGGAACTGCAGCCCGTCGCCGAGCACGATCCAGGCGTGCGAGCCGTTGATCGTGCGGCCCAGCGGGGTCAGCACGGCGACCAGCCCGGCCAGCCCGAGCAGGTACAGCACCGGGACGTAGGCCCGCAGCATTCGCAGGTCGATCCGCGAGACGGCCCACAGGAGCGCGAAGCCGATGCCCACGCTGAGCGCCTGCCGCTGCAGGAGTGTCGAGCCCGGCTCGTTGCGGGTGGCCGACCACACGAGCAGCAGCCCGATCGCCGACAACGCGGCCGCGGGCAGCACCAGGCCCCAGGCGGGGAAGAAGGCGAGGCGCGCCCACGGCCTCCGCCTGGTCGCCCGGCTCGCCGGCAGCCGTACGGACAGGGGACCGAGCGTCGTCATCGCGTGCCTCCAACCAGCCGAGCCCAGCCCGTTCCACCCCTGCCCGTCCGAGTCCTGCCCGTCCGAGTCCAGCCTGTTCCACCGCTGCCCGTCCGAGTCCCGCCCGTCCGGGTCCCGCCCGTCACCGCGTGCCACCCGGCTCGGAGAACGCGACCGGAGGCAGGGAGGCGGACCGCGCCCCTCCGCCGTCCTTGTCGTGCTTCGTGCTCTTCTTGCCGTGCTTCTTCGCGTCGTGGGTGAGGGCGGCGATGCCCTCCCAGATCTCCCGGGCGGCGGGGGCCGCCGTGGTCGCGCCCGTGCCGCCCTGCGAGACGACCACCACCACGACATACTTCGGCTTCTTCACCGGGCCGAAGGAGGCGAACCACGAGGTGTCCTGCCTGCCGTACGCCTCGGCGGTGCCGGTCTTCCCCGCGACCGGCAGCCGCTTGAAGGAGTAGCCCTCGAACGCGCCGGCGGCCGTACCCGCGCGAGGCACGTCGGCGAGCGAGTCGCGGATGAACCGCAGCGTCGTGCGAGAGGCGTCGATCTTTCCCACGACGGGCGGGTTGATCGTGCGGACCACGGTGCCGTCGGGGCGCACGACCCGCTTGCCGATCCTGGGGCTGAAGACCGTGCCGCCGTTGGCGAGCGCGGCGTACCCCCGGGCGAGCTGGAGCGGCGTCACCAGCACGTCGCCCTGGCCGATCGAGAAGTTGGCCGCGTCGCCCGCCCACCAGACCCCGCCGGAACGGCAGTTGTCGGAGGCGAGCGCCTTGAGGTAGGCCGCCCGCTTGCGGTCGGACATCTCCGGATAGCCGGTCTTGGCGCGGCGGCAGGAGTCGGCCTTGGTCCGCTCCCAGTTGGCCTTCTTCCAGGCGCGGTCGGGCACCCGCCCCGACGCCTCGTGCGGCAGGTCGACGCCGGTGGGCGTGCCGAACCCGAACTCCCCGGCCATCTTCTGCATCGGGTCCTTGGGGTGTTTGACCGGCTTGAGCCCGCCGTCGCGCTGCCACATCTTCTCGGCGAACCGGTAGAAGATCGTGTCGCAGGACACCACCAGGGCCCGGTGCATGTCCATCCGGCCCAGCTCGGCGCTCTCGAAGTTGTGGAACACCCGGCCGCCGATCGTGTAGCCGCCCGGGCAGTCGTAGGAGGCCCGCAGTGAGTAGCCCGCCTTCGCCGCCGCGGCCGTCGAGGTCACCTTCCAGGTGGAACCCGGTGGCCACTGCCCCTGCACGGCCGCGCTGACCAGCGGCAGGTCCTCGTAGTCGTGCTGCGAGATGCCCCCGGTCCACACGCCCGGGTCGTAGGTGGGATAGTCGGCGATCGCCGTCACCCGCCCGGTCTTCGCCTCCAGCACCACCGCCGCGCCGCTGTCCGCGGGCTCGCCCCGCTTGCGCGCGGCGGTCACGGCCCGGGCCAGCGCCCGCTCGGCCACCTCCTGGATGCGCGCGTCGATGCTGGTCACCAGCGTGTCTCCGGCGACGGCGGCCTCCTCGCGGATCAGGCCGGTGACCGTGCCCGTGCTGTCCACGGCCACCTGCCTGAGCCCGGTGCGCCCGGCCAGCTCGCGGTCGTACTGCGCTTCGAGGCCGTCGCGGCCGATCAGCTCCGGGCCTCCCTCGGGGTCGTCGGGGGAGGGCGGCTGCAGGTAACCGAGCACGTGCGCCGCGGCCGAGCCGAGCGGATAGGTCCTGACCGGCCGCAACGCGGTGCTGACGCCGGGGAACTCGTCCTGCCGCTCCGCGATCCACAGCGCCGTGCGCACGCTCACGTCGTCCGCGACCACGATCGGCTGGTACGGCGAGCCGGGCCAGCACGGCCGGGGCACACCTCCGGCGCACAGCCGGGCCCGGTCGGCGATCTCCTGGTAGGGCCGGCCCAGGGCCCGGGCGAGCCGGGTCAGCACGTCCCGCCCGCCGTCGGGCTGGTGGATGAGGGCCATGTAGTCCACCGACACCAGGGGTTTGGTCTCGTTGGCGACCAGCGGCCGGCCGCGTACGTCGAGGATCGGCCCCCGCACCGGCGGCAGGACGACCGAGCGGACCCGTGACTCCGTGGCCGCCCGCACGTACGACGGGCCGGTGACGATCTGCAGATACCACAGGCGGCCGAGCAGGGTCAGCATGAGCGCGGTCACCACGACGAACACGAGCGTGAGGCGGCCCCGGTGGACGGTCCTACGCAAGCCGCCTCCCCCGGCCGTACCGATCGCGTGAACCGTCCCGCGACCTCGGCACCCGCCCGAACGAGCGGCGGCGGGGCAGCAGGGCGAGCGCCGCCGCCACGAGCGCGGCCAGGCCGACGGTCCAGGCGACGGCGCCGGGCGCGAGTGCCGTGCCCCAGGGCGTGCCGTCGAGCAGGGCCGCGAGCACGCCCCCGGCGAGCGTCGCGCCCAGGGCCACGACGGCGGCGACGGCGGTGCGCCGCCCGGCCGCGCCGTCCGCGGTGACCCGTGCGCACACCCACCCGGCCAGGCACATGACCAGGGCGAGCCGCCCGATGGTGTGGTCGGCGGGCGGCGCGACGTCGGCGGCCAGGCCCGCGGCGAACCCCAGGAACGCCCCCGCTCCGGGGCGTAGCAGCGCCGCAAGCGCGATGACGGCGACCAGCACGACGTCGGGTCCGCCGCCGGGCAGGGACAGCCCGTTGACCACGGCGACCTGGAGCACCGGTGCGAGGAGGACCACGAGCACGGACAGGACGACCGCCTTCATCACGCCCCCTTCGCCTTCTTCTGGTTCTTCTCGCCGCTCTTCGCGGCGTCCGCATCCCCGCCCCCGGCCTCGCTCCCGGCCTCGCCTTCGGCGGCGGACGCGTCCACCGCCGCGGCGTCCGGCAGCGGTCCCAGCACCACGGTGACGAGGTCGAGCGCGGTGAAGCGGGCGAAGGGACGCACGAGCGCCGTCCTGGTCAGCGCGTCCGGCGCGGGTTCCACCGTGACCACCGTGCCGATCGGCACGTCCGGCACGTACGGCCGCATGTCCCGCGACCCCAGGGTCACCACCCGGTCGCCGGGCTTGACCTCGGCGGAGGCGTTGAGCAGGCTCAGCCGCAGCAGCCCGTGCTCGGGGACGCCGGTCACCAGGCCGACCTCACGCGAGCCCTCCAGCCGGGCCCCGATCGAGGCGCCGGAGGCCGTGGCGAGCTGCACGGTCGCCGTGCCGGGGCCGGAGCGCAGGATCCGGCCGACCAGCCCGTCGCCGTCGAACACGGTCATGTCGCGGGTCACACCGGCGTCGGAGCCGGTGTCGACGGTGACCGTGCCGTCCCGGCCGAAGCCGATGACGTGGGCCGACACGACCCGGTAGCCGTCCGCCTGGGCGGGGGACGGGGTCGGGCGCCGGGCGGCCAGCAGGTCGGCGCGCAGGCGGGCGTTCTCGCGTTCGAGCTCCGCCACGCGATGCTCGCCCGACGCCCAGCGGACGCCGGCGGACGCCGCGTCCTCCAGCCCGCCGAAGACGGCCGACCCGAACGCCCGCAGCGGTTCGAGCGGGGTGACGGTGTCGGCTGCGATCAGGGCGGCGGAGACGAGCGCAAGCAAAACGGGCACCCGGCGACCGGAGGCCCTCATCGACGCGTTTCGGGGAGGAACACGTCCTGCATGTCGTCGAAACGCTCGACGCACCGGCCCGCGCCCAGCACCACGGACTGGAGCGGCTGGTCGACGAGGTGGATCGGCATGCCGACGGCCTTCTCGAGCCGTTCGGCCAGCCCGTCGAGCAGCGCGCCGCCGCCGGTCAGCACGATGCCGTTGTCGATCAGGTCGCCCGCCAGCTCGGCCGGGCACTGGTCCAGCGTGCTCTGCACGGCGTCGACGATCGTCTGGACCTGGTCCTCGATCGCCTCCCGCACCTGCGCCCGGTTGATCGTCGCGGTTTTCGGCAGGCCGGTCACCAGGTCACGGCCGCGGATCGGCAGCGGCGTGGTCTCGTCGCCGCCCGGCCGCGCGCTGCCCAGCTTGATCTTGACGTGCTCGGCCGTGCGCTCGCCGAGCATCAGGGAGTGTTCCTTCTTGACGTAGTTGACGATCGCCTCGTCGAGCTCGTCGCCGCCGACCCGCACGGACTTCGACACGACCACCCCGCCGAGCGAGACGATCGCGACCTCCGTCGTGCCGCCGCCGATGTCCACGACCATGTTGCCGGTCGTGTCGCCCACGTTGAGCCCGGCGCCGATCGCCGCGGCCATCGGCTCCTCGATGATGCGGACGCGGCGGGCGCCCGCCTCGTACGCCGCCTCCCTGACCGCGCGCTGCTCGACGCTCGTGGTGCCGCTCGGCACGGCGACGACGACCCGGGGCCTGGCCAGGTAGCGGTTCTTGTGCGCCACCTGGATGAAGTGCCGCAGCATGCGCTCGGCCGCGTCGAGGTCGGCGATCACGCCGTCCTTGAGGGGACGCAGCGTGGCGATGTGGGGCGGGGTCCGCCCGATCATCTCCTTCGCCGCGGTCCCGACCGCCACGATCCTGTCCGTGTGCAGGTTGACCGCCACCACCGACGGCTCGTCGAGGACCACGCCCTTCTTGCGCACGTACACGAGCGTGTTGGCCGTGCCGAGATCGACCGCCATGTCCCGGCCGAGCAATCCCCACGGGAAACCCATCGCCGACCAGCTTTCAGAAAGGAGGGAGAGCACGCGTGATCGCTGCCCGGCGGCCCTGCCTCTAAACAGAACGGTCCCTCCCGTACGAACCGGACCGCTAGGCGACGCTGAGATAGAGGTCTCTCGCCAGCTTCGTCACCCGCTGGGCCGACTGCGTGAAGGACGCCCCCGAGGGCTGCAGGGTGAGCACCACCATGATCAGCCGGTCGCCGATCACGCCAGTAGTGTGGAGCACCGGACGGCCGAAATCAACCGGGTTGCCGCTGATTGTGACCGCCCCGATACGGTATGACGTCGCCTTCGTCCGGGTGCATTTGACGGGAGGAACCGCACCATATCCGGACCAGCCCTGCTTGATCGCCCAGGGCCGGGGGACGGCGCGGGGGATGCCGAAGAACTGGTCGAAACCGTCGCGGGCGCACTGCGACGCCTTGCGCAGATTGCCGAGGACGAAGTCGCGGACGCGCGGCTCGGCCCGCCGCAACAGATACCGATAGACGAGCGCGATGTCGGCCGCGCTGATGGCCGTGTAGCCCCAGAAGCCGGGTTTGGCGGCGGGTGGCGGGGCGGTTTCGGTCAGGCCGATCCTGCGCGCCATCCGCCGCACGATCTCGCCCTGGCCGCCGCGCCGCCACAGGGCCGTCGCCGCGTCGTCGTCGCTGCCACGGAGCATGGGCGTCAGCAGCGCCATGTCCCGGGCCGGGATCGTCCCCCTGTGCCGCTCCAGATAGTCGGTGGCGATGAGGATCTTCACCACCGACGCCGACCGGAACCGATGGTGCGCCTGCCGTTGGGCGACCGTCTTGCCCGTGGTCACGTCGACCACGGCGTACCCCGCCGTCACCCCGGCAGGCACCCGCACGGGCTTCGCGGGGGACCGGACGGGGCGGGCGGCCGACGCGTCCCTGGTCGCCGGCCCGCTCGCTCCCGCCGTCGCCGGCTCGCTTGCTCCCACGGTCGCGGCGTCGCCTGAGGGTCGTGTGACCGGCGTGGCCCGTGACGCCGCCCGCGCCGAGCCCGTGACGTCGCCGCCGGCCGCGCAGCCGGTCAGGAGCGCCGGGAGCGCGGCGGCGACGGCCAGGACTGCGGCGGTTCTCGATCGCGTCATCCGACCATGCCTACCAGATCGGCTCCCGGCCGTGGGGGGAAACAGCCCGTACGCACCGGTTGTCCCGGAGCGGTCTCAGCGGCCGTCGAGGAGGGGCTGCCGCGGATCCCAGCGGGTGCCGTCGGCGGCGTCCCTGCGCCGCCGGGCGATCGCCGACAGCGCCTCCAGCACGACCCGGTTGCCCAGGTACGCAGTGATGTCCGCGTGGTCGTACGGCGGGGCCACCTCGACGATCTCCAGGCCGACGACGGGCAGCTCGTAACAGGTCCTGCGTACGGCGTCGAGGAGCTGGCGGGCCGACAGGCCGCCCGGCTCGGGCGTGCCGGTGCCGGGTGCGTGGCCGGGGTCGCAGACGTCCACGTCGACCGACAGGTAGACGCCGTCGCACTCGTCGAGCGCGATCGCGTACGCCTCGCTGAGGCACTCGTCGAGACCCTTGGCGACGATCTCGGTCATCTCGTACGACCGCATGCGCTGCCCGGCCATCCAGTCGAGGATCTCCGGCCCCGGCCAGTAGCCGCGCAGGCCGATCTGCAGGAAGCGGTCGCCCCGGATGGCCCCCGACTCGATGAGCCGCCGCATCGGCTGCCCGTGGCCGTGCAGGTGGCCGAACTCGATGTCGCCGGTGTCGGCGTGCGCGTCGAAGTGGAGCATGGAGATCCGGCCGAAGCCGTGGTGGCGGGCCACGCCGGTCGCGTCGGGCAGGGCGATCGTGTGGTCGCCGCCGAGGACGACGGGGATCGCCCCGGAGGCCGCGATCTTGGCGACCGCGTCCTCGATCGCGCGCAGGCTGCCCTCGATGTCCCCGGCGTAGGTCTCCACGTCTCCGGCGTCAAGCACCCGCAGGTCCTTGAGGGCGTCCACGCGCAGCGCCAGGCTGGGGCGGGAGCCGTCGTGGGGGAGATAGCAGGTCTGCCGGATGGCGTTCGGGCCGAATCGCGCACCCGGGCGGTGGGAGGTGCCGCCGTCGAACGGCGCGCCCAGGATGACGACGTCGGCGTCCGCGTAGCCGGCCGGGTCGTCGAGGTCGCAGCGCTCGACGCCGAGGAACGTGATGTCGGGGCCGAACATCTGGCCGTAGCGGGACAATCCAACTCCTGGCATCAAACCGGTCTTATCGGGCAACCCATGCTATTAGCCGACAGGGCTGACGTGCTGCTCCTCGACGAGGAACGGGTCGAGCAGGCCCGGGGTGCCCGCGGCGGCCAGGCGCAGCGCCTCGGCGAGGTCCACGTCGCGCACCTGGTAGCCCTGCTTGCCCGCCGCCGTGGTCGCCGTCAGCGTCACCAGGCCGGCCCGGCGCTGGAAGAACGACCGCTCGACGTTCCAGCCGATGACGCCGTCGCACTCCAGCGCCACCCGGCGACGGGAGAACGAGCCCCAGCGGGTGATCAGATACCCGGACGTCAGAGCGTGGCCGAGAGAGCGGTAGCGGTCGGCGGCGAGCAGGGCGGTCAGCGGCAGCAGGGCGGCGGCGGTGAGCCACGTCCACGACGGCAGCCCGGCCCACCACCACAGCGCGACCAGCGCGGCCAGCACCAGCGCGTGCACGCCGTACGCCCGGGTGAACCTGCGGCGCAGTGCGGCGGGGCCGTGCGCGGTCAGACCCACGGTGACCGGCGAGGCTCCGGAGGCGGAGGAGTCGGACGGGGCGACGGCGACACGGGGGAGCACGAGCCGGGCCACCGACACGGCGGCCGCGCGCGGCGCGGGCGGCAGCAGCAACGATCCGCCGCGCTGGGCGCCCTGCGCCGCCCGCAGCCCCGTCGTGACCGCGGAAAGGCGGGCCCCGCGTACGGCGCGCAGCAGCAGCGGCTCGGTGACCTCGACCCCGCGCAGCCGGCGTTCCTCGATCGTGGTGGCCCGCGTGGTCAGCAGCCCCCGGGTCACGTGGAGGGTGCCCTCGGGGTGCCGGGTCAGCCGGAAGTTGCCGAAGGCCAGGACGTAGCCGAGCGTGGAGGCGACGCTCACGAACACCACCAGCACGAGCACCACCGTCGTGATCTCCAGCGGGAGCGACATCGCCCTGAACCACCGCAGGGTCTCCTGGACGGGCCCGACCCTGCCGAGGTCGACGTTGCCCTCCGAGACCAGCCGGGACACGAACCCGGCGACGACGCCCACCGTGACGAGTCCGGACATCGTGAACGGCCCGAACCTCACCCACTCGGGACGCATCCGCGCGAGTTCGGTCTCCGCGGCCGGCGTGCTCCCCGCGGGAGGCGTCACGCTGATCTCCGCGGCGGACGCGGCGGACGCGGCGGACGCGGCGGACGCGGCGGACGAGGTGGAGGTCGCGGCGGGAGAGCGGTGCAGCAGCTCCACGCGCAGGCGGGCGGCCTCGGCGGCGGACAGCGCGTCGAGCTTGAGCCGGCCCTCGCGCCTGCGCTCCGACGTGCCCGTCCCCACCTCCACCCGGGCCAGGCCGAGCACCCGGTGCAGCACGTGGGAGGTGACGTCCACCGTGCGGACCCGGTCGCGCGGCACGGTCACCACCTTGCGGGTCAGCAGGCCGCGGCGGACCTGCACGTGCTCGGGGGTGATGCGATAGGTCGTGGTGAACCAGCGGAGCATGCCGAGCACCACCATGAGGCCGACGCCGCCGATGCTCCACCATTGGCCCTGCCCGCCGCTGCTCGTCCCCGCGACCAGCAGGCCGAGCAGCGCCGGGGCGGCCCGTACGACCTCCTGGAACGGGTGGATCACCAGCATGCGCGGGCTCAGCCGCCGCCAGCTCGAGGTCGTCTCGACGAGGTCGATCACGTGGCGTCACCCGCCGTCGCCTGCGCGGTCGCGGTGAGTTCGGCGACCAGGCGCTGGGCCGTGTCGCGGTCGAGGCCGCTGACCTTGATCGGGCCGGCGGCGGAGGCGGTGGTGACGGTGACGTTGGCCAGGCGGAAGATCTGCTCCAGCGGGCCGCGCTCGCTGTCCACGGTCTGGATGCGGGAGACGGGGGCGATGCGCCACTCCTGCTTGAACCAGCCCGACTGGGTGAACACGGCCGCGGACGTGGCCTCCCAGCGGTGCACCCGATAACGCCACTGTGGCATGACCGTGACGTGCGCCACCGCGACGACGGCGGTGACGACGAGAGCGGTCACGTGGGTGGCGGCGGGCCAGGCGTCACCGTCGCCGTCGGCCACGAGCCAGACGACCTGGGCCGCGAGGAGGACCAGCCAGCCGAGGGCGGCCCGTGCGGCCCAATACCAGACGGCGGTGCGGCTCACGCGGTGCTGAGGAGACCGGAGGGTCGGGGTGTCCACGTCTCAACTCTGCCCGATCGCGCGCGTTCTGGCGTAGTGGCGCATATCCCGTCCTGATCGGGACAAATGTCGTGTCCCGCGATCGGCGGTGGATCGGACGGTTCTGCCGACGGGGACGGTCGCGTTGGCGAGGTGGTTCCGGTACGAGGCCGCCGTCCGGCGAAAAGCGTAACCTATAGGTTACGCTTTTCCTCATGGACATGGTGGTGCAAGCGATCGCGGACCCGGTGCGCCGGGAGATCCTGGTCATGTTGCGCGGAGGCAGGCTCTCGGCGGGACAGATCGCCGGGCACTTCCGGATCAGCCGGCCGGCCGTGAGCCGCCACCTGCGGGTGCTCCGGCAAAGCGGGCTGGTGCGCGACCAGCTCGTCGGCAGGCAACGGCTCTACGAGCTCGACGCCGGGCAGCTCACCGAGCTCGCCGTATGGCTCGGCCAGTTCGTCCGGCCTCTCGGCTGGGAGCACCGCCTCGACGCGCTGGAGACGGAGGTCTACCGGACCCGGCGCGAACGCCGTACGCGCAGTGCGGCCGACCAAGCGAAGGAGAACACCGCGTGAACCATTCCCCCACCGGCGAGCTGTTCCGCACCGGCGCCGGCAGTGATCTCGTCCTGACGCGCTCGTTCCGCGCCTCCGCCGAGGACGTGTGGGCCAGCATCACCGAGCCCGAGTCCACGGCGCGCTGGTTCGGGCCGTGGGAGGGCGACGCCGCGCCCGGCCGCACGATCAAGGTGCGGATGGCGTTCGAGGACGAGGCGCCGTGGCTCGAAATGCGCATCGACGCGTGCGATCCGCCACGGCGGCTGGCGCTGTCGGCTACCGACGAATCCGGCACCTGGCGCGTCGAGATGCTGCTGTCGGAAGCCGCCGGTGCAACGCGCCTGCGGTTCGTGCAGCACCTCGAGACCGAGGAGCAGCTCGGCGAGATCGGCCCGGGCTGGGAGTACTACCTGGACATGCTCGTGGCCGCGCGTGACGGCTCACCCACGCCGGACTTCGCCGCCTACTACCCCGCGATGCGGCCCTACTACGCCGGACTGCCCGCCCAGACATGAGGGCCCCCGGCCCTTGACGGATGACCTCAGAGGGCGGACAGCAGCGTGTGGACGTGGGAAAGCGGGTCGGCGCCCACCGGGCGGACGGCGACCGTGGAGACGCCCGCCTCCCACAATGCCCTGACGTGCGCGGCCGCCTCCTCCGGCGAACCGGCCGCCATGGCGACCTCCTCCGGCGCGACCTGCAGGAACCCGGCCTGCTCCTCGGCCGCCTTCCGCATGGCCTCGCGCGCGCCGTCGCCGACGTAGAGGTGGACGAACGCCACCACTTCGTGGTCTCCGGTCGCGCCGATCCCCTCGATCATCGACCGCAGCCGCTCCGGGGGGAGGCCCTCGGGGAGGATGGTGCCCTGGGCGATCCGTCCCGACAGGGCCAGTGAGCGCGGGCTCACCACTCCGGCGAGGACGGGCGGCGGCTCGGCCGGCGGGTGGACGAGGCGGACGCCGTCCAGGCTCACCTCGCGTCCGTGCAGGGTGACGGTCTCGCCGCGCAGCAGCGACCGTACGGACGTGATCGTCTCCTCCAGCAGCGACAGCGGCGACGCGGCGGCGGCGCCCACCTGACGCATCCACGCCTGCACGCCGTGCCCGATCCCGGCGGCCAGCCGCCCGGGGTGGAGGCGGGCCAGGTTGGCCAGCTCCATCGCCAGCAGCATCGGATTGCGCAGGGGCGCCGGAGTGATGCCGATGCCCACGCGCAGGCGCGAGGTCGCGGCCAGCGCCGTGGCGGCCGAGGAGATCGCGCCCGTCCAGCCGAGGTCCTCCACCACCCACAGGTCGGAGACCGCCGTGCCGTCGAGCTCCCCGGCGAACGGCGTGAGCGACTCCGGCGGGAGGTCGCGGTCGAAGACGACTCCAAGCCTCACGGGCGGCCCTCCAGAACAGGCGAGATCGGCTCTACGGCCTTCGAGTATCCAGGACGGAGGGAAGCGGCGCATACCGGGCGACGGCGCAGGGGACGGATGGGTTGCTCGGCGGGGGCGGGGGTTTCAGCGGGGCAGGGAATGAGGAGGGCCGGGCCACGGTGGGCCCGGCCCGGATCATGGTGGCACCGGCCGTGCGGCCGTCACTCGCTCGCGCCCTCGGCGGGACGGTTGGCCTTCTTCGCCTGCTTCGCCGAGCGGGCTTCCTTGATGGCCGTCCTCTTCGCCTTGCCGGTGGACTTCGCGGGCTTCTTCTTCTGAGCGTCGTCAGCCATGATTCCCCCGAATGTACGAGGATGCGCCTTATGTGCGCATCTGAGGGGGTTGATACCCAAGAGAGCGGTGAGACACCCAGCCGGTACGGCTCGCGCTTCCCTGGTGCGAGCCGTACCGGTGCGTCCGGTCAGACCATCTGGTGCTGCTCGGCGCTGAGCGGCGCGGCGATGTCCTCCAGGGAGCGCCGTGCGGCCTCCACGCCCATGAACCACTGCACCAGCCCGGCCGCCATCATCAGGACGGCGCCGATTATGTAACCGACCACGACGTTGCCGACGACCCCGCTCTCCACCAGGCGGCCGAACAGCACCGGCCCGATGATGCCGCCGAGCCCGGTGCCCACGGCGTAGAACAGCGCGATCGCCAGGGCCCTGGTCTCCATCGGGAAGATCTCCGAGACCGTCAGGTAGGCGCTGCTCGCCCCCGCCGAGGCGAAGAAGAACACCACCATCCAGCAGGCCGTGAGGGTCACCGGGGTAAGCACCTGCGCGTCGAACAGCGCGGCGGTGCCCAGCAGGAGCAGGCCGGACAGCACGTAGCTGCCCGCGATCATCGTCCGGCGGCCGATCGTGTCGAAGAACCGGCCGAGCAGGACCGGGCCGAGGAAGTTCCCGATCGCGATCGGGACGAGATACCACGGCGTGCTGCCGTCCGGCACCTTGAAGAACGTCGACAGCACCAGCGCGTACGTGAAGAAGATCGAGTTGTAGAGGAATGCCTGGCCGATGAACAGCGACAGGCCGACGGTCGTGCGCTTGGGGTAGCGCCGCAGCAGTGTGGCCGCCACCTCCGTCAGCGGGGTGTGCGTCCGCTGGTTGATCCTGATCTCCCCGTGCGCGGGTTCGAGCGTCTTGCCGCTCTCCTCGCGGACCTTCGTCTCGATGTCCCGCACGATCTCCTCGGCCTCTTCGCCGCGCCCGTGGATGAACAGCCAGCGTGGGCTCTCCGGCACGGTCCTGCGGACCAGCAGGATCGCCACACCGAGGACGGCGCCCAGGCCGAACAGCAGGCGCCAGCCGAGATCGGCCGGCAGCAGGCTCGTGTCGAGCGCCGGGATCGCGATGAGCGCGCCGAGCGCGGTGCCGAGCCAGAAGGAGCCGTTCACCACCAGGTCGACCGTGCCGCGCACCCGGGCCGGGATGAGCTCGTCGATCGCCGAGTTGATCGCGGCGTACTCGCCTCCGATGCCGGCGCCGGTGAAGAACCGGCACAGGTAGAAGTACCAGGCGTCGTGCGAGAAGGCCGTGGCCACGGTGGCGGCAAGGTAGACGGCGAGCGTCACCAGGAAGAGCTTCTTGCGCCCGAATCTATCCGTCAGGTGGCCGAAGAAGAGAGCGCCGAGACAGGCTCCCGCGACGTACACCCCGGCGGCGATCCCGACCTCGCTGTCGGTGAGTCCAAGCCCGCTGCTCGGGTCGGTGATCCGGGGGCCGATGACCCCGACGATGGTCACTTCGAGCCCGTCGAGGATCCAGACGGTGCCGAGTCCGATGAGCACGAGCCAGTGCCAACGGGCCCAGGGGAGCCGATCCAGCCGCGCGGGAATGTCGGTGCTTATTTGCGCCATATCGTCCCCTTCTCCGGAAGATATGGCGCCCGTCTACCCCGGATCCGGCCAGAAATTCATTCTGCTTCGCACCGGTCCCGGTCCCGGCCGGTGCGCGCCGGCGGTCAGGCCGTCTTCGTGCTCTCGCTCTCCACGCCCCTGGGCGGCGGCACGGCGGCGTCGTGCCCGAGCTCGAACCACACGCAGACCCCGGTGCGGCTGGCCGACACGCCCCACCGGCGGGTGAACAGATCCACGAGGTGGACGCCGCGGCCCGGCGTGAGCTGGGGAGACGTCCAGCACCCGCAGCCCTGTGTCGACAGCGTGACCCGGGCCGCGGCGGGCGTGGCCAGGACCGACACGCCGTACCCCGGCGGGCGTCCACAGGAGGCGGCGTGGCGCAGGGACTCGGCGACCAGCTCGCCGATCAGTTGCACGGCGTCGTCGCGGTAGGGATGGCCGTCGCCGAGACGGTTCGCCACGAACCGCCGGGCGGCCCGCACCCGGGACGGGTCTCCTGAGAAGGGGCGTGAGATCGCGATTCTCCCCGAGAGGTTGAGAATTGTCATCCCCTGATAACTCCCTGTGCACCCGTCTGTGGATGGCGATTCGAGGTCCGTGCAAGACTGCGTTCATCCTGCACTTTGCAATACGGCTACGCAATATGGCGAATGCACGATTGCATAGTTTCCTTTTGCGGCGAAAGGGAGAGTTCGACCTATGAGGGGAGTTGGCGGCCCTACTGTCCGGCTCCGTCGGCTTTCCGGTGAGCTGACGCGTCTACGGCGTGAAGCCGGGTTCGTTCGCGAGGAGGTCGCGCGACGGCTCGGCATGGCGGCCTCCACCGTCTATCGCATCGAGACCGGCCACACCCGCCCGCACGCCCGGACCATCCGCGACCTGCTCGATCTCTACGGCGTCGAGGGCTCGGAACGGGACGCGCTGATCGCGCTGGCCAGGGACGCCGCCCGGCGGGGATGGTGGCGCGCCTACGACGACGTCCTGCCCGGGCCGTACGTCGGGCTGGAGTCCGAGGCGTCGTCGGTGCGCAACTACGAGCCGCTGCTGGTCCCCGGGCTGCTCCAGACGGAGGACTACGCCCGCGCGGTCATCGGCGCCGCCCTGGTCAAGGATCCGGCGGAGATCGAGCGGCGGGCGGCGGCCCGGATGGAGCGCCAGCGGCGCCTGACCGGGCCCGCCCCGCTGGAACTGTGGGCCGTCCTCGACGAGGCGGCGCTGCGCCGGCCCGTGGGCGGGCCGCCCGTGATGGCCGAGCAACTGCGCAGGTTGCAGGAGATGGCCGTCCAGCCGAACGTCACCGTGCAGGTGCTGCCGTTCGACGCGGGCGCCTACCTCGGCATGGGCAACTCGACGGCGATCCTGGCCTTCCCCGATCCCGGCGACGCCGACGTCGTGCTGCTGGAGAACATGAGCGGCGAGCTCTACCTGGAGGATCCGGCGGAGATCCGCGGATACGTCCAGGTCTTCGATCATCTTCGTGCCGCCGCGCTCGGCCCGGAGAAGTCCATGGAAATGATCATTTCGGTCGAGAAGGAGATGGCAGGACGATGAGGGGACTCGTACCGGCGGACGACCTGGCCTGCGCGGTCTGGCGCAAGGCGGCGCGCTCGAACACCGTCGGCAACCAGTGCGTGGAGGTCGCGCGCCTGCGCGACGGCGTCGCCGTGCGCGACTCGAAGGATCCCCAGGGCCCGCGGCTGATGTTCACCCCCGGGGAGTGGGAGGCGTTCATCGAGGGGGTCAAGGGCGGGGAGTTCGACCTGTCCTGAGCACTCCCGTCCCCGTAGGGCCCGTCTCCGTCCTGGACGGAGCGGGCCGTACGGCATTCCGGGGGCGATTCGGCGTGGCGGGGCGATGCGTGCGTTCCGGGGGCGATGCGGTGCGGCCGGTCCGGAATGGCGGGCGCTCCACCGGGCAGGAGACCTGGCATGCGAAAGGAAGACGACCGACACATCGATACCGTCCGCGACGACGCGGATGAGCCGGACATCGCCGGTGAGTGGACTCCGTCCGCCACGGACCCGCCGAACGCGGAGCCGGACGACAAGAACCCCGACGAGCGCTGGGACAAGCCGACAGAGGTGTGAGGGAGGACCGCCATGACCATGGGAGTCGACCCGCGGGACCTGGGCGACGAGGACCTGATCCGCGAGTTGCGCCACCTGCACGAGACCCGCACGGAGACGTTGTTCCACGGGTCGGACGACGCGCTGGAGCGCCACACCTCGCGGACGCAGGAGCTGGAAGGCGAGTACCTCGCACGCTACCCGGACCGGCAGGTCGATCCGGAGCGGCTGCGTGAGGGGGCGAGACAGCGCAGTGCCTGACGAGGAGCGCCTGGAAGACGTCCAGGAGATGACCACGGCGGACATGACGGTCTACGAGGCCGTCGCCGCATTGAACACGAAGGGACGGCCCGCGACCGTCGCCGACGTCGCCGCGATGACCGGGCTTCCGGAGGACGACGTACGGCGGTGCCTCGACAGCCTTGCCAAGGGCGGCAGGCTGGTGCCCAAGGGAGACGCCTACACCCTCGGCACCCACGACTGGGGGCTCGAATACTGACGGCCCGGCCGGGGGCGGGAAAGAGGAGCGCCTTGGCCGGGCTTACGCGCTCAAGGGCCTGCTCGGCGTCCGTGACGCGCTTTGGCTCCGCCAACAGGCTGGATGTGCTCAAGGATCTGCTGTGATCGAGGTCGCACCGCACTTTGCGCTCGCGAGCGGGTTTTGCTTCACCACCCAGGCGGACGCGCTCACGGACGGGCGGGTGCTCCGGCCGGCCGTGATAGTTGCGCTCTGGTGAGCCTCGGGAGCGGCCATCGCGGGCGCGGTGGTACAGGGCACGGTCTTACGCCGGCCTCCGCACCCGCCCGCCCCCGGCGCAGGCGCCGGCGGCGGGTCGGGCCGCGGAGGTCAGGAGCAGGCGGAGGCGAGCTGCTGGGTCGCCTGGGTGGCCTTCTGCCCGAACTCGGTGAGCTTGGTCGCGGCGGCCGGGTCCGACAGGTCGATCTTGAAGGATGCCCACGAGTCGGCCATGCCGGCGAGCGCCACCTTCAGGTCGCCGTCGGCCTTGCCCGACAGCTCCTTGAGCTGCGCCGCGAGGTCGCCGGTGGCGGCGTTGAGGCCCTTGATGTCGCCGGCCGCGCCCGCGGCCTTGGAGCTGTAGTCGGTGAACGCCTTGGTCGCCTCCTCGCAGACGGCCGTCTGGCTCCCGCTGCAGGCGGCGGTCAGGCCGAGAAGGGCGGACGCCGCGACGACGGCGAGGCTGTTCCTGAGGATGTTCATGGTGCCTTCCTGGGAGATCTGCAACACGGTGGACACTAGGAATCACCCCTTTCACAGTGCTTTCAGCCCGCTTGCATCCGTGTCGTCGAAGATCCTTGGCGCGGCCGTTCCGCGTCGTATGCTTGCCGCCATGACGCGACGGCTTGCGGAGGTTGCGAAGAAGGTCGGGGTCAGTGAGGCCACGGTGAGTCGCGTCCTCAACGGCAAGGCAGGGGTCTCCGAGGCCACCCGGGAGGCCGTGCTCACGGCTCTCGACGTGCTCGGGTATGAGCGGCCCACGCAGTTGCGCGGCGAGCGCGCCCGCCTGGTCGGGCTCGTCCTGCCCGAGCTGCAGAACCCGATCTTCCCGGCGTTCGCCGAGGTCGTCGGCGGGGCGCTGGCCCAGCAGGGGTTCACCCCCGTGCTGTGCACGCGTACGGTCGGCGGGATCTCCGAGGCCGACTACGTGGACCTGCTGTTGCAGCAGCAGGTGTCCGGCGTGGTCTTCGCCGGGGGGCTCTACACGCAGACCGGCATGGTCCACGAGCACTACCTGCGGCTGGTCGAGCGGCGGCTGCCCACCGTGCTGGTGAACGCGGCCGCAGATCACTGGGACTTCCCCCGTGTCTCCTGCGACGACACGATCGCGGTGGAGCAGGCGCTGGGCCACCTGCGCGCGCTCGGTCACCAGCGGATCGGCCTCGTCGTCGGTCCCGCCGACCACATGCCGTCCATACGCAAGCTGGAGGCGTTCCGCGCGGCGGGCGGCGAGCTGGTCGAGCACACGATGCACTCGCTGGAGGGCGGTCACGCGGCGGCGTTGAAGCTCGTGCGGCAGGACGTCACCGGGATCATCTGCGGCAGCGACCCGCTGGCCCTCGGGGCGATCCGCGCGGCGCGGCGGGCCGGTAGACGCGTGCCCCAGGACGTGTCCGTCGTCGGATACGACGACTCCGCGCTCATGACCTGCGTGGACCCGCCGCTCACGACGGTGCGTCAGCCGATCGAGGCGATGGGCCGGGCCGCGGTGGAGCTGCTGGTCAGCCAGATCGAGGGCGCCGCCGTCGCCACCGGCGAGCTGTTGTTCGAGCCGGAGCTCGTGGTCCGCTCCTCCACCGGCCGCGTCGGCGTCCCCGTCACCTGACGGCCTGCCGAGGGGGTCATGCTGTGTGGGGGAGCCCGGAGGAGGAGGCGTCCACTCCTCCTCCGGGCGTCCCGTTCCGGGTTACGAGGCGTACGCCTCGAACTCGGAGATCTGCGCGGCAGGCCAGCCGGTGTTACCGGTGACGTTCAGCCGCAGGTAGCGCCGGGCGGCGGCGGGCACGGCGACGGTGACGCTGTTGCCGGTCGCCGGGTCGAACGTGTAGCCCGCGGGCCCGGCGATCGTCGTGTAGTTCGTGCCGTCCGTGCTGCCGAGGACCGACAGCGTCTGGGTGCGGGTGCCCCAGGCGGTGCTCGGCGGCAGCTTGAGCACCACCCTGCCGACGGTGACGGTCGCGCCGAGATCCACGGTCAGGGTCTGCGGGAAGGCGTTGTTGGCCGACTCCCAGTAGGTGCCCGCGTTCCCGTCGGTCGTGTTGCCCGCCACGTACACGTCGGCGTGGCTGCTCGCGCTGACCGCCTTGCCCCGGGCGAGGTTCCCCGTGGGCAGCGGGCTGGGCGACGGGCTGGGGGAGGCACTGGGCGAGGGGCTGGGTGAGGGGCTGGGGGTGCCGCCGCCGGTGCCGTACACCTCGAAGGCCGACAGCTGTCCGGCGGGCCAGCCGGTGTTGCCGGTGACCGTCACCCGGACGTACCGGACGTTCGCCGTGCCGAAGGAGATGCTCGCCGTGTTGCCGGTGGCCGGGTCGAAGGTGCGGCCCGCAGAGGGGGACACCGTGGTGTAGTTCGTGCCGTCCGTGCTGCCCAGGACCGACAGCGTCTGGGTCCGGGTGCCCCAGGCCGCGCTCGGCGGCAGCTTGAGCACCACCCGCTGGACCGCGGTCGCCGCGCACAGGTCCACGGTGATCGACTGTGGGAAGGCGTTGTTGGCCGACTCCCAGTAGGTGTTCGCGTCGCCGTCCACGGTGTTGGCCGGGACGTACGCCTGGGTGCTGCTCGTCGCCGTGACCGTCTTGCCCCGGGCGAGGTCGCCGCTGCCGGGAGCGCACGCCGTCGGGCTGGGCGAGGGAGAGGGGGAGGGGGAGGGCGAAGAGGAGGGCGAGGTGGACGGCGACGGGCTCGGGCTGGGGTCGCTGCCGTCGTAGATGTAGTTCGGCGTGGGCCACTGGCCGGTGCAGACGGTGGACGTCGGGCTCCAGCCGGAGTTGCCGCTGCCGTACGCGGGGGCGAATCCGGTGCCGACGCAGTTGTGGATCGCGACGCCCGCGCCGATGTGGGCCGCCCTCACGTTGGTGAAGCTCGCCTTCGCCGCCGCCTGCGCCTGGATCATGTACGTCCCGGTGCCGTCCACGTTGACGTTCGAGAAGTTGACGGTCTGGGTGCTGCCCTCGATGAACTGGATGGCCTCGTAGGAGCTGTCGACGATGTCGGTGTCGGTGACGTTGATCGTCGCGTTGACCGGCTCGTTGAGGGCGTCGAACCAGATCGCGCCGACGCCGAAGTTCCAGTTGTAGTCGCTGTTGCCGGCCCTGATGAGGGTGTCGCGGGCGACGGTGATCGTGCCGGCCACCGCCGTGCCCTGGCCGGAGTTCACCCCGGGATAGCGGTTCGCGACGTGGATGCCGCCGCCGTTGGTGACCGTGTCGCTCACCACGTTGTCGGTGATCTTTATGTCCCGGCCGCCGTACGTCACGATGTTGTTGGCCAGGACCGGCGCGACCACCGTGTTAAACGTGAACGCGTTGTTCACGTTGGCCATCCGGTCGGGCCACATCGCCAGGCCGTCGTCGCCCGTGTTGCGCACGAAGGTGTTGGTCACCGTGGAGTCGGTGACCCCGGTGTGGAAGTTCACGCCGTCGGCCGTCTGGTCGAGGATGCGGCTGTTCTTCAGCGTGAAGTTGTCCATCGGGCCGTCCATCCAGGCCCCGACCTTGGTGTGCTGGAGCCACACGTTGTCGACCACCGAATCGGTCATCGCGCCCCCGAGGGCGTTGACCTGGTCCTCGTCCACGCGTTCAGTGATGTCGCCGATGATCGCGAAGTCCCGCAGGGTGACGTTGCGGCTCGGCCCGCCCGCCTCGTGGGACCGGATCGGCCCGGTGTAGCCGCCGCCGCTCACGTACTTGCCGTAGACGCCGGCGGCCCGGTTGCGCTGGGTGGGGTGCCGGCCGGTGAGCACGCTGTACCAGGGCCCGGCGCCGCGCAGCGTGACCCCGTCCACGACCACGTGGTCCCACAGCGTGTACGTCCCGGCCGGGATGTAGACCTCCTTGCCCTGGGCCTTTCCCGCGTCGACGGCGGCCTGGAAGGCGGCGGTGGAGTCGTTCGTGCCGTTGCGGTCGGCGCCGAAGTCGTCGACGGACAGCGACCCGGCGGGCCGGGGGATCGCGTCCGGCACGAGTTCGAAGTCGGCGAGGTCCACGACGACCCACGGCGCGACCGAGGTGGAGGCCACCTGGATCCTGACCTTCGTCCCCGCGGCCAGGGTGGACCCGAACATCGTCCGGGTCTCGTCGTAGAAGTGGTGCGGCTTGTCGCCGGGCGTGTTGCCGAACGGGTAGCCGCCGTAGAACCAGCCGTACCGGGAGGTGAACTGCAGGTCCTTGAGCTTCGTCCCGTTGACCCGCAGATCGACCGGCGCTGTGATGCCCGTTCCGGCGGCGTTGTCCGGCACGCTGTAGCGCACGGTCATCGCGTTGGCGGGCTTGGGCAGGGTGAACTCGACGTACTCTCCCGGCGCGTCGAGGCGTACGGCCCGGCGGCCCGACGCCTCGGACGGCAGGTGGGTGTAGACGCGGTCCGGGCCGATCTGCTCGCCGTTGGTCGTGGCGGCCTCGGCCTCGATCTCGGTGAACGGCACGGTCGCACCTCGCCCAGGGACGGAGAAGGGCGACGGCGAGGTCGCGGCCGACGAGGTGCCGGGGAACGCCACCACGCTCCCCACGGCGATCAGCGCCCCCGCCACCGCGACGGCGGCTCCGGATCTTCTCATGAGGTTCCTTTCTGCATGCGAGACCCGTGAGATGCGGCGTGGACGCTGAACCGCCACACCTCCGAAGAAGGTGAGTGGCCCACACGATAAGTTGACAAACATCCTTCTGCAATATTGCGACGAGAAGTCGCAAGATGACATGCGCGTTACGACATTACGTAACCCCAGCCCCGAGCCCCCTGGAACGATCCGCACCTTTCCCCCAGGAGCGGCGGGATCGCCCCCCGCCCACCACGATCGGCGGGGGAGACCCCCAACCGCGAGAATGCGGCCCGACCTGCTGCTCGTGCGCGCCTGCGCAAGTGGATGAAAGTCCTTGCGCTCACTGTCGTATAGTTGCGTCCATGACACGACGGCTTGCGGAAGTGGCTAAGAAGGTGGGCGTGAGCGAGGCGACGGTGAGTCGCGTGCTCAACGGCAAGCCGGGGGTCTCCGACGCCACCAGAGAGGCGGTGCTCACCGCGCTCGACGTGCTGGGATACGAACGGCCCACCCAGCTGCGCGGCGACCGCGGCCGGCTCGTCGGCCTGGTCCTCCCGGAACTGCAGAACCCGATCTTCCCGGCGTTCGCCGAGGTCGTCGGCGGTGCGCTGGCCCAGCAGGGGTTCACGTCCGTCCTGTGCACCCGGACCGTGGGCGGCGTCTCGGAGTCCGACTACGTGGACCTGCTCCTCCAGCAGCACGTGTCCGGCATGGTCTTCGCCGGCGGCCTGTACGCCCAGGGGGACGCCTCCCACAGCCACTACCGCAGGGTCCTCGAACGCAAACTGCCGACCGTGCTCGTCAACGCCGCGGTCGAGCATCTCGGGTTCCCGCAGGTCTCCTGCGACGACGTCGCCGCCGCCGAGATCGCGCTCGCCCACCTCATGGCGCTCGGGCACCGCCAGGTCGCGATGCTGCTCGGCCCGCCCGACCACGTGCCGTCCCAGCGCAAGCTCGCCGCGTTCCGCGCGTACGCCGCCGCCAACGGCCTGGAGCTCGGCCCCGACCACGTCGAGCACACGATGTTCTCGCTGGAAGGCGGGCACGCCGCCGCCACGCGCATGGTCGCCGCCGGCGTCACCGGCATCATCTGCGCCAGCGACGTGCTCGCCCTCGGCGCCATCAGAGCGGCCCGCCGGGCGGGGCTGTCGGTGCCCGAGGACGTCTCCGTCATCGGCTACGACGACTCGGCGCTGATGAACTGCGTGGACCCGCCGCTGACCACGGTCCGCCAGCCCATCGACGCCATGGGCAGGGCCGCCGTCGAGCTGCTCGTGGCCCAGATCGACGCGGCCGTGGTGCCCGGTGACGAGCTGCTGTTCGAGCCCGAACTCGTCGTACGCGCCTCGACCGCCCCCGCCCCCCGCCCCTGACAGGCCCTGCCCCGGTCACCCCCACAAACCTCGCCCGCGCTGGTCAGCGAACCAGGTCATCTGCCCCGTCAATCAGCGCGCGGAGCGCCGGGGGCGGGCGGGTGCGGAGGCCGGCGTAAGACCGTGCCCTGTACCACCGCGCCCGCGATGGCCGCTCCCGAGGCTCACCAGAGCGCAACTATCACGGCCGGCCGGAGCACCCGCCCGCTCGTGAGCGCGTCCCCGTCCTCAAAGACCAGCTCTTGGGCGCGTCCCGGTCCTCAAAGCTCGCACGCTCGGCCCACAACCCCGCTCGTGAGCGCGTCTCCGCCTTAAAAGCCCGTTCGTGAACGCGGCCCGACCGTGGCACACCAATGACAGACCGATCACTGTCACTTTTTTGCAGAGTTAATGACGGACTATTGCTCAGTCCTGCATGCCTCTGTATGTTTCTCGCAACCGAGCGGATCGGGGCGCTCCAGTCGGCCCCGAGCCGTGTGCTTCGACGGGTCGTGGTGCGCGGTTCCAGAAGGGAACGAGGATGAAATCCCACAAGCTCTCGATACTGCTGGTCTCGGGACTTGCCATTGCAGCGGCCGCGGCGTGCGGCACCGACGACAGCGGTAACGGCGGCGAGAAGGCCGGCGCGGCGGCCGGCAGCGCCGGGCCGGTGTCGATCTCGGTCAACTGCGAGCCGCCGAAGACGAACAAGGCGGAGCGGGCGACCTTCGAGGAGGACCTGGCGGCCTTCCAGCAGCTGAACCCCAACATCAAGGTTACGAAGGTCACCGACGCCTTCCCCTGCTACGACCCGCGCACCTTCGAGCCCAAGCTGGCCAGCGGCGAGCTGGAGACGGTCTTCTACGTCAACTTCCCCAACGTGGGCCGCCTCATCGAAAGCGGGCAGGCCGCCGACCTCACGCCGTACGTCAACGAGATCAAGACGTTCCAGGACTACAACAGCTCGATCGACCTGTTCAAGAAGGACGGCAAGATCTACGGCCTGCCAACCGACGGCTACGGCATGGGCCTCGTCTACAACAAGGCGGTCTTCACCAAGGCCGGCCTCGACCCGAACAACCCGCCCAAGACCTGGGCCGACGTGCAGGCCGCCGCGAAGAAGATCGCGGGGCTCGGTCCCGGCTACGTCGGGTACGGCGAGTACAGCGGCAACAACGTCGGCGGCTGGCACTTCACCGCCTCCATCTACGGCCGGGGCGGATCGGTCATCACCGACGACGGCAAGAAGGCCGCCTTCAACACCCCCGAGGGCAAGGCCGTGCTGGAGAACCTCCACCAGATGCGGTGGGCCGACAACAGCATGGGCTCCCAGCTCTACATCGACTGGCCGGCCCTGATGAAGGCCATGGCCGGCGGCAAGATGGGCATGATGCTGGGCGCGCCCGACGTGCTCATCTCGCTGCGCAACGACTTCGGCGGCAAGTTCGAGAACTACGCCATCACCGCCCAGCCCGAGGCCAAGGCCCTGTTCAACGGCGGCGCCGGCTACATGATCAACCCGAAGGCCACCCCGGAGCAGATCAAGGCCGGCCTCAAGTGGATCGAGTACAAGTTCCTCACCCCCGGTAAGGGCCAGTTCGACTACGTGCGAGCCAAGGGCGCGAACCTGACGGTCGGCCAGCCGTACCCCGACCTGTACGGCGCGGACACGCCGTCCGGCCAGGCCGTGAACGACCTGCGGCAGCAGAACGCGAACATCGACGCCGCCCAGTTCGCCGGCTGGGTGGAGGGCTCCAAGGGCATCCCGCCCAAGGCCGAGCCCGGGCCGTACGCACAGGAGATCTACAAGATCCTCGACACTCCGATGTCGGCCGTGCTGACCCGCAAGGACGCGAACATCGACCAGCTTCTGTCCGATGCCGAGTCGAAGGTCAACTCCCTGCTGGCTTCGAAGGGCTGATCGCCCGGATAATCCGGGCCTAATCCGGGGCGCCGCCCGCCGCCGTCGTACGCGCGTGGCCGGCGCCCCGGCAATCACGTCGAGATCGGATTCACAACGATGACCACAGCGAGCATCCCGGCAGCGGGCGGCGGGCGGCGGCAGCCGACGAAACTAGGGCGCGCGGTGCGACGCAACGTGACCGCCTACGGCTTCCTGTGCGGCGCTCTGATCTGTTTCGCGTTCTTCTCCTGGTATCCGATGGTCCGGGAGGTCATCCTCAGCTTCCAGAAGACCAACTTCGTGGACCCGCCCACATGGGTGGGGCTGGACAACTTCCGCACCGTCGTCAGCGACCCGGCCTTCGGGCCGGCCTGGGTCAACACCGCGCTGTTCACGGTGCTCGCCCTGCTGTGCGGCTACGGGATCCCGTTCGTCACCGCGATTGTCCTCAACGAGCTGCGGCACGCGCGCGCCTACCTGCGCTTCGTGGTCTACCTGCCGGTCATGCTGCCGCCCGCGGTGAGCGTGCTGCTGTTCCAGTGGTTCTACAACCCCGACTACGGGCTGTTCAACCAGGTCCTGGACCTGTTCCACCTGCCCGGCCTGCAGTGGCTCAACTCGACGAGCACGGCGCTGATCTCGCTGGTCATCGTCTCCACCTGGATGAACATGGGCAGCGGCACGCTCATCTATCTCGCCGCCCTGCAGACGATCCCGAGCGAGTTGTACGAGGCCGCCGAACTCGACGGCGCGGGCCTGTTCAAGCGCATCTGGCACGTCACGATCCCGCAGACCAAGCTGATCCTGCTGGTGATGCTGCTGCTCCAGATCGTGGCGACCATGCAGGTGTTCATCGAGCCCTACCTGCTCACCGGCGGCGGTCCGGAGAACGCCACGGTCAGCGTCGTCTACCTCATGTACCAGTACGCCTTCAACTTCGGCAATCTCAACGCGGGCAACGCGCTCGGCCTGATGCTCATGATCGTGCTCATGGTGTTCTCCGCGATCTACCTGCGCGTCTCGCGCGACAACACGGTATGAGGGGAGCGACCATGTCGAACATCACCGTCATGCCCGACCGCTCGGCCGGGCCGCCGGCCACCTCCGCCGGGCAGGAGCGCCGCGGGCAGCGGCGGCCCCGCAAGCCGATCAACACGCAGTTCCGCACCGCCGTCTCGCCGCACCAGCTCAACACGACGCGTGGCCGGATCATCTACTGGATCGTGCTGGTGATCGTGGTGGTGAGCTTCACCGCCGCGTTCGTCTTCCCGCTCTACTGGATGGTCACCGGTGCGATGAAGTCCACCGAGGAACTCAACGCGATCCCGCCGACCTTCCTGCCGTCGCACTTCTCCCTGGACGGCTACCTGGAGGCGTGGGACCTGCTGGGCCTGGGCACGCTGCTCGGCAACACCGCCCTGTACGCGGGGGGCGCCTGGCTGCTGACGCTCGCGGTGGACGTCTCGGCGGCCTACGCCCTGTCGAAGCTCCGCCCGGCGCTGGGCAAGGTCGTGCTGGCCCTGATGCTGTCGACGCTGATGATCCCGCCCATGGTCATCATGCTCCCGGCGTACCTGACGGTGAAGGAAGTGCCGATCTTCGGCTGGAACCTGCTCAACACGCCGTGGGCGATCTGGCTGCCGGCCGCGGCCAACGGCTTCAACGTCTTCCTGCTCAAGCGGTTCTTCGACTCGATCCCCAGGGAGCTGCTCGAAGCCGCCGAGATCGACGGCGCGTCGCCGGGCCGCATCCTGTGGTCGGTGGTGATACCGATCTCCCGGCCCATCCTCGGCGTGGTCTCCATCCTCACCGTCGTCAACGTCTGGCGTGACTTCGTCTGGCCCCTGCTGGTCCTGCCGGACAGCGACAAGATGTCGGTGAGCATCGGCATCGCCTCCCTCTCCTCGCAGATGCCGCAGAACGTGCTGGTCGCCTCCCTGGTGATCGCGAGCATCCCGACCATCGTCGTGTTCTTCCTGTTCCAGCGGCACATCATGGCCGGCCTCACCGCCGGCAGCCTCAAGGGCTGACACCCCTCCCCGTCGCTTTTCCCTCGTCATCCGTAAGGAGTTGTATTCAGCATGCCCGGCAACACCTCGACCCCCGATTGGTGGCGCGGGGCCGCGATCTACCAGGTCTACCTGCGCAGCTTCGCCGACGGGAACGGCGACGGGACGGGTGACCTGGCGGGGCTGCGGTCACGCCTGCCGTACCTGGCGGATCTCGGCGTCGACGCCATCTGGCTGAACCCGTGGTATCCCTCGCCCATGGCCGACGGCGGCTACGACGTCGCCGACTACCGCAGCATCGAGCCGGTCTTCGGCACCCTGGCGGAGGCGGAGAAGCTGATCGAGGAAGCCCACGAGCTGGGCATCCGTACGATCATCGACGTCGTCCCCAACCACGCGTCCGACCAGAACGCCTGGTTCCAGGAAGCCCTGGCGGCCGGTCCCGGTTCGGAGGCCCGGGAGCGGTTCTGGTTCCGCCCCGGCGTCGGCGACGGCCCGCCCAACGGCTGGCAGTCGATCTTCGGCGGCCCGGCCTGGACACAGGTGCCGGACGGCGAGTGGTACCTGCACCTGTTCGCTCCCGAACAGCCCGACTTCAACTGGAACAACCCGGCCGTACGTCAGGAGTTCCTGGACGTGCTGCGGTTCTGGTTCGACCGGGGGGTGGACGGCGTGCGCATCGACTCGGCCGCCGTGCTCGTCAAGGACCTCGACAGCGTGGAGGAGTCGTACACCGACCACGACGGAGTCCACGAGATCTACCGCGAGTGGCGGCGGGTGTCCGACTCCTACGGCGGGCGGATCCTCATCGGCGAGGTGTGGCTGCCCGACCAGGAGCGGTTCGCCAACTACCTGCGCCCCGACGAGCTCCACACCGCGTTCAACTTCGACTTCCTGTCGAGCGCGTGGGAGCCGGCGGCGCTGCGCGCCAGCATCGACCTGACCCTCGCCACCCACGTGCCGATCGGCGCGCCCGCGACCTGGGTGCTGTCCAACCACGACGTCGCCCGTCCGGTCACCCGCTATGGCCGGGCCGTCACGTCGTGGGACAACGCGGAACGCCGGGACGGCATGCCGTCCGACCTGGAGCTCGGCCGCCGCCGGGCGCGCGCGGCGGCGCTGCTCGCGATGGCGCTCCCCGGGAGCGTCTACGTCTACCAGGGGGAGGAGCTCGGCCTCAACGAGGTCGAGGACATCCCCGAGGAGCTCATCGACGACCCGATGTGGGAGCGCTCCGGCCACACGGTCCGCGGCCGTGACGGCTGCCGGGTGCCGCTGCCGTGGTCGGGCGCCGAGCCGCCCTTCGGCTACAGCACGGGCGAGCCCTGGCTGCCGCAGCCGGCCGGCTGGCGCGACCTCACCGTGGAGGCTCAGGAGGCCGATGAGAGCTCGATGCTCTGCCTCTACCGCTCGGGCTTGCGTCTGCGCCGTGAGCTGCTCGGCGACGGCGCGCTGACCTGGCTGCCGTACGGGGACGAGGCGATCGCGTTCCGCCGCGACTCCGGTCTGGTCTGCCTGGTCAACCTCGGCGCCGAGCCGGTCGCGCTGCCGGAGACGGGTTCGGTGCTGCTGGCCAGCGGCCCCCTCGACGGCGGCCTGCTCCCGTCCGACACCGCGGTCTGGATCATGGAGGCCCGATGAGAATCCTGCTGGCGGCGGCCCTGGCCGCCACCGGGCTCGCGGTCTTGGCGACGCCCGCGTCCGCCACGGTGAAGCCCCCCGTCGTGACGCGGGCCGCCCTCGACCCGGCGCTCGTCGCCGGACGCGGAGCCGACGTCGACTTCGCCGAACAGGAGGCGGAGAACGGCACGACGAACGGCACGGTCATCGGCCCCGGCCGCGACGCGTACACGCTGCCCGCCGAGGCGTCCGGCCGCAAGGCGGTCAAGCTGACCCCCGGGCAGTACGTCGAGTTCACGCTGCCCAAGGCGGCCAACGCGATCACCGTGCGGTACAGCGTCCCGGACGCTCCCGAGGGCGGCGGCATCACCGCGCCGCTCGACGTCGCGGTCAACGGCCACAAGCGGGCCACCATGACCCTCACGTCGCAGTACGCGTGGCTCTACAACCAATATCCGTTCTCCAACGACCCGAACGCCGGGCTGCTGCACCCCGACTGGTGGATCACCGAGTGCTCCTGCGTGCCGGACGCCACCACGCCGGCGCCGGAGATCGCCAAGCCGTTCCGCCCGAACCACTTCTATGACGAGCAGCGCCTCCTGCTCGGCCGTACGTACCGGGCGGGCGACACGGTGCGGCTGACGGTCCCGGCGGGGAGCAAGGCGGCGTGGACGGTCGTCGACCTGCTCGACTCGCACCTCGTCGGGCTGCCGCGCGTCGAGGTCCTGGCGGCGAACGTGCTGCTCTTCGGCGCCGACCCGACGGGTAAGCGCGACTCCGCAGAGGCGATCGACAAGGCGATCGCGTTCGCGAAGCGCACGCACCTGAAGGTCTACATCCCGCCGGGCACCTACCAGGTGAACCGCCACATCGTCGTGGACGACGTGACGATCACCGGTGCCGGAAGCTGGTACACGATCATCAAGGGCCGTCAGGTCGACCTGGCCACCCCCGCCCCGGACGGCTCGGTGCACACCGGTGTCGGGTTCTACGGCAAGGACGCCGCGGCGGGCGGCAGCCGCAACGTGCACCTGTCCGGCTTCGCCATCGAGGGCGACGTACGGGAGCGCATCGACACCGACCAGGTCAACGGCGTCGGCGGCGCGATGAGCGACTCGACGATCGACGGGCTCTACATCCACCACACGAAGGTCGGCATGTGGTTCGACGGCCCGATGCGCAACATCAAGATCACCAACAACGTGATCGTCGACCAGATCGCGGACGGGCTCAACTTCCACACGGGCGTGACCGGCTCCGTCGTGTCGAACAACTTCTTCCGCAACACCGGTGACGACGCCCTCGCCCTGTGGTCGGAGAAGACCGCCGACGCGAGCAACACGATCGACCACAACACGATCCAGACGCCCGTGCTGGCCAACGGCATCGCGATCTACGGTGGCAGGGACAACACGGTCTCGAACAACCTGATCGCCGACCCGATCAGGGAGGGCAGCGCCATCCAGGTCGGCTCCCGGTTCGGCGCCGAGCCGTTCGCCGGCAGGCTCCGCATCACCGGCAACACCACTGCCCGCGCCGGCACGTACGAGCTGAACTGGAACATCGGCCTGGGGGCCATCTGGTTCTACGCGCTGGAGAAGGACATCGACGCCGACATCGAGGTCAGCGGCGACCACTACCTGGACAGCACGTACAACGCGATCATGCTGGTCAGCGAGTGGTCGGTGAAGGACCAGTACGCGATCCCGAAGGTCCGCTTCAAGGACGTCCGGGTCGACGGCACGGGCACCTCCGTGGTCAGCGCCCGCGTGAAGGGCTCGGCGTCCTTCGAGAACGTGGACGCCCGCAACGTGGGCGCGGTGGGCGTCAACAACTGCGGGTCCTTCAACTTCCCGCCCACGGGGTCGGAGTTCTCCCTGACCGACCTCGGCGGCAACGACGGTGGCTGGCTCGCTCCCTGGATGCTGCCCAACACCATCACCTGCGACGACCGCCCCCCGGTCGTCCCCCCACCCGCCCCGTCCCCCTGGTGACGCCGGGCCACTGACGGAAATACGAGGGCCCTCCCCGGCCGCCGGCCGGGGAGGGCCGTTTCGTCGTCCGCCGTCTCAGGCCGGGTCGAAACGCCCGCCTTTGACGCCCTCGACGAAAACTCGCCATTCCTCCGCGGTGAAGGCCAGCACAGGACCATCGTCGCCCTGCTTGCCGTCCCGCACTCCGACCCATTCGTCCTCGTACGCGACCTCGACGCATTCGCCGCCCGTGCACGCCCGGCGCCACACCACGCCCCGGAATGTCGGTCGGTCCGCCATGCACCCCTCCTGCGGCAGGCTCTATCAAACGCCGCACTTATCGTCAAATTTACAGTTATATGTCCTTCTTGAATAGTGGGTGCGGGGCCAGTCCGCTCGGCCTGGCCCCGCCACGCCAATCAGGGCAGGTCGTGGAAGTTTGCCTTCGTCATCGCGACGAACGCACGCCACTCGTCTCGCGAATAAAACAGCGAGCCGCGCTCCGGATTCTTCGAGTCGCGCATGACGACGCCGTCATCGGTGAACGCGACCTGCACGCAGTCGCCCCCCGTGCAGCGAGAGGAGGTGCGCCACTCCAGTGCCGGACGGCCCGCACCTTGCGGTGATTCCATTGAAACTCCTGGTCCGCATTGCCATAATTCCTGTGATCGATGGTGCGGCTGCATGCGGCCGTTTTGGTTGTGGCGTGAGTCCTTTCTATCCCAATTATTGTTGAAAGTCCGAATCAATCGAGGTAGGCCCGGCTCGCCTCGGCGATACGGTCAGCGGACGCCTGGGGATCCAGCCCTACCGCACGGATGCGGTCGACGGCCTCCCGGTAGCCTGCGATCTCCTCTGCTTTCTCCAGATACTCGCCCCGGATGAGGAGTTCGACGTAGACCACCGCCGGGGTCGTCGGGTCGCCGATGTCGAAGAAGACGAAGGGGTTGTCGGCGCACATGTACGCCCCGACGCTGAACGGGATCACCTGCACGGTCACGTTCGGCAGGTCGGCTGCCTCGACCACCCGCTCCAGTTGCGCACGCATGGTCTTAGCGCCACCTACCACCCGATGGAGGGCTGCCTCGTCGATGAAGGCCCAGTAACGCGGCGGTTCGGGCTCGGTGAGCCGCTTCTGCCGCTTGACGCGGGCCTCCACTCGGCGATCGAGGGTCTCGGGCGAGATGCGCGGCAGCATGCGCCGGATGAGCGCGCGGGCGTAGTCCTCGGTTTGGAGGAGTGATGGAATGTACGCCGTTTGGAACTCACTGATCGACTTCGCCGCGGACTCCAGGTCGATGTGGGTCGACAGGGAGTCGCTGAACTTGCCCCATTCCTGCTTGAATCCCGGCTGCCGCGCCTCGCGGGCGAGTGTCATGAGCTTCGCGACGACGGCCTCGTCGGAGATGCCGTAAATCCGGCACAGGTCGCGGACGTCCCTGAGGCTGACGCCGCGTTGTCCCGTCTCCATCCGGCTGATCTTCGCGGGACTGCACAACAACTCCTGGGCGACCTGTTCGACGGTCATTTCCGCGGCGTGGCGCAACTCTCGCAGGTGCCGTGCGAGCTGGCGCTGGCGGAGCGTCAGGTATGTCCCGGGCATGTGGTTTCACCCTCTCCTCGGCGAAGGCTAGCACCGTCGACCGGTCAAGGGTGGCAAAACGACAGTGGTAATTTGCCAATGAGCAGATTGCCAATGGCAAGAAACGGGTAACAACCCGACACAAGCCTCAACGTGGCGGCTGGACCGGCCGGTTCCCGGAGGGAGGCGATGCGAATCAGGGGCCCGTCTTCCGGCCCCTTTCTTCTGAAAGGCGCTGCTGGGCCGATGGTGGCACATCGACCCAGCGCAGACGACCATCCAACCTGCCTGCTCAGCAAAGGGATGATCCCATGCACTTTAACAGCAAGAACATGCGCGCTCCTTCCCTCGCCGGGTTACGGATGCGCATCGTCGCCCTCCTCTGGAGGGTGGGCGAGGAGGCGTTCGCCGAGATCGACGCGTTCGCGTGGGTGCAGCGCTGGGAGATCCGGCGTACATGGCACACGCACACCTACCGTGACACGCGGTTCGACGCGCTCGCCGCCTGCACGGTCTGCTCCGCGAAAGGACGGTGCCCCACGGGGCTGCCGTGCCGCCGATGCCGGGGCACCGGGCGGGTGAACCTGCTCGAATCACCGGCCTCCCGCAGGCCGGGGCGCCCCACGGGCGGCCGGGCATGAGGCACTCCGTCAGGCGGAATCCCCACCTGGTCCTGCGTCTCATCGAGCGGGAGACCTCTCCCGTCGCGCGGCCGGGACCGCTGGTGGTGCTGTGGAGGTGGCGTTACGAGGCGACGCTGCTGGTGGGAGGGCCGGCGGTCGTGGGCGTCGCCGTGCGGGCGGCGGGTCCGGCCGTCACGATCGTCGCCGGATCTCTGGTCGGCCTGCTGGTCCTGCTGTGGCCGCAGGCCCGCAGGGAGGTGGCAGGCCGCTTCTGGTGCGTGGTGACCCCCCACCGCGTACGGAAGGCCTGCGCCGAGGCGTTGATCGTCAGCCGGCGGGGCAAGCTGCCCGTGATCCTCCGTACGAGGCCGGAACCGTTCGGCGAGCGCCTGTGGGTGTGGTGCAGGGCGGGGACCAGTCCGGGCGACCTCGAACGGGCCCGGGACATGATCGCCGCCGCGTGCTGGCTGGCCCACGAGGTGCGGATCGCCAGGGACCCGCACCGGACGTCGGTCGTCATCGTCGACGTGCTGCGGCGCGCCGGCCGCCCCGTTCCCGGGGAGCCGGCGGAAACCGGGGAACGGACGCTCACCCGGTTCCGGCCCTGACGAGGAGGACGGCTCGCGGAGAGGTCAGGCAGGGGGCTTCTCGGCGGCTGCGACGGTGGACAGCTCGGCCGTGCAGAAGGCGCAGCGCCTGGCGCCGACGGGGATGTCCGACAGGCACTCGGGGCACTTCTTCTCGGCGGCCTCCTTCTTGGTGTCGAAGAGGCTCAGGAAACGGGTCATGGGCAGGACGACCACCCAATAGACCACGGCGGCGACGATGAGGAACGTCAGCAGGTGGTTGATGAAGTCGCCATACTTGAACACCGCGCCGTTGACGGTGAACTTGTAGCTGGAGAAGTCGGGTTGCCTCCCGCCGGTGACGGCCGCGATCAGGGGGGTGATCAGGTCCTGTACGAGGGCCTGGATGAGCCCGCTGAACGTCGCGCCCACGACCACGGCGACGGCGAGCTCCACCAGGTTGCCCCGCATGAGGAACTTCTTGAATCCGCTCATGGGGCAACGACCTATCCGGTTTTACCTTCCCTATGCAAGGGTGTTACCCGGACCGACCTGCAAAAGATCGAGCCGGGAAGGGGAAGTAGGTGCCCGGACAATCGGAAAGCCCCGCCGGTGATTGGTTCGGTGGGCGGCGTCCGACCAGTCATGAACGGATGACCGGGCTGCCGTGGGACGCGTCCTATCACGACGGCCCCGCACCATGGGACATCGAAGGTCCGCAGCCGGCGATCGTGCGCCTGGCGGCCGAAGGCCGATTCGCCGGCCCGGTGCTGGACGCGGGCTGCGGGAGCGGGGAGAATGCCCTCCACGTCGCCTCGCTGGGACTGCCGGTTCTGGGCGTCGACGTGGCCGAGACGGCATTGGCGAGAGCGCGGGCGAAGGCCCGTGACCGGGGGATCGAGGCCGAGTTCGCCGTGGCCGACGCCCTCAATCTGGAGCTTTTGGGGCGCGGGTTCGAGACGGTGCTGGACTGCGGGCTGTTCCACACCTTCGACGGCGACGAGCGCCTCGGGTATGTGACGAGTCTGGCCTCGGTGACCGAACACGGCGGCACCCTGTACGTGCTGTGCTTCAGCGACGGCGGTCCCGACACCGGCCCGCATCCTGTCAGTGAGGAAGAGCTGAGGGGGGCGTTCGCCGCCGGCGGCGGATGGAATGTCGTGTCCGTCGAACCGGATCGGGTTCATACGAGATATCACGACGACGGCGCACCGGCGTGGCTCGCGCAAATCAGACGAACCTGATCGCCTGTCGGGGCTGGGCGTCATCGGCCGGCCCCACGGCAGTAGAAGATAATTTCGGTCGCGGACTGACCGCTTAACGGACGCGGCTGGACTTTAGGTCCTGACCGAACTCAACAGACTGTTGTTCTGGGAGCGCTCCCACTTTAGGTATCGCTGGCCTCGGTGAGAGCGGCTTCAACCCGGTCGAGCGCGGCCAGCAGTTCCCCCTTCAGCGTGAGGGGCAGCCGCCCCTCCTGATACCGGACCTCGATCTTGGTGCGCATGGCCGACAGCCCCTGACCGTTGCCGACGAGGTTGCGCAGCACCTGCTTGAGGTCGAGCGCGACGTCGTCGTCGATGTCGTGGGTGGCCTCCGCGCCGTCCACGAGCAGGTTGAACTGCCGGACCGCGGTGTCGACCCGCAGCGGCGCGGCCGTGGTGGCCAGCGGCAGCGGCGCCACGTCGGACTTGACGGTGGCCGAGGTCTTCGGCGGCCTGACGGTGTCCGTGGTGTGGCGGTCCTTCTTGACGGCCTTGACCCTGACCGAGGGGGAGGGGTGGTGCCGCCTGACCGGCGCGGTCGTCCGCACGGGGTCGGCGACGGGGGCGACCGTATGCAGGGGTTCTGCTACGGCTCCTGCCTGCTGCGGCGGCGGCGAGGCGGTGGCCTGCGCGTGCGCCGGCGAAGGGCTGGGCAGTACGGTGACGGCCGCGACCTCGGGGCTGTGCGTCTGGGTGAACCAGAGGATGCCGCCCAGGGCCGCGGCCCCGACGGCGGCGGCGCCCCAGCCGGCCCCGCGAGGGCCTGGCGGCTTCTTCACCGAGGTCAGCGCGGCGGCGACGGCCCGTGCGCTCGGCCGGTCCACCGGGTCGGGGCACAGGCAGCGCCGGCACAGGTCGGCGACCTCCTGCGGCAGGCCCGGCACCCCTTCGGGCGCCGGCGGCGGTCCTTCCCGCCGGGCCGCCTCGATGGCCTCCCAGGTCTTCTCCGGGTAGGGCAGGGCGCCCGTGAGCATCTCGAACAGCAGCACGCCGAGCGCGTAGACGTCCACGGCCGGGTCGGCCGTCGTCCCCTTCAGTCGCTCCGGCGCGACGTACGGCGGGGTGCCGAAGTCGGCGACGAGCTGGTCGTCGGCCTCGCCGATGAACGCGGCGATCCCGAAGTCGAGCAGCTTGGGCCCGTCGTCGGCGAGCAGCACGTTCTCCGGGGTGACGTCCCGGTGGACGATGCCCCGGTCGTGGGCCGCGGCCAGCACCTTCGCCAGCCCGACGGCGATCTCCACCGCCTCGGCCCAGGGCAGCGGCCCCTCGATGATCCGGTCGGCCAGCGACCGGCCCTCCAGCAGGCGCATGACCACGAAGGACGCCAGCCTGCCGCCGTTCGTGACCGTCTCGCCGTAGTCGTAGACCTCGATCGCGTCCGGGTGGATCAACCGGGCGGTGGCCCTGGCCTCCCGGCGCATGAGTTCCCGTCCGGGGTTGTCGTCGTCGAGCGAGCCGTCCAGCACCTTGATCGCGACCGAGCGCTGAAGTGACTGATCGAAGGCACGCCAGATGACCGACATCCCGCCCGTCGCTATCCGCTCCTGGAGCAGATAACGACGGGTCAGGACGTCGCCTTCTTGAAGCTCAGGCCGATTCACGAACCACCAGTTCCGTGGGCAGCACCGGATTGCCCTTGGGATTGTCCCCGTCCCCGAGTGTCATGAGAAGCAGTCGTGCGGCGAGCGTGGCCATTTCCTCGACGGGCTGTCTTACGGTGGTCAGCGTCGGCGAGGTGTGCCTGGCCACGGGCGCGTCGTCGTAACCGATGACGGCCACGTCGTCCGGCACCTTCCGCCCGGCGCGGCGCAGTGTCTGCATCGCCCCGGCCGCCATCACGTCCGACGCCGCGAACACGGCGTCGAGGTGCGGCGCCCGTTGCAGCAGCCACTGCATGGCGTGCGCGCCCGACGCATGGGTGAAGTCGCCGTACGCCACCGGCATGTCGAGCACACCGGCGTCGCGAAGCGTCTGCCGGAAGCCCTCCAGCCGGTCGCGGGCGGCCGGCAGGGTCGGCGGCCCGGCGATCGTGGCGATGTGCTTGCGGTTGTTGAGCAGCAGGTGCTCGGCCGCCTGCCGTCCGCCGTCACGGTTGTCCATGTCGACGAACGGGAGGTCGATGCCGTCTGGCGGCCGCCCGGCACAGCGCACCGGGACGCCCGAGGCCGCCAGCGTGACCGCGAGGGGGTGCCGCGCACGCGCCCCGATCAACAGGACGCCGTCGACGGCGCCCGCGACCAGCGGCGGAGCGGCGATGGAGGCGGTCGCAGGGGTCGCGGTCATCACGACCATCGGGACCCCATGCGTCGTCAGCACCTCCTCGCAGGCAGACAGGAGCCTGGCGTAGAACGGCTCGGTAAAGAGGCGTGGACTGTGCTCGCAGACGACCGCGGCGATGATCTGCTCGGCCCGCCTGCCCGCGGATCCCCTGGGGGCGCGGCGCCGAACATAGCCCAGACGCGACATCGCGTCGTGAACTTGTCGGCGGGTCGACGTGGTCACGCGTACCGAGCCGGTCAAGACCCGGGAAGCTGTTGCCGGGGAGACGCCGGCTGCGGCGGCTACCTCTGCGAGGGTGGGAAGATCGGCCATCCGGTCTCCTCGGCCCGAAGGTTCACACGGCTTGGGAGCGCTCCCAAGCGAAAGTATCACTGTTTCGCTCGTGTCAACAGAGGTTTCCTCGGTGTGAAACCTTTCGTAGAGTTTCGCTCCGCTTTGCCACAGTTGGAGGCTAGAGCACAGGGGTGATCAAGGGAAGTGAATGGGAATTTTGACACGCGATGCCCAGCTTGTCCGATAATCACCGTAAATATGCCGAAACGCCGCGTGGGGGCGGCCGGAGCTGCCCGGCGGTAGGGTCCTGCGGCAAGGGACCACGGACGGACCCGATGGCGTCAGTCCCCTGCGGACGTCGAGGCCGTCCCCGAGCCAGAACCGGAAAGGCCTTGTAGTGACGACCACTCTCCGCCGGCTCCCCGCCGCCACGGGTCGTGTGACGGGAGCGTTAACGGGCATGCTCGCGGCGGCCCTGCTCGCCGGATGCGGCACGCCGGACCTGACAGGCGGGGCCCCCTCGCCCGCTCCGGTGGGCCAGGCGGCCGCCTCGTCCGCCACCACCCCTGGCACGGAGCTCACGCCGGAGGCCACTCCGAGCGCCGAGGCCACCGGGACCTCCGAGGCCGCGGACAACCCCACACCGGACGAGACCGGCACGGCGCAGCCGTCCGGCGGGAGCAAGGCCGCCGACGTGGCGTTCGCCCGGCAGATGGTCCCGCATCACCTTCAGGCCCTGGAGATGGCCAGGCTCGCGCAGACACGGGCGGGCGACCCGTGGGTCGGGCAGTTCGCGGCGAAGGTCGCCACGGCCCGCGACACCGACATCCGTACGTTCAAGGGCTGGCTCGACATGTGGGGCGCGGAGCCCCTGCCGCGCGACCACGCGATGCCGGGCGCGCAGACGCGGGCCGAGATCGAGGCGCTCGCCAAGCTGAGCGGCCCGTCCTTCGATCAGAAGTACGTGGCGCTGATGATCAAGCACGACAACGGCGCGATCAAGCTCGCCCGGACCGAGCAGGCCGAGGGCGCCTTCGAAGGAGCCAAGGCGCTGGCCGTCGCCACCACCACCTCGCTGGGCGCCGAGGTCAAGGAGCTCAAGAAATACCAGGCCCTCCTGGACTGAGCCCTCCTATGGACTGAGCTCTCCTGCCGGCGGCCGGGACCCCTCAGTTCTCGTACGTGTCGAGCCTGGGGGGCAGGGCGTTCCACGTGCAGAACGCGGACGACTCACGGGTGTCCTTGAGGAACGCGACCCGCAGCCACTGGTCGGCCTCCCAGACCTTGACCTCGTAGCCGTCGTTCGGGGTCGCCGTCACCACGCGGCAGTCCGCGGAGGTCACCGCGATCGTCGCCCGGCCGCCCTTCAGTGTGAACGTGTGCAGGCGCTCCCCGCCGGCGGCCTTGGGCTGCCGAGCCGCTGGTGAGGACTCCGCCGATCGCGCCGGGCGGGTGGCGCGGGCCGGGCGCGGCGCCGGGGAGGTCCGGGCGGTCCGCACCGGAGTGGCGGCGGGCCGGGAGGGGGACGGGCGGCCGGGTGTCGCGCCGCCGGAGGGCCGCGGCCCGGACGGCTCCCCGGACGGCTCCTCGGACGTGCCGCCGGAGGCTCCGCCGTCCGGGGTGCTTCGCGGGGCAGGGGCGGAGGCGTCCGGCGAGGCGGACAGGGGCGCGGCGACGGCCACCACGGGAGCGAGGGGCGCCTCGTCCAGGATCGCGCTGCGCAACACGTCGCGGACGCCGAGCCAGGACACGCCGACGGCGAGCGCGGTGGCCCCGCACCAGGCGATCAAGTAACCGGCGGTCCTTCTCATGTGGCCGATCACTCTATCCCTTGCCCCGAATTGGCACCCGGTCCTTTTCGGTCAACCTCTACCGATTTGTGCATGCCTTAAATGGCAATAAATCCGCGTGTTTCGGATCGCTCTTCCCGGGACGCCGTACCGGGCGGGAGTGTACGTTTCTGCCCCATGGCGACCGTTCTGGTGGTTGAGGACGACGAGTTCGTCCGATCCGCGATCATTCGCGACCTGACCGGGCGCAGCCACGCGGTCCGCAGCGCGGGCCGCGCGCTCGACGCCCTGCGGGAGATCGCCCACGTCGCCCCCGACGTGGTCGTCCTCGATCTGGGGCTGCCCGACCTCGACGGCGCGGAGGCGCTGAAGATGCTCCGGGCGATCTCCGACGTGCCGGTCATCGTGGCCACCGCCCGGGACGACGAGGCCGAGATCGTCCGCCTGCTGCGCGACGGCGCGGACGACTACCTGGTCAAGCCGTTCTCCGGCGACCACCTCAACGCCCGCCTGGAGGCCGTGCTGCGCCGGGCCAGGCCCGGGGCGCCGTCGTCGGTCGCGAGGGTCGGCGGACTGGTCGTCGACGCCGACCGCAGGGAAGCGTGCCTGGACGGCGCGCCTCTCGACCTCACCCGCCGGGAGTTCGACCTGCTGGCCTACCTCGCCGCCCGTCCCGACCGTGTGATCTCGCGCAGGGAACTGCTGTCCGAGGTGTGGCGGCAGTCGTACGGGGACGATCAGACGATCGACGTCCACCTGTCCTGGCTGCGGCGCAAGCTCGGCGAGAGCGCCTCCCGCCCGCGGTATCTGCACACGGTGCGGGGCGTCGGCGTGCGCCTCAGCCCCCCTGCCGAGGGCTGACCCCCGAAGCGGGAACCGCGATGACGGCACTGGCCCCCAAGCGGGAGCGGCGGTGAGACGGAGCCTGGCCCTGGTGGCGGTGGCCGTGACGGCGATGGTCGCGCTGGCCTTCCTCATCCCGCTGGCCGTGGCGGTGAAGGAGATCGCCGAGAGCCGCGCGCTCGCGGACGCCGAGCGTCAGGCCGCCACGATCGTGCCCGCCCTGGTGGTGACCGACGATGCCGCCGCGCTGGAGCGCGCGCTGGCCAGCACCCCGGTGGGGACCTCGCGCCTGGCCGTCCACCTTCCCGGCGGGCGGACGGTGGGCCGCTCCCGGGTCACGGCGGCCGACGTCGCGAGCGCGGCGGAAAGCGCCAGGACCGTGCCGGTCAGGAAGGGATACGTGCTGCTCAGGCCGGTCGCGCTGGGCGGCGGGCGGTGGGCCGTCATCGAGGCGTACGCACCCGAGGCGGACGCGAGGAAGGGGGTGTCCACGTCCTGGGCCGTGCTGACCGGCGTCGCGGTCACCCTGGTGGTGGGGTCGGTGGTGGTGGCCGACCGGCTCGGGGCCCGGGTGGTCCGGGCGGCCCGCAGGCTCGGGCAGGCGGCCGCGGCCCTCGGCGCGGGCGACCTGACGGTGCGCATCGTTCCCGACGGCCCGCCCGAGCTGGTGGCCGCCGGGCGCGCGTTCAACGCGATGGCCGACCAGGTGGCGGCACTGCTCGCGGCCGAGCGCGAGCTCGCCGCCGACCTGTCGCACCGGCTGCGCACCCCGCTGACCGCGCTGCGGCTCAACCTGGGCGGCACCGGTCCCGAGGCCGAGCAGCGCAGGCTCGCCATCGACCGGCTCGAACGGGCCGTCGACGAGATCATCGAAGCCTCCCGGCGTCCGTCCCGAGCCGTGCCGGCGCGCTGCGACGCCGCGCTCGTGCTCCGGGAACGGCTCGCCTTCTGGTCGGCGCTGGCCGAGGACCAGGCGCGGCCGTGGCAGCTCGTCGGCGCGGAGGAGCCCAGCCCGGTGCCGGTCGCCGCGGCCGATCTCGGGGCGGTGGTCGACGCGCTGCTCGGCAACGTCTTCCGCCACACGCCGCAGGGCACGGCCTTCCGCGTCACACTGCACCGGGGGAGCGGCATGGTGGGCATCCTCGTCGCCGACGCGGGCCCGGGCATTCCCGATCCCGAGAAGGCGCTGCGGCGGGGCAACAGCGGGGCCGGCTCGACCGGGCTCGGCCTCGACATCGCCAGGCGCCTGGCCGAGTCGACGGGCGGCGGGGTGCGCATCGAGCCCTCGGCGCTCGGGGGGACCGGCGTCAACCTGTGGCTGCACACCGACGGCCGGGCCGCCGGCCCGCGTCGCCGTCTGCTGCGGCGCACCCGCGCCCACGGCTCCCGCCACTGACCTTGTGCCGTGAATCGCCCGCCACGCGTCGGAGAACTTCTACGCTCCGGGCGCCCTCCACGAGACGCGGATGATCATCCGTTCCGCAGGGCTTCCGCGAGGGTGTCGCGCAGCGGCGTGGTCGGCCGGCCGATGAGGCGGGACAGGTCGCCGGGGGTGTCGCCGAGCCAGCCGTCCGCGATGTCGGCGTCGACCTGGGCGAACAGGGCCGCGACCGGTTCGGGCAGGCCGTTCGCCTCCAGCGCCTTGGCGTACTCCGCGACGGGCAGGTCCCGATACTCGACCGGCCTGCCGGACAGCTCGGAGACCACGGCGGCCAGCTCGGGCATGCTCCAGGCGACGTCGCCCGTCAGCTCGTACACCGCGTTCCGGTGCCCTTCACCCGTCAGTACGGCGGCCGCGGCGGCGGCGAAGTCGGCGCGCGCCGCCGAGGCGACGCGGCCGTCGCGGGCGCTGCCCGCGATGACGCCGCTCTGCGCGCCCTGCCCGGCCGCCGCGATGTAGTTCTCGTGATACCAGCCGTTGCGCAGGAACGCGAAGGGTAGCCCGCTCGCGCGGATGTACTCCTCGGTCGCTTTGTGGTCGGGCGCGAGGCCCAGCGGTGTGGTGTCGGCGCGCGGGATGCTCGTGTAGGCGAGCAGCTCTACGCCCGCCGTCCGGGCGGCGTCCACCACGGCCCTGTGCTGGTCGACGCGCCGGCCGGGCTCGCTGCCGGAGACGAGCAGGACCCGGGTGGCGCCCTTGAACGCCGGTCCCAGCGTGTCGGGACGGTCGTAGTCCGCCTCGCGCACCTGGATGCCGCGCTCGGCCAGGTCGGCCGCCTTCTGCGGGCTGCGCACCGCCGCGACGATCCGCGAGGCGGGCACGCGCCCGGCGAGTTCCTCGACGGCCAGCCGGCCGAGGTGTCCGGTGGCTCCGGTCACGACGATCATGGTTTCTCCTCCGCAGTGCTTTCCTTTGGTAAGTGCTTTCTATCAGAAAGTACTTCGAGAGCGTAAGCTGACGGCCATGGAGGAGTTCGAGGAGCTCGTCGCCGACGTCTTCTCACGGAAGTGCACCTCGCGCACCGTGCTGGAGACCATCACCGGCCGGTGGGCGATCCTGGCGCTTGCGGCCCTGCACGAAGGGCCGTACCGCTTCAACGCGCTGCGCCGCCGGGTCGACGGGGTGAGCGAGAAGATGCTGTCCCAGACCCTCCAGGCACTGGAGCGCGACGGCATGGTGCTGCGGGAGGCCGAGCACACGATCCCGCCCCGGGTCGAATACAGCCTCACCCCGCTCGGCCGCGAGGCCGCCGAGCGCCTGCTTCCCCTCATCGCCTGGACGGAGGAGCGCATGCCCGACGTCGTCGCCGCCCGGGAGCGCCACGAGGCACGCTGACCGGCGACCCGGAACGAGTCACGACCGGGCGGCTGCGGTCCGTGACGGACGGGACGGACGCCGGCGTCCGTTCGCGGCGAGTCGGTCCAGGTCACCGGCGCTTTGCTCGCCGATGGGCGGTTCAACCCGTTGCCATACACGCAGTTAACGTGGCGAGACTGTCGAAGCCTTTTCTGGGCAGGCACGATGTCTTGTGAACGACATTCAGCACCACGATCTCGCGCGCGGGGTTCCCGGGAGGGGCCGGGCCGTGAGCGAGCGCGACCATAGAGCCGGTGGGCTCCGGGACCTTCCCGGCGTGACCGCCGAGCCGGAGGGCGAGGAGGTCCAGTGAGGGAGATCTGGCCGGGGGATTCCTATCCGCTCGGGGCGACGTACGACGGCGCGGGCACCAACTTCGCACTCTTCTCCGAGGTGGCCGAGCGCGTCGAGCTGTGCCTGTTCGACGACGAGGGCAACGAGGAGCGCGTCACGCTGAGCGAGGTGGACGGCTTCGTCTGGCACTGCTACCTGCCCGGCGTCGGGCCGGGCCAACGGTACGGCTACCGCGTCCACGGGCCCTACTCGCCCGGCGAGGGCCTGCGCTGCAACCCCAGCAAGCTGCTGATCGACCCGTACGCCAAAGCCGTGGAGGGCTCGGTCAACTGGGACCAGGCGGTGTACGGCTACCGCTTCGGCGAGCCGGACAGCCGGGACGACAGCGACTCGGCGCCGTACGTGCCGAGGTCGGTCGTCGTCAACCCCTTCTTCGGCTGGGGACACGACCGGCCGCCGGCCACGCCGTACCACGACACGGTGATCTACGAGGCACACGTGCGGGGGCTCACGATCAGCCACCCGAAGATCCCCGAGCGGATCCGGGGCACGTACGCGGCCCTGGGCCACCCGGAGATCGTCGACCACCTCACCTCGCTCGGCGTCACCGCGATCGAGCTCATGCCGGTCCACCAGTTCGTGACCGACCACATGCTGGAGAAGCGGGGCCTGTCCAACTACTGGGGCTACAACACGATCGGCTTCTTCGCGCCGCACAACGCGTACTCCAGCTCGGGGCAGCGCGGCGGGCAGGTGCTGGAGTTCAAGGCGATGGTGAAGGCCCTGCACGAGGCCGGCATCGAGGTGATCCTCGACGTCGTCTACAACCACACGGCGGAGGGCAACCACCTGGGCCCGACCCTGTCCATGCGGGGCATCGACAACGCCAACTACTACCGGCTGGTCGAGGACGACCGGCGCTACTACATGGACACCACCGGCACCGGCAACAGCCTGCTGATGCGCAGCCCGCACGCGCTGCAGCTGATCATGGACTCGCTGCGCTACTGGGTGCGCGACATGCACGTGGACGGCTTCCGCTTCGACCTCGCGGCCTCCCTCGCCCGTGAGCTGCACGAGGTCGACCGGCTGAGCGCGTTCTTCGACCTCGTCCAGCAGGACCCGGTGCTGTCGCAGGTCAAGCTCATCGCCGAGCCGTGGGACGTCGGCCCCGGCGGTTACCAGGTCGGCAACTTCCCGGCCCGCTGGACCGAGTGGAACGGCCGTTATCGCGACACGATCCGCGACCTGTGGCGGGGCGAGCCCGCCGCGCTCCCGGAGTTCGCCGGCCGCCTCACCGGGTCGAGCGACCTCTACCAGGACGACAGCCGCCGCCCGGCCGCGTCGATCAACTTCGTCACCTGCCACGACGGGTTCACGCTCCAGGACCTCGTGTCGTACAACGACAAGCACAACGAAGCCAACGGCGAGGACAACCGCGACGGCGCCGACGACAACCGCTCCTGGAACTGCGGGGTGGAGGGCCCGGCCACCGGCCCGGTCGCCCAGCTCCGCGAGCGGCAGAAGCGCAACTTCCTGGCCACGCTGTTCCTGTCGCAGGGCGTGCCGATGCTGTCGCACGGCGACGAGATCGGCCGCACCCAGCAGGGCAACAACAACGCCTACTGCCAGGACAACGAGATCAGCTGGGTCGACTGGGGCGCGATCCTGGACGCCAATGCGAGGGACGAGGCGGGAACCAGGGAGAGGCGCCAGCTCCTCGACTTCACCCGGCGCCTGGCCCGGCTGCGCCGCGACCACCCGGTCTTCCGCCGCCGCCGCTTCTTCTACGGCAGGCCCGTACGCGGATCGCACGACGAGCTGAGCGACATCGCCTGGCTCACGCCGTCCGGCACGGAGATGGCCGACGCCGACTGGACGAACGGCTATGCCAAGGCGCTGGCGGTCTTCCTGAACGGCGACGCCATCACCGAGCCCGACCGGCGCGGCCGGCGGATCAGCGACGACTCGTTCCTGCTGCTGTTCAACGCCCACCACGAGGTCATCAAGTTCACGATCCCGGACGACTACGGCGAGCTGTGGGCGACCGAGCTGGACACGGCGATGCCGGTGCTGAGCGAGTCGCGCGTGTGCCGGGCCGGCGAGGCCGTGCCCGTGAGCGGCCGGTCGGTGCGGGTGCTGCGCAGGGTCCGGCCGGTGCTAGGGAGTGTCTGACCAGCACCGATGCCCGAATAGAGTGCGCTTCGGCGTCAGTGCGCGGCACACCGGGCAGGAGGGGAGCCGGTCCGGCGCTCCTCCTGCCCGTCGCGGTGCTGGCCGGGGCGCGTCCGTGACGTGCACTATGAACACGACCTCCGGGAACGCGCTGCGAAAGGCGGTTCGGTGACTTCTACCTATCGGGTGCAGCTGACGCCCGACTTCGGATTCGCCCAGGCCGCGGGCCTCGTCGGATACCTCCGTGACCTGGGGGTCGGCCACCTCTACCTGTCGCCGATCCTCCAGGCCTGCCGGGACTCGCAGCACGGGTACGACGTGACCGACCACGGCCGCGTACGCGAGGAGTTCGGCGGCGAGGAGGGCCTGCGGGCGCTGGCGGCCGAGGGCATGCCGCTGGTCTCCGACATCGTGCCCAACCACATGACCGTGCCGGTGCCGGAGTGGGACAACGCCCAGCTGTGGGCGGCGCTGCGGGACGGGCCGGGGTCACCGGCCTCCCGGTGGTTCGACTTCCAGTGGCCGGTCACCCTGCCGCTGCTCGGCGACGACGCCGACGAGGCGCTGCGTGTGGCCGACGGCGTGGACGGTCAGGTGCTGCGCTACCACGACCACGCGTTCCCGATCAGGCCCGGCACCGGGCACCTGCCGCTGCCGGAACTGCTGGAGGCCCAGCACTACCGGCTGGCCCACTGGAGGGAGAGCCCCGGCTATCGGCGGTTCTTCGACGTGTCGTCGCTGATGGGGCTGCGCGTGGAGGACCCCGAGGTCTTCGAGGCCACCCACGCCGTCACCTTCCGCCTCATCGACGAGGGGCTGATCCACGGGCTGCGCGTCGACCACCCCGACGGCCTGGCCGACCCCCGCGGCTACCTCCGGCGGCTGCGCCCGCACGTGCCCGGACCGCTGTGGGTGGAGAAGATCCTCATCGACGGCGAACGGCTGCCCGCCGACTGGCCGTGCGACGGCACCACCGGCTATGACGCGCTCAACATGGTCACCCGGCTGTTCGTCGACCCGGCCGGCCGCGACCCTCTGATCGAGACGTTCGGCCGCCACACCGGCGTCCGCGACGACTACGAGACCGTGCGCCACGACGCCAAGAAGCACGTGATCGACCTGTTCTTCTCCGGAGAGATCGACTGGCTGACCGACGATCTCGGTGATCCGGAGCTGCGCGAGGCCGTCGTGGAGCTGCTGGCCGCGATGCCCGTCTACCGGGCGTACGTGAACCCGGGCGAGCAGCCGTCCACCGAGTCCGAGGCGATCGTCCAGGAGGCGGCCGGTCTCGCGGCCACCAGGACCGGCCCCGACGCGGTGGCCAAGGCCGCCAATCTCGTGCTGTACGGCCCGCCGGAGGCGGTCACCCGCTTCCAGCAGACCTGCGGGCCGGTGATGGCCAAGGGCGTGGAGGACACCGCGCTCTACCGGTGGTATCCGCTGGCCTGCCTCAACGAGGTGGGCGGGGAGCCCGACAGGTTCGGGGTGCCGCCCGCCGAGTTCCACGAGTTCTGCGCCGGGCTGCCGCCGCGGACGATGACCACGCTGTCCACCCACGACACCAAGCGATCGGAGGACGTGCGCGCCCGGCTCGCCGTGCTTTCGGAGCTGCCCGAGGAGTGGGCGATGGCCGTCGACTCCTGGGCCGCGGCCGTGTCGTTCGACCCCAAGCTCGACTACCTCGCCTGGCAGTCGCTGATGGCGGCCTGGCCGATTCCCCTCGACCGCTTCACCGACTACCTGCTCAAGGCGGCGCGCGAAGCCAAGACGGCGATCTCCTGGCTGAACCCCGACCCGGCGTACGAGGAGGGCATCAGGGACTTCGCCCGGCGGGCCATCGACGCCTGCGGCTACTCGGTCGCCGCGTTCACCGAGGTCGTGGACCGCTATGCCCGGGTCAACTCGCTGGGGCAGAAGGCCGTCCAGCTCCTCATGCCGGGCATCCCGGACGTCTACCAGGGCAACGAGATCACGGACTTCTCGCTCGTCGACCCGGACAACCGGCGGCCGGTCGACTTCGAGCGGCGCCGCCGGCTGCTCGCCGAGCCCGACGACAGCTGGGACGGCCAGAAGATCCGCGTCACCGCCGCCGCGCTCGATCTGCGGCGGCGGCTCGACCCCGAGGCGCCGTACGCGCCGGTCGAGGCGGGGGAGCACGCGGTGGCGTTCACGCGGGGTTTCCGCGGGCAGGGGACCGCCGCCGTCGTGGTCGCGACCCGGCTGCCGGTCGGGCTGGAGCGCAGGGGCGGCTGGGGGAGTGAGACGATCACGCTGCCGCCGGGGCGCTGGCGCGACCTGCTCACCGGCGCCGAGCACGCCGGCGAGGTGCGGATGGCCGGCCTGCTGTCGGCGTATCCGGTCGCGATTCTCGAAGCCTGATCAGTGGGGGGGAGACGACGCATGTTCGAGGTCTGGGCGCCCGGGGCGGCGCGGGTCGAGGTCGAGCACGGGGGCGCCCGGCACGAGATGTCGCGGGGCGAGGACGGCCGGTGGACCGCCTCCGGCGACGAGCACGACCTCGACTACGCCTTCTACGTGGACGGCGACGGGCCGTTCCCCGATCCCCGGACGCGGCGCCAGCCGTACGGCGTGAACGGCCCGAGCCGGGTCTACCACCACGACAGGTTCGCCTGGACCGACCAGGGCTGGCACGGGCGCGACCTGCGCGGCGGGGTGATCTACGAGCTGCACGTCGGCACGTTCTCGCCCGAGGGCACCTTCCAGGGGGTGGCCGACCGGCTCGGCCACCTGACCGGCCTCGGGGTCGACTTCGTCGAGATCATGCCGGTGCCGCCCGTGCCGGGAAAGCGCAACTGGGGCTACGACGGCGTCGAGCTCTACGCGGTCTTCGAGGAGTACGGCGGGCCCGACGGCCTCAAGAGCCTGGTGGACGCCTGCCACCGGGCCGGTCTCGGCGTGATCCTCGACGTCGTCTACAACCACCTCGGGCCGTCCGGGAACTACCTGGCCAGGTTCGGGCCTTACTTCCACGACGCGAAGGGGTCCTACTGGGGCGACGCGGTCAACCTGGACGGGCCCGGCTCGGACGGGGTGCGGCGCTACTTCATCGAGAACGCCCTGCAGTGGCTGCGCGACTACCACGTCGACGGGCTGCGCCTCGACGCCGTGCACGCCCTGCACGACAAGCGCGCCGTCCACTTCCTGGAGGAGCTGTCGGCCGAGGTCGACGCGCTGTCCGCCGCTGTGGGCCGCCCGCTGACGCTCATCGCCGAGTCGGACCTCAACGATCCGCGCATGGTCACCCCGCGCGAGGCCGGCGGCCTCGGCATGCACGCGAGCTGGAACGACGACGTCCACCACGCCATCCACGCGAACGTCACGGGGGAGGCCAACGCCTACTACGGCGACTTCGCCACGCTGTCGTCCCTGGCCAAGGTGCTGACATCGGGCTATTTCCACGACGGCGCCTACTCGTCGTTCCGCGGCCGCTCCCACGGCAGGCCGGCGACCGGGGTTCCCGGCTACCGGTTCGTCTGCTGCGCGCAGAACCACGACCAGATCGGCAACCGGCCCGAGGGCGACCGCATGCGGCCCGAGCAGCTCCGCCTCGCCTCCGGGCTGCTGCTGACCTCGCCGTTCACCCCGATGCTGTTCATGGGCGAGGAGTGGGGGGCGACCACCCCCTTCTACTTCTTCACCGACCACTTCGAGCCGCACCTGGCGGAGGGCGAGGGCGAACGGCGCAGGAAGGAGTTCGAAGGCTTCGGCTACGACTGGAAGGCTCCCGAGCCGGGCGAGGAGACGACCTTCCTGCGCTCCAAGCTCGACTGGGAGGAGCCGGCCAAGGGCGAGCACGCCTCGCTGCTGGGCTGGTATCGGGACCTGCTCGCGCTCCGCAAGGCCCATCCCGACCTCACCGATCCCCGCCTCGACCGGGTGCGCGTCCAGGTGGACGAGGACCAGCGCGTCGTGGTGATCGAACGCGGTGCGCTGCGGATCGCCGCCAACTTCGCCGAGGGCCCGGTGCCCGTACGGCTGGCCGCGTCACGGCTCCTGCTCGCCTCCGACGAGTCGGCCCGCCTGACCGGTCACGTCCTCGACCTCCCCGCCCGCTCCCTGGCCATCGCGGAGGTCTGAGCGGTCAGGCCCTGTCGAGGATGAGGTCGGCGGCGTGCCAGGCCATCGCCATGATGGGGCCGTTCAGGTTGCCCGAGATCATGGTGGGCAGCACCGAGCAGTCGACGATGCGCAGGTTGTCGAGCCCTCTCACGCGCAGCCGCGAGTCGACCACGTCGTCGTCGTGCGGTCCCATGCCGCAGGTGCCCAGCGCGTGGTAGCCGCAGTAGCCGCCGCCGAGCGCCGCGTCGATGATCTCCTCGTCCGAGCCGATCCCGGGACCGGGGAACGTCTCGGACGCCAGCCGTCCCGCGATCGGCTCCTGGGCGAAGTACTCGCGCATGCGGCGGAACAGGTCGACGCCGACGCGCCGGTCGTGCTCGGAACCGAAGTAGTCGGGCTCGATGTGGAGCGGCGCGTCCGGGTCGGCGGAGGTGATGGCCACGCTGCCCTCCGCGGTCGGGCGGAGGATCTCGGCGACGACCGAGACCCCGGGTTGCCGCTCGACCGTGACCGTCTCGCCCGCCCGGTACGTCGCCACCGACCACGGCCCCATCAGCAGTTGGGCGTCCGGCCGGTCCAGTTCTGGCCGGGTCTTGAGGAAGGCGATCACGTCGTAGGCCGGCGCGGCCAGCGGTCCCTTGTGGTTGAGCAGGTAGCGCAGCGCGGTGACGCCCTGCCGCAGCGGTGTGGACAGCATGCGGTTGTAGCCCAGGTCGTCCTTCAGCCGGAACTTCAGTGCCAGGCACCGGTGCTCGCGCATGCGGGCGCCGACCATCGGCCGGTCAAGCCGGACCTCCACACCGGCCGCCCGCAGCACCTCCGCTGGGCCGATGCCGGACGACTGCAGCAGCTTCGGCGTGCCCAGGCTGCCCAGGGACAGGACGACCTCCCGGGCCGCCCGGTATTCGACGGTGGCGCCGCCGGCGTCCCGGGCGGTGACCCCGACGACCTTGTCGCCGTCGAACAGCAGCCCGGTCACCGTCGTCCCGGTCACGACGGTGAGGTTGCTCCGGTGGCGTACGGGGTGCAGGAAGGCCCGGGCCGCGCTGAACCGCCGCCCGTCCTTGATGGTCGCCATCGCGTGGCCGACGCGTTCGCCGTCGGACTCGTTGACGTCCGCCATCGCGGTCAGGCCGAGCGCGGCTCCGGATGCGATCATCTCGTCGCAGAGCGGATCGGGGTCGCGCGGAGGGGACACGTGCAGCGGCCCGCCCGCCCCGCGCGTCGCCGTGGCGCCCAGGGCGTTGTCCTCCATAGCCCGGAAGATCGGCAGAATCGTGTCCCAGCCCCACCCGGGGTTGCCGAGCCGTACGAGCTCGTCGTAGTCGGCGCGGTGACCGCGGTTGTAGACCATGCCGTTGATGGAGCTCGACCCGCCGAGAACCCGGCCGCGCGGCCAGATCTCGGCCTGCCCGTCGGGACCGAACGGCTGTGTCCGGTAGTGCCAGACCTTCCCCGGATCGTCGAACAGCTTCCCGAATCCCTTGGGCACCTGGTAGAGCGGGTGGCGGTCGGCGCCGCCCGCCTCGACGAGCAGCACGCGGACGGCGGGATCCTCCGACAGCCGGTTCGCCAGGACGCATCCGGCCGACCCGGCCCCGATCACCACATAGTCGATCATGTCCCCATCCTGCCCGCGCCGCTCGGGCGAGGGTAGGCCTCAGGCGGCCTGGGCGGCAGGCAGCTCGAAGGTGACGGTGTCGGGGACGGCGGTGTAGAGCCGCCAGCTCAGGCAGGTGCGCTGGGCGACGACGGTCACGTGCAGGCCGCGGCCGGCCAGCCAGAGGGCGAGGTCGGCGAAGTAGCCGTCGCCCGATCCGATCACCGCCCGCTCGAACCGCAGGTCGACCCGGGCCGTACGGGCCGCGTCGTCGAGGGCGTGGTCGGCGCCGTCCGGGCCCGAGCGGGCCAGCAACTGCACCCCGTGCAGCGCGATCCCCACGGAGACGAGCGCGTTGTGGTTGACCGCCACGATGAACTGGTCCAGCGGCCCCACCGGCACCGTCCGCTGGTAGGCGGTCATCACCCGCCGTACGTCGTGGGTACTCGGGAGAGGGCTTCCGGTCAGGTTCTCGATGTCCAGGAGATGGATCGCGCGCCCGCGACGCAGTGACCTGAGGCGAGTGATGGGGGTGCTCACGATCCTTGCTCCCTTCCATGACGACTCCTGGCGTCCATTAGAGCATGTGTTGACACAATCAACCAGACCTTGATGCGACGTTGCCCATGTCCGAGGCATCGGATATGGTCCGGTCGGATCCAAGTACTGGCGGAAGGCGGAGCGGCGTGCGGCGAGACGTACACGTCACCGCGGCGGACATCGCCCGCTTGGCCGGCGTGGGACGTGCGGCGGTCAGCAACTGGCGGCGCAGGCACGACGACTTCCCCGAGCCCGTGGGAGGCACGTCCACCAGCCCGGCGTTCTCCCTCACGGAGATCCGGGAGTGGCTGCGCGGCCACGCCGAGGGCAGGGACCTCCCACCGGACGAGTGGCTCTGGCAGGACCTGCGCACCACCGTCGACGACGACGACCTCGCCGACCTGATCGCCGACCTCGGGGCCTTCCTGGTGTACGTGCAGCACGAGGCGGACGAGTGGGGCAGGCTCTCGGCCGGGACGGACGAGGAGGTGGCGCGCGAGTTACCGGCCCGGGTGCGCGCGGCGTGCGTGGAGACCGTCAGCGCGGAGGCGTTCCCCGAGACCGTTCCGGCGGCCCGCGTGCCGCTGGTCCGCTCGATCGCCCGGCTGGCCGCGGAACGCGGCGCCCGCGACACCTTCGAGTTCCTGCGCGAGCGGTACTTCGAGGTGCACACCCGGCGCGTCTACTCCACCCCCGCCGAGATCGTCACACTGACGCTCGACCTCGTGGGCGACGGGTTCGGCTCCCTGCTCGACCCGGCCTGCGGATCTGGCCGCATCCTCGGCCGCGCGCTCCAGCGCTCGCCGGGGGCCCGGCTGCTCGGCCAGGACGTCGATCCCGTCGCCGCGCGGCTCGCCGCCGTACGGCTCGCGCTGCACTGCGACAACGCGCGGATCAGGCCGGGAGACTCCCTGCGCGCGGACGCCTTCCCCGGCGAGCTGGTGGACGCGGTGGTGTGCAACCCGCCGTTCAACGACCGCAACTGGGGTTACGAGGAGCTGACGGCCGACGCCCGGTGGGAGTACGGTCTGCCGCCGCGCGTGGAGCCCGAGCTGGCCTGGGTGCAGCACGCGCTCGCCCACCTGGCGCCGGGAGGTGTGGCCGTGCTCCTCATGCCTCCGGCCGTCGCCAGCCGCAGGTCGGGCCGGCGGATCAGGTCCCAGCTGCTGCGGCGCGGCGCGCTGCGCGCGGTCATCGCGCTCCCGCAGGGCGCCGTGCCCAACGTGGCGGTCGGCCTGACGCTGTGGATCCTGTGCCAGCCGCCGGAGGGCGGCACGCCGAGCAGTGTGCTGATGGTCGACACCTCCGGCAGGCCGGACGACTACGCCGCGGTGGCCGCCGCGGCCTGGCGCGAGTTCGGCGAGGGGCGTGAGCTGGACGAGCCGGGTGTCAGCAGGTCGGTCCCGCTCGTCGATCTGCTCGACGAGGACGTGGACCTCACTCCCGCCCGCTACCTGTCCACGGCCGCCGACGACCTGTCACCGGAGCGGATCGCCGGGGCCCGCTCCCGGCTCGACGAGCTGCTGCGGACCGTCGCCGGGCTGCTGCCGTCCGTCGCGGCGGTGCCGGCGGACGAGCTCGCCCTGGTCCCGCTGCCCGAGCTGGTGCGGCGCGGCATGCTCGTGGTCGAGCAGCAGACGCCGGCCCGGCCGGGGGAGAAGCCCCTTCGGGGGGCGCCGGTGCTCACCGTCGAGGACGTGCTCGAGGACCGGCCCGCGACGGGATCCTGGGAGCAGGCCGGAGCGAGGCCGATCGTCACGCGGCCCGGCGACGTCGTCGTGCCGCAGGTCGTGACCGTCCCGGTCGCGCGAGTGGTGACGAAGGGCGACGCCCTGCTCGGCCCCTTCCTGTCCCTGCTGCGGCCCGATCCCGAGGTGCTCGACCCCGACTTCCTCGCCGGTTTCCTCTGCGCGTCCGTGAACGTCCGCCACTACACCTCCATGTCCTCGCGCTACCGGGTGGACGTACGGCGTGCGGAGCTGCCGCTGCTGCCGATGGAGGAGCAACGCCGTTACGGCGAGGCGTTCCGGCGCCTGGCCGGCTTCCGGTCGGCCCTGCGAGAGGCGGCGATGCTCGGAGAGGACCTGGCCAGGCTGGTGGCCGACGGCCTCGCCCACGGCGCCGTACGGCCGCCGAGTAGGGTCGGCTGACGTGAGCGGGGAACTGGAGCACCTGACCGCCCGGCTGCGCGAGTTCGTCCGCGAGCGGGACTGGGAGAGGTTCCACACGCCCAAGAACCTGGCGATGGCCCTCGCCGGAGAGGCGGGGGAGCTGGTCGCCGAGTTCCAGTGGCTGACGGCCGAGGAGTCGCGCGAGCTCGACGAGGACGCCCTGCGCAGGGTTCGCGCCGAGCTCGGGGATGTGACGTTGTATCTGGTCAGGCTGGCCGACGCGCTGGGCGTCGACCTCGTCGAGGCCGCGCATGCCAAGCTGGACGACAGCGAGCGCCGCTACGATCCCGAGACCTATCGCGGCTCCGCCAGGAAGGCGCCTCCGCTGACCTCGTGACGCCCCTGGCCTTCCGGCGTCGCCGGACGCCTTCCGGCGGCCGGGTGAGCGGCCCTCGCGTCGTGGGGTGATCCGTACGCGAGGGCCGAGCGGTGCGGTCAGCTCTCGATGAACTGGTGGTCGGTCCTGATCCGGCCGTCCTCGCCGAGGGAGAGGAAGTCGAACCCGACCGAGTCCACCTCGCCGGAGGCGGTCCGCACCATCTCCCAGTTGAAGCGGACCGCGCCGTGGTGCCCGCTCGCGTTCTCCACGGCCCGGAAGACGTACGCGCCCGGAGCCACCCACTTGTCATACGACGCGGCGATGCGCACCTCCAGCTCCGCGTGGCCGTGGGCCTCCAGGGATGGGGTGTAGTGGGCGGCGTCGGGGGCGAACAGCCGGTCGATCATCTCGCGGCGCACGGCGGCGTCGGGCTCGTTCCACACGGCGACGTAGCGGCGGGCCAGGTCGTTGAGGTCGTTCATGGTTCTCCTCGCTGATGACGGTCAGGCTGCGGCCCTGGCGCGGGGAAGCCACTGGACGAGAGCGGCGATGGCCAGGGTGATGACGATGAGGTAGACGAGCCCGTGCTGGAACGCCACGGTGACGCCGCCGGACAGGGCGCTGTAGAAGACGATGCCGATGATGCCGACGCCCAGTGCGCCGCCGACCTGCTGGGCCGTGGTCAGGGCGCCCGCGGCGCCGCCGGCGTGGTGCGGGGCGACCCTCGACAGGACGGTCCCCATGATGGGCGACAGCACCAGCCCCATGCCGGCTCCGTCGACGGCGAGCACGGGCACCAGCCAGCCGATCGGCGCGTTCCCCGCGACCGCGACCAGCAGGACGGCCAGGCTCACCGCCCTGGTCAGGCCGCCGAACGCGATGATCTGGCGGCCGAAGCGCGCGGCCAGGCGCGGCGCCGCCAGCGATGCCGCGAGGTAGCCCGCGCCGATCGGCGTGAAGACCAGACCCGCCTGCAGGGCGTCCAGGCCCCGGCCCTCCTGGGAGTACATGGCGAAGATCAGGAAGTACGCCGCCATGCCCATCGAGAACGCGAGGTTGGTGAGCAGCCCCGCCGTGACGGCGCGCTCGCGGAACAGGGCGAGGTCGATCAGCGGTGAGTCGTGCCGCCGCCGGGCGTAGGCCAGCAGCAGGGCGACCGCCAGGGCGAACGACACCCAGGTCCACACCGGCCACCCCTGCTCGCGGCCCTCGATCAGCGGCAGCAGCGTGGCCGCCAGCGCGAGCGTGACCAGGGCGGCCCCGCCGGGGTCCAGTCGTACGGCGCCGGCCGCCCGGCTCTCCGGGATCACCCGCCAGGTCGCGGCGAGCGCGACGACGCCGATCGGGAGGTTGATCAGGAAGCAGGCCCGCCAGCCGAGGCCGAACAGGTCGGCCTGGATGAGCAGGCCCCCGGCCAACTGGCCGAACACGGCCGCGAGCCCCATGGTCAACGCGTACGCGTTGACGGCTCTGGCCTGGGCGGCGCCGCTGTAGGCGGTGCGGATGACGGCGAGCACCTGCGGGGCGAGCACGGCGGCCGCGGCCCCCTGGACGACGCGGGCGACCACGAGCGAACCCGCGTCGGGGGCCAGTCCGCAGGCGACCGACGCGAGCGTGAACAGGGCGAGGCCGAGGGCGAACATCCGGCGCCGGCCGAACACGTCGCCCAGGCGTCCGCCCAGGACCAGCCCGGAGCCGTACGCCAGGGCGTATCCGGCGACCACCCACTCGACGGCGGCGGGTCCGGCGCGCAGGTCCCGCTGCATGGTGGGGATGGCCACGTTGACGATGAAGAAATCGAGGATCGCGACGAAGACGCCGGTCAGCACGGTGGGGAGAGTCCCCGCGCGGGCCATTCGCACTCCCAGGGTGAATAGAACGATCGGTATACGCCGCCTAATTAGATAGACCGATTGATCTACTGTCAAGCGCGTGCCAGAATCGTCACGTGACGACGAGACCCGGCCCCCGCGAGCGGCTGCTCGACGCCGCCAGAGAGCTCACCTACAGCCAGGGCGTGCAGGTGGGCGTCGACGCGATACTCAAGCAGGCGGATGTCGCGAGACGCTCGCTCTACCAGCACTTCGGCGGCAAGGACGGCCTCGTGGCCGAGGTGCTGCGCAGTGACGGCGGGCTGGACCGCTACCGCCAGGTCATGAACGAGGCGGGGGACGATCCGCGCGAGCGGGTGCTGGCCGTGTTCGACGAGCTCGACGCGATCACCTCGCAGCCGGCCTTCCGCGGCTGCCGTTACACCGCGGCCGAGCTCACGCTCACCGACCCCGCGCATCCGGCGCACGCGGAGGTGCGGGCCTTCAAGGAGGGGCTGCACCGGCTGATGGCGGCGGAGCTGACCCGCCACGGGCACCCCGCTCCCGACGCGGGCGCCGACCAGCTCCTCGTGCTCATCGACGGCGTGCTCGCCCACGCCGTCACCCGTCCCGGCGCCCGTCCCGCCCTGGCCGCGCGGGCGCTCGCGGAGGCCGTACTCGCAGCGTCGAAGTGATTGGCCTTGCCCAAATTTGACTGTTTCGGTCATCTCCTGGTTGATGATCCGCAAGGATGATCGCCAGGACGCCGCCCGGACGGAGGGCGGCGGTTGGGAAAGGACAACGTATGCGCAGGTCCGCGAGTACGGTCGTCGTCGCAGCGGCGCTGGCCGTCGGAGGGCTCGTCGCCAACCCGGCATACGCGATCTCCGCCGGCTACACCCCCGAGGGGGTGTGCGGCTCCGGCTTCGGCCGGGTCACCCACGACGGCAGCCGGGCGGTGAAGACCCCGTCGGGGCAGGTCTTCGGGCGCGTCTACCTGCTCTACAACCGCTCGACCGGGCAGAACTGCGTCGTCACCATCAAGTCGGCGTACGTCGGCACTCCCACGAGGACCTCCGCCCAGCTCATGGTGCGGCTGGCCAACGGGAGGACGGCCGAGAAGATCGACCACCTGAAGAAGTACAAGTACTACGCGGGCCCGGTGAAGCTGAACGCCAAGGGCAAGTGCGTGAAGTACTACGGCACGGTCGCCGACACGCGCGTGGACGGGGAGATCGCGAGCGGTGGCCGCCTGACGTGGGGCAACTGCAGCTGACCCCGGACGTCTGGGCCGCGGCCCGGTAGGGCCGGCCGCAGGGACCGCCCGGCGGCCCCTGCGGCACTCGGTGGACGGGCCGGGCCACCGGCCGGCGGTCTCGCCGGCCGAAAACGATTGGCGGGCCGGCCCACATGTCCGATAGAACAGGGCGGATCTTCGACGACGAGAGGAGGGACGAGCCGATGTATGCCGAGAACGTCGTGCCGGTTCCTTCCCGGGGCACAGCCGGACGCTGACCCCTGGGCGCGAGCGGCACGCCTCACCTGAGGAAGTGCAGTGAACCCCGACAACCTGATCATGCGCCCCATCGCGGGGCGTGCGGAACTCGACCTTTTTCGCCGCCTGCCCTACGTACTGAACGACGAGCTGGACGACGACCTCGCCTCCGGCCGCCGGCGGCCCGAGTGGATGTGGATGGCGCTGCGCGGCGACCGCCTCGTCGCCAGGCTGGCCTGGTGGGCCCCGCGCGCGGGCGAGGCGCCGGCGCTGCTGGACATCCTCGACCTCGACGACACCACGCCCGGTCCGGCGAGCATCGACGCCGGGGTCCGGCTGTATGAGACCGCGAGCGCCGCGGTGCTGCCGGTGGGGGTGCGTCCGCCGGAATACAACGTGTTCGTCCCCCCGCGGTGGCGTGACGAGGCGGAGGCGAGGCGTGCCGTCGAGGACCGCGTCGCCGTGCTGGAGCGGGCCGGCGCCCGGCTGCTCGTCGAACGGCTGCGGCTGGAGTGGCGGCCGGGCACGCCCATCGCGCCGCCGAGCGGGCGGCTGGCCTTCCGTCCCGTGACCGGCAGGCAGGAACTGGTCGCGTTGATGACCCTCGTCCTCGACGGCACGCTCGACGCCCACAGCCGCGCCGAGCTCGTTCACATGCCCGCCGAGCGGGCCGCGGCCCAGCACTACGACGACGAGCTCGCCCACTACCCGAGCCCACGGGAATGGTGGCGGATCGGCACCTCACCCGAGGGCGAACCCGTGGGATTCGTCATCCCGGCGCGTAACGCCTACAACGCGATGATCGCGTACATCGGGGTCGTGCCCGCCCACCGGGGCAGGGGCCACATCGACGACCTGCTGGCCGAGGGGACGCGGATCCTCGCCGGGGAGGGTGTCCCGCGTGTCCGCGCCGCCACGGACGTCGGGAACGTCCCCATGGCCCGGGCGTTCCTCCGCGCCGGATACGAGGTCATCGGGCAGCGCATCGACATGACCTGGAATGAGAACGCCTCCCAGTAGGACGGCCGCCGCCGCGCGGGTGGCAGCGGGTGCGGAAGACATGTTGCGGGAAATGGTTTGCGGGTCCCCCCGTCGTGCTCGCTAGGGTGACGCCCATGTGCTGCTTCGCATGCTTCACGAAGATCCGCCGCTCGTAGCGGCGGATCCTTCCTCTCGTACGGCTCCGCCGCCATCGGTGTCCTCGCCGGTGCGGCGCTTCGCGCTGCCCGGCTCCGATCGCGCACTCGCGGAGCACTTCCATGGTTCATCAGGGCGGACGGCACGAGCTCGGCCAGAACTTTCTCGTCGACCGCACGGTCGTCGCACGCGTAGGGGAACTCGTCGCCAGGACGACGGGCCCGATCGTCGAGGTCGGCGCGGGGGACGGGGCGCTCACGCTTCCCCTGAGCCGGTACGGCAGGCCGGTGACGGCCGTCGAGGTCGATCCCGGGCGGGCACGCCGGTTGGCCCGGCGCGTCCCGGCCAACGTCACCGTCGTCGCCGCCGACATCCTGCGGTTCCGGTTTCCCCGGCATCCTCACGTGGTCGTCGGAAACCTGCCGTTCCATCTCACGACCTCGATCATGCGGCGGCTCCTCGCGGCGTCCGGCTGGAGGACGGCGGTGCTGCTGGTCCAGTGGGAGGTCGCCCGGCGGCGGGCCGGCGTCGGCGGCGCCAGCATGCTGACCGCCGCATGGTGGCCGTGGTATGCGTTCGAGGTGCATGCGCGGGTGCCCGCCCGCTCGTTCCGGCCCGCCCCCTCGGTCGACGGCGGCCTGCTCACGATGACGCGCAGAGCCGTACCTCTCGTCGCCGAGCGAGGGCCGTACCAGGATCTCGTGCGCCGGGTCTTCACCGGGCGCGGGCGCGGCCTCGCGGAGATCCTCGAACGCATCGGTTGCCTGGACCGCAGGGCCGTACGCGTCTGGGCGCGTGAGGCGGGGGTGGCGCCGCACGCGCTGCCCAAGGACCTGACCGCCGGCCAATGGGCGTCCCTCTGGCGGGAAGTGACGCGGAGCCGGCGGCCGGGCCTGTGATGATGTCCTTTTGCCGTGTCGCGGATGAAAGGAATCACGTGGACGATCTGGTCGCCCGGCTGTGGCGGAGCATCGGCGGCTCGATGCAGTGGCGACTGCTGTGGATTTCGGAGGCGAAGTTCATGGTCGGCGTCACGGGGATCGTTCGCGACGGAGACGGGCGGGTTCTGTTGCTCCGGCACCGGTTGTGGCCGGAAGGCCGGCAATGGGGGTTGCCCACCGGCTGCGCCAAGAAGAGGGAGACGTTCCAGGACACGGTCGTCCGGGAGGTGCGCGAAGAGACCGGTCTGAAGGTGCGCGTCGGTGAGCTCGTCCAGCTCAAAAGCGGCTACCGGCTGCGGGTCGAGGTGGCGTACGAGGCCGAGTTCGTGGGCGGCACGATGAAGCTCGACCCCAGGGAGATCCTGGAGGCGCGGTGGTGCACGCCCGACAACCTGCCGGAGGGGACCCTGGAGGCCCATCGGCTCCTGATCTTCGGCAGGGCCGGTTAGACGGTCGCCGGACAGGCCGTTGACCCGTGACCTGTGGACCGGGGCGATGCGGCGCGGAGATTCGCCCGTTCTGTTCGTCGGCTGTCCACAGAGTGGCGTTCGGTTGGGCCGGACGACGGTGGATTCGCGCAGGCTGTGGCCCTGCGGGAGTGCGGGGAGCGGTAGGCGCGGGGCCGCCTGCTCCCGCGGCACCTCCCGCGGCCGCTTCGGCGGTTGTAGATGCAGCACGTCGCGGAGGAGGAGCCATGCGAATCACCTATCCCGTGCCCGCGCAGACCTCGTCGGTCTTCGTCGTCGCCACGGACCGTACGCCGACCGATCTCTCGTCGATCGTCCCCTGGCGAATGGGGCCGTCCCACCGGCGCGCCGCCAGGGACGCGCTCGGCACGCCACGGCTGAAGCTGGAGGCGTTCCGGTCGGCGCGGTCTCCATGGCGGCGCATGGACCTGAGCGCCGAGGACCTCAAACGGGTGAGACGGGCCCGCCATCATGTGGTGGTGACGAGCACCGCCCCCGTCGAGGAACAACCCGAGGCCGCCCAGGTCGCCAGGGCGGCCGCGCGCGGGATCGCGGAGGCCTACCGCGGTACGTTGTACGACCCGCTCACCGGGGCGGCCGTCTACCACTGCGCCGAGTGCCCGGGGGAGCGGCGCGACTTCGACCTCGGAGACGACTGGCTGGGCTGGAGGGTGTCGTGCGCCGACGAGGACGACGCGTGTGACCTGGGCGCTGCCGCACCTGCGGGAGCCGATGGCGGCGGGGACTGTTCGTGCCTCGTGACGACCTCGCGCGGCCTGCGGCGTTTCGGTCTGCCGGAGATCGCGTTGACCGGCCTCGCCTGCGCACACAGCCTGTGCGCGGTCACCGTGCTGCGGGCCGTGGCCGAGTCGTTGCTCGCGGGTCACTTCGCCTGGCTGTCCACCGGCTCCCGGTGGACAGTCGGCCCCCAGTGGCGGGCCGAAACGCCGCCGCCCTGGCGCGGCGTCGCCCGCCGCCTCCGGCTGGCGGGGATCGACTTCGCCGTGCTGTCCGGCGGAGCGGACCCGCAGAGCGGGTCCGTCCGCGCCCCCGGCGCCGAGCACGGGTCCCCGCCCGGTACCCCCGGCCTGGAGAACGGACTCCTGCGCGTGCGCCTCACGCCGGCCGCCGCCGCCCGCTCCTGCCTCAAGCTCCGCCTGCCCGGCGGTCACGGAGGGAACCCCCACCCGCACCACACCCCCGGCCTGCTGGTCGCCTGAGTCGGACTCAGGGGCAGCCCGGCAGAACCAGCGGCACGATCGTGCTGGTCACCTGACCACGTGATCGGGCAGCGCCACGGGAACGTTTGGGGGTCTACCGCACGTCTGTGAAGTGTGACCCCATTTGCTGCTATCGACGACGAGATCCGGGACGCGCGGGACCGCGCCAGGCGCCGGGACCAGCTCACCCGGCAGCGTGCCACTCTCCTGACTCAGATCGAGGAGGTCCGTGGCATGCTCGCGGATCTGGAGCGGCAGCTCGCCAAGGAGGATCGCGACGTCGCCAAGCTGGAACAGGGCGGCTTCTCCGCCCTCCTGGCGGGTCTGACCGGCGGCAAGGAGGAGCGCCTGGCGCGGGAACGGGCCGAGGCGGCGGCGGCCCGTCAGCGGGTCACCGGCCAGCGCACCCGCCTGGAGTGGCTCAGCGGCGATCTGCGGACCACCGACCAGGCCCTCGCGGAGCTCGGCAACCCACATCAGGAGCTGGAGGTGCTGCTCGCCCGCAAGGAACGGATGCTGGTCGAATCGGGGGATCCGCGTGGGCGGGAGCTGGCCGACATCGCCGCCCGGCTGGCGAACGTCGGCGCCGACCTGCGTGAGCACCAGGAGGCGCAGCAGGCCGGGGTCGCCGCGGGCCAGGCGGTCGGCTACGTCATGCGGCATCTGGGCAGCGCCCGCGGCGCCTCGACCTGGGACATGTTCAGCAGCGGCGGCGGCTTCGCCGATATGGTCGAGCACGGGCACCTGCGCCAGGCCGACGAGGCGGCCTGGCACGCGCAGGGAGCGCTCGACCGGTTCTCCCGCGAGCTGGCCGACATCGGCGTCCGCGCCGCGCCCCAGTTGCCGAAGGTGGACACGCGCTGGTTCGCCGACGTCTTCTTCGACAACATCATCACCGACGCCATCAAGCACCAGCGGATCGCCCGCACGGCGGAGGCCGTCCGCGAGGTGGCCGAGTGGGTCGCGGCGATGGTCAACCAGGTCTCCGACCGCTGTGGTGAGCTCAGCCGTCAGCAGGAGTCCCTCGCCCGGCGGCGCGAGGAGGTCCTGGGCTCCTGACCGGTCCCGTCCGGCCAGATCGGTCGGGAAGTCGCCGGCACCGTGGGCCGGCTCTGCGTGGTCCGAGCGGCCGGGGGTCTCACGTCGAGTGGCCGGCCGATCCGGCGAGGCCGGCGAGCACCGCGAGGGTGCGTTCCTGCTCGCGCGCGTCACCGTAGGGCGACGCGGCGAACTCGGTGACCCCCGCCTCGGCGAGCCGCCGGATCCGGCGCACAACCGCCGGTTCGTCACCGACGATCACGACGTCTTCCGGGCCGTCCGCGCCCTCCCGGTCGAGCACCGCACGATATTCGGGCACCTGGCCCGCCAGCCCGAACTCCCCGGCGATCCGCCGCCGGACGCCCTCCTCGTCGTCCGTCACGCAGACGATCAGCCCCGCGACGACGCGGGGAGAGGGACGCCCGGCAGCATGGGCGGCCCGCGTGACCGTCGGGACGATGTGGCCGGCCAGGGTGCGAGGACCGGTCATCCAGGTCACCACGCCGTCCGCGTGCTCGCCCGCCAGGCGCAGCATGGCCGGGCCGAGCGCGGCCAGCAGCACGGGCGGCGGCGCGGCGCCGGGAACGTGCACGGCGCTCTCCACGGTGAACGCCTCGCCTCGATGGCTCACGTGCTCGCCCCTGAGCAAGGGACGGAGCACCGACAGGTATTCACGCATCCGGGCGACAGGCCGCTCGGCGGACAGGCCGAACATCGTCCGCGTCATCATCGCGATCCCGGCACCGATGCCGAGGGTGAGCCGGTTCCCGCTCGCCGCCTGGACGCTCAGGGCCTGGCTCGCCAGCACCAGCGGATGACGTGCGGGCACCGGCACCACGGAAGAGCCGAGCGCGATGCCCGGCACCTGCGCGCCGGCCATCGCCAGCGCGGTCAGCGCGTCCCATCCGAGCGCCTGGGCCGTCCAGGCGGTGGCGAAACCGGCGTCCGCCGCCGCACGCACCTGGCCGGCGAACTGCTCGGCCGTCACGGCCCCCCGCACCTCACCGACGAGAACACCGATCTTCATTGAAGGTCCCACCTCCACACGCTCAACCGGAGAACTTCTCCGGTTGGGGTGCGGTTAGAATACGGAGAACCTCTCCGGATGGCAATGTGAGGGTGGAAGTGACGATTGAGAGTGCCGAGGCGCGCCGGCGGCAGGCGGACCAGACGGCGAGCGACGTGAGGTCACCGGCCGCCGCGCCGGTGGACGATCGGGGTTCATCGGTCGCTCGGCCGGTGGGCGATGCGGCTTCATCGGCCGCTGGGCCGGCGGGCGCGGGCTCGCCGGTTGGCGCTCCCGGGGGCCGGCGGATGCGGGCCGACGCGCGGGACAACCGCGAACGCGTGCTTCGCGCCGCCAGAGCCGCCTTCGCCGAGCAGGGGGCTCAGGCGTCGCTCAACAAGATCGCGCAGAGTGCGGGGGTGGGCCCCGGCACGTTGTATCGCCATTTCCCCACCCTCGGAGCCCTGCTCGTGGCGATCATCGGGGACGACGTGGCGGCGCTGTGCGAGAAAGGACGTGACCTGCTCGGACACCCGTCGCCGGCGGAGGCGCTGCGCACCTGGCTGAGGGCCGTGGCCGAGCACGCGACCGCGATGCGAGGCCTGGTGGCCGCCCGGATGGCCGTACCGCCCGCGCCGGACGCCGACGCGGCGCTCGCGGCGTGCCACGAGCGGATCCGGGCCACCGGCTCCGCCCTGCTCGAACGCGCGCAACGGGACGGCGGGGTGCCCGGCGACATCGAGATCGCCGACCTCCTCACGCTGGTCAACGCGATCGCGTGGGTCAGCGAGCAGGCCCCGTGTGACGAATATCTACTTGACCGCCTTCTCGCCCTCGTGCGCGGAATGGATCGATCGCCCGGAGAGGAGAAGGCATGACGAGCAGAGTGACGGCGGTGAGCCGCAGCGCCACCCACACCTTCAGCAAGACTCCGCTGGAGTCGATCCGGCTGCTGCCCGGCCTGGGCGTCGAGGGGGACGCGCACGCCGGAGTGACCGTGAAGCACCGGTCGCGGGTCGCCCGCGATCCCAGCCAGCCGAACCTGCGCCAGGTGCACCTGGTCCACGCGGAGTTGCACGACGAACTGCGCGCGGCGGGCTTCGCCGTACGGGAGGGGGACATGGGAGAGAACGTCACCACCAGAGGCGTCGATCTGCTCGCGTTGCCCACCGGGACGCGGCTGCGCCTCGGTGAGACGGCCGTCGTCGAGGTGACCGGCCTGCGCAACCCCTGCGTGCAACTCGACGGTTTCCAGGACGGGCTGCTGAAGGCCGTGCTGGACCGGGACGAGGAGGGCAACCTGGTGCGCAAGGCCGGGGTCATGGGCATCGTCATCGCGGGCGGCGAGGTCCGGCCCGGCGATGCCATACGTGTGGAGCCCCCGGCCGGATCGCATCAGCCTCTTCGGCCGGTGTGAGCGGTGCCGGCGCCTGCCCGCGGTCCCGTGGCGCTCACCCGCGGTTCCGGCCCTGGCCCCGCACCTCTTCGTCGTGCAGGCGTTCCGGGCGAAGTGTCTCGATCAGGCGCCGGCCTTTCTCGCCGCGCGGTAGATGTGGGTCGGCCTGAGCAGACCCGGCCCCAGTGATTGTGGCCGGGCCTCTGACAGGCTCGGCCTCAGTGGATGTGGCCCGGCTCGTTGTGGTCGTGCTCGTGGTCGTCCTCGTCCTCCAGGACGCCCTCTGACGGCTCCACGCCGAGCATCGCCTCTCGCGGCTCGACCTCGGCCACGTGCTCGACCAGGCCCAGCACGTGGTCGGGCTCGATCAGCCACTGCAGGGCCGCCGCGCCCGTCTCATCGGAGTTGACCAGCTCGATCTGCTCCTGCCGCTCGGCGTCGTCCAGTTCGGCCTGGGGGTCGCGGATCTCGGCGAGCGCCGCCGCCTGCAGCGCGTCGACATCGAGGACCTCGACCACCAGGTCGACGGTGAGCCGCAGGTAGCGACCGGTGTCCGTTCCATCGCTCATGGTGGTGATCCTATCGGCAAGCCGTCACGGCAGTTTCCACTCGACCGGCGCCCCGCCCTGCTGCTCCAGCAGGGCGTTGGCCCGGCTGAACGGACGGGAGCCGAAGAACCCGCTGCGCGCCGACAGCGGGCTGGGGTGGGCCGACTCGATGCACGGCACGTCGCCCAGCATCGGCCGCAGGTTGCGGGCGTCGCGGCCCCACAGGATCGCCACGAGCGGCCCGCCCCGCTCGACCAGCGCCTTGATGGCCTGCTCGGTCACCTCTTCCCAGCCCTTGCCCCGGTGGGAGGCGGGCTTGCCCGGCATCACCGTCAGCACCCTGTTGAGCAGGAGCACTCCCTGCTCGGTCCAGGGGGTGAGGTCGCCGTTCGAGGGCGGGGTGGGGTGGCCGAGGTCGGCCATGTACTCCTTGAAGATGTTGACCAGGCTGCCCGGAAGCGGCCGTACGTCGGGGGCCACGGAGAAGCTCAGCCCGACCGGGTGCCCGGGGGTGGGGTAGGGATCCTGGCCGACGATCAGCACCCGGACCTCGCTCAGCGGCTGCTGGAAGGCGCGGAGGACGTTGTCCCCCGCCGGGAGGTACTGGCGGCCTTCCGCGATCTCCTGCCTGAGGAAGTCGCCCATGGCGGCGATCCGCCCGGCCACGGGTGCGAGGGCCTCGGCCCACCCGGCTTCCACGAGTTCGTGCAACGGACGTCCTGACATGTCCGCGCACTCTATCGGCTTTTCCGCCCCCGTACGGCCCGGCAGCGGAAAGATCGGATGCCCGCTTACCCCCGTGAAGCGGGCATCCGACGTCCTTTCGGCATGCTGTGCCATACACGGGACATTTCCCGGGTCGGCCGCGGTGATGCCGGAGGCCCCGGACGATCCGGGGCCTCCGGCCGGTCACTTGACCGAGCCCGCGAGCATGCCCTGTACGAAATACCGCTGGAAGGCGAAGAACAGCACCAGCGGGATGATGAGCGACAGGAACGCGCCCGGCGCGAGGATGTCCACGTTCGTGCCGAACTGCCGCATCTGGGATTGCAGTGCCTTCGTCATCGGCTGGTTCTCGGTGTCGGCGAACACCAGCGCGACGAGCAGGTCGTTCCACACCCACAGGAACTGGAAGATGCCGAGCGACGCGATCGCGGGCTTGGCCAGCGGGAACACCACGGTGGCGAAGATCCGCCACTCCGGCGCGCCGTCCATCCGCGCCGCCTCGAGCAGCTCGCGCGGAATGCCCACGAAGAAGTTGCGCAGCAGGAAGATGGCGAACGGCAGGCCGAACGCCACATGGAACAGCACGACCCCGAGAATCGAGCCGAAGATCCCGAGGAATCCGTACAGCTTGGCGATCGGGATCAGCGCGATCTGCACCGGGACGACCAGCAGGGCGATGACCACGAGGAACACCAGGTCCCTGCCGGGGAACTCGATCCAGGCGAACGCGTACGCCGCCATGGCCGCGATGCCGATCACCAGCAACGTCGCCGGCACCGTGATGAGCACGGTGTTCCAGAACGACGAGCCGAAGCCCGACGCGAGCAGGTTCGAGTAGTTGTCGAACGTGAGCTGCGCGGGTTTGGTGAACAGCGTCCACCAGCCGGAGGAGTTGTTCTCGGTCTCGCCGCGTAGCGAGACGACGAGGAGCCCGAGGGTCGGGAGCAGCCAGAAGAGCGCGACCAGGACCATGAAGACCTGGACCAGGCCGCCGCCGAGGCGGTCGGCCACCCGTCCGAACAGGTTGCGCTCGAGCGGCTGCGCGTGCCGGGGTTCGGCCAGGGTCGTCATCCCTCGTCCCTCCTGAACCGGCGGATGTTGAAGATCATGAACGGCACCACCAGCACGAGCAGGAAGATCGACAGCGCGCTTCCCAGGCCCTGGTTGCCGCCGCCGCCGAACGACACGCGCCACATCTCCAGCGCGATCACGTTGGCCTGCGGCTGCACCGAGCCGGGGGCGATGATGAACACCAGGTCGAAGACCTTCAGCACATTGATGATCATTGTGACGAAGACGACGAGCAGCACCGGCGACAGCAGCGGCACGGTGATCCGCCGGAACACCTGCCACTCGGTCGCGCCGTCGATCCTGGCCGCCTCGAGGGCGTCACGGGGGATCGCCGACAACCCGGCCGCGATCAGCACCATCGCGAATCCGGCCCACACCCAGATGTACGCGCCGATGATCGCGGGGGTGATCAACGCCGGCCCCAGCCAGGTGAGCCCGTTGAAGGGCGCCGTGAAGTTCGACTGCGGCAGCCGTACGACGTAGGAGCCGGCCGGGAGGCCGGAGAAGCGGAACGTGCCGTCGGCGGCCGTCTCGGTCGTCGCCTTGACCGCGCCGCCGGAGACCGCCTCGACCGTGATACCGCCCAGGCCCTTCTCCTGCGGGTCGATCTGGTTCAGCGTGCCTCCGCCGCCGCGGACGACGTCGAGCCAGACCGTGCCGCTCAGGCCGTCGCCGCCGGGGGCGGCCTTGGCGGCCGGGGCGTCCTTCACCGTGTCGTGGTTCAGTCCGACGAGCGGGATCAGCACCGGAGTGCCCGCCTGCACCTGCTGCTTCGTCACCACGGCGCCGCCCTGCGCGACCGCGGGCGCCTGGTCGTTCTCCCGCGGCCGGGCTCCGGGGTAGCTCGCGCTGGAGGAGAAGGCGTCGTGGACGCTCGTGATGATGGCGTTGGCCACGCCCTTGTCGGGGTCCTGCTCGTACACGAGGCGGAAGATGACCCCGGCGGCGAGCAGGGAGACGGCCATCGGCATGAACAGCACGAGCTTGAACGCCGTCGACCACCGGATGCGCTCGGTGAGCACCGCGAAGATCAGGCCGAGCGCGGTGACGATGATCGGGGCCACCACGACCCAGATGATGTTGTTCCTGATCGTGGTGAGCGTCGAGGAGTCGGTGAAGATCGACAGGTAGTTGCCCAGCCCGACGAAGCGGTCGCCCGCCGAGTCGTAGAGGCTGCGCCAGATGGAGTAGACGATCGGATAGATGACCCACGCGGCGAGCAGCAGCAGCGCGGGCAGCAGGAACATCACCGCCAGTCTCGGCGACGGGCCGAGGCGCGGGGCCGCCTGCGCGGCGCCCGCCGTGGCGACCGCGCCGGGCGGGGCCGCCGTCGCGTACCCCGCCGCCGCCGGACCAGCCGGCGGCTCGTCGGAATCGGTCACGGAACCGGCCACAGGGTCGGTCGGGGAATCGTCTGTCGGGGACTCGGAAACGGTCAGGGAGTCCGAGGTGGCCGGGGCGTCGGCCCCGGAATCGGAGAGGGCCGCTCCCGGCTGGGGGGAGTCGGTGGAAGGATCTGCGGGTGTTTCTCGCGGGCCGGAGGAGGCCCCGGCGGCGGACTCTCCGCCGCCGGTGGCCTGCGGGCCGTCCAACCGATCGGTCACGGCCGTTTTCCTTTACTTGAAGGCCTTGGCGGCGTCCGCCTCGAGCTTCTCCTGTGCGCCCTTCACGTCGGACGGGTTGCGGAGGAAGTCCTGCAGGTCCTTCCACTCGCCCTTGCCGTCGGTGCCGCCGAAGGCGCTGGGGGCGAGGTCGGACATGTCGTACCGCACCGACTCACCGGCCGAGATGATCGTCTGGGCGAGCTGCTTGGTCAGGTCGTCCGGGTAGTTGTCGGGGGAGACGTTGCGGTTGGGGGACAGGTAGCCGGGCTGCTTGGCCCAGACCTCGCCGCCCTCCTTGGAAGCGAGGTACTCCACCAGCGCCTGCGCGCCCTTGTTGTCCTTCATCACCACGGCGACGTCGCCGCCGAGGATGACCGGAGCGGTGTCACCGGCCTTCGGGAACGGCATGATCTTGGCTTCCTCGCCGACCTTGGCGCCCGACTGGCCGAGGGAGGCGGCGACGAAGTCGGCCTCGATGACCATCGCGGCCTTCTTCTGGGCGTACACCTGGGTGACGCAGGTCGGGAAGTCGGTCTGCAGCGCGCCGGACGAGCCGCCGAGCATGAACTCCTTCTTGCCGAAGATCTGCGCCAGCTTCTCCAGGGCGGTCTTGACCGTGGCGTCGGTCCACGGGATCTCGTGCTTGGAGAGCTTGTCGTAGTTCTCCGGGCCCGCGGTGGACAGGTAGACGTTCTCGAACAGGTCGGTCAGCGTCCAGCCGGAGGCGGCGCACAGCGCGAACGGCGAGACGCCGGAGTCGGACAGCGTCTGGGCGTTCTTGATCAGGTCGTCCCAGGTGGACGCGGGCTGTGCGCCGGCGTCGTCGAAGGCGGACTGGCGGTACCAGACGAGCGACTTGTGCGCCGCCTTGACGAGCACGCCGTACACCTGGCCCTTGGCGGAGCCGAGCTCCTTCCAGTACGGGGTGTAGTTCTGGTCGATCTGCGTCTGCACCTCGGGTGCCAGGGGCTTGAGCGCGTTCTCGTCGGCGTACTGCTGCACCAGGCCCGGCTGCGGCAGGATCGCGACGTCCGGAGGATTGCCGCCCTGGATGCGGGGGCCGAGGTAGGCGCCGGTGTCCTCACCGGTGGAGGCGTAGGTGACCGTGGCACCGGTCTTCTCCTCGAACGCCTTGAGCACCTTCTCGAAGTTGGCCTGCTCGTCGCCGGTCCACTTCGCGGCGACCTCGACCTTCGTACCCTCCAGAGGCTTGGCCGCGCCGCCGTCCGCGGCCGGGGCGCTGGCCGAGGCCGCGGGCTCGCTGCCGGTGTCGCTGCCGCACGCGGCGGCGGCGGCGAGAGCGAGGCACGCGACCATGATGGGGGGAAGTTTGCGCATATCTATCTATCCTCCGAACTGGATGACCTCGCCGAGCCCCTGCTTCAGGTCGGCGACGGTCTCGTCTACGGGTTTGTCGAGAGTGAGCGCGCCGGAGACGGCGCTGGAGATCAGCAGGCTGATCTGGTTGTAGTCGGCGGTGACCGGCCTGGGCCGGGCCGAGACGATCGCCTCCTTGAGCGCGGGCAGATAGGGGAACCGCTTGATGAGCTCCGGGTCGTCGTACAGCTCCGCCCACACCGGCGGGAACGAGCCCTCGGTAAGCACGAGCCGCTCGTTGTCGAGGCCGGTGAAGTAGCGGATGAAGTCGAGCGCCGACTTCTGCCGCTTCGAGAAGGCGCTGATGGCGAGGTTGTAGCCGCCCAGCGAACTCGATCCGGGCCCGTTCAGGCCGGGCAGCCGGGTCACCGAGAACTTCCCGGCCAGTTTCGAGTGGGCGGCCGGTCCGTACGCGTGGGGCCAGTTGCGGGCGAACAGCAGCCGCCCCTCCTGGAAGGCGAGCCGGGACTCCTCCTCCTTGTACGTCAGCGCCTCGCGGGGGATCCACCCCTCCTTGACGCCGCCGACGAGGAAGTCGAGCGCGGCCCGTGCGCTGCCGAGGTCCATCGTGACCGTGCGGGCGTCCGGGCTGAGGATCGACCCGCCCGCCGACTGGACGGCCTCGGCGAAGTTGACGGTCAGTCCCTCGTACGGCAGGAACTGACCGGCATATCCCCCGATGTGATACTTCGCGCTCAGACGCGTGGCCTGCTCGCGCAGCTCCGCCCAGGTCTTGGGCGGATTGAGGTGCTCCTTCTTCAGGATGTCCGACCGGTAGTAGAGCAGGCCGGCGTTGCTGGTGTACGGCGCGGCCCACAGCCTGTCCCGGTAGATGGCGGTGTCCGCGACGCCCTTGAGCAGCTTGTTCAGGGGGAACAGGCTGCGGTCGAGCGGCGCGATCCAGCCGGCGTCGGCGAACTCCGCCGTCCACATCACGTCGAGCGCGAGCACGTCGTAGACGTCGTTGTGCGCCTGCAGGTTGGCCACCATCTGGGCGCGCTGCTCGTCGGCCGCCTCGGGCAGTTCGAGCAGCGACACCGGCTCATCCGGGTGCGCCTGGTTCCATCGGTCCAGCAGCGGGCGGAGGTACGCGGTGGTGTCCCTGCCGATCGCCAGTGTGATCGGCCCGGTGCCGTCGCTGCCCACGGTGGACCGGGTGCCGCTGTCGGCGAGCCCTGCGCAGCCGGCCACCAGGAGGGTGGCAAGTGCGGCGAGGGCTCGGCGAACCATGTGGCCTCCGTATGAAAAGCCGGTTACATACGTGTTAGGTAGGTGCATGCATGTTATGCATAGCGATAATGTGAGCGTCAACGGATGAGCTCGTAACGCTCCGATAACTGCTCGATACGGCTTGGGGGTGGGCGCGTGCGGCAGTCGCTGCTGGCGCTCCTTGCGAAGGAACCTGCCCACGGATACGAGCTGAAACAGGCACTCGAAACGATCTTCGGTGGCGCCTACCCGTCGCCCAACATCGGCCAGATCTACGTGACGCTGGGCCGGCTGGAGAAGGACGGGCACGTCCGGTCGGTCGACGTCGAGCAGGCCAACCGGCCGAACAAGAAGGTCTATTACATCACCGCCACCGGCAGGGAGGCGCTGGAGAACTGGGTCGAGGAGCCCACCGAGGGCCCGCGGGTGCGTGACGAGTTCTTCATGAAGCTCGTGCTGGCTCCGATGACCGGCCTCTCCGACCGCATGGCGTTGGTGAACCGGCAGCGACGGCACTACCTTGCGCTCATGAGAGACCTCCGCGAGCTGGCCGAGCGCACCGACCCGGCCAACCGCGTCGCGCTGCTGCTCATCGAAGGAGCCATGCTCCACCTGCAGGCCGACCTCGACTGGCTCGAACGTTGTCAGGAGGACCTGCCATGAGCGAGCGAATCGGCAGACACAGGGTGCTGTGCTTATGCGCCCCCGAGCCGTCAGGCGAGGGGGTGGCATGAGCGGCGACGCCCCCGTCGTACGGGCCGTCAACCTGGTGAAGATCTACCAGACCGGCGGGCTGCCGGTGCCCGCCGTACGCGGGGTCGACCTGACCGTCGAGGCGGGAGAGTTCGTCGCCATCATGGGCCCGTCCGGGTCGGGCAAGTCCACCCTCGTGCACATGCTGGGCGGTTTGGACACGCGCACCAGCGGCGAGATCTGGCTGGACGGCAGGCGGGCGGACACGCTCTCCGAGAGCGGGTGGGCGGTGCTCCGCCGGGAGAAGATCGGCTTCGTCTTCCAGTTCTTCAACCTGGTCGCCAACATGACCGTGGCCGACAACGTCGAGCTTCCCGCGCTGCTCGGCGGCGTCTCGCCCCGGCAGGCCAGGGAACGGCGTGAGTATCTCCTCGGCGAGCTCGGCCTGACCGATCGCGCCGGGGCGTCGCCCGCGCAGCTCAGCGGGGGCGAGCAGCAGCGGGTCGCGCTGGCCCGCGCCCTGGCGAACCAGCCCCGGCTGCTGCTGGCCGACGAGCCGACCGGCAACCTCGACAGCCGCAACACCCGCGACGTGCTGCGCCTGCTCGGCCAGGTGCACGGGCAGGGCCAGACGATCGCGCTGGTCACCCACGACGCGCGGGTGGCGAGCATGGCCGACCGCGTCGTCAGCCTGCTGGACGGCCAGATCGTCGACGACGGCGCGATCCCGAAGTCGCGCCGGCGCCCCCTGGGAGGGGCCGGAGACGTCGTGGAGCTGCGCAGTTGAGATCGGCGCAGTTGAGATCGTCCGGCCGCCATGCCTCCCCGGCCACCCGTCCGCAGAGTCCGGAGAGCCCGGACCGGCGCGAGGGGGCCGCTTGATCACGACGAGGACCGCGGAGCTGCGGTGGATCCGCGCGGACCTGCGAGCGCGCCGGGGCCAGGCCGTGCTCACGGTCCTCGCGGTGGCGGGGATCGTCACCGCTCTGATCATCGCGGCCACGCTGCTGGAGGACGGCACCAATCCCTGGCGCGGCCTGTTCCAGCGCAGCAACAGCGCGCACATCTGGATCCACAGCAAGGACGTGCCCGACGTGTCCGCGCTGCGCAGCCTGAACGGCGTGACCGACGTCGCCGGGCCCTTCCGCAGCGCGCCCGCCACGCTGGTCGCGCGCGGCCGGCGGGTGCCGATCACCCTGCAGGAGACGCCGGCGGCCATCCCCGCCGTGGCCCGCCCGCTCCTGCGTGAGGGCCGGTGGCTCGACGTGCGCACCCCGAACGGCGTGGTCGTCGAACGGTCCTTCGCCCGCGCGCTCGGCCTGCGGCCGGGCAGCCCGTTCACCGTCACCGGGCTGAACGGCGCGACCCACGCGCTGACCGTCGCCGGGCTGGCGGAAAGCGGTGACCAGGGGTTCTACCCGGAGTGGACCCCCGGCCTGGCCTGGACGCTCGCGCAGACGCTGAACGTGGTCGAGCCCGCGCCCGGCCGCACCGAGACCGTGACGGGGCTGCGGCTGGCCGATCCCGCCACCACCGATCTCGTCGTCCAGAGGGCCGTCTTCACGATGCGCAACCAGGTGCAGCGGGTGACGACCTGGCGCGAGGTGCGGGCCTCCATGGAACTGGACAACCGGCTGCTCGGCCTGCTGCTCGCGCTGTTCGGCGGCGCGGGCCTGATCGCGGCCGCGCTGGCGCTCGCCAACGCCGCCGGTGGCCGGGTGCTCATGCAGTTGCGCGACATCGCGACGCTCAAGTCGCTCGGGTTCACCCGGGGCCAGGTGGTCCGGATGCTCGTCACCGAGCACGGCACGCTCGGGCTGCTCGGCATCGCCGCCGGCGCGGTCGTCGCCCGGCTGATCACGACGTACGCCATGGGGGAGACGGTCGCCGTCCCGCTGTCGGCCGGCCCGCTCGCCGCGATCATCGTGGGCACGTCGCTGATGGTGCTGGTCGCGGTGCTGATCCCGGCCTGGCGCGGCGGGCGCACCCCGCCGATCCCGGCCACCCCGGCGGCGCCGCCACGCGGGCACCTGTCGCGGCTGGCCCGGGTCGCCCTGCTCGTACGGCTGCCGCCCGCGCTCGTCCTCGGCGCCAGGGACGCGTTCACCCGCAGGACGCCCGCCGCGCTCACGCTGTGCGGCGTCGCCATCCCGATGATGATGATCACGATCGGGCTCGGCTGCTGGACGACCCTGGACGACTTCATCCGCCACCCCGAGAGCGTGGGGCAGGCGGCGGCCCTGACCGTCCGGCCGGGCGAGCTGACCGCCGAGGAGGCGCGCCAGCGGGCGATGGCCGACCAGGACGTGGTCGCGGCCTACCCGGGCGCCGAACTCGACGCGCTCGTCCCCTGGCAGACCAGGACCGTGCGGACCAGGGCCCTCGGCCTGTCGTCCGACCCCTATCCCTTTCCGGTCGTCGAGGGCCGGATGTTCGCGGACCGGGGCGAGGCGGTCGCCGGGCAGGGACTGCTCGACCTCCTCGGCGTGGGGATCGGCGACCGGGTCCGCGTGACGATCGGGGGCACCCCGCTGATCGTCCGGATCGTGGGCCGGGTGGTCGAGCCCGAGCAGGACGGTGAGGTGCTGTCGTTCGGGATGGACAGCCTGGCCGCCAAGGACGCGCTGCCGCCCCAGTTCTACGCCCTGGTGCTGCGGCCCGGCGCCGACGCCGCCCAGGTGCGGGCCCGCCTGCAGGGGGAGGGGCTGGAGGTGGCCCAGGCCGTGAACCCGGCCGACCGGCTCTCGGTCATCCGGGTGATCATCGTCGCGCTGGTCGCCGTGCTGGCCCTGATCGGGCTGGCCAGCCTGCTGACGGCGAGCGCGCTCGGGCTGCGCGACCACGTCCTCGACCTGGCCGTGCTCAAGGCAATGGGCCTGACCCCGCGCCAGGTGATGGCCACGCTGGTGACCGCGACCGGCCTGCCCGCGGCGGTCGGGGTCGTGCTGGGGGCCGCGGCGGGGGCGGCCTGGTCACGGTGGCTGATCGACCTGGAGGGCCGCGGCAGCGGCGTCGGCGCCGGCATCGGCCGCGCCCCGACCTCCGGCATGCTCGTCGCGACCCTCCTCATCGCGATCGGCGCGGCGTTGCTGGTGGCGCTGATCCCCGCCAGGCGGGCGGCGCGGGCGCAGGTGCCCCTCACCGCCCGCTGAGGGAACGGCGGAGTGCGTCGAGCGTCCGGCCTGAGCCGACGTGGCCGGGGCCCGCTGGTCTTCCGCGGCCGGTGCCGTTCGGTCCCGCGTGAGAACGCCGGTCAGTCCCTCCTGAACACGCCGCAGGCGATCCGGGCGCCCGAGTCGCCGGCCTTGAGCGTCTCGGCGTCGGGCCCGGCCGTGCCCGAACGGCTGTAGCGGTCGGGGACGTTCGCCTGGTTGTCGGGCTTGGCGTGGACGACGATCGACCTGCCGCCGCCGGCCAGCAGGTCCTCCACCCTGAACCGGTCGGTGACGACGGAGGCCTGGCCCACGCCGTCGCCGCGGACCAGGAGATCGGGCAGATCCCCCGTGTGCCCGGGGTGCGAGCCCGAGCCCAGGTGAGAGCCCGCGCTGAAGAAGGGGCTGCCGGTCGCCGGGTCCTTCGAGTTCGGGTCGCACACGCCCTTGTCGTGGACGTGCACGCCGTGGAATCCGGGCGGCAGCGCGGTGGTCCTGATCGTCACCTCGGTCCCGCCGTTCTCGTCGTTCTCCACGTGGACCGTCCCGACGTTCTGACCCTGCGCGTTCGTGAGAGTCGCGGAGGCGTCGGCGTCGCGGGGCGCCGCCGGCGTCTGCGCCGTGGCGATCCCGGAGACGGCCGCCCCCGCGACCAACGCGGCGGCCAGGGACAGGTAGGTATGCCGGGGCATGAGGCTCCCCCTCTCGCCGGTGCGAGCAATCCGCCCGTCCACGCCACGGTAGGCACGTCAGGCGAAAGGGGTGGGCCAAGACGGCGTCAAGTCTGGCGTACGACGACGCCCCGCCCAGGGGCCCGCGAAGGGCCCGAGGACGGGGCGTGCCGAACGTCCCGAGGAAGGGGTGTGCCGGGGCGGCCGGATCAGGACGACTGCCGCAGGGACAGCCAGTAGAAGCCGTAGCCCGGCAGCGTGAGCAGGTAGGGCAGGTCGCCGACCGTCGGGAAGGGGACGCCGCCCCGGCACTCGACCGGAGTCACCCCGGTGAAGCGCCGCAGGTCGAGCTCGACCGGCTGGGCGAAGCGCGACAGGTTGTTGACGCACAGGACGACGTCGTCGCCCTCCTCCCGCAGGAAGGCCAGCACGCTCGGGTTCGGCGACCACAGCTCGGTGTAGTCGCCGGTGCCGAAGATCGAGTGCTCCCGCCTGATCTGCAGCATCCGCCGGGTGAAGTGCAGCAGCGACGACTCGCTCTTGGTCTGGGCCTCGACGTTGACCGACTGGTAGCCGTACACCGGGTCCATGACCACCGGCAGGTAGAGCCGGCCGGGGTCGGCCTCGGAGAATCCGGCGTTGCGGTCCGGGGTCCACTGCATCGGCGTGCGCACCGCGTCGCGGTCCTCCAGCCAGATGTTGTCGCCCATGCCGATCTCGTCGCCGTAGTACATGACCGGCGAGCCCGGCATGCTGAGCAGCAGCGCGGTGAACAGCTCGATCTGGTCCCTGTCGTTCTCCAGCAGGGGAGCCAGGCGCCGGCGGATGCCGAGGTAGGCGCGCATGCGCGGGTCCTTGGCGTACTCCGCGTGCATGTAGTCGCGCTCCTCCTCCGTCACGGTCTCGAGCGTCAGCTCGTCGTGATTGCGGAGGAAGATGCCCCACTGGGCGCTTTCCGGCAGCTTAGGGGTGCGCGACATGATCTCGGAGATCGGCTCGCGGCTCTGCCGGCGTACGGCCATGAAGATGCGCGGCATCAGCGGGAAGTGGAAGGCCATGTGGCACTCGTCGCCCCCCTTGGTGGGGTCGCCGAAGTACTCGACCACGTCCTCCGGCCAGCCGTTGGCCTCGGCGAGCAGCACCCGGTCGGGGTAGAGCCGGTCCACCTCGGCGCGGATCTTCCTGAGATAGTCGTGCGTCTCCGGCAGCCCGGAGCAGGAGGTGCCCTCGCGCTCGAACAGGTAGGGCACCGCGTCCAGCCGGAACCCGTCCACACCGAGATCGAGCCAGAAACGGATGACCTCCATCATCGCGTCCTGGACGTCCGGGTTGTCGTAGTTCAGGTCGGGCTGGTGGTGGAAGAACCGGTGCCAGTAGTACTGCTTGCGCACCGGGTCGAAGGTCCAGTTCGAGTCCTCGGAGCCCACGAAGACGATGGGGACGCCCGAGTATTTGTCCGGGTCGTCCGACCAGACGTAGAAGTCTCCGTACGGACCGTCCGGGTCGGTGCGGGACGCCTGGAACCACGGGTGCTGGTCGCTGGTGTGGTTCATGACCAGGTCGGTGATGACCCGCAGGCCGCGCTCGTGCGCGGCCTCGATCAGCTTCACGAAGTCGCCGAGGTCGCCGAACTCCGGAAGGATCTTCAGGTAGTCGGAGATGTCGTAGCCGCCGTCCTTGAGCGGGGACTCGTAGAGCGGCAGCAGCCAGAGGCAGTCGACCCCGAGCCACTTGAGGTAGTCGAGCTTCTCGATCAGCCCGCGCAGGTCGCCGGTGCCGTCGCCGTTGGAATCCTTGAAGCCGCGGACCAGTACCTCGTAGAAGACCGCGCGCTTGTACCAGCGGGGGTCCTGTGAGGTGAAATCGGTGATCTCCGGCAGATCGCCGGAGTACGCACCGGTGGTGGCGCCGAACGACCCGGAAACCGGGTCAGGGCAGGGCGCAGCAGCGTTCATCTGGTTCTCGCTTGAGGAAGGAGGAGCGTGTTGTCAGGTCACACCCGAGCTTTGAAGCTCTCGCCAAGATGTTTGGCTCTATTTGACCAAAACTACCACTAGAAGTGGTCTGACCGAAAAGGCTGACGCCGGTCTGACATGCAGTTTTTACCTGTTTTCGAGTGATCACGGAGTGCTACCGCACAGACGCGCCCTAGGACTGTGCGGACTACCCGCCCTACGGCGCAGGCCAGGGCGGGGTGAGGTCGCCGAGCACGTCCTCGTAGTCGGCCAGCCACGCCCCGAACGCCACCAGGGCACGCAGCCAGAACCGCGAGTTCCACGACCCGAAGGCGGTGAGGGCGTCCGGCCCGCCGGCGATCGCGTCCAGCATCTGGGGCGACATCAGCCCCGGGATCCGCGCGGCCCTGACCAGCATCGGGTGGTTCCACTCGCGGGCGAGCGGCCCGTTCGAGCGCAGCGGCACCCGGCGGTTCGGCAGCAGCGGGGTGTTGGTCGAGGGCAGCGCCGCCACGCGGGGGTTGGCGGCCCGCAGGACCTCCCGGTAGAACTTCCCGCCCTCCTTGCGGACGACCGGCACCGACAGCGCCGCGTCGAAGAACTCCGGGTGCAGGAACGCGAAGACCGGGGTCGCCTCGGGGCCGACGAGGTTGACCGGGGACCTGGCGATGCCCCGCACGGTCCGGGTGTGGAGCACGCTCAACGGCAGCTCGGCCCGGTGTCCGTGCAGCATGGAGGTCGCCCGGGTGAACGCCGCGCGGACCCGGTCGCCCATGAACGCGGCGGCGGCCTCGCCGAGCACGGGGATGTGGGCGTCGCCGGTCGCCAGGGCCTTCAGCAGCGCCTCGCGGCGGGACGCGCCCGTCCCCGCGCCGACGGCGTCCGCCGTGATCAGGAAGTTCTTCATCAGCGGGCCGCCCGCCAGGCCGTCGACCAGGGCCCGGCCCGCGCCGTGCACCTCACGGGCGAAGGGGGAGTACCAGGCGTGGTGGCTGGTGAGGAACTCCAGGCGCCGGGCCGCCCACAGCGCCTCCTGCGGGTAGGCGGCGGGGTCCTGCGGCATGATCCGGTGCGGGATGCCCAGCTCGCGGGTGATGTAGCGGGCGAAGTCGATGTCGTTGTCCAGGCCGTCGTCGGGGCTGGTGGTCCACGACTCGACGTCCATCTTCCTGGCCACCGCCACGCTGGCCAGCAGTCGCGAGTCGTACCCGCCGCTCACCGGCACCAGCACCCGCTCGTACGGCTTGAGCGCGTCGTGCAGCAGCGCGACCAGGTCGCCGGCCGTCACACCCCGGTCCACCGGCTCCTCCCGCACCCAGCGCGGGGCCCGCCGGTCCACCCTCAGCCTGCGCTCGCGCCGCGACCAGGTCAGCGCGGTCGCGCCGGGCAGGCGCCGGATCTGGCGGTACGGCGTGTCCTCGAGGAGCGGGTAGGTGAGCGTGAGGATCGCCGCCCACGCGTCCCAGTTCACCTCGTAGGGCCGCCGGGCGAGCGCGAGGAGCGGCTCGATCAGCGAGGAGAAGTAGACGGCGTCGCCGTCCTGGAGGTAGTAGACGTCGACCAGGCCGAGACCGCCCGTGTGCAGGCTCACCGTGTCGAGCTCGTCCACCAGGCCCGGGGTCTCGTACGTCTCCGCGACCCGCAGCCACGCGTTCGCCCGGGGCTCGCCCCCGGTCTCGGGCCGCCGGTCGCCCCAGGCGTACGCGGTCGCCCGGGCTCCCGTGGCGTACGGCGCCAGGGGGGCCGACGCGAGCAGCGCGGCCTCCGGGGCGGTGTGCACGGCCTGCACGGCCGGCCCCGACCGTGCCAGCAGGTCGAGCGTCGCCTGCTCGAAGGGCCCGACGGCCCCGCAGACGTACGGCCTGGCCTGGAATCGCGGCCACTCACCCTTGCGCACGGTTTGCCCTCCCTTGAACCCCAGCCGAGTCTACGGACCTCGGGGCCGGCAGGGGGACCGGAGTCTGCCACAGCGGCCCGCAAGAACGCCGCCGGATGCCGGTGTGTTGAACGCCGGCGATTATGTGGGCGCCGACGGCAAAAATGCGCGGTTAGTCGTGGCCCGGGACCGTCGCGCCGATCACCTGCGCCACGGCCGTGCGGCAGCGCCTGAGCGCACGGCCTTGAGACAGTGCGGGCCCGCCCTGGCCGCCTATGCGCACGACTTGCCCGTCAGACCTGCCATAGGGCGCTGACAGGCATGGCGCGCAGGCGGGGGCCGAAGGGGAGGGTCTGGGTGCCGGTGTAGAGGACGATGCCGGCCACGAAGTAGTCGCCCAGGCGGCCGGCGAGGTGACGCAGGCCTCGGAAGTCGTCGCCGCGGACCGTGGAGGACGCCTTGACCTCGACGCCGACGACGCGGCCCTGCCGGTTCTCCAGCACCGCGTCGACCTCGACCTTGTCCTTGGTTCGGTAGTGGAAGAGCTCCACGCGCTCGTCCGACCAGGTGAGCTGGCGGGCGAGCTCCATCAGGACGAATCCCTCCAGCAACGGTCCGAACTGGCCGTCGGGCCGCACCAGGCTCCTGGCGTCGGCGCCCAGTAGGTTGGCGGCCACGCCCGAGTCGACGAAGGCCACCTTGGGGGTGCCGACCGCTCGGTTGCTGAGGTTGCGTGACCAGGCGGGGATGCGCTTGATCAGGAACACCTCTTCGAGCAGGCCGAGGTAGCGATTCGCGGTGCCGTAGGACAGCCCGATGCCCGCCCCGAGCGCGCCGGTCACGAGCAACTGTCCCGAACGGGCGGCCACCGACCGCACCAGGGCGCGCATCTCGGCCGTCCGCTCGATCTCGGACAGCCGGCTCACGTCTCGCGCGATCATGTCCGAGACGTACGAGTCGAAGAAGCGCTCGCGTCTGCGCGGGTTCGTCCGGGCCACCGCCTCCGGAAATCCCCCGCGGACGACGCGCTCGGCGTAGTCGGCGCGCGACGACGAGGACGTGTGATGGAGGCCCTCGCCTTCGGCGAAGATCGCGTCTACGAACCGATCGGGAGTGCCGTCGATCTCTCCTTGGGAGAACGGCCACAACTCGATCGTCTCCATGCGTCCCGGCAATGCGTCGGGGAGGGCCCGCAGGCCGAGCACTCGCGCCGATCCAGTGAGCGGGAACCGCCCTGGCCGGGGGTCGGTGTCCACCTGTTCCTTGATGGACAGCATGAGCTCGGGTACGCGCTGGATCTCGTCGATCACCATCAGATCGGGGAACGCCACGAAGCCCGAGGGATCCTCCTCCGCGGCTTGGCGGACGACCGGGGTGTCCGGAGGTTTGGTCGCGGGGTCCGTGAACGGCCGGTCGCCGGGGGATGGGGCGGGGGAGGTGGACGAGGTCTCGGCTCCGGCTGAGAGCGATCAGGGCGTTCTGCGAATATTGTGACTCTGGTCCTGAAGGTCTACCGCGGAGTCACCCCCTATGAGCGAGGTAAGCGAGCCGGCAGCCGGACAGCCCGAGTGGAGCGACCCGGCGGCGCTGCGGCAGGCGCTGGCGGAGGCGGTGGAGCGGGCCTCCGGGGCGGCGGAGCTGGCCCGGCTGATCACGGACTACCAGCGGCGGCTGGAGGAGGTGGCGCGCTCGGAGGCCGAGGCGCTGACGAAGACGCGCGAGGCCGAGGCGCGGCTGAAGACGGCAGAGCGGCAGAACGCGCAGCTCGCCAAGCAGCTCGCGGAGCAGAAGTACCAGACCGAGGTCGCCAACTGGAAGCTCGCCTCGCTCCAGGACAGCCGGTGGAGCAAGCTCGGCGACGCGATCCACAGCAAGAAGCCCGGCACGGTGGCCAGGACGCTCAAGGCGCCGGTCAGGAAGCGCCCCGCGCCCAAGCGCTCGGACTTCAAGCCGCAGATTCCCACCGTCCCCGAGGTGAAGGCGGCCCCCGCCGCGCCCGAGCCCAAGGCCCCGCAGGTCTCTGCGCCGCTCGCCGAGTCGTTCACGGTTCCCAAGGGCCCGACGGCCCGGCCGTACATGACCGTGGCCGCCATCGTGGACCGGCAGACCGAGGCGCTGCTGCGGTATGAGTGGCGGCTGGTGACCAACTTCGGTCCCGACAACTGGGAGGCCATGCTCGACCAGCAGCAGCCGCACGTGCTGTTCGTCGAGTCCGTACGGCCCGGGCCCCGGCAGGGCAACGGCGGGCGCTGGCTGGAGGCGCTGGCCGGCGAGACGCGCGCGGTGCGCGACCTGGTGGCGGCCTGTCGCAAGCGGGGGATCAAGACGGTCTTCTGGCACTCGAGCGGCGCGGTGTCGCGGGCGTTCCCGGCGGCCGAGCACTTCGAATACGTGCTGGCCACCACCGAGGCCCGCGCCCGCGAGTGGCGCTCCGCGCTGCGCCACGAGCGGGTCGGCGTGCTCCCGCTCGCGATCCAGCCCCGGGTGCACAACCCCATCCCCGCCGAGGGCGGCAGGACCGGGGAGATCGTCACCCTCGGCACGGTCACCCCGCCGGCCGGCGGTGCGGACTGGCAGCCGCTGGCCGGGCAGGGCGACGACCCGACGTCGTACGACGACGTGCTGACGGCCTACCGGCGGCCGGCCCTGCTGATCGCGGGCGCCGACGCCGAGCCGAGGGTGATAGGGGAGGTCGCGGCCTGCGGCACCCCGGTGCTCCAGGTGCGGGCCGGGGCCAAGGGCGAGGAGGTCCTCGCGGCGGCCGAGATCCTCATGGCCGACGCGGGACGGCTGGCCAGGGAGGCCCACCTCGCCTGGCGGGCCCGCGGCAGTGTCACCCCGCTGCTCGACCCGATCCTCGACACCCTCGGCGTGCCGAGCGTACGGAACAGCGGCGTGATCACGGCGATCACCGCCGTCTCCGAGCCGGCGGAGCTGGACCGCCTGCTCGCCCAGATCACCCGTCAGATCGAACGGCCCGGGCAGATCGTGATCGTGGCGGACGGCCTGGACGCGGGCCTGGTGGACAAGACGGTCCGCCAGTCGTGCCCGGACCTCGACGTCGTGGTCCGCGCCACGGGGGAGCCGGTCACCCGGGGGGCCGCCCTCGACCGCGCGGTCCGGCTCGCCGACGGCGACTACGTGGCCGTGCTCGACGCCAGGGACCTGTACGGCGAGCACTACCTGGCCGACCTCGTCCGCCACTTCGCCTCCACCGACGCCGAGGTGCTGGGGAAGGCGTCGTTCTACGCCCACCTGCCGGCGACCGGCGCGACCCTGCTGCGCCAGCCGGAGACCGAGCACCGGTTCCTCCCCGAGGTGGCCGGCGGCACCGTCCTGGCCCGCCGCCAGGTCCTCACCGAGCTCGGCTTCGCCGACGTCTCGGAGGAGTGGGGCGAGGTCCTGATGCGGCAGTGCCGTACGGACGGGGTGCGGGTCTACTCGGCCGACCGCTACTCCTATGTCTGCGTCCGCGACTCGGCCGAGGGCTCACTGCTCGGCGCTGCGCGTATGGAGGGATACGTCCCAGCCGAGCCCCTCGCCCTGCTCTAGACCCCCGCCCCACCCCTCGTGATCTTGTAGTTTGTCGCATGGATGGGCCGTCACCTGCGCCGATCCCTTTGATGATCATGCAAGTGCGCGCCGATATGCTTCGTGACCTGGCGTTATCACCGCCGCGATCTTGCAGTTGCAAGATCGCGGTTTGTGTTTCCGCTGATGGGCCCTCTGGTAGTGCCAATTCTGCAAGATCGTGAAAAGTGAAGGCCCAGCTCGGCGGGGATGCGTGCGACAAACTACAAGATCACGGCGGTGAGGGGGTGTGGGGTGATTATGGAGGCGTTGTGTGGCGTCCTTGGCGCGCCGCCGGTGCCGCAGGGGTCGTGGGAGCGGGACGCGTGGTTCGTCTCCACGGCGGCGCTGCGGGGAACGGCGGAGGCTGCGGGTGCGACGCCTCGGGGAACGGGGGAGGCTCCGGCTGAGGTGGCGGAGCGGCTCGCGGCACGGCTGCGCGCGGTGCCCGGGATCCGGCGGGTGGACGTCCGGCCCAACGGCTTCCTCGTCATCGGCGTCGCCACCCCCGGAGAGATCGTCGAGGACGTGCTGGCCGCCCCGGTCGCCGTGCCCCCGCCGCCGGGGGTCTCCGCGGCGCCGTGGCCGGACTTCCCGCGCACGTGGGACAACCCCGGTTTCGCCGTGCGGTACGCGTACGTGCGGGCGGGAGCCGTACGGCGGTGGGCGCGCGACCTGGGCGTGCGGACCGGCGCGGCGGCGCGGCCCGAGCTGCTCGACGGCCCGTTCGACCGGGCCGTGCTGCGGGTGCTGGCCGAGTTGCCGAGCAGGAGGGAGAGCCGCGATCCGGGATGGGCGGCGTACCTCGAACGCCTGGCCGAGGGCTACCACACCGCCGTCGAGCGCGCGGCCCCGATCCCCAGGGGCGACGAGCCGCCGTCGGAGCTCCACGCGGCCCGGGTGCGGATGGGGGAGGCGGTGCGCCGGGTGCTCGGCGAGGGGCTGGTGGAGCTCGGTGTCGCCCCGCCCGGCAAAATCTGAACAAAACCGGTGATTGGCTGAAAGTGCTGTCGTCGATGACCTGCGGATCTGAATATCTTCCGTCGGGGCCGTCTCGCAGGGTGAACAGCGGGCGCGAGTGAATAGCAGGGTCGGCTAGCCTCGTTCGGGTGAGTCGATTCGCCCACCCTGCCGGCGACCTGCACGCCGCTTCATCGATCGTCGCCGTGACCGCCGGACTGCCCGAGGAGCGTCCGCAGCAGCACGTGCCGGCCGACCTCAACGCGCTCGAACCGGCCATCTGGCCGCGAACGTCCGGCCGGGCCGACGGCGCCGTCACCATCGGCGGAATCGACGTGCGCGACCTGGCGAAGGAGTTCGGCACGCCTCTGTACGTCATCGACGAGGAGGACTTCCGCTCACGCTGCCGCGAGTACCGATCCGCCTTCCACGACGGCGAGGTCCACTACGCCGCCAAGGCGTTCCTGTGCCGCGAGGTCGCCCGCTGGATCGACCAGGAGGGCCTCGGCCTCGACGTGTGCAGCGCCGGTGAGCTCGCCGTCGCGCTCAGCGTGAACTTCCCGCCCGAGCGGATCACGATGCACGGCAACAACAAGTCGCTCGCCGAGTTGGAGAAGGCCGTCCAGGTCGGCGTGGGCCACATCGTGGTCGACTCGTACGAGGAGATCGCCCGCCTCGGCTTCCTCGCGGACAAGCACGGCGTGCGGCCGAAGGTGATGATCCGGGTGACCGTGGGCGTCGAGGCGCACACCCACGAGTTCATCGCGACCGCCCACGACGACCAGAAGTTCGGCCTGTCGCTGAGCAGCGGCGCCGCCGCCGAGGCGGTGCGGCGCATCCTCGCGCTGCCGCAGCTCGAACTGGTCGGCCTGCACTCGCACATCGGGTCGCAGATCACCGACACCGGCGGTTTCGAGGTCGCGGCCCGCCGCCTGGCGAGGCTGCTGGTGGAGATCAAGGAGGAGCACGACGTCGTGCTCCCGGAGCTGGACCTCGGCGGCGGATACGGCATTCCGTACGTGGTGGGCGACGAGTCCCTGGACGTCAAGGTCATCGCGGACGGCCTGCGGGAGATCGTCACGAAGGTGTGCGAATCGGCAGGGCTGCCCGTGCCCCGGCTCACAGTCGAGCCGGGCCGGTCGATCGCCGGAGTGTCCGGTGTCACCCTCTACGAGGCCGGTACGGTCAAGGACGTGGAGGGCCTGCGCACGTACGTGAGCGTCGACGGCGGCATGAGCGACAACATCCGCACCGCCCTCTACGGCGCCGAATACACGGCCGTGCTCGCCTCCCGCGTGAGCCAGGCGGCGCCGATGCTGTCGCGCCTGGTCGGCAAGCACTGCGAGAGCGGCGACATGGTCGTGCGCGACCTGTACCTGCCGGGCGACCTGGCCCCCGGCGACCTGATCGCCGTCGCCGGCACCGGAGCCTACTGCCGGTCGCTGGCCAACAACTACAACTATCTGCCCAAGCCCGCCGTCGTCGCGGTGTCCAACGGCCAGGCGCGGGTCATCATCCGCAGAGAGACCGAGGACGACCTGCTCAGGGGGCAGCTGTGACCGGCCGCTCCGGGCAGTCTGGCGGCGAAGCGAGGAGGCATCGTGAGTAAGGCCAAACCGGCGCTCAGGGTCGCGCTGCTGGGCTGCGGCGTCGTCGGGTCGCAGGTCGTGCGTCTGCTCCGCGAGCAGGCCGACGACCTGGCCGCCCGCGTCGGGGCCCCACTGGAGCTGGCCGGCGTCGCCGTGCGCAGGCTGGGGCGCAAGCGGGACGCCGACGTGGACCCCGCCCTGCTCACGACCGACGCGGAGGCCCTGGTCACCCGCGACGACGTGGACATCGTCGTCGAGGTGATCGGCGGCATCGAACCGGCCAGGTCGCTGATCCTCGCCGCCATGGCGCACGGCAAGTCCGTGGTGAGCGCCAACAAGGCGCTGCTGGCCGAGGACGGCGCGACGATTCACCGGGCCGCCCGCGAGAACGGCGCCGACCTGTACTTCGAGGCGAGCGTCGCCGGGGCGATCCCGCTGCTGCGCCCGCTGCGCGAGTCGCTGGCCGGCGATCGGGTGCGCCGCGTGCTGGGCATCGTCAACGGCACCACCAACTACATCCTCGACAAGATGGACTCCACCGGCGCCTCGTTCAACGACGCCCTGGAGGAGGCCCAGGCGCTCGGGTACGCCGAGGCCGACCCCACGGCCGACGTCGAGGGCTTCGACGCCGCCGCCAAGGCGGCGATCCTGGCCGGCATCGCCTTCCACAGCCGGGTGACGGCCGCCGACGTGCACCGCGAGGGCATCACGGAGATCACCGCGGCCGACGTCGCCTCGGCCAAGGGCATGGGGTACGTCATCAAGCTGCTGGCCATCTGCGCCCGCTCCGACGACGGCAGGTCGGTCGGCGTCCGGGTGCACCCCGCCATGATTCCGAGGTCGCACCCCCTGGCCGGGGTGCGCGAGGCGTACAACGCCGTCTTCGTGGAGGCCGAGTCGGCCGGGCGGCTCATGTTCTACGGCGCGGGCGCGGGCGGCGCGCCGACCGCCAGCGCCGTGCTGGGCGACATCGTCGCCGTGGCGCGCAACCGCATCGCCGGCACCCGCGGGCCGGAGGAGTCGACGTACGCCGACCTCAAGGTCCACCCGATGGGCGACAGCGTCACCCGCTACCACGTGTCGCTGGACGTGGCGGACAAGCCCGGTGTGCTCGCCCGGGTGGCCGAGATCTTCGCGAGTCACGACGTGTCGATCCAGACGGTGCGGCAGGAGGGGCGCGGCGACGACGCCCAGCTCGTGCTGGTGACCCACCGGGCCAGCGACGCGGCCCTGTCGGGCACGATAAAGGACCTGCGCGACCTCAACATCGTCCGCGCGGTCGCGAGCGTCATGCGGGTCGAGGGCGACGACACACCCTGACGCCGAGGGCACTCTGCCTGCGGGGACTCCCGGGTGCTCCACCTGGGAGTCCCCGCAGCTGTGCCGGCCGGGCTAAAGGGCGATCTTCGCGATCTGGTCGACGTAGTTCTCGGTGAGCCAGACGTTGTCGTCGGGCCCGCTGGTGATGTCGAAGGGCCCGGCGAGGGTGGTCGGCATGTTGTACTCGATGATGATTCCCGAGGTGGTGACGCTGGCCGCCGCGTTGCCGAGTTGCTCGGACACCCACAGCCTGCCGTCCGAGCCGCTGGTGATGCCCCACGGGAAGGCGTCGGGGTCGTCCAGCGAATACTCGGTGAAGTCGCCGTCCGTGGTGACGGTGCCGACCTTCCCGTTGGCGTCGGCGTACCACAGGTTGCCGTCCGGCCCGGTCGTGATCCCTATGGGTATCGCCCCCGTGGAGGGGATGGCGAACTCGGTGATGTCCCCGTCCGGGGTGATCTGGCCGATCGAGCCGGTGAATGACTCGGTGAACCACAGGTTGCCGTCTGGACCGGCCGTGATCCGCATCGGGTAGGCGTCGGCGGTCGGCAGGGCGTACTCGGTGATGGTTCCCGAGGTGGTGATCCGGCCGATCTTGTTGCCCATGGTTTCCACGAACCACAGGGCGCCGTCGGGACCGGCGGTGATGCCCCAGGGGTAGGACCCCGCGGTGGGCAGGGCGTACTCCGTGATGACGCCGGACGTGGTGATCCGCCCGATCTTGTCGCCGGTCGCCTCGGTGAACCACAGCGCGCCGTCCGGCCCGGTGGTGATGTGCCCCGGCTCGGGGTCGGTGGTCGGCACGGCATATTCGGTGAAGTCGCCGTCGGTGGTGACGCGTCCGATGTTGCCGGCGTAGTTCTCGGTGAACCACAGGGCGCCGTCGGGACCGGAGGTGATGCCCACTGGTCCTGACGTGTGGGTCGGGGTGTCCATCTCCGAGACCGTGGGGAACCGCTTCGCGTCGCCGGAGCCGTACGGCCGGCCGAGCGGGCGCGGCCGGTGGGCGGGACACCGGATGTGCCGGTGCTCCGGCATCCGCTTCAGCTTCTGGCAGATCCGCACCCATGGCGGCGGCGGTTTCGGACGCTCGCCCGGCCCGGCGGCGGCGCCGGCGGGCAGGCCGGTGAACAGAGGCGCGGCCGTCGCCAGGGCCAGCGCCATCGCCGCGAGTGGGCGGCGGAGGTGTCGTGAGAAGCGGGGCATGGCAACCCTTCGGCTGAGGAGCGGCATGAGACGCCGGATCGGAAGCCGCGCCCCGGCCCGGCGGGGCTCACTATCGCCGACCTGCCCGACCGGCGGCCGATCCGCCGCGTCCGTGGCGGGTCAGGAGACCCCCAACTCCTGTAGGGGGCGGGACGGTCAGGCGATCGAGTGCGTGATGGTCCCGGTGTAGACCCCGGCGGCGGCGTTGGAGGGGATGGTGATGACCAAGGTGGGCTGCCAGCTCGTCGACATCGGCACCGCCTGCTTGCGCGCGCTGAACGCGACGACCGCCGAGGTGAGGGTCACCCGGCCGGCCGCGGTGGCCTGACCGGGGTTGCGGGTGCCCGGGCCGGACGACGTGGTGACCGGGCCCGACCAGTAGGCGACGTTCGCGGCCGTGATCGTCTGCGTGGGGGTGCCGCTGCCGGTGGTGAAGTTCGTGGCGGACACGGTCGCCGTCCAGGGAGGCAGTCCACCTCGGGAATCGACGACCGTCACCGTGCCCATCGAGGCGCTGAGCGTGCCGCCGCGGGCGCCGCTGCCCAGGTTCACCGATCCGGGCAGGGTGATTGTCAGCGGATCGGCCCGCAGCGGGACCAGTGTCCTTCCCTCGCCGGCTCCGTATCCCCCGGTCTCGGCGGCCAGGGCCGTCCCGGCCCCCGCGAGGCGTAGGAAGACGGCCGGCGCGGCGGGCAGCGCGGCCGACGGAGCGATCGATGGAGCGATCGACGCGGCCAGCGCCGCCGTCACGATCGCACCGACCTGCCGCATGTGCTGCCTTCCTCGTCACCGTTCCGCCGCCACGCCGCCGATCTCGCCCGTGAACGACGCACGGCAGGCTAGGGCACCGAGCGGGCGCCCGGCCGTTGCCACGCCGGAGCCAGCCGTAACCGTGGACAACGGACCGCGCGTCTCCGCCGGTCATCATCTGATCACAAAGGGTTTCCAGACACCGGCAGAAGAACCGTGTCGCACGCCTCGGACCAGCCAGGATGTCACCGACCGCGGCCCTAACGGGGCACCGCACGGATGGAGGAATCGGCAGATGGGCAAGAGGAGTGTCGCCGCGCCGTCGGCGGCTGTCGCAGGACTGGCGCTGGTCGCGGCAGTCACGGTCGCGTCCACGGCGTCGCCCGCCGGAGCGGCCTCCTGCCCGGCCTCCACGACCTGCCCCACGACCGTCACCTTCACCGTCACCAATCCGGGCGGGCTGACGACCACTGTTCCCGACGGTCCTGTCAGCGTCGGCAGCGGCGTGCCATCGGGCCAGATCAGCGGCCAGCTCGGCCCGATCGCGGTGAGCGACCAGCGTGCCGCGCTCACCGCGACGTGGGCGGCCACGGTGTCGGCCACCGCCTTCACCACCGGCGGCGGCACTCCGGCGGAGACCGTCCCCAACACCGCGGTCCTCTACTGGTCCGGCCCGGCGACGGCCACCACCGGCACGGGCACGTTCGTGCCGGGGCAGGCCGACGCGGCGGCCGCCCAGTCGCTCGACGAGACGCGCACCGCGTTCAGCAAGACGAGCGGCTCCGGCGTCAACACCGCCGAGTGGAACCCGACCGTCGTCGTCAACGTGCCCGCGCAGGCGGTGGCGGGCCTGTACACCGGCACGGTGAACCACTCCGTTGCCTGACCGCTCAGCCCGCAGGATCGTCGCCGCCACCCTGCTCGCGATCGTGTCGTACGCCGCGGCCGTCGCACCGGCGGCGGCCGATGATGAGGCACGCCGGCAGGGGCGGTTCGGCATCCGGCTGCTGGAGATTCCGGAGAACCGGCTGGACGACCCCCGCTCGCACGCGTTCATCGTCGACCACGTGAATCCCGGCACCACCTTCACCCGGCGTCTCGAGGTCTTCAGCACCTCGTCGCGACGGCAGCACGTGAACGTGTACGCCGCCGCGGCCCGGGTCGGCGACGCGGGCTTCACGTTCGCCCCCGCGCATACCGGCAACGAGCTGACCTCCTGGATCACACTCGACCGGACGGCGGTGGACCTGCCGCCGCACGGTCACGCCCCGGTGACGGCCACCGTCGCGGTGCCGCCCACGGCTTCCAAGGGCGAGCGGTACGCCGTCATCTGGGCGGAGATCTCCTCGGCCTCGCCCGGCCCATCGGGCAACGTCGCGCTCGTCAACCGGATCGGCGTCCGCACCTACCTGGACGTGGGCCCGGGCGGCGAACCGCCGACGCGGTTCCGGATCGGCGAGGTGACCGCCGCGCGCAGCGAAGACGGGCGGCCGCGGCTGGTGGCCGAGGTCGGCAACGAGGGGGAGCGCGCCGTCGACCTGGAGGGAGAGGTGCGGCTTTCGGAGGGGCCGAGCGCGCTCAGCGCCGGGCCGTTCCGGAGCACGGGCGTCACCACCCTGGCTCCCGGCGGACACGGTCAGGTGACCGTGCTGCTGGGCGGGGACCTGCCCGCCGGGCCATGGAGGTTCCGGTTCACCCTGCGCAGCGGCCGCGTCAGCCATACGGCCACCGGGACGATCACCTTTCCCGCGGCCGGGGAACGGGCGGAGGCGAAGGGTGATCCCAGCGTGCCGGTCCTCGCCGCCTGCGGCGCCGTGGCCGCCGCGGCCGTGGTCCTGTTGATCGTGAACCTGTGCCGGTTCCGCCGCCGGCCCCTGGACCGCGAAGCCGCCTGACCTGCCCGGCCTGATCGGCGCGGCGGGGAAGCCGCCCGACCTGCCCGGCGACGAGAGCGCCTGATCGTCCCTTTGACGCGGACGCCGTCGGCGTGAATCGGCGTGAATCGGCGAGGGGCGGGTCAGCGCTCCGCCAGAGCTCTGCGGACCGCGTCGAGGGCCTCCTCCTCGGAGGCCCCGAGGTGCCGCACCGCGCCGGCGAACTCCTCGGCTGCCTCGCGCAGGCGCAGCCGGCCGCCCTCGGCCGCGAGGTCGGTGATCATCGCCGCGCGGCCCCGGCGCAGCTCGACCAGGCCCTCGTCGCGCAGTTGCTGGTAGCCGCGCAGCACGGTGTGCAGGTTGATGCCCAGCGCGGCGGCGACGGCCCGCGCCGACGGCAGTTTGTCCCCGGGAACCGCCGCGCCCCTGGCCACCGCCGCGCGCACCGAGGCAGCCACCTGGTCGGCCAGGGGCTGAGCGGAGGACGGATCGACGACGATCAGCACCCGGCGGCTCCCCGGGCACGGGTCAGTGACGCGTTCACCAGCGCGGCGGCCGTCTCGGCGTCCCGGGCCGAGTACAGGAACTCCCGCCCGTCGGTGAGCCGCAGCGCCAGCACGGGCCCGCGACCGCTCACGTATCCCCACCCTCTGCTGCCGCCGATCATGCCGAGCCCCCTGCCGGACGCCTCCGGCCGCACCGACGCGAAGAGCACCGTGTCGTACGGCACGACCCGCCGCAGGCCCCCGAGCCCCGGCAGGCTGACCTCGACGCCGCTGCCGTCGATGCGGAGCCGGGTGCGCGCCGAGAGGATCGCGGCGAGCCCCATCAGCGCCATCAGCGTCGCCCCCTGCCAGGAGCGGGAGAGGTTGAAGAGCCCGAACCAGCCGAAGGCGAGCATCGCCGCCCCCTGCAGGAGCGAGCGCGGATACCAGGCGGACGCGGCGTAGACGGCCCGCTGCGCCGGCGCGAGCGGCAGCAGAGGCACTCCCGGGGGTGGCGCGGTGCGCGCGCCGGGGGCGGGCGGCAGGGGACCCGCCAGCCACCAGCCCGCGACCCCTCCGAGAAGGGTGAGGGCGATTTCGGCCGGAACCTGCCACGCCGGCAGGGCCGTAGGCCCCGGGGAGTCGATCAGTGCGGCCACCGCGACACCGTCCCCCGCCGCCATCGAGACGCTCGTGGCGACGGAACACACGACCAGCCAGCGCTGCAAGCCGGGCCAGCGCCAATAGTGCGTGAACCCGGCGAGGAACACCACCTCGAAGCCTCCCACGGAGAGGGCGAGCGACCTCAGCCACTCACCCCATCCAGGCGCGTACCGCGGCTCCCCACCCCAGACGTAGGCCCGGCCGGGCAGGCGGTCCCGGAAGACGGCGAAGAGCAGCAGGAGAAAGAGGAGGGCGAGAAGCGGTGGCAGGACGGTCAGCACCAGGCGGCGCGGCCGGCCGGGTCGCCCGGCGTCCTGCTGGGGGCCGACGTGCTGGGGGGAGTCGTACACGAGCCACCTCCCAAACTGTTTGCATGTCACTATAACAATCAAACAGTTCCGTGAGGAGTTCCCGCTGAGATCTCGTACGGTGGAGCCCGGCATGTCCGGAAGGCAGGGCGATCGCGGGCAACGACTCGATCGGGTAACGGCCCGCCGATCCGCGCGGCCGTGCGTGTTCGATGTCCTTGAAGTCGCCGAAATGATCAGTTCTGTGGGGGGAAGCGTGGTTGCGGGCGAGGCGGTCCGGACGTCCGGCCGGAGGACGGAGGCGGAAGCGAAGGACTGGCCCCGCTGGACCCCGCTGCTCGCGGGCCTGCTGACCACCTGTGTCGCGATCTCCGGCACCACGGCGTCGCTGTCGGCCGACGAGGTGGCGACCTACAGCGCCGCGGTGGCCCGGCCGCTGAGCGGGCTGTGGGGGCTCGTCCAGCAGATCGACGGCCACTTCCTGCCCTACTACCTGCTCATCCATGTCTGGTCGTGGCTGGGGGAGGCCGAGTGGTGGCTGCGCCTGCCCTCGGCCCTCGCGGCCGGCGTGGCGGCGGGTTTCCTGGCCGACCTCGGCCGCCGGCTGGCCGGTCCCCGGGCGGGCGTGCTGGCCGCGGCGCTGTTCGCCGTACTGCCGTCGGTGTCCTATCACGGCGCGAACGCCCGGCCGTACGCGTTCGCGGCGGCGGCGGCCGTGATCTCCGCCTGGACGCTGCACCGGGTGGCCGAGTCGCCCACGAACACCCGGATCCGCTGGTATGCCGCGTCGGTGGCGCTGCTCGGCTGCACGCACCTGTTCTCGGTCCTGGTGCTCCCGGCCCAGTTCCTGGCCGCCCTGCTCGTCCTGCCCCGTCGTGCGTTCCTGACCAGGATCGTCCCCGCGACGGCGGTGGGGTGCGTCCCCCTCGCGGTCCTCGCACTGGTGGGCTGGGGCGAGCGCCACGCGATCAGCTGGATCCAGCCGCACGGGCCCGACGTGCTGCTGAAGTTCCCCAAGCACGCGGCGGGCTCCGACCTCGCGGGGCCGCCGCTGTTCGCCCTCGCCGTCGTGGGTGTGGTGATCCTGCTGCGCAGGTCGGTCCCCTGGGGCGTCCTCGCCGGCGGCTGGCTCGTCCTCCCGCCCGTGCTGCTGCTCGCGATCGACGCGCTGGTGACCCCGGCCTACGTGGACCGTTACGTGTTCGTCGCGGCGCCCGCCCTGGCCCTGGCGGGAGGCGTGGCCCTGGCCTCGGTCCGCCTGGCCCCCGTTCCCTTCGCGCTGGTCGGCGTGCCCGTCGTCCTGGCGGTCGCGCTGCTGGGGCTGCCCGCGCAGGCCGACTATCGGCAGCGCAACGGCCACTACGACGACTTCCCCGGCGCGCTCGGCGTGATCCGGACGCGGGAGCGCCCCGGCGACGCCATCGTCTACGGTCAGAGCCGGCTGCGCACCGGCTTCGTCTACTACGGCCGGGAGGGCCTGCCCGAGGACGTGCTCCTCAGGGGGCAGGGCCCCGCCTTCGAGTACGCGGAGCGGGACGACCTCGCCGAGGCCCTGGCCGGGCACCGCAGGGTCTGGGTGGTCTGGCGGGGGACGAAGCAGGCCGGGCTGACGGGGAAGAAGATCCCCAGGGTGGCCTCCGTGCGCGCGGCCGGATATCGTCTCTCCACGGCCTGGCATTCCGCGGAGCTGCCGGGCCTGACCGTCGCACTGTTCGAGCGCGCCCGCAGCAAGAATGGCAAGAGCTGAGGGTTGTGGACCGTTTCATTACGGTTGGACATCACGTGCAAGAGTAATTGGCAAGTGTGAGTAAAGTTGCTCCCCATGCGACTTACGGTGAAGAGACTTCTTCCGGCCTGTCTCCTAACCGCGGCGTCGATCGCGGGACTCCAGCACCCGGCCGCGGCGGCCGGTTCAGCCGCCCCCACGCTCGTGAAACAACAGGCGGCACGGGCGGCCGGGGTGCCGACCGTGGTCCTCACCTTCGACGACGGGACGGCCGACCACCTCGCCGTCGCCAGAATGCTGAGCAGGCGCGGCCTCAAGGGCACCTTCTACGTCAACAGCGGCCGCCTCGGCAAGCGCGGCTACCTGAGCGTGGCCGCGCTGCGGGCCATCGCGAAGGAAGGCCACGAGATCGGCGGCCACACCCTCCACCATCCGCATCTGCCGGAGATGTTCGACGCCGCGCAGCAGACGGAGATCTGCGACGACAGGCGGGCGCTGCTGAAGATGGGCTTCGCCGTGCGCTCGTTCGCCTATCCGTTCGGCGCCCTGGACGAGTCGGGCAAGCGGATCACGATGGGCTGCGGCTACAACAGCGCGCGCGACATCAACGGCCTGTACCGGCCGGACAGCTGCCAGGCCTGCCCGGTCACCGAGACGATCCCGCCCGCGGACCTCGCGGCCGTACGCGCCACGAGCCAGACCCGCCTGCCGCGTACGGCCCGCACGCTGCGCGAGTTCGTCACCCGCGCCCAGCAGGAGAGCGACCCCGGCGTGGTGACCTTCGTCTTCCACGAGATCAAGAACGCGCCGCGGGACCAATACGCGACGGCTCCCAAGGAGTTCGCCGCCTTCATCGACTGGGTGGCCCAGCAGCGGAAAGCCAAGAAGATCGTCGTGAGGACGCTGGGCGACGTGGTCGGCGGGAGCGTGTCGCCCGTCCCGTGATCCCGCCTGTCGTGCCGAGTCACAGCGAGTGGTCAGGTTGACCGCGACGGTCACAGGAATTCACAAGGTTCGGCTGATAAAAGTTCACCAGCTGTAAAACGGACCCGCGGGAGGGACGCCGTGACGGTGACGACCGGCATGTGCTCGCCGTACGGCTTCACGCGCAGCCCGGCCGAGGAGACCGCGACGCTGTCCTGGAGCGACGGCCGGTGGGAGGTGGGAGGCCGCCCGTTGGCCGTCCCCCCGCAGGCCGCGGACGTCGCCGGGCTCCGGCCGTTGCGCGGGCTCGTGCTGGAGTGGCCGGAGCGGCCCGTCGCCGAGGCACTGGACGCGGTCGCCGGCCTGGCCGCCGCGGGGGTGCCGCTCACCTGCCAGGACCCGCCGGGGTGGGTGCGTGATGCCGATCCCGGGCTCGCCGGCCTGATCGCGGCCTGGACCCCCGAGGCCGACGACGGCAGGCCCGATTCGGTCGCCGACCTGCGCAGGGAAGAGCACAGCGTGCGCCTGCGCAGGCACGCGCTGCGGTCCGGGGGCGTCGGCACCGGCCTCGCCCCGGTGACCGTCGTCATGGCCACGCGACGGCCCCACTACGTCGGCCACGCGCTGCGTCAGCTCGCCCGCCAGCGCGGCGTCGGCCTGGAGGCGGTCGTCGCCCTGCACGGGTTCCCGGCCGCTCGGATACGCGAGGCGGTCGCGGAGTTCCCCCATCCGATAACGGTCGTCGAGGCCGGCCCGGACGCGCCGCTCGGGGCCGTGCTCAACATGGCGGCGGCACGGGCGTCCACCGGCATCATCGCCAAATGGGACGACGACGACTGGTACGGCCCCGAGCACCTGGCCGACCTGCTGCTGGCCATGGCCTATTCCGGGGCGGAGCTGGTCGGGACCGCGCCGGAGTTCTTCTACCTCCAGCCCCTCCACGCGACGATCCGCCGCGTCGACTACAGCAGTGAGGTGTGGGCCGACCACGTCGCGGGCGGCACGATCCTGCTCGGCCGCGAGATCTTCGAGCAGGCCGGCGGCTTCGGGCCGCTGGACCGCGGGGAGGACGCGCACCTCCTGCGGGCGGTCGAGGCGGCCGGCGGCCGCGTCTACCGCACCCACGGTCTGGGCTACGTACTTCGGCGATCGGTCGCCGCCGACCACACCTGGAACCTTCCTCTTGCCCACTTCCTGCGAGTCGCCGCGAACCAGTGGCGCGGCTTTCGCCCGAGTGTGATGTTGGAAGCACCATGACGCCACGAATCAGGGGAAACGACTACACCGTCCTCCGGCCGCCCGCCCTCGGTTCCTCGTGGACGCCCCGCCTGCGGGTCAGCGTGGTGATCCCCGCCTACGCCGATCAGGTCAAACTCGATCTCACGCTCGCCGGGCTGGCCAGGCAGACGTACCCGGCCGACCTGCTCGAAGTGATCGTGGTCGACAACGGCAGCGAGCCGCCGCTGCGCCTTCCGGAGATCCGGCCCCGCGACACGCGGCTGCTGGTCTGCGCGGCGCCGGGCCGGGCCAGGGCCCGCAACACCGGTCTGGCCGCCGCGACGGGCGACGTCATCCACTGGATGGACTCCGACGTCGTCCCCGAACCGGAGGAGGTGGAGGCGCACATGCGCTGGCACCACCTCGCGCCCTATCTGTCGGTCACGTCCTACCTGCGCTTCACCACCGTCCCGCTGCCCGGTCCCGCGGACGTCGCGCGGACGGACGACCTGGCGAAGCTCTTCGAGCCGGCCGAGCCGCACGCCTGGATCGAGGACCTGGTGCAGCGGTCGGACGGGCTGGTCCACTCGCCGCGGCCGTTCAGCATCCACATCGGCGGCGCGTCGTCGGTCTCCGCCCGGCTGTTCGAGCGGGCCGGGCCGATGGACCCGGAGATGATCCTCGGTCAGGACACCGAGATGGGCTACCGGCTCGCGCAGGCGGGGGCGGTCTTCATCCCCGACCCGCAGGCCCGGGCCTACCACCTCGGCCCGTCGATGCGCATGCGCGACAGCGCGCCGATCAGCCGGGTCAGCCACGCCCTGGTCACCGACCGGGTGCCCGGTTATCGCTGGCTGCGCACCCATCCCTCCCGCCAGTGGAAGGTCCCGCAGGTGGAGGTCCTCGTGGACGCCACCGCCGGGTCGTACGACGACGTCAGGGCCACCGTGGACGGCGTGCTGGCCGGCACGGTGACCGACCTCGCCGTGGTGCTGACCGGCCCGTGGGACGAGCTCGCGCCCGAGCAGCGCGCGCCGCTCAAGGACCCGCGCCTCGATCTCGTGCTGCTGCGGGCCCACTACACCCACGAGGGCCGGGTGCGGCTGGCCACCACGGTGTCCGACACCCAGTCGCCGTACCGCCTGCGCATGCCGCCCGGCTGGGTGCCCGAGGAGGACGGCGTCGGCCGGCTGCTCGACGTGCTGCGCGGGCGGGAACGCGGACTGGTGAGCGTGCTCCTGGCCGAGGACCCCGAAGGCGTCACCGTCGCCCGCCTGGAGCGCACCGAGGCGTTCTCCCGCGCGGCCCTCGTCGCCGAGGAGGGCGAGGACCTCGACGACGCCGTTGACGAGATGTTCGGCGTCTACTGGGTCGACGGCGAGACCTTCGGCTTCCGGACGGCCGCGGAGGCCCCGGCCCATGTGAGCGCGCGCGCCGCCTATCGCGCGCGGGTGCAGGCGCAGGCCGAGGTCGAGCGGCTGACCAAGGAGGTCGAGCGGCTGCGGGGACAGGTGACGAAATGGCGCGGCGAGGCGGCGCGGTGGCGCCAGTCCGCCGTCGAGTTCCGCCGGGAGATCGGCACCCTGAGGCGGCAGGTCTCGGCGCTGCGCGGGCAGGTCGCGGTGCTGAACCGCGCCCGGGGCCTGCGTGGCATCGCCCGGGGTCTCCGCCGGCCCTTCACGTTCAAGAAGACCTGACCGCCCGGCCCGGCCATCGGACGGGTCAGGAGCGGCGGAACAGACCGCGGCGACGCTGGGGCGCAGACTCCGGCTGCGGGGCGTGAGCCGCCGCCGGTTTCGCGGCCGGTTCCGGGGCCGCCTGCGGCGTCTCCTTGGGCGTGGCCTGCGATGCGGCGGGCGCGGCCGGTTTCGCCGCGGTCGTGGGAAGCTTTTCGAACTCGCTCGCCGCGGCGTGCCGCACCCCGTGGGTCTGGGCGATCACGTCGGCCGGGTCCTCGCCCGGCGCGGCGAGCCGGCGGGCGCGCGCGACGGCCTCGGTCCGCTCCAGGACGGCCGTGCCCCCGCCGGGCAGGTCGAGGACCAGCAGGCCGATGCGCTCCTCCAGCATCGCCTTGACCGCCCGCTCCAGCAGCGCCGGAGCCGGAGGGGCGTCGACGGGCGCGGTGTAGCGGAAGGGGACGGGCGCGGCGGTCGGCGCCGCCCGGTCCGCGAACCGGACCCGCGCGTCGTGCCCGAACGCCGCCCTGACCAGGGCGAGGTCGAACGCTTCGGTCCCCGGCGCCCACCTGCGTCCGCCTTCGAGCGACGACCAGGGGCCGGTCAGCGTCACCACGACGTCGGTGAGCGTGCCGCGCAGCACCGCGTCGACAGCGGCGACGATCCGCCGCTCGTCCGCCCCGGTCACGTCGAAGACGACCTCGACGTACGGCACGAGCCAGCGCCGGCCGGGTTCCTTGCGCAGATCACGGCGGAGTGGGACCCGGTGTGCCAGATGGGCCTCGACGAGCCGGACGATCGACTTGCCGTGCTCACCGCGCTGGGCCGGCAGGCCGAGATGCACGGCGCGGGCCGCCATGTCGGGGACGAACACCGCCCCCGCCTGGGCGAGCCGGTAGGCGAACTCGGTGTCCTGGCCGCGCACCACCTCGGGATCGAAGCCCCGCACCTCGTCGAGCAGGGCCCGCCGCAGGGAGACCGTCGGACCGGTGCACACCTGGTAGGGGTTCTTGCTGGCCCGCAGGCCGTCGAGACGGCGGATGGTGTCCTCGGTCGAGCTGGACACCAGCGCCGACGGGTCGAACAGGTCCTCAGGTGAGCCGTGCCGTACGGCCTCGTGCACCTGCGCCGGAGTGAGAGCGGGCTCCTCGGCGAACTTCTTGCCGCCGATGGTGACGAGATAGTCGGTGAGGTGGTGCCAGCGGAACAGCGCCTCCAGGTGCTCCCGCGAGATCACCATGTCGGCGTCGAGGCGCTGCACGATCTCGCCCTCGGCCGCCGCGATGCCGGCGTTCATCGCGTGCCCCGCGCCCCATCCGCCGGGCGGCACGACCACGACGCGGGTGTTGTCGGGCCGCAGATCGGGCAGGCGCAGCGGAGGGTCGCTGCGGTCGTCCACCACGATCACCTCGGTGAGGTGCGCGGGATAGGTCTGCGCGGCCAGCGCGGCCAGCGTCAGGTCGAGGCGGTGCTGCCCGCCGTGCGCGGGAATGACGACACTCGCGCTGAGCGTGGGCGTCCAGCCGCCGAGGGGCGGCGGCGTGAGCGGAGAGTAGTCGTTGTGGCGAATTCTCGGCCGGGGCTCCACGCCTGTCAGGTGGGCCAATCCTCGTCCTTCACAGCGATGGTCAAAAGGTTGCTCCACCCTAGCGAAAGCGGCCGACGGTTCCCTAAGGTGACGCCCAATATGTCCATTTGGTGGACAACGGAGTCCGCACGTCAAACGGTTGGCCGTAGACTCGGTGACCGATACCCCTGGTAACACGCGTACGCGCGCGTGGGAGGAGCGATCAATGTTCAGGGCTTGGCGTGGCCTGATCGAGGAGTACCGCGACCGTCTGCCGGTCTCCACGACGACGCCCGTGGTGACCCTGCTCGAGGGCGGCACGCCGCTCGTCCCGGCCAGGCGGGTGTCCCAGATCACGGGCTGTGACGTCCACCTCAAGGTCGAGGGCCTCAACCCGACCGGCAGCTTCAAGGACCGCGGCATGACCGTGGCGATCAGCAAGGCCGTGGAGGAGGGCGCCCAGGCCGTCATCTGCGCGTCCACCGGAAACACCAGCGCCTCGGCCGCCGCCTACGCCGTACGGGCCGGGCTGACCTGCGCCGTCCTCGTGCCGCGCGGGAAGATCGCGATGGGCAAGCTCGCCCAGGCGCTGGTGCACGGCGCCAGGCTGCTCCAGGTCGAGGGCTCGTTCGACGACTGCCTGGAGATGACCAGGAAGCTCGCGGAGACCTACCCGATCGCGCTGGTGAACTCCGTCAACCCGCACCGCCTGCAGGGCCAGAAGACGGCGGCCTTCGAGATCGTCGACGCGCTCGGCGACGCGCCCGACGTCCACTGCATCCCGGTCGGCAACGCCGGCAACATCTCGGCCTACTGGATGGGCTACAAGGAGTACGCCGACGACGGCGTGGCCACCAAGAGGCCGCGCATGCTGGGATTCCAGGCGAGCGGCGCGGCGCCGCTGGTCGGCGGCAGCCCCGTGACCCACCCGCAGACGATCGCCACGGCGATCAGGATCGGCAACCCGGCCTCGTGGCGGCTCGCCGAGTCCGCGCGCGACGAGTCCGGCGGCGACATCCAGGCCGTGACCGACCGCCAGATCGCCGCGGCGTACAAGCTGCTCGCGCAGGAGGAGGGCGTGTTCGTCGAGCTCGCCTCCGCCGCGAGCGTCGCCGGCCTGCTCCAGGCGCACGAGCAGGGCCTGCTCACGCCCGGCCAGCGGGTCGTGTGCACCGTGACCGGCAACGGCCTCAAGGATCCCGACTGGGCCATCTCCGGCGCCCCGGCGCCCGTGACGATCCCGATCGACGCCTACGCCGCCGCGGCCGCGCTCGGACTTGCCTGACCAGCCCTCTCATTTCCGCCCATCAAAGGGTTCAGGTGACGAATTGACGGACAGTCACGGCGTCGTCGTCCGCGTGCCGGCGACGAGCGCCAACCTCGGCCCCGGTTTCGACAGCCTCGGCCTCGCCCTCGATCTGTACGACGAGGTGGAGGCCGAGATCTCCGGCTCGCCCGGCGTGCGGATCGCCGTGGAGGGCCAGGGCGCCGGTGAGCTGGACGAGGACGAGGGCCACCTCATCGTCAGGACGATGCGCGCGACGTTCGACCGCATGGGGTTCGCCCAGCCGGACGGCGTCGCGCTGCGCTGCCGCAACCGCATTCCGCACGCGCGGGGGCTCGGCTCGTCGTCGGCGGCGATCTGCGCCGGCATCCTCGCGGCCCGCGCCCTCGCGCGCGGGCGGGGTGCGGGGGATCTGCCGGACGCCGAGGTGTTCGCGCTGGCCACGGAGCTGGAGGGGCATCCCGACAACGTGGCGCCGTGCCTGGCGGGCGGACTCACCATCGCCTGGACGGACCAGTCGGGGGTGGCGAGTATGGTGAAACTGAGTCCGCACGAGGACGTCCGGCCGGTGGTGTTGATCCCGGATTTCCGGTTGTCCACGGAGGAGGCTCGGGGGCTGCTGCCGAAGGACGTACCGCATTCCGACGCGGCGGCCAACGCGGGGCGGGCGGCTCTGCTCGTCGCGGCGCTCACACAGAGACCGGAACCGGATCTCCTGCTCGCCGCCACCGAGGACCGCCTGCACCAGAGGTACCGCGAGCCCGCGATGCCCCGCACCGCTGAACTGGTGCGACGGCTCCGCGAGGCCGGGGTGCCCGCCGTCGTCTCGGGGGCCGGTCCGACGGTTCTCGCGTTGACGACACGGGACACCGAGGATTTGATCGCGCCAGAAGTGGGTAATGACTGGCACATCCAGCCAATGAACGTCGACCCGCTTGGTGCGTACGTTCGGTTTCCCGAGACACGCTGATGCTTCTTCGACCTTCAGGGAATAGCTGTGCGCGCTGGTGATGTTAGGCTGATAGCCGCACCAGGTGCCCCCGTGTTGGGTGCGTGCTTGTCATTCGCACATCGCTGCACTTCGCCTCGCGTCCTTCGACGCGGGCAGGGCGATTTCCCCGAAACCGTTTCCTCCAGTCGGCACACCTTCGGGTGGCGTGGCCGGGGGCGGCGTTCTCGGAGACATGCGCGTTCGAACCACCAAGACATCTGGTCGGTGGCGGCAATCCGGGGGATCGCCCCCGGGCACCTACCGCTCGCGGATCCCGAGGGTCATCGACACATGAGATTCGCGAAGCCCGACCCGGTCTGTCCCGCCGGGTCGCATCACCGGGACGCCTGGACGCATGATTCCGGCGCCCGACCCCTGGGAAGGACCCTTAGTTGAGCGACACCACCGAACTCCTCTCCGACGGCCAGGCCGCCGGCGACACCCCCACTTCCGCCCCGGCCCGTCCGCGACGTCGCTCCGGCACCGGCCTGGCTGGCATGGTGCTCCCCGAGCTTCAGGCCCTGGCGACCAGCCTCGGCATCACGGGGACCGGACGGATGCGCAAGAGCCAGCTCATCGCGGCCATCCAGGAGAAGCAGGGCGGATCGGGAGAGACCGCGGCCGAGCCGAAGGCCGCCGCAGAAGCGCCCGCAGTCGCCGAGCGCCCCGCCCGTGGCCGCCGGGAACGTTCCCGCGCCGCCGCGGCGCCCGCACCCGAGGCAGCGCCCGCCGCCACGCCCGCCGCCGAGCCCGCCGTCGCGGCTCGTGAGGAGCGTCCCGTGGTCGAGGCCGCGCCGGTCGTGACCGCCGAGGCCGCGCAGAACGGCGTCGCCGCCGTCGCCGAGCAGCAGGCCGAGGCCGCCCAGCCGGAGACCCGCGCCGAGCGGCCCGAGCGCGGCGACCGTCGCGAGCGCCGTTCGCGCGGTGAACGAGGTGAGCGTGGCGAGCGCGGCCGCGAGCGCGACGGCCGCGGTGACCAGCGCGGTGACCAGCGCGCCGCCGACGCGGGAGACGGCGGCCAGGGCCGTCGTGACCAGCAGGGCCGTGGAGACAACCGTGGCGACAACCGCGGTGACAACCGGGCCGACGGCCGTGACAGCCGTGACGGGCGTGACGGGCGCGGCGACAGCCGTACGGACGGCCGCGCCGACGGCAAGGGCGACCAGGGCGATGACACCCGCGGGCGCCGTGGCCGCTTCCGGGAGCGCGGACGCCGCGGGCGCGACCGCTTCGAGAGCAACGAGCCGGTCATCGGCGAGGACGACGTCCTGATCCCGATCGCCGGCATCCTGGACATCCTCGACAACTACGCCTTCGTGCGGACCAGCGGCTACCTTCCGGGCGCGAACGACGTCTACGTCTCGCTCGCCCAGATCCGCCGCAACGGCCTGCGCAAGGGCGACGTCATCACCGGCGCCGTCCGGCAGCCGAGGGACGGCGAGCGGCGCGAGAAGTTCAACGCGCTCGTCCGCCTCGACACCGTCAACGGCATGGACCCGGAGCAGGCCCGTCAGCGGCCCGACTTCAACAAGCTCACGCCGCTCTACCCGCAGGAGCGCCTGCGCCTGGAGACCGAGCCGAACGTCCTGACCACGCGGATCATCGACCTCGTCTCGCCGATCGGCAAGGGCCAGCGCGGCCTGATCGTGTCGCCGCCCAAGGCCGGCAAGACCATGGTGCTCCAGGCGATCGCCAACGCGATCACGCGCAACAACCCCGAGTGCCACCTGATGGTCGTCCTCGTGGACGAGCGTCCGGAAGAGGTCACCGACATGCAGCGGTCGGTCAAGGGCGAGGTCATCCACTCGACCTTCGACCGCCCGGCCGAGGACCACACCACCGTCGCCGAGCTCGCCATCGAGCGGGCCAAGCGCCTGGTGGAGCTGGGCCACGACGTCGTCGTCCTGCTCGACTCGATCACCCGTCTCGGACGCGCGTACAACCTCGCGGCGCCCGCGAGCGGCCGCATCCTGTCCGGTGGTGTCGACTCGACCGCGCTCTACCCGCCGAAGCGGTTCTTCGGCGCCGCCCGCAACATCGAGAACGGCGGCTCGCTGACGATCCTCGCCACGGCGCTCGTCGAGACCGGCTCCAAGATGGACGAGGTCATCTTCGAGGAGTTCAAGGGCACCGGCAACATGGAGCTCAAGCTCAACCGGTCGCTGGCGGACAAGCGCATCTTCCCGGCGGTGGACGTGGACGCGTCCGGCACCCGTAAGGAAGAGATCCTCATGGCCAAGGACGAGCTCTCCATCGTCTGGAAGCTCCGCCGCGTCCTCCACGCCCTCGACATGCAGCAGGCGCTGGAGCTCCTTCTCGAGAAGATGAAGGAGACCAAGTCCAACGCCGAGTTCCTGCTCCAGGTGCAGAAGACCACGGTCAGCAACGACCGCGACTGACGCCCTTCCGACCGACGCCCCGGACGGCCGCGCCGACCGGGGCGTCGGCGCGATCCGCCGATCCGCCGCCCCGGTCACCACGGTGGCCTGCCCAGGAATAGCCCATGGCCTGGGATGGTTGCAGGATCTGGCACACTGGTAAACCGAACCGCAGCGGTACCGGTTCCCGCAGCCGCGCATCACAGGTGTGCCGATGCGCGCAGGCCGTGACAGGCGAAGCGACCCGGCGACCGCGCCTAGCGTTAGGACTATGACATGAAGCCCGACATCCACCCGGACTACGTGGTCACTGAGGTGACCTGCACCTGCGGGAACACCTTCACCACGCGTAGCACCGCCAAGAACGGCGTGATCCACGCCGACGTCTGCTCCGCCTGCCACCCCTTCTACACGGGCAAGCAGAAGATCCTCGACACCGGTGGCCGGGTGGCGCGCTTCGAGGCGCGCTTCGGCAAGAAGGCCCAGAGCAAGTAGCTCCTCCAGGACGCCGGCTCGGGAGCGCCCCTCTCTTGGGGCGTCTCCGGGTCGGCGTTCTTGGTGATTACGGCCTTTACCGAGGAGCTTGAGCAAAGGAGCGTGCGGTGAACCTCGACGAGATCATGAGTGAGTACGCGGATCTGGAACTGCGGCTCGCCGACCCCGCCGTGCACGCCGACCAGAGCAAGGCGCGGACGTACGGCAAGCGTTACGCGGAGCTCACGCCGATCGTCGCGACATACCGGGAGCTCGAAGGCGTACGGCAGGACCTCGCGGCCGCGCGCGAGCTGGCGGCGGAGGACCCGGCGTTCGCGGAGGAGGCGGCCGAGCTCGAGGGCCGCATCCCGGTGCTGGAGGAGAAGCTCACCCGTCTCCTGGTCCCGCGCGATCCCAACGACGACAAGGACGTCATCATGGAGATCAAGGCGGGCGAGGGCGGCCAGGAGTCGGCCCTGTTCGCCGGAGACCTCCTGCGGATGTACCTCAGATACGCCGAGCGGATCGGCTACAAGACCGAGATCATCGACGCGCAGCACTCCGACCTCGGCGGCTACAAGGACGTCACCGTCGCCATCAAGGGCAGAGAGGGCGTCTGGTCGCGGCTCAAGTTCGAGGGCGGCGTGCACCGCGTTCAGCGGGTGCCGGTGACCGAGTCGCAGGGCCGCATCCACACCTCGGCCGCCGGTGTGCTCGTCTACCCCGAGGCCGAGGAGGTCGACGTCCAGATCGACCCGAACGACCTGCGCATCGACGTGTTCCGCTCCAGCGGTCCCGGCGGCCAGAGCGTCAACACGACCGACTCGGCCGTGCGGATCACCCACCTGCCGACCGGCGTCGTCGTCTCCTGCCAGAACGAGAAGAGCCAGCTCCAGAACAAGGAGTCGGCGCTGCGCATCCTGCGCGCCCGGCTGCTCGTGATGGCGCAGGAGGAGGCCGATGCGGCGGCGATGGCCGAGCGCAAGTCGCAGGTGCGCACCGTCGACCGCTCCGAGCGCATCCGCACCTACAACTTCCCGGAGAACCGCATCTCGGATCACCGTGTGGGCTTCAAGGCCTACAACCTGGACCAAGTCCTGGACGGGGATCTCGACGCGGTGATACAGGCTTTGCTCGACGCCGAACTCGCGGAGAAGCTTGCCGCTCATTCGTGAGCCCGCGACGAGCCTGATGAGGTGACGATGGGAGAAGCGGTGATGGACGTGGGTCGTCGAATGACGGTGGGCCGTCCCGGCGGCTCGTCTGCCCAAAACCGACGGCTTCCGGGCCACCCCGCGAGGACCGTGCTGTAAGAGACCATGACCTTCCTGCTCGACGAAATCGCCCTCGCCACCGCCCGGCTCGCCGAGGCGGGAGTGCCGTCACCGCGGACGGACGCCGAGGAGATCGCGGCATTCGTACACGGCGTCCCGCGCGGCATGCTGCACACGATCAAGGACGCCGACTTCGACGCACGGTTCTGGGAGGGCGTCGCGCGGCGCGAGGCGCGCGAGCCGCTGCAGCACATCACCGGCCGGGCGTACTTCCGCTACCTCTCTCTGGAGGTGGGCCCCGGCGTGTTCGTGCCCAGGCCGGAGACCGAGGTCGTGGCCGGCTGGGCGATCGACCGGCTGCGCGAGATGGACGTCGCCTCTCCCGTCGTGGTCGACCTCGGCACCGGTTCCGCGGCCATCGCGCTGTCGATCGCGCAGGAGGTCGCGCTGGCGCAGGTGCACGCCGTCGAGATCGACCCCGTGGCGTACGGCTGGGCCAAGCGCAACATCCTCGAACACGGCCAGGGCCGCACCACCCTGCATCCCGAGGATCTGGCCGACTGCCTGCCGGAACTGAACGGCCAGGTGGACCTGGTCATCTCCAATCCGCCGTACATCCCGCCCGGAGCGATCCCGCGCGATCCCGAGGTGCGCGACTACGATCCCTCGCGAGCCCTCTACGGGTCGGGGGAGGACGGACTGGACGAGGTGAGAGCCGTCGAGCGCACCGCGCGGCGGCTGCTGCGGCCCGGCGGGCTCGCCGTGGTCGAGCACGCCGACCAGCAGGGCAACGCCGTCTATTGGCTGTTCGCCGAGGAGAACGGCTGGCGCGACGTGCGGTTGCGCCAGGACCTGACCGGCCGGGACAGGTTCGTCACGGCCCGGCTGACCCAGGACTGACGCGAACGGCCCCGGGGGCGGCCGCCACGCGGCGGCCGGCTCGGGCGGGACACGTGGAAGGATGGCTTCGTGAGCCGACGGTTTGACTGTGCCGACCAGACGGAGCGGATGACCGGATTGGCCGAGGCGATCTCGGCGATTCGGCGGGGTGAGCTCGTGGTGCTTCCCACCGACACCGTCTACGGGATCGGCGCCGACGCCTTCACCCCTTCCGCCGTCAACGCCCTGCTGGAGGCGAAGGGCCGGGGCAGGGACATTCCCGTGCCCGTCCTCGTGGGCACCGTACGGGCCGCCAACGCCCTCGTGGAGAGCCTCGGGACGTACGGGCAGGACCTGGTGGACGCCTTCTGGCCCGGGCCGCTCACGCTCATCCTCAGGGCTAACCGGTCGCTGTCGTGGGACCTCGGCGACACCAAGGGGACGGTCGCCGTCCGCATGCCGCTGCACCCGGTCGCGCTGGACCTCCTCAAGGAGACCGGCCCCATGGCGGTCTCCAGCGCCAACCGGTCCGGCAACCCGGCGCCCACCACGGTGGACGAGGCCGAGGAGCAGCTCGGCGAGGCGGTGGACGTCTACCTCGACGGCGGCCCCTGCGACGACACCGTGCCGTCCACGATCGTCGACCTGACCACCGCCGTGCCCCGGGTGCTGCGCAAGGGCGCAATTCCCGTGGACAAGATCCGCGGCCTCGTGGGATACCTCGCGACCGAGGAGTGACCGCGATCCGGGCGTACGTCTCACATCGCGAGACGTCGTCACGGTTCTGATCAGGGCGATCGATGCCGTCTGGCTATCGGGCTTCTTTACCGATGCCACCCCGGCTACCGTGAAGTGCGCCGATATCTCTGTGGAGGCGCGCCCATGGCCAAGCTCGACGGGATGGATCCGAAGCTCGTCCGTGAGTTGCTGTCGGAGGTTCAGCACGCTGCGAAGCAGATGGACGGCATCGAGGCCCGGGTCACCCAGTTGACGCGTACGGCCGGCGTCTCCGTGCACGTGACCCACCGGCCGTCACAGGTGGCGGACGCGTGCTCGACGATGGTCAAGGACGTCACCAATCGCGTGACCCTGCTGGAGAAGAAGGAGAAACAGCAGAGCACGGGCAAGGTCCCCACGACCCACGGGGCCTCCTTCACGGAGGAGAGGGACACCACCGCGCCGGCGGACGACCCGGCCCCGTCCCCCGCGCAGGGCGACAAGGGCGACGCCAAACCCGATCACAAGGCGGACGCCAAATCCGACCACAAGGCGGACGCCAAGTCGGATCACAAGGCCGACGGCAAGTCCGACGCGAAGACGGACGAGCACAAGGAAAACGGCAAGTCCGATCACAAGGCCGACGCGAAGCCGGATGCCAAGGGCGACGGCAAGGCGGTCCGCGACACGCAGGACGCCCCCCGGACGTCGTCGCATGGTTCGGGCGATTCCGGCACGGCGGCGAAGGGCGAGGCGTCCCACCGGGCACACGGCGCGGCCGACGGCGCCACCCGCGCGAACGGCGACGGTGGAGGCCGCGGCGCGGCCGAAGAGAGGCTCGCGGACAAGCCCTCTCACGGCACCGTCGAGGGTTCCCTCGCGCAGATGCCCTCCTCGACGCACGGTCCGGCCCACCCCGCCGACGCCACCGGCACGGCCGCAGGCGCCGGTACGGCCACAGGCACGGGCACGGGCACGGGCACGGGCACGGGCTCAGGCTCCGGTGTGAGCACGGGGGCAGGTGCGAGCACCGGCGCAGGTTCGGGCGCAGGTTCGGGCGCAGGTTCGGGCGCAGGGACACCTCCCGCTGCCGGCGCGAGTGGCGACACCGGCGCAGCGACCGGCTCCGGCACGCCGACCGGCTCCGGCACGCCGACGGGCTCCGGCGCGGGCCAGGCGGGCGTGCCCGGCACCGGCGACGCGGGCGCGACCGTTGGCGACTCCGGCCAGGTCCACCAGCCCACCGGCCCGGGGCAGCCGACCGGCGACAGCCAGGGGGTGGGCCAGAGCGCGGGGCAGACACAGCCGACCGGGGACAGCCAGAGCGTGGGTCAGGGCGTGGGCCAGGACCGGCCTGCCGGCCCGGGTCAGCCCGTCGGCGGCGATCAGATCGTCGGCCAGGATCAGGGCACGGGCCACCACGTCCAGACCGTCGGCGACCAGACCGTAGGCGACAGTCAGGGCGCCGCTCAGGGCCAGTCCGACGGTGGCCCGCAGCAGCCCGTCGCCCAGGGGCAGGGCCAGAACCCGGGGCAGGGGACGCCGGTCGAGTCGAAAGCGGCGGGGGAGCAGCTCTCCACGGGCGGAAGCGACTCCGCAATCTACGACACCCCCGGCAAGGACCACCCCGACGACATCGACCCCGCCGGCCGGCAGGTGACCGTCGTCGACGGTGTCAAGGTCGTCAGCACTCCGTTGAACCAGTCCGGCGCCGAGCAACCGCAGGGCGTCCAGCCGATCGGCCTGCCCGGCGCGGACGCGCAGACGGCGAGCGCCGCCGGTGCACACCCCGACGGGCCGCCCGGGTTGGTGCCGCCCGCCGAGCCGACCAACCCGGCGGCGAACCGGCCTCCGCAACCCGGCCTCGCGCCCGGCGATCCCATGGGCGCATACGTCGGCACGCCCGCCGACAATCTCTCCGGTGATCCGCTCGCGGCCAGTGCGTCTGACGCGGTTCAGGGGACTTCCACCGGCCACGCTGCGGTGGCGACGAGCGCAGGCGGTCATGCGTACACGGGCGACTCGGCCGCAGGCGGCACGGCGGCCGGGACCTCTCAGCCGGTGGACGCCGCCGGCGCGGGCGGCACCAGTGGCACGGCGCAGGCGGCAGACACAGCCGGTCCGTCACAGCCGGTCGGAACGGCCGGCACCGCACAGACGGCGGGTACGGCCGGTGCGGCACAACCAGCGGGTACGGCCGGCACGGTGCCCGGACCCTCGCATGCGGCGACTGCGGCGGGTGCCACGGGTACGGCCAACGCGACCCCTGCGCCTGTGCCGACCGTGACCGCTCACCCGGCCGGTGCGGCCGATGCGACCCCTGCGCCACCCGGAACGGTCGCACCCGCTCACCCGGCCGATGCGACCCCTGCGCCGACCGGAACGCCCGCACCCGCTCATCCGGCCGGCACAACGGCCGACGCGGCACCCGCGGGGACGAACGCAGCGGCTGCGGGGACGAACGGGACGAACGCGGCGCCGGTGGGGACGAACGCGGCGAACGGCGCGGCTCACGCGGCCGGAACGGCAGGTGCCGCGGGTACGGCCGACGCGGCGCCCCCACCCTCGTCTGCGGCATCCGGCGCGACGGGTGCGGTGACCGGCAGTCTGCAGGCGGTGACCACTCCCGGCGCCGAGCATGCGGCGGGCACGACCGGCACGGCCACCGGCGGCCTGCCCGCCGTGGGGGCGGCGGCCGGAGACGGCCACGCTGCCGGGACGGCGGCGGCCGCGGGCGTGGCGGGTGCCGGTGGCGACGGCGCGACGGGCCACACCGGGACGACCGGTGTGAGTGACAGGACCGACGGCGCGCCCGGTTCGAGCGGGCGAGCGTGCGACAACGATGCCGCCGCGGGCGCGACCGGGGCGGCCGGGGGCGGTGCGGCGACGCACGCCCCAGGTACCTACGGCGCGGCCTCGCACGGCACTGCCCCGCATGGTGCTCCCACCCAGGGTGCGGCACCGCATCACCATGGCATGCACGGCGCGGGAACGCATGGTCATGGCCCGCACGACGCGGCGACGCACAACATGGGGGCGAACAGCGCGGAGACCGACGCCACGACGGGGACTCCGGGCGCCGGCCGGGCCCCGGCTCCCGACGCCCGATCGCTTGCCGCCGCCCAGCCCGGGGATGTGCTCGGGTATCCCGCTCGCCACTCGGACGATGAGGCCGTGCCGCGCATGCCGGTGGACCACCATCGGGACATCGAGCCCGTGGACATGCCGGACGTCGACGTCCCAGAAGGGGAGTGGGGCAAGGGCGACTGGGTGGCCAGGAAGGTCCAGCCCGACGGGCCCGCCGGCCATGTCGAAGCCGTCGAGGTCGTCATCCAGAAGCCGGAGAAGTGAGGCGTGCGAGCGACGTTCCCGCTTGGGCGTGATCGGTCCCGTACCGGGACCTTGCGAAGCCCAGAGGCAGCCGGACCGGCCGTGATCGGGCAGGTGAGGCATGTCGGCAGCGCCGCGCGGCAGCCGGTCGACGGTGTGAGGCGGGGCGACCGGACGGGCGGAGCCGGGCGGCGGCCCGCCGGGGTGTCCGGGGCAGGGCAGGCGATGACCAACGCCGGCATGCTGGCCGGCTTCGCACAGGAGGCGCGATCGTGAGTTATGTCGACCCGCCGGCGCCGACTCCGCTGCAGCCGGGGGAGACCCCGCCGGCGCCGTCGAGCACCGACCTGCTGTCGCCAGGCGGGCAGCCGACGGGTTGGGTGTTCAACCCGGAGTACCAGAAGCTCGTCGACCTGTGGCTGCAGGTGGTGCCGCTGATGGACCAGCTCACCAAGTCCCTGGACAAGCCGTACGAGAGGGCGCGGAGCAGGGACGTGTGGGACGCTCCGGTCGCCGAGCGGTACGTCCAGGACCTGACGGAATGGCGCAACCGGCTCGGGATGTATCGCCAGGCGGTGCTGACGGCGATCAGCGACCAGGCGGCGGACACGCCACGCTGGATTCCGGCCAAGACCGGCGCGCCGCACGCCTTCACCTCCTGACACCCTCCGACCACCTTTCTGCGCACCCTCCGGCAACTCCTGATCACCCGCACGGGCCAAGCGATCGTCCGGGGCTGGCGCCGCCCGTGTCAACGCGCGGCCCCGCAGCGGCACCAGGGCCGTCCTGGCGGCGTACGCGGCCCTTCTGCGGCCCGCGGGGGAGGGGCGCGGTCCTGGCGCCCGCGGCCTTCGCGATCAGGGCCGGGAAGGTCCGCACGACCACCCGGAGCACGGAGCGTGGCGGAAATGAGGGAGATCGCGTCTCTCATCGTCCGGGCCATCCGGCGGCCGGGTGCGATAACGTCGGTCCTCGAACGGGTAAAGGGGCTGACCGCGACGCATCCGGCATATCCCCGTTAGGGATAGGGCGATCTATGTCTTTTGCCCGTCACAACTGATCCGCCTATCCAGGAAACTAGGTCCGTGCGCGAATATCTCCTCTTGGCGCTCGTGGCGGCTGCGGTGACCTACCTGCTGGTGCCGCCGGTCAGGGTGTTCGCGCTGCGCATCGGCGCGGCCCCCGAGGTGCGAGAGCGGGACGTGCACACGGTGCCCACCCCGCGCCTGGGCGGGCTCGCGATGTTCGGCGGGATGGCGGCGGCCCTTCTGGTGGCGAGCAACCTGCCTTACGTGGGCGGTGCGTTCGACAGCGGCCAGACGGGACAGACGGTGACCGCCCTCCTCGCGGCCGGCAGTCTGATCGTCATCACCGGGTTCCTGGACGACTGGCTCGGCATGGACGCGCTCGTCAAGCTGGGCGGTCAGATCGCCGCGGGCGGGCTGCTCGTCAATTTCGGCGTGTACCTGCAGTTCCTTCCGCTGCCGCAGTCGATGGGCGGCTCGCAGGCCCTCGACGACACCCTGCACACGATCCTCACCATCATGATCGTCGTCGTTGTGATCAACGCGGTGAACTTCGTCGACGGGCTGGACGGCCTGGCCGCGGGCATCGTCGCCATCGCGGCGATGGCGACCTTCGCCTACTCGATCGTGCTGCAGCAGACCGCGAGCGGTTCGCGGATCAACGGGACGGCCGCCATCGCGGCGATCCTCATCGGGATGTGCGTGGGCTTCCTGCCGCACAACTTCAACCCCGCCAAGATCTTCATGGGCGACACCGGCGCCATGCTGCTCGGCCTGCTGCTCGCCACCTCGCTGATCACGAGCCTGTCGTCGGTCGAGCCGGACGCGGTGGTCGGCAAGCTCAACCGGTTCCCGGTGATCCTGCCCCTGGTGCTGCCGATCGCGGTCGTGGTGCTGCCGCTGGCCGATTTGATCATGGCGGTCGTCCGGCGTACGTCGGCGGGGATGTCCCCGTTCGCCCCCGACCGTGGCCACCTGCACCACCGGATGCTCGACATCGGCCACTCCCACCGGCGCAGCGTCCTGATCATGTACGCGTGGACGTTCCTGTTCGCCTTCGCGATCGTGGGCCTGTCGATCGGCCGCGTGCCGCTCATCGTGTTCCCTCTGACGATCGTGCTCGCGGTGGCGGTGCTGGTGATCATGGGCTTGCCGCGGTGGCGATCGCGCCGTACCGCGACGCAGGACGACAAGGGCGACCAGAGGACCGGAGCGCATCCGGCCGGGAGCCGCTCGTCCGGCCCCGGCTCCGCCAGGCGCGGGATCCCCGAACACGACACGCTCGTCTACCCCGTCGTCCCCCCGCCCGCCCCTCCCGTCACTCCCGGTCACGCCGCCCCCGGTCAGGCGGTTCCCGGCAGGCTCCCGGCGCAGGGCCGCAACCCCTACCCGGGACAGAGCGCCCCCAGTTCCCCGGGCGTCCCTCCCACCACGTCCCGGGCCGACACCGGGACCTTCCGCTGAGCCGTCCCCGCAGGTCGACGACGACCCGAAACGCCAGGTAAAGGTGGCACTCCGGGGCTTGTGATAGCTTTCACTAGCAAGGGGCGAGACCAACGACGCCCCAGCAGGTAGCAATCGCTCGTTTGACAACCGATTCTGGAGTCCCATTGCAGGCCAACGACGTGCGCGTTCTCAAGGGCGCCGCCGTGCCGACCTTGGTTGTCGGTCTCCTCGCCGCGCTCATCGCGGTGTTCACGACCGGGGCCAAGGGTGCGTTGGGCGCCGGCATCGGTCTCGTCCTTGTCGCGGCCTTCTTCACCATCGGTCTGATCGTCGTCTCCTGGGCGGGCCGGGTCTCGCCCATGGCGATGATGGCGGCCGCCGTGCTGGGCTATGTGGTCAAGGTCCTGGCGATCATGGCGATGCTCAAAGCCTTCGAAGACACCACCGCGTTCGACTCCCGCGTGTTCGCGCTGAGCGTCATCGGTTGCACGCTCGCCTGGACCGTCGGTGAGATGCGCGGATTCATGAAGCTGAAGATGCTCTACGTGGAGCCTGAGGCGAAGGCTCCCGGGCAGGGGCACGGATGACCATGCGTACGGGGCAGCCCGATATGACTAGTCCGCATGGCTCCTGCTATCGTCGTGCCGCGATGAGCGAACAGGAGCGCAGGCCCGAGACCGACGGCCGCGACTTCGCCGACGCCGCCTGGTCGGTCCCGAGCTATCTGCTGTCCGGGATCCTGATATGGGGCGGCCTCGGCTGGTTGCTGAGCCGGTGGACCGGCGTGCATGCGTTCATCCCCATAGGCGTCATTCTCGGGGTCGGGCTGGCTGCCTACCTCGTCTATCTGAAGTACGGCCGCTGACAGCCGGCCCGCTTCCACGCTCTTCTGTTGATCCAATCGTTGAAGGGAACGCCCGTGCGCGAGCGTAGCGAACGGACGAACAAGCACATGCTTCGGGCATTCGGCCCCGAGCAGGTAGGCGAGGTGGCCAGGTGACCCCCCTCATGCTCGTCGCCGACGACTTCAAGGCGCCGGGACCGTCGATCTTCGACTTTCCCCCGCTTTTCGACGGCGCGCCGTACTGGCTGACCAAGCCGGTGCTGATGGCGCTCTTCGGCGCCCTTGTGGTGTGCGCCGTCGGGTGGAGTGCCTTCGCCAACCCCAAGCTGGTTCCGCGGGGAATGCAGAACCTCGGCGAGATGGGTTACCAGTTCGTCCGCGACCAGGTCGCCCGGCCGTTCCTGGGCAAGGACGCCGAGCGGTGGATGCCGCTGCTCCTCAGCTTGTTCTTCCTGATCCTGCTGTGGAACTTCTTCGGCGTCATCCCAGTGATCCAGATCCCGGTCGCGTCGCACATCGCGTTCCCCATCGTCTTCGCGATCACCATCTACGTGATCAAGATCTATCTGGGCATCAAGCACCAGGGCCTCGGCGGCTACTTCAAGAACATGATGTTCCCGCCCGGGCTGCCCAAGCCGATCTACGTGCTGCTCGCGCCGATCGAGTTCCTGTCGAACCTGATCATCGCTCCGTTCACGCACGCAGTCCGACTCTTCGCGAACATGTTCGCCGGCCACCTCATCCTGGCCTTCTTCAGCATGGTCGGCTTCTGGTTCCTCTTCGAGAAGCCGACTCCCCTCGGCGCGGGCCTCGGCGTCGTCGGTGTGATCATGACGATCGCGATGACCGGCTTCGAGATGTTCATCGAGTTCCTGCAGGCGTTCCTGTTCACGATGCTGGCCGCCATGTACATCGGCAACTCGCTGCACGCCGAACACTGACGGATCCTCCAGACCCGACCTTTCGACGTAGACCAGACCGGTGAGACCACACTCACCGGCCGACCAGTAAAGGAAGAACAGCAATGAGCGTTCTCGCTGAAGTCGCCGGCAACCTTGGCGCTGTCGGTTACGGCCTCGCCGCCATCGGCCCCGGCATCGGCGTGGGCATCATCTTCGGTCAGGGCGTGCAGGCCATCGCCCGTCAGCCCGAGGCGTACGGCCTCATCCGCCAGAACATGCTGCTCGGCTTCGTTCTCACCGAGGCGCTGGCCCTGATCGGCCTCGTCGCGCCCTTCATCTACTGACGTACCCACTCTGAAGGAAGGCTGCACCTATGACACTGGCAGCTACGTTCCTCGCGGCGGAGGGCGAGAGCCCCCTCTTTCCGCACGCTTACGAGCTGGTCGTCGGCAGCTTCGCCTTCCTCGTCGTCTTCCTCGTCGTCGGAAAGATCCTCACCCCGCGCATCCAGAAGACGCTGGCCGAGCGGACCGAGGCTATCGAGGGCGGCATCAAGAAGGCCGAGGACGCCCAGGCCGAAGCCCAGCGCACTCTGGAGCAGTATCGGGCGCAGCTCGCGGAGGCCCGCCAGGAGGCGGCCCGTCTCCGCGAGGAGGCCCGGGAGCAGGGCGCCGCGATCAAGGCCGAGCTCCGCGAGGAGGCCCAGGCCGAGGCGCGGCGCATCATCGAGGCGGCCCACGCCCAGATCGAGGCCGACCGTCAGCAGGCGTTCACGCAGCTGCGCGGTGAGATCGGGCGCCTGTCCACCGAGCTGGCGAGCCGCATCGTCGGCGAGTCGCTCGAGGACGAGGCCCGCCAGCGCCGCATCGTGGACCGGTTCCTCGAAGAGCTCGAGGGCCGGCCGGAGACGGTCCGCTGATGCGCGGCCTCAGCAGGACCGCCCTGACGGAGGTCGAGGAGCGGTTCAACACCGCCGCCGCGACCGCCGACCTCGGTGCCCTCGCCGAGGAGCTGTACGCCGTCGCCGACCTCTTCGACCGCGAGCACGGGCTGCGGCGGGGTCTTTCCGACCCCTCGCGCCCGGCTGAGCAGAAGGAGAGCGTCCTGCGCTCCCTGCTGCAGGGCAAGGTCGGCGACGCCGCGCTGGAGATCGCGGTCGCCGCGGTCAAGGCCAAGTGGTCCAAGGCCGCCGACCTGCCGGACGCCCTGGAGCGCGTCGGCGTCATGTCCGCGGCCGCCGAGGCCGAGTCGGAGCGCCGCCTCGACGACGTCGAGGACGAGCTGTTCCGCTTCGGCCGCATCCTCGCCGCCAACCCGGAGCTGCGCCGCGCGCTCAGCGACCCGGCCGTCCCGGCCGAGCGCAAGCGCGACCTGCTCGCCACGCTGCTCGGCGGGAAGGCCGCCCCCTCCACCGTGCGGCTCGTCACGCAGGCTGTTGTGCACCCGCGGGGACGTAGCCTGGAGACGGCGCTGGAGGAGTTCGGCTGGATCGTCGCGCGGGCGCGCGAGCGCCTGGTGGGTGTGGTCCGCAGCGCGGTGCCGCTCTCACAGCAGCAGAAGCAGCGGCTCGCGGCCTGGCTGCGAACCACCTACGGGCGAGACGTCCACCTGAACGTCGAGGTGGACCCGGAGGTGCTCGGTGGGTTCTCCGTCAGAGTCGGAGACGACTACATCGACACCACGATCGCCGGACGTATCGAAGAAGTCCGCCGCCGGTTGGCCGGCTGAGGCGAATAGGGAGACAAGAAAGAGATGGCGGAGCTTACGATCCGGCCGGACGAGATCCGGGACGCCCTTGAGCGCTTCGTCCAGGCGTACGAGCCGGAAGGTGCCGCGCGCGAGGAGATCGGGACCGTCGTCGACGCCGGGGACGGCATCGCCCATGTCTCCGGCCTTCCCTCGGCGATGGCGAACGAGCTGCTCGAGTTCGAGAACGGCACCCGCGGTCTGGCGCTGAACCTCGACGTCCGCGAGATCGGCGCGGTCGTCCTGGGCGACTTCAGCGGCATCGAGGAGGGCCAGCAGGTCCGCCGCACCGGCGAGGTCCTGTCGGTGCCGGTCGGCGACGACTTCCTCGGCCGCGTGGTCGACCCCCTGGGCAACCCGCTCGACGGCAAGGGCCCGATCGCCGCCGAGGGCCGCCGCGCCCTCGAGCTGCAGGCCCCCTCGGTGGTTCAGCGTCAGCCGGTGAAGGAGCCGCTGCAGACCGGCCTCAAGGCGATCGACGCCATGACGCCGATCGGCCGCGGCCAGCGTCAGCTGATCATCGGCGACCGCGGCACCGGCAAGACCGCGATCGCGGTCGACACCATCCTCAACCAGAAGGAGAACTGGCTCTCCGGCGACCCGAGCCGCCAGGTTCGCTGCATCTACGTCGCCGTCGGCCAGAAGGGCTCGACGATCGCCCAGGTCCGTGGCCGCCTCGAGGAGGCGGGCGCGCTGGAGTACACCACCATCGTCGCCGCTCCGGCCTCCGACCCCGCGGGTTACAAGTACATCGCCCCGTACACCGGTTCTGCCATCGGCCAGCACTGGATGTACCAGGGCAAGCACGTGCTGATCGTCTTCGACGACCTGACCAAGCAGGCCGACGCCTACCGCGCCGTGTCGCTGCTGCTGCGTCGTCCGCCGGGCCGTGAGGCGTTCCCCGGCGACGTCTTCTACCTCCACTCGCGTCTGCTGGAGCGCTGCGCCAAGCTCTCGGCCGACATGGGCGGCGGTTCGATGACCGGCCTGCCGATCATCGAGACCAAGGGCAACGACGTGTCGGCGTTCATTCCGACCAACGTCATCTCCATCACCGACGGCCAGTGCTTCCTGGAGACCGACCTGTTCAACGCCGGTGTCCGCCCGGCGATCAACGTCGGTGTCTCGGTCTCCCGAGTCGGCGGTTCCGCCCAGGTCAAGGCCATGCGCAAGGTGGCCGGCACGCTCCGTCTGTCGCTGTCCCAGTACCGCGACCTGGAGGCCTTCGCGGCCTTCGCCTCCGACCTGGACGCGGCCTCCCGCGCCCAGCTGGAGCGCGGCGCCCGCCTGGTCGAGCTGCTGAAGCAGCCGCAGTACAGCCCGTTCCCGGTCGAGAAGCAGGTCGTCTCGGTGTGGGCCGGCACCACCGGCGAGCTGGACGACGTGCCGGTCGAGGACATCCGCCGCTTCGAGGCGGAGTTCCTCGACTACCTCGGCACCGCCCAGAAGGGTGTCTTCGACAGCATCCGCGAGACCAAGGAGCTGACGGACGACACGGTGACCGCCCTCAAGGACGCCATCACGGAGTTCAAGAAGGGCTTCACCACCTCCAGCGGTGAGCTGCTCGTCAACGACGAGCCGGTGGATGCGCTGGACGCCAGCGAGGTCGGCCAGGAGAAGGTCGTCAAGCACGTTCGCAAGGTTGAGGCGAAGTAACCCATGGGTGCCCAGCTTCGACAGCTGCGGCGGCGGATCAAGTCGGTCAAGTCCACCGCGAAGATCACCCGCGCGCAGGAGCTGATCGCCTCGTCACGGATCGTCAAGGCGCAGCAGCGGATGCAGGCGGCCGTGCCGTACGAGCGGGAGATCACCCACGCGGTGTCGGCGGTCCTGTCGAACACGACGAACGTCGACCACCCGCTCACGGTGGCCAAGGAGCAGCCGGCCACGGCCGGCGTCCTGATCGTCACCAGCGACCGCGGCTTCGCCGGCGGCTACAACGCCAACATCCTCCGTGAGGCCGAGGCGTTGAAGGGCCACCTGACCGGACGCGGCCTGGCCGTGAGGCCGTACGTCGTGGGCCGCAAGGGCCTCACCTGGCACCGCTTCCGCAGCCGGGAGATGTTCGGCGAGTGGGACGGCTTCTCCGACAACCCGTCGTACGCCAACGCCAAGGAGATCGCCGACGCGCTCATCACGGCGTTCAAGGCGGAGGACGGGATCGACGAGATCCACGTCGTCTACACCGGGTTCGTCTCGATGCTGACGCAGAACGTGATCGTCAAGCGGATCCTGCCGCTCGAGGTCGAGGAGGCGGAGACGCCCCCGGAGGGCATCCCGCCCTACTACGAGTTCGAGCCGACGGCGGGTGACGTGCTCGACTCGCTGCTGCCGCGCTACATCGAGTCGCGCATCTACAACGCGCTGCTCCAGTCGGCCGCCTCCGAGCACGCCGCCCGGCGCCGCGCGATGAAGTCGGCCACCGACAACGCCAACGAGCTCATCCGCGTGTTCACCCAGCAGATGAACCAGGCGCGTCAGGCCGAGATCACCCAGGAAATCAGCGAGATCGTCGGTGGCGCGAACGCGCTGGCTGACGCCGCAGCGGGGAAAGAGTGAAATGACCGCACAGACTGTTGAGACCACCGTGGGCCGTGTCGCCCGCGTCACCGGTCCGGTCGTCGACGTGGAGTTCCCCGTCGAGGCCATGCCGGACATCTACAACGCGCTCACCGTCGACGTCGTGCTCGGCGGCGAGACCAAGACCCTGACCCTTGAGGTCGCCCAGCACCTCGGCGACAACATCGTCCGGGCCATCTCCATGCAGCCGACCGACGGCCTCGTGCGCGGCGCCGCCGTCTCCGACACCGGTGCGGCGATCTCGGTGCCCGTCGGCGACTCCGTCAAGGGCCACGTGTGGAACGCCCTCGGCGAGCCGCTCGACGCCGACAAGGCCTCCATCCAAGTCAACGAGCGCTGGCCGATCCACCGCCCGGCCCCGGCCTTCGACCAGCTCGAGGCCCGTACGGAGATGCTGCCCACCGGCATCAAGGTCATCGACCTGCTCACGCCGTACGTGAAGGGCGGCAAGATCGGTCTGTTCGGCGGCGCGGGCGTCGGCAAGACCGTTCTGATCCAGGAGATGATCCGCCGCGTCGCGCTGAAGTTCTCGGGCACCTCGGTGTTCGCGGGCGTCGGCGAGCGCACCCGTGAGGGCAACGACCTGTGGCTGGAGATGGAGGAGGCGGACGTCCTCAAGGACACCGCGCTCGTCTTCGGCCAGATGGACGAGCCCCCGGGCACCCGTCTGCGGGTGGCGCTGTCCGCTCTGACCATGGCGGAGTACTTCCGCGACGTGCAGAAGCAGGACGTGCTGCTGTTCATCGACAACATCTTCCGCTTCACCCAGGCGGGTTCTGAGGTGTCCACGCTGCTCGGCCGCATGCCGTCCGCCGTGGGTTACCAGCCGACCCTCGCCGACGAGATGGGCGTGCTCCAGGAGCGCATCACCTCCACCCGCGGTCACTCGATCACCTCCATGCAGGCGATCTACGTGCCCGCGGACGACATCACCGACCCGGCGCCGCACAACGCGTTCGCGCATCTCGACGCGCAGACCGTTCTGTCCCGGCCGATCTCGGAGAAGGGCATCTACCCCGCGGTGGACCCGCTCGACTCCTCCTCGCGGATCCTCGACCCGCAGATCATCGGTGAGGAGCACTACGCGGTCGCCCAGGAGACCAAGCGAATCCTGCAGAAGTACAAGGAACTGCAGGACATCATCGCCATCCTGGGCATCGACGAGCTCTCCGAAGAGGACAAGGTCACCGTTCAGCGGGCGCGCCGCATCGAGCGGTTCCTGTCCCACCCGATGTACGCCGCCGAGGCGTTCACCGGCCAGCCGGGTGAGTTCGTGCCGCTGGACGAGACCATCGCGTCGTTCAAGGGCCTGTGCGCCGGCGAGTACGACCACCTGCCCGAGCAGGCCTTCTTCATGGTGGGTGGCATCGAGCAGGCCATCGCCAAGGCGAAGGAACTCGAGCGCTAGGACGCCTTCGACGCCTGTACGGCACGGCCGCGGCCGCGCCGTACAGGCGTCCGTCGAAAGGGAGCTGAGAAGTGGCAAAGCTTCGCGTGGGCGTCGTGTCGCCGGAACGTGAGATCTGGACGGGCGAGGCCGACATGGTCATTGCCAAGACCGTGGACGGCGAGATCGGTATTATGCCGAACCACGCTCCCGTTCTCGGTGTCCTCGTCGAGGGCGGAGTGCTGCGCGTCAAGCGCGGCAACGAAGGCGACCTCGTGGCCGCGGTGCACGGCGGATTCATCTCCGTCGCCGACAACGACGTGTCGATCCTGGCGGAGGCGGCCGAGCTCGGCTCCGAGGTCGACGTCGCGCGGGCCAAGGACGCGCTGCAGCGTGCTCAGGCCTCGATCGAGGCCGACCAGGAGGACGCGGACGCACGACTGCAGGCCAAGCGTGCGGCAGCCCGGTTGCGGGCGGCCGGCGAAGAGGTCTGACAAGAAGAGGAGGGCGGCATTGGCGGCGCTTGAGATACTCGCGGGCGTCTTCGCCGTGGCCGCGCTCCTCGTCCTACGGGGGTTCGCCCTGGCCCGGGCCCGAGGCACGATCGTCTGCCGGCTGCGGGACGGCCAGGGGGGCTGGAAGAGCGGGGTCGCCCGCTACGTAGGGGGAGAGCTCCACTGGATCCCGTTCCTGGGATTCGGCCTGAGGCCGCGCCACGCTATCGCGAGGCGCGGCCTCACCGTTTCCAGCCGGAGGATGCTCGACACGGGTGAGGGCCCCGCCGGCTACTGGACCGTCGTTTGCTCCGCCGAGCGAGGCCCGCTGTCCCTCGCGATGAGCGAGGACGCCCTCACCGGCTTTCTCGCCTGGCTCGAATCCGCCCCGCCCAGCGCCCACCTCGACGCCGCCTGACCCCCTCCCTCGGGCCGTGATCTTGTAGTTTGTCGCAGGCGTGCCCTCTGAACGGGTGTTGTTCGCTCCGTGATCATGCACACGGACGTACAGAAAGCAGTCCGACCTGCACTTATGCGCTTCGTGATCACGCAATTGCAAGATCACGAAGTGCTTTGATGCAGGTTGCCGGCCTAGTGGCGACCTTTCTGCTTGATCACGAGCGGTCCCGCCGCAGGTCACGCGGGGTCGCTGCGACAAACTACAAGATCACGCCCGTGGGGTGGGGGGTTAGCGGGTGGCGCCGGGCTTCCAGAGGATCTCGTCGCCCGCGGAGGCCACGCGGCAGAGGATGAACATCAGGTCGGACAGGCGGTTCAGGTACTTGGCCGTCAGCGGGTTCACGTCGTCGTGCGCCTCCAGCGCCGCCCAGGCCGACCGCTCGGCCCGCCGTACGACCGTGCGGGCGACGTGGAGGAAGGCCGTGGCGGGTGCGCCCCCGGGCAGGATGAAGCTGCGCAACGGCTTCAGCTCCGCGTTGAACCGGTCACACTGCTCCTCCAGCCAGGCGACGTACGGCTCCTCGACCCGCAGCGGCGGAAATTCCAACTTTTCGACGACCGGGGTGCACAGGTCGGCGCCGACGTCGAACAACTCGTTCTGCACCCGGCTCAGGACGGCCGTGACGTCCTCGGACAGGCCGCCCGTGGCGAGCGCGACGCCGATGGCGGCGTTGGCCTCCTCCACGTCCGCGTAGGCGGCCAGGCGGGGATCGGTCTTGCGGGTGCGGCTCATGTCGCCCAGTGCGGTCGTGCCGTCGTCGCCCGTCTTCGTGTAGATCTTGGACAGGACGACCGGCGTGTCGTTGTCGGCTCGCGTCATGCGGCTCAGCGTAGTCGCCGCGCTCCGCTTCACCGGGCGGAGCCCGCCAGGTCACCGGGCGGAGCCCGCCAGGGGACCGCCGGAGGAGAAGGTGCGGCGGAAGATGTACACGGCGGTCTCGATCAGCTGCTCCGTGGGCGGGGACGGTTCGGTCATCACCCACTCGATGAGTAACTCGGTGATCGCGCCGATGAGGCCGAGCGCCAGCAGGTGAAGGTCGAGGGGAGGCGTGCGGGCCGCGCCCCGCGCCGAGGACTCGATGACCTTGGTGAACGACGCCACCGCCTGCTGACGGGCGCCGCTGAGCACGTTGCCCGCGCGCCGGACCTCCAGGTGCATGAGACGGGCGCGCCGCACGTCCTTGGTGACGAAGCGGATGTATTCGGCGATGCCGGCGACGATTCGGTCGTCGAGAGTGGGCGGGGCCATGTCGATGGCCTCGCTGACCGACCTCAGCGTCTCCTCGATGCATCGCTCGTAAACCGCGCGCATCAGATCCTCACGGCTGGAGAAGCATTCGTAGAAGGCGCGATTGGAGATGCGCGCGGTCGCGCACAGCCTCTCGATGGTGGTGGCGTGGAAGCCGGGTTGGGCGAACAGGGTGTATGCGGCCGATATGAGCCTTTCCCTCCTGTCTGCAAGCCTTTCGGCAGCCGACATCCCCCGATAGTCCCGTCCCGCCACTTTTCACCTCACCCTGTCATGGTCCCCCCAGAAGTCCCCATTATGAACGCAAGATCCTTTTTGTGGAAGTGCTGAGAAATAAGCACTTTGGGGCTATGCCAAAGACGCTCATTAGCTTGACATGGCCGTCAAGGGGTCAGCACGCTTACCAATTGGGATACATCGATCGCGCTGCAATTGCATCGGCAATTACAGCAGCCCGCGCGCCAGGGCGGTCGTCACCGCGGCGGTGCGGTCGGAGACGCCGAGTTTCGTGAAGACCCGCAGCAGATGCGTCTTGACCGTGGTCTCACTGATGAACAACGCCTTGCCGATCTCGGCGTTGGTCAGCCCCCGCGCGACCAGGGCCAGCACCTCCGTTTCACGCCGGGACAGCGTCTCGGTCACCGGCGCCCGCATCCGGGTCACCAGCCGGGTCGCCACGGACGGCGACAGCACCGTCTCGCCCCGCGTCGCCGAGACGATCGCGGCCAGCAGATCCGCCCGGGAGGTGTCTTTCAGCAGGTAGCCGGCTGCCCCGGCCTCAACCGCGCGCACGATGTCCTGGTCGGCCTCGTAGGTGGTCAGCACGATCACCCGGCTCTCCGGCCGGTCCGCCAGGATGCGGGTGGTCGCGCTCACCCCGTCGCCGCCCGGCATCCGCAGGTCCATCAGGATCACGTCGGGTGTGAGCTCCCGGGCCCGGGCCACCGCCTCGTCTCCCGAGGCCGCCTCGCCCACCACGGTGACCCCGGGGTCGGACTCCAGCATGCCGCGCAGTCCTTCGCGCACAACGGGGTGGTCGTCGACGATCATCAGGCGCAGCATCGGGTCACACTCCGGGCTCGGTGGGGTGGGCGTCGGCTGTTACCGCGGCAGGCGGCGTACGGGCGGGAGGGACGGAGGCCGGTCCCGCGGCGGCTGCCGCCGCGGTCGCCGTCGGCCCGGGAAGAGTGGCCCCGAGAAGAGTGGCGCCGGGGAGAGTGGCGCCGGGGAGAGTGGCGCCGGGACGGGCCGGGCCGCTCGGCAGGACGACCTCCAGGAGGGTGCCCGCGCCGGGCGAGCTCGTCACCGTCACGGAACCGCCGGCCTGCTCGACGCGAGCGCGCATCCCGCGCAGGCCGTACCCGGGGGTGGCCGCGGTGTCGAAGCCGCGTCCGTCGTCGCGGACCCCCAGGGCGACCGACTCGGGCCGGTAGGCCACCGTGACCTCGGCCCGGCCCGCCTCCGCGTGCCTGCGTACGTTGGCCAGTGCCTCCTGGGTCGCCCGGAGCAGCACGACCTCCGCCGGGCGGGGTAGCGGCCGCGGCTCGCCGGTGACAGAGAAGCCTGTGACGATCCCGGTCTCCTCGCCGAGCCGGTCGGTCAGCCGGAGCAACGCCTCGTCCAGGCTGGGTCCGTCGAGCGGGGCCGGGCTGAGTGCACTGATCAGGGCTCGGGCCTCGGCCAGGTTCTCCCGCGCGGTCCGTACGGCCAGCGCCAGGTGGCGGGACGGGTCCGGCTGCGCCTCGGCCGCCTGGAGCAGCATGATGATGCTGGTGAACCCTTGAGCCAGGGTGTCATGGATCTCCCCGGCCAGGCGCTCCCGCTCGGCCATGGCTCCGTGCTCGGCCGAGAGCCGGGCCACCTCGGCCCGCTGGGCCTCCAGTTCCTGGATGAGCGCGGCCCGCTCCTCGCTCTGCTCCATGATCCGCTCCATCCAGATGCCGAAGAGCGAAGAAAAGAAGATCACAGTGATGATGATGGTCAGGAAGTTGAACGAGCTCCGCTGGTCTTCCTGCACCACGTAGCGCACGGCCAGGGGCAGGTTCAGCGCGATCAGGCCGACGATCGCCCAGCGCGCCCGCAGCACCATGAAGCACTGCGAGCAGAGCCCGAAGAGCGCTATCGACGCCGATGGCTCGATGAGCACGGCCGGGGTGAACAACGCGACGAGCAGGACGATGTAGACGACGCCCCGGCGCCGGTCGCCGTTCCTGATCGAGGGCCGGCCGAACAACACGTAGAGCAGGGGGATCGCGGCCAGCGACCCGGCGGCGAGGATCCGCTGCCACGGGGGGAGGTCCTCCACCGCGATGAACACGGCCGGGAGCAAGGTCGAGGCGGCGAGCAGCAGCTCCCAGCCGAGCCGCCGCTGCCATACATGCGGCCCGGCCGGGTCCCGGCTCTTACGGGTGAACAGGCGGATGGGCCGCGCGCGGCGGTGCGGCCCATCCGCCGGTCCGCTCAACCGTCGCGCCGCCCCTTCCAGCGGAAGGTCGTCAGGCACAGCACCAGCCCTCCAACGAACCAGGCGCCCAGGATGAGGGCGACCCGGCCAAGTTCGTACGATTTGGCGAGCTCCAGTGTGGCACCGGCGTCACCGAGGAAGACCGATCGGAAACCCTGGCACATCCACTTGAGCGGGAAAAACGAGGCGATCCGCGCCAGCGTGTCGGGAAGCTGGCTGAGCGGGATGAACACCCCTGAGATGAACTGCAGCACCACGAACGGCATCGTGATCACCGCGGCCGCGCTCTTGCCGGATCTGGGCAGGCTGCTGACCGCGACGCCGAGCAGCGACGACCCCAGCACTCCGAGCACGAACACCCAGGCGAAGGTCAGCCAGCTCGATGCGGCGGAGGGCAGCTCCAGGTCGAACATCGCCACCCCTATGGCCAGCAGGATGGCCACCTGGAGGAAGGACACGAGCAGCGTGTTCAGCGCCTTTCCGATGAAGTACGCCGCGGGCGGCATCGGCGTCCCGGCCAGCCGCTTGAGCGTGCCGTCCTCCCGGTCCATGGCGATGCCGATGCCGAGGTTCTGGAAACCGGTCATGGTGGCCGAGCCGATGAGTCCGGCCACGTAGAGCTGGGAGACGCTCAGCCCGGTTCCCTCCATCTGGTCGGAGAAGATCGACCCGAAGATCACCAGCAGGATGATCGGGAACGAGAAGGTGAACAGGACCGCGTCCTTCTCCCGGAAGAACATCCTCGTCTCCAGGGCCGCCCGGGACAGCCCCACGCGGAGAGTGGAAGGCATTCGGGCGGGGGCGGCCGTCGCGGCCCTCGGTGCGGCGATTTCGGTCATGGCAGTCAGCAGTCCTCGGTGTATGGGGTGGCCGGTGGGGGTTCACCACCGGCAGGAGGGAAGAAGGGGCCCGTCCTACGCGGGAGTACGCATACCTCGGGTGAGCCGGGAGGAGTCGCCGCCGGGCGGGCGGCTGTGCCCGGCGGCGACTCAGCCCTCGATGAGGCGGAGGTAGATGTCCTCCAGAGAGGGCCGGATCACGGCCAGCTCGGGGATCTCGCCGTCGAAGCGGCGGCTCAGCTCCAGCACGGTCTTCGTCGGAGTGTCGGTCTCCTCCGAACCGCCGGCCCAGTGGACCGTGGCCTTGGCGGTGGCCCGTCCGCCCAGGGTCGCGGGCGTGCCTTCTGCGACGATCCGGCCGCGGGCCACCACCGCCACCCGGTTGGCCAGCGCCTCGGCCTCGTCCAGGTAGTGGGTGGTCAGCACGATCGTGGTCCCCTGGTGGGCCAGGTCCTGGATCAGCTCCCAGAACCGTCGGCGCGCCTCCGGGTCGAAGCCTGTGGTCGGCTCGTCCAGGAACAACAGCTCCGGGTTGCCGATCACGCCCAGAGCCACGTCCATCCGGCGCCGCTGGCCGCCGGACAACTGCCTGATCCGCTTGCCCGCTTTGTCGGTCAGGCCGACCCGCTCGATCACCTCGTCCGGGTCCGCCGGGTTCGGGTAGTAGCCCGCGAAGTGCCGGATCGTCTCCCGCACGGTCGCCTCGGCCACGTCGTTGGCCGTCTGGAGCACCACGCCGATCCGGGACCGCCACTCGCGCGTCGGCCGGCCCGGGTCGGTGCCCAGAACGCTCACCTCACCGGCGTCCCGGCGCCGGTAGCCCTCCAGGATCTCCACCGTGGTGGACTTCCCGGCTCCGTTGGGGCCGAGGATCGCGAACACCTCGCCCGCCCGGATGTCGAGGTCGATGCCGCCGACCGCCTGCACGTCGCCGTAGCGCTTGGCCAGCCCGCGCACTCTCACCGCTGTCGTCATGACTCAAGATTCGCGTCCGTATGGCTCGTGGAACACCAACGGCCGGTGGACCCGGTTGTCCTCCTTTCGGAGGACAACCGGCGGGGGGCACGGGCCGGGATCAGAACAGGGTCGGGTTCTCCGGCTCGATGCCGCGCAGGGCGTCGTAGTCGAGCGTCACGCAGTCGATGCCGCGGTCGGCGGCGAGCACGCGGGCCTGCGGCTTGATCTCCTGCGCCGCGAATATCCCCTTGACCGGGGCCAGGCGCGGGTCGCGGTTGAGCAGTTCGAGGTAGCGGGTGAGCTGCTCCACGCCGTCGATGTCGCCGCGCCGCTTGATCTCCACGGCGACCGCGCTGCCCAGGTGGTCGCGGCAGAGGATGTCCACGGGGCCGATGGCGGTCATGTACTCCCTGCGCACCAGCGTCCAGCCGTCCCCGAGCGTGGTGATGTGCTCGGCGAGCAGCTCCTGCAGGTGCGCCTCGACGCCGTCCTTGCGCAGGCCCGGATCGACGCCCAGCTCGTGGCTGGAGTCGTGCAGGACCTCCTCGATCGTCAGCACGAGCTTCTCACCGGTCTTGCCGTGCACGACCGACCAGGTGAGCACGCCGTCGATCGTCTCCTCGCGGACCTTGCAGGGAGGGTTCATCCAGTTCAGGGGTTTGAACGCCCGGTCGTCCGCATGAATGGAGACCGAGCCGTCCGCCTTCATCAGGATGAGCCGGGGGGCCATGGGGAGATGGGCGGTGAGCCGTCCCACATAATCCACGCTGCACCGCGCGATGACCAGCCGCATGTGCGCCAACCCTACCGGGGTTACGGAGGTCCGGCGGCGTTCTGGGACACTGTCCGGCATGGCGCGGACGTCGAAGGCGCTCGGAGCCGCCGGGCCCGGGGGCTCGTCACGGCCCGCGTGCCGGGGCATCCGCGCGTACGCCGCCCGAGCCGGTGCTGGAAGAATGGGCCGTCATCTCCCGTTCTGCCTGACATGAACCCCCCGGAAGGATGCCTGCCGTGAGTCCCCGCCGTGCCCGCCGCCGCGGCCCGTTCGAACGTCCGGACGGCAGTGCCGTACGGCCGGTGGGCCCCCAGGTGGCCGGGGTGGACCGCGTGGAGAGCGCGCACGACGGCGAGTGGGTCGTCCGCAACGTCTCCGGGGCCGCCCAGGGCAAGGCGTACCGGTGCCCGGGGTGCGAGCAGGAGATCAGGCCCGGGCTGCCGCACGTGGTGAGTTGGCCGGCCTGGTCCGGGGGAGAGGACGAGCGGCGGCACTGGCACACCACGTGCTGGCGCAACCGGGCCAACCGTGGTCCGGGCCGCAGCCGTTACTGACACGAGCTTTCGGAGTGGGAATGGACATCAGGGCGTCCACGGTGCTGCCTGCCCGGCGCGAGGACATCGAGCTGCAGACGGCCGACGGGCTGACCCTCGTCGGAGAGGTGGCCGTGCCGGAGAGCCGGCCACCGGTGGCGACGCTGGTCTGCCTGCATCCCCTGCCCACCCACGGCGGGATGATGGACAGCCACGTGCTGCGCAAGGCCTCCTACCGGCTGCCCGCGCTCGCCGACATCGCGGTGCTGCGCTTCAACACCCGCGGCACGACCTCCGACCGGGGCACCTCCCAGGGGTCCTTCGACGGCGGCGAGGCGGAGCGGTGGGACGTCGCCGCCGCCCTGGAGTACGCCGACTTCCACGATCTGCCGAATCCCTGGCTCGTCGGCTGGTCGTTCGGCACGGAGCTGGCGCTGAAGTGGGGCCGCGACCCGATCGTGCGGGGCGCGATCCTGCTGTCGCCGCCGCTGAAGCGGGCCGGTGAGAAGGACCTCGTCGCCTGGGGTGAGTTCGGCCGCCCTCTGGTGGCCCTGGTGCCGGAGCACGACGACTACCTGCAGCCGGAGGAGGCCGCACGCCGGTTCGCGGCGGCGCCGCAGGCGGAGGTCGTCGGCGTGGAGGGGGCCAAGCACCTGTGGGTCGGCGAGCCGTACGTGCGGATCGTGCTGAACGAGATCGTCAAGCGCGTGAACCCGCCCGCCGCGCCGCTGCCGACCACGGTCTGAGCGCGACGGGCGGGCCGCTGGGGTCGCGAATCGGTGACGAACGGCGGCGGCGGGCGCGCGGCGCGTTACCGTGACCTGATGCAGCTCTACTCGCGTTCCGCCGGGAGCGGCCTGCCAGTCGTCCTGCTCCACGCGTTCCCCCTGTCCTCCGCGATGTGGCTCGCCCAGCGCGAGGGCCTCGCGCCGGTCTGCCGGGTGATCACCCCGGACCTGCGCGGCTTCGGTGGCACGATGCTCGGTGACGACGAGCCCTCGGTCGACCTCATGGCCGACGACGTGGCGCACCTGCTCGACCAGGAAGGTGTCGACCGTGCCGTGGTCGGCGGCCTGTCCATGGGCGGCTATGTGGCGATGGCGCTGTGCCGCCGCCACCCGGACCGCGTACGCGGCCTGATCCTCGCCGACACCAAGGCCCAGGCCGACCCCGAGCCGGCCAGGGCGAACAGGGAGCGGATCGCCGCGGCGGTCCTGGAGAGCGGCACGGGCGTCCTCGTGACCGAGTCGCTGCCCCCGATGCTCGGCGCGACCACCAAGGAGCGCAGGGGGATGGTGCTCGGGCGCGTCCGCGGGCTCGTCCAGGCGGCGCCGCCCGCGGCCGTCGCGTGGGCCCAGCGGGCGATGGCCGCGCGGCCCGACGCGTTCGGCACGTTGCGGTCCCTGGCCGTGCCGGCGCTGGTCGTGGTGGGCGACGAGGACGAGCTGTCGCCGCTGCCGGACGCCCAGGCCATGGCGGAGGCCATCCCGCAGGCGCGGCTCGCCGTCATCGAGAAGGCGGGTCACCTGTCCGCCATCGAGCAGCCCGAGTCGTTCAACCGCGTCGTCGCTGAGTTCGTCAAGTCCCTCGACTAGCTGGAGGTCCCCGGTCGAGCCGGGGGCGGAGTGCGGACATGAGAACGGGGCCCGGCGGTGCCGGGCCCCGTTCGTTCAGCCGTCAGACTCCCCGATTGCGCCAGTGACTACTCCTGCCACCACTCCGCGTCGTCGTCGCTCTTGGTGGAGCTGATCGGCTCGACGGCCGGGGTGGCGGGCACGGACGGCTTCTCCACGACCGGCGGAGCCGACAGGGCCGGCTTCGGCGGGGCCGCGGTGACGGGCGCCGGCTCCGGGTCCATGCCCGGCAGCGGGGCGCCGCCGAGCAGCTGGCGGAGCTGGGCGAGGTGGCTCGTGATGCTGTCGCGCTGGCGGGTGAGCTCGTCCACCTGGCGCTGCATCGACGTACGGGTGCGCTCGGCCTCGTTCTTGGCCTCGGTCACGATCGTGTCGGCGCTGGTCTTGGCGTCGGCCACAAGCTGGTCGGCGTTCTTGCGGGCGTTGGCCAGCAGCTGCTTGGCGTGGGTGTCGGCCTCGCGGCGGGTCTGCTCGGCCTGCTGCGTGGCCTTGGCGGCCCGCTGCTCGGCGGTGGCGGCGCGCTGCTCGGCCTCGGCGACCAGCTTCTGGGTGTTGGCCTGGGCGGTGGCGTGCCGCTCGGCCTCCTGGCGCTCGGCGTCCTCGCGGCGGGCGGCGAGCTGGATCTCGAACTCCGCCTCGTCCTGGGCGCGCTTGGCCTCCGACTCCTCCAGGATCCGCTGTGCCTGAGCCCGCATCTCGTCCGCCTGACGCTTGGCGGTCGTGAGCACCTCGTCGCGCTCGCGCTTGGTGGAGGCCCGCAGCTGGGCCACCTCGCGCTCGGTCGTGGTGCGCAGCTTGGCGATCTCGCGCTCGGCGTCGGCCCGCTTCTCCGCGACCTCGTGGTCGGCGGTGGCGCGGATCTTGGCGACCTCGCGCTCGGTGGTGGCGGTCAGCTCGTCGGACTCACGCCTGGCCGTCGACCGGATCTCCTCGGCGTCGCGCTCGGCGGTGCTGCGCATCTCCTCGGCCTCGCGCGCCGCCAGCGCCCGCTTCTCCGCCGCCTCGTTCTCCGCAGCCGCCCGCAGGTCGGCGGCGTCCACCTTGGCGGCGGCGCGAATCTCGTTCGCCTCCGACCGGGCCGCCTGGACGAGCTCGGTGGCCTGCTCCTCCGCGAGCCTGAGCAACTGCTCGATGCGCGCGCCCAGACCCGAGTACGTCGGCCGCTCCTGCTCCTGGAGCTGGCGCTGCGAGTCGGACAGCTCCCGCTGAAGGGCGCCGACCTGTTCCTTGGCCTGACGCAGTTCGGTGTCGAGGGTCTTCAGGTGGTCGTGGACCTGGTGCCGGTCATAACCCCGGAGCACCACGTCGAATTCGCGAGATGGGGCGTCCTCGAAGAAGTTGTTGAGCTGGGCGTCGATGTCGGACTGCATGAGGCTCGATCCTGGTTGTCGAGACGGCTACAGGGGCCGGACGGGGGGTCGGTTCCGAGGCGGGGAAGCCGGTTTGGCGTCCACGTCCGGTGGTACGCCAGCGTACTCCGGTACTGCCGCCTTGGAGGCCCCCTCCGACTTTCTGCGCGACTTGTTACGTATGAACGTTTCTTGCGTTTGCCTAGCGCCTGGACGTCTCGACGAGCTCGGTGAGAACCCCTCCCACGTCCTTAGGATGCAGGAACGCGATCGAGGCTCCCATCGACCCGTGCCTGGGCCGCTCGTCGATCAGGCGCACGCCCTTCGCCCCGATCTCCTCCAAGGCCTTGGTGACGTCCGCCACGCCGTACCCGATATGATGCACGCCCTCGCCCCGCTTGGCGAGGAACTTGCCCACCGCTGTGTCGGGGTGCAGGGGTTCGAGAAGCTGGACATACGACGCGCCCTGGTCGCCGTCGGCGACGTGCAGCATGGCCTCGCGGACGCCCTGTTCCTCGTTCACCTCCCGGCTGACGACGGTCAGGCCGAAGACGGACTCGTAGAACTCGATCTTTTCTTCCAGGTTGTGGCAGGCCACGCCCACGTGATCGATCCGCAGCAGCATCGCCGTCTCCCTTCGCCGTCAGCGTGCCGCCGCCCGCTCCCGGGCGGCCGTCCTACTCATGGGTATGGTGACACCGTCGCCCCGATCTCGTAGTGGAGGGTCTCAATGTCTGGTTCCGTCATCGTCGCCGGAGCACGCACACCGATCGGACGGCTCCTCGGCTCGCTCTCCGACTTGTCCGCCGCCGAACTGGGTGGGATCGCGATCAAGGCGGCGCTGGAGCGCGCGGGTGTCTCCCCCGACCAGGTCCAGTACGTGATCATGGGACAGGTGCTCCAGGCCGGGGCCGGCCAGATCCCCTCGCGCCAGGCGGCGGTCAAGGCCGGCATCCCCATGACCGTGCCCTCCCTCACCATCAACAAGGTCTGCCTGTCGGGCCTCGACGCGATCGCGCTGGCCGACCAGCTCATCCGGGCGGGGGAGTTCGACGTCGTCGTCGCGGGCGGCATGGAGTCGATGACCAACGCGCCGCACCTGCTGCCCGGTCTGCGCAAGGGCGTGAAGTACGGCAGCGCCGGGATCCTGGACGCGATGGCCTACGACGGGCTCACCGACGCGTTCGACCAGATCGCGATGGGGGAGTCGACCGAGCGGCACAACGCCAGGCTCGGCCTGACCCGGGAGGAGCAGGACGAGTTCTCCGCGCGGTCGCACCAGCGCGCCGCCGAGGCGACGGAGAAGGGCCTGTTCGACGACGAGATCGTCCCGGTGCCGCTGCCGCAGCGCAAGGGTGATCCCGTGCTGTTCTCCGCCGACGAGGGCATCCGCAAGGACACAACGGCCGAGGCCCTGGCGAAGCTGCGGCCGGCGTTCACCAAGGACGGCACCATCACGGCCGGGTCGGCCTCCCAGATCTCCGACGGCGCCGTCGCCGTGGTCGTGATGTCGAAGGCCAAGGCCGAGGAGCTGGGCCTCGAATGGCTGGCCGAGATCGGCGCGCACGGCAACGTGGCCGGGCCCGACAACTCGCTGCAGTCCCAGCCCGCCAACGCCATCAAGCAGGCGCTGGCCAAGCAGGGGCTGACCGCCGGCGAGCTGGACCTGCTGGAGATCAACGAGGCGTTCGCCCAGGTCGTGCTGCAGTCGGTGAAGGAGCTCGGCGTTCCGCTCGACAAGGTCAACGTCAACGGCGGCGGCATCGCGCTCGGTCACCCGATCGGCGCGTCCGGCGCCCGGATCGTGCTGACGCTGGCTCACGAGCTGAAGAGGCGCGGCGGCGGCCTCGGTGCGGCCGGCCTGTGCGGCGGCGGCGGCCAGGGCGACGCGCTGATCATCCGGGTTCCCGCGTCCGGCGTTTGATCGGAGCCGCAGGTGGACGTCCGTGAGCTTGTCGGCCAGGCGCGGCAGGGTCGGCCGCGCGCGGTGGCGCGGCTGATCTCGCTGGTGGAGAACGCCGTTGAAAACGCCGAAAACGCCGCGCAGACCGCGCAGGCCGGGCAGGCCGGTGTTTCCGCCGGGGGAGACCGGGCGGCGTCGGCGGCGGCGAGCCGTGCGCTGCGCGAGGCGATGGCCGAGCTCGCCACCGGCGGCGCCCGGCCGCGCCCCGCCAGGGTCATCGGCCTGACCGGCTCTCCCGGCGTCGGCAAGTCGACCTCGACCGGCATGCTCATCCGGGCGTTCCGCAGGCGCGGCAGCACGGTGGGGGTGCTGGCGGTCGATCCGTCCAGCCCGTTCACCGGCGGCGCCCTGCTCGGCGACCGCGTACGCATGCAGGACCACGCGACCGACCCCGGCGTCTTCATTCGCAGCATGTCGAGCCGGGGACACCTGGGCGGGCTCGCGTGGGCCACGCCGCAGGCGCTGCGCGTGCTGGAGGCCGCCGGGTGCGACGTGATCCTCGTCGAGACGGTCGGCGTCGGGCAGGCCGAGGTGGAGATCGCCCGCCTGGCCGACACGACCGTCGTCATCCTCGCGCCGGGCATGGGCGACGGCGTGCAGGCCGCCAAGGCGGGCATCCTCGAGGTCGCCGACGTCCTGGTGGTGAACAAGGCCGACCGCGACGGCGTCCAGACGACCGTGCGGGAGCTGCGGAACATGACGGGCCTCGTGGAGGCGCCCTGGCGGCCCCCGATCGTCACGACCGTCGCCTCCAAGGGCGAGGGCGCGGACCACCTGCTGGCCGCGCTGGACAAGCACCAGGCATACCTGGAGGAGTCCGGCGAGGCCCGCAGGCGGCGGCTGGCCAGGGCACGCGACGAGATCGAGGCCATCGCGCTGGCCCAGCTCCGGTCGCGCTTCGCCGTGCTCCACGGTGACCGCCTCGACGCGCTCGCCGAGCGGCTGCTCGGCGCGGAGACCGACCCCTACGCCGCCGCCGACGACCTCATCGCCGCCCTGCGCTGAGTTGCCGCCCTGCGCTGAGTTGCGACCCTGCGCTGAGGCACCGGGCCGTGCAGAGGCGCCGGTCTGCGCTGAGGCGTCGGGCCGCTACGGTGCCGGGCCGAGCCCGGCCCGTACGGCTCTCGCGTCGCGGCGGCCGACGGGTCAGGGCTCACCGGTGTATTCGACCGTGACCCTCGTGAAGCCGAGGGACTTCAGCATGCCCTCCAGCATGGCCTTGGAGTTCTGGTCGGCCCGGGAACGCAGGTCGCTGGCGGCGGCCGCATCGGCGATCTTGCGTTCGGCCAGCACGTAGAGCTCCTGCTGGTTCTGGGGAGACGACGACAGGAAATCGGAGATCCGGTCGAAGATGCCCCGCTCCTGGGCGAAGACGTACGACCGCTTGTTGTCGAGGTTGGGTTTCTCCAGCTCGGCGTGCGGCAGCCGCACCGTCACCGCCGTGCGGTCGGGGGAGACCGTGAAGGCGTCCTTGGGCAGCGTGGAGAAGTCCACGTAGGCGTCCACGGTGCCGGCGCCCACGAAGAGCGTGCGGGAGCCCTTGATCGCGTCCGGGAGGAACTTGGCGTCCTTCTCCAGGTCGACGATGACCTGGAAGTCGCCTGTCGCGGCCTCGAAGCGGCTCAGGTTCTGCACCGAACGGAGCAGTGCGGGCCCGCTGCGGTCGATGGTCTGCTCGCCCAGCGGATTGAGCCAGGACAAGGTCAGCCGGGCGCCGACCACGAGCAGCAGGACCACGAACAGCAGGCCGGCGAGCACCCGCCACCCGCGCCGGGAGCGGGGGGCGGGGGCCCCGGCGCTCGCCGTGGCGTCGGTGGCGGCGGCGCCGGAGTCGGCCGGCGCGAACGAGGGACGGGTCTGACGGTCCACGGGGGGAATCTTCCCGGTATTCCCGGGATCTCACGCACGACAAGATCATTTCTGTCCGCAGAGCATGCTTCGGACATCCCAAACCTGCCTTTTATACGGACCGATGGCCGGACGGGCCTCCGCCGCAGCGCTCACGCCCCGATTGGTGACGGCCGGGTTTCCGCCGCCACACGCACGCCCGCCCCGGTGCCCGAGCGGGCGCCCGCCCCACATTCACGCCGTCCCACGTTCACGCCCGCGGCGGTGTCCGAGCGAGCGCCCGCTCCACGTTCACGCCGCCTCGCGTTCACGCCGCCCCGCTTAAGCCGCGCCAGCGGATTTCCGCCGCCACACGCACGCCCGGCCCGGTGCCCGGGCGCGGGATCGCCCGCAGGTCCTGCGGCCTGTCGCGCCGGCCCGGTTCTGGCCCCGCGCGGGGGGGGGGGCGGGACCATGCGGGCGGGGCGGCTGCTCGTCCTCGCTCTCCAGGTGCGGGCACTATGCGGCGGGCGCCAGGAGCGTGCCGGGTACGCCCATAACGCCGGGGTCGTCCTCGGAGCTCGCGTCGCGGGCGTCGCCGTCGCCAGTGGCAGGCGGGGCAGAGTCCGCGTGACCGCCGGCTCGACCGCTGTCAGGCCCCCCAGATTGCGCGGTGCGTCCGGAGCGCCCGTCGTGCCCGTCCCGGCCGGGAACCGTGCCGCCGGACCGACGGCGGCCTGGCCGGTGGTCCTGGACGGCCGAGGGGCTCGCGCCGGGCCGTGCCTGCGTGCCGGGACCCGAGCGGCCGGCGCGGTCCTGGGCGGGTGAAGGGCTCGCGCCGACGCCGCCCGGGCGTGCCTGCGCACCGGAAGCACCGGAAGCACCGGAAGCACCGGAAGCACCGGAAGCACCGGGAGCGCCGGCACCGGGCCTTTCCTGCGTGCCCGGCCGGTCAGGGAATGCGGGGTCACCGGGCCTGCCGGCCCTTCCCGGCCGCCAGGGGTGCGGCGACCGCCCGGGGACCGGGGCCCAGGGACGGCCTCTCCGGGAGCCTTCGCGGTTCGGCATGTCCCACCGACCCGGATAACCCGGGCGGCCCATCGGGCCCTGACCCGTCGGACCCTGACCCGTCGGACTCTGACCCGTCGGACTCTGACCCGTCGGGCCCTGACCCGTCGGGCCCTGCCCGGCCGGGCCTTGACCAACGGTGCCCTGGCCCGCGGGACTCGTGGCGGGAGACGGCCACACGGGGGCGGCCGGACTCGGGCTGATCCACCCCGGACCGATCTCGCCGCCGCGCGGGTCCGAGCCCGGCTCCCAGCCGGTGCCGGGGCCGGTCGGCATGCCGGTGGCGATGGCCATACCCGAAGGAGACGGCTCCACCGGATAGCCCGGCGCGTACCCGGGGGTGGGGTTCACCGGATAACCCGACGCGACGGGGACGGCGGGATGGGTGCCGCCGCCGAAGTGCTTCGCCTGCAGGCCGCAGGAGACGAAGTCGGAGTAGAACATGCGCAGCCAGTCGTGCCGCTGGGCGTTGCTCAGCTCGGAGAACCAGAGGGCCGCCTCGCGGTGCTCGCGCAAGGGTCCCCCGGGCAGCGAGACGTCCCGCAGCCAGGCGATGACGATGGCCCGGTAGCCCGCGGCCAGGGTTCCCGGGCACGGGTGGGCCAGACGGTCGAGGAACTCGGCGGCCGCCCGCTGGGCGTACCCGGACCCGAGGCCGTCGATGTGCACGACGACCACTCCCGGCCCCGCGGAGTCGTCCTCGCCGTACTCCCGTTGCTCGACCCGCTTGAAGGCGGCCGGCGTGCCGTCCAGCTTTATCGCGAGCGTGGTGAACACGGTGGCGAGCTCGGCCAGGCCACCGCGCAGCGACGGATGCACGCAGACGCTGATCGGCCATTCCTGGCAGACGAGGCGTTCGCTCACCGTCATCGTCTGCGGCACGGTGACGAGCCGGGCGGCGCCGGTCCCGGCGGCCAGCACGGCGATCACCGCGGCGGCCAGCGCCAGCGTCCGCCGGGTCACCAGGGCCACCCATCCGAGGAACAGCGCGGTGCTGAGTCCCAGCAGCCAGAGCGTCTGGTCCGCGTAGGCGGTCTCGCTGACGCCGGAGAGCAGGTCGTACGGCTCCCTGGTGGCGGGCGTGAGCCGGTCGGCCCAGTTGGGCCCGGTGGCCAGCCACGTGAACAGCCCGAACGTGCCGGCTCCCGCGATCAGCGGGACAACGACGACCGGCACGAGCCAGCCGAGGATCCAGCCGATCACGACGTACAGTCCCAGACCGGCGACGGACATCGCGAGACCGCCGGGCAGCGGCGGCCCGCCCTGCCCGGTGAGCGCGGCGCGCAGCCCGAGCAGCAGCACGGTGGCCCCGAAGGAGCCGGTGACGACCGCGATGATCGACAGCGGCGCCCTGGCGGCCCGCCACGGCGTCAGGACACGGCCCTTCTCCGCGCGGCGCCTGCGGAACGCGACCCAGGCCGCGAACGCGGCTCCGAGCGGCCCCGTCAGGCGCAGCGAGCCGATGACGGCCGCCACTATGTCGTCCCAGTCCATGAAACCGGGAATGAGGACGCTCCACGCGGCGACGAGCGCGAGCACGAACAGCACGGTCGCCGCGACCAGCGCGCCGTGTCTCAGCTCTCCGCGTGAACCGCCCCTATGCTCACCCACAGCAGGGCGCGGCCCCTGGCCACGCCGCAGAAGTCCGGCGCGCATGCGGCGCCGGGACAGCGATGCTGTCCATTGAGAATCTCCCCCGTGTCTGTGTGAGCGGTGCGCGCGAACCCACGCCGTTCCCCGTGGCGCTGGTTCGTTCGGCCGGCCTCGCCTCGCCCGCCGTCGGACGCGTCTCCCCGCGGACCCCCGTCCGCGAGACGTCCTCTAGCAGACGGGGTTCCCCGTGCCGCCGGGTTTGCCGCCGCCTCACCTTTCGACGTGGCAACCATAACGGAGCGTGACCCGTACGGGGGGAGTTCTGGGGTCAAGGAATGAATCCGGTTACGCTCGGTGCACTGGTCGATCTTGGCCGGCGTCGCGCTACCGTATAACGCTGTGTCCGTTCCGCCCAGCTCAGAGCCCTCGCCCACGGGTGGCCCCCGGCCGCTCAAGCTCCCGTTCGACCCGATCGAGCGGGCGGCCGAGACGTGGCGTTCGACGTTCGGGCCGTCGTCCGCCATGGCGGCCGTCACTTCGATCATGAGAGCCCATCAGATCCTGCTGGCGCAACTGGACACGCTGCTCAAGCCGTACGACCTGACCTTCGCCCGTTATGAGGCGCTCGTGCTGCTCACGTTCAGCCGGGCCGGGTCGCTGCCGCTGTCGAAGATCGGTGAGCGGCTGATGGTGCACCCGACGAGCGTGACCAACACCGTGGACCGCCTCGAACGGGCCGGCCTGGTCCGCCGCATGCGCAACCCGCGGGACGGCCGCGGCGTGCTCGCCGAGATCACCGGCGAAGGCCGGGACATCGTGCGGCGGGCCACGGCCGACCTGATGAACGCGGGTTTCTGCATGGGCATGTACGACGACGCCGAGCTGGACGAGATGTTCGGCCTGCTCAGGACCCTGCGCGTCGCCGCGGGCGACTTCAGCTCCTGACGCGGCCCGGGGAATCGGACGCGGGCCGGCATCGCGAACGAGCCCCGGACGAGGGCCGGCAGTTCGGGCGCGGCCTCGTCCAGCGCGTTGCTCGGGTCGCTCGTGAGCGCGGTCACCACGTACGTCCTGCCGTCGGCGGTTCGCCGCAGCCGGGTGGGCCGGTGGCGCACCGCCGCACGGGAGTGCGCCACCGGCCTGCGCTGATTGAGCCTGCGCTGATTGAGAAGGGGGCAAGCGCACGGGTGCGCCTGCGGTCAGCTCGACTCAGTGGCCGACGGCGCGCAGGGCGTCGACGATGCCGCTGCCGTAGAAGCCGTTGTCCGACGGGCCGCCCTCACAGGTGTGCGTCGCGGTCACGGTGGAACCGGTCGGCAGGTTGCGGGTGTAGGTGAACGTGGGCGGGTTCGGGCACGCCGTCCTGGCGGCCGTGCCCTTGAGGACTGCCTCCACCTTGTCGGGGTCCAGGGTCAGGCCGCCGTGGGCGCGGTCGCGCTTGCCGTACTTGCTGACGATCAGCGCCGCGACCCCGGCGGCACGGGGCGAGGCCATCGAGGTGCCCTGCAGGTACTGGTAGTAGCCGCAGACGGAGCCCTTGCAGTCCTTCACGACGTAGTCGACGGTCGGGTCGCCGTTCGCGTCGATCTCGCCGTTGGCGACGGCGAGCGCCTTGGGGTAGGCCGAGAGCGTGGCCTTGGTGACGTCCCTGGTGTTGCCGGGAGTGTCGTAGACGTCGCCGCCGGGCGAGGCCACGTCGACGTAGCCGTTGCCGTAGCTGGAGTAGTACGCCTTGCGCTTGCTGACGCCGGTGGCGGAGACCGAGATCACGTGCTCGGCCTCACTCGGGAGTGAAACGCAGGCCGCGGGGACGGTCCGGGACCTGGGGGCCTGGCCGGGGAAACCGGCGAAGTCGGGGCTGCCGCTGTCGACGTTCGTCTTCGTGTAGTCGATCGCCTCGTTGCCGGCCGCGCTGACGACCGTCACGCCGCGTGCGTGGGCGTAGTCGATCGCCCGCTGGGTGGCGGCGACGTACAGCCGCTGCTGGGCCTGCTCCTCGGGGCTGTCGGCCGGGTTGTCCGCGCAGTTGAACAGCCACGGGTCGACGTAGTAGCTCATGTTGACCACGTCGACGCCGACGTTCCCCGCGTAGGTGAGGGCGTCGACGGTGGGCTGGAGGAAGAAGTAGCCCGAGTCCTGGCCGGCCCGCAGGTTGACGATCGTCACCTTCGGCGCGACGCCCGAGATGCCCAGCTTGTTGATGGGCGCGGCGATCGACGAGGCGACGTGGGTGCCGTGGCCGTTCTCGTCCACGTCGTTCGGGTCGGTGCAGGAGCCGTCGGGGTCGCTCTCGCAGGGGCCGTCGATCTCGGTGCCGTTGGCGTCCGCCGGCAGGTCGACGGTGAAGTTACGGCTCAGCCTCCGGTCGAAGTTGGGCGCGATGTCGGGGTGGGAGCCGTCGACGCCGGTGTCGAGGATGCCGACGAGGACGCCCTTGTCCCCCTGCTCGACCCTGTGGGCCTGGTCCGCGTGAATCTGCTTCATGTCCCACTGCAGGTCGGCCAGCGGCTCGTCCTTGACGTTGCGTCCCCATCTGAGGGGTCCGCCGCCCCGGCCCTCCTTCTCCACGGCGTGGTTCTTGGCGGCCCGCGCCACGGCCTTCTTCGCGGCGGCGGACGCCGCGGCGTCGTCCGGCGTGCTGCCGATCGACTGGTTGCGGGCGACCCCTTCGATGGCCGCCGAGCCCCGCAGGGCGCCGGCGAAGCCGGCGTTGGCGGTGCTGACCGTGGCCAGGCCGACCTCGGTGTTCACCTTGATCACGCTGCCGCCCGCCGCTTCGATCGCCTTCTGGGCGTCCGCGGCGGCCGCGCCTTCCCTGTACAGGACGACGTATTCGGCCGGGGCAGCAGACCCGGCGGCCGCCGGTTCGGCCTGCGCGGGTGTGGCGAGGGTTGCCGCCACCGTCGCCGCGGTCGCGGCGACGACTGTCAAGCGCTTCACATCCACCTCCATGTGGACTTCAAGGGCGCTGACCATGCTTGGAGATTTCCCGGCTCTGTCAAAGGTCCGTGACAATTCGCGACCAACGTGTGACATGACCGCCGTGGAGGCGGGCGATCAATAGGGGACCGGTGGTGGCCGGATTTAATAGGACGTCCTAGTATCTTCTCGGAGAGTGAGACACGGGGAGGGACGCATGGAGCCGGACGCGACGGGCGCCGAGTCGGTCGAGGCGGGCAGGGCCCGCTGGCAGGCGCGATACGACGCCGCCTTCAAACGGGACCGTGAGTTCCGCACCCTGTCGGGGCTGGAGGTGGACCCCGTCTACGGGCCGCCCGGGGACGACCCCGGGTTCGAGCGCATCGGCTGGCCGGGGGAGTTCCCCTTCACCCGCGGCCTGTACGCCACCGGCTACCGCGGCCGTCCCTGGACCATCCGGCAGTTCGCCGGGTTCGGCAACGCCACGCAGACCAACGAGCGCTACAAGATGATCCTCGGCGCCGGGGGCGGCGGCCTGTCGGTGGCGTTCGACATGCCGACGCTGATGGGCCGCGACTCCGACGACCCCCGCTCGCTCGGCGAGGTGGGCCACTGCGGCGTGGCGATCGACTCGGCCCTCGACATGGACCTGCTGTTCGACGGCATCCCGCTCGGCGAGGTCACCACGTCGATGACCATCAGCGGGCCCGCCGTACCGATCTTCTGCATGTACGTGGTCGCGGCCGAGCGGCAGGGCGTGCCGGTGGGCAAGCTGAACGGCACCCTGCAGACCGACATCTTCAAGGAGTACATCGCGCAGAAGGAGTGGCTGTTCGCCCCCGAGCCGCACCTGCGGCTGATCGGCGACCTGATGGAGTTCTGCGCCGCCGAGATCCCCGCGTACAAGCCGCTGTCGGTGTCGGGTTACCACATCCGCGAGGCGGGGGCCACGGCCGCGCAGGAGCTGGCCTTCACGCTCGCCGACGGCTTCGGCTACGTCGAGCTCGGCCTGTCGCGCGGCCTCGACGTGGACGTGTTCGCGCCAGGACTGTCGTTCTTCTTCGACGCGCACATCGACTTCTTCGAGGAGATCGCGAAGTTCCGCGCCGCGCGGCGCATCTGGGCCCGCTGGATGCGCGACGTGTACGGCGCGCGCACCGAGAAGGCGCAGTGGCTGCGCTTCCACACGCAGACGGCGGGGGTGTCGCTGACCGCGCAGCAGCCGGACAACAACATCGTCCGCACCGCGATCGAGGCGCTGGCGGCCGTGCTCGGCGGCACCAACTCGCTGCACACCAACGCGCTGGACGAGGTGCTCGCGCTGCCGTCGGAGAAGGCCGCCGAGATCGCGCTGCGCACCCAGCAGGTGATCATGGAGGAGACGGAGGTCGTCAACGTCGTCGATCCGCTGGGCGGCTCCTGGTACGTCGAGGCGCTGACCGACCGGCTGGAGGCCGAGGCGGAGAAGACCTTCGCGAAGATCAGGGAGATGGGCGGCGACGGCACGATGACCGCCGGCATCCTGCGGGGCATCGAGGACGGCTGGTTCATGTCCGAGATCGCCGAGTCGGCCTTCGACTACCAGCGCAAGCTGGAGAAGGGCGACAAGCGGATCGTCGGCGTGAACTGCCACACCGCGAGCGTGGAGGAGCCGCTGGAGATCCTGCGGATCAGCCACGAGGTCGAGGTCGAGCAGCGCAGGGTGCTGGCCGGGCGGCGCGCCGCGCGGGACCGGGAGGTCGTCGACGCGGCGCTGGCCGCCCTGCGGGCCGCCGCCAAGGGCACCGACAACATGATCCCGCCCATGCTGGAGGCCGTACGGGCCGAGGCCACGCTGGGCGAGATCTGCGACGTCCTGCGCGAGGAGTGGGGCACCTACTCCGAGCCCGCCGCCTTCTAGGCGTCCCCGAGCGAGGCGATGCGGTCGAGGAGGGACTCCAGGGTCTTGTCGTCGGTGGCGGGGGCGATGACCGTCACCCGCAGGTGGCGAACGCCCCCGACCTCGGCCGAGGTCAGGTGGAAGGAGCCCTCCTCCAGCAGGGTCTCGCGGATCTCGGCCTGGTCGCCGTCGCCGTAACGGAAGCAGACGATGTTGCTCTCCGGCTCGTACGGGCAGTGGAAGCCGGGCCGCTCGCGGGCCAGCTCCCAGAAGCGGTGCGCGGCGGCGTACCGCTCCGCCACGTGCTCGCCAAGGCCCCGCTCGCCCCGCCAGGCGAGGTTGAGGAACACCTTCAGCCCGAGCGCGGCCTTGGAGCACTCCACCGTCCTGCCGATCAGGTCGAACCCCTGGTCGCCGTAGAACAGGTAGCTGGCCCGCTGCCGGAACGCCGCGTCGAGGTCGCCCTCACGCCGGACGAGCACGGCCGCCACGAGGCCGGAGGTGCGCAGCATCTTGTGCGCGTCCCAGATGACGGAGTCGGCCAGCTCCACGCCGTCGAGCAGGTGGCGGTGCTCCTCGCTGAGCAGCGCCGACGCGCCGTGCGCGCCGTCCACGTGGAACCACAGGTCGTGCTCGGCGCAGAACTCGCCGATGGGCCGCAGGTCGTCGTACAGGCCGGTGCCGGTGGCGCAGGCGGCCGCGACCAGGGCCATCGGCCTGCGCCCGGCCCGCCGCGCCCGGTCGAGCGCCTCGGGCAGCCGGGCCACGTCGATCCTGCCCAGGTCGTCCACGTCGAGCGGCACGACCGCGCGCTCGCCGAGGCCGAGGATGGCCGCCGCCCGGGTGATCGAGTAGTGCGCCGACGGCGGCGCGAGGAGGGCGAGATCGCCGGGCACGCCCTCGGTCCACGCGTCCGGTGCGGCCGCGGCCCGTGCGGCGAGCAGCGCGGTCAGGTTGGCCAGCGACCCGCCGTGGGTGAGCACCCCGCCGCCCTCGGGGAAGCCGACCTTGCCGAGCATCCAGCGCAGCACCTCGAACTCGACGGTCGCCGCCGCGGCGCCCATCTCGTAGATCGCCATCGGGTTGTTGATCGCCCCGTGGACGAAGTCGGCCAGCGCGGCGGGGAAGTCGGGCGCGGCCGTCTGATGGGCGAGGTAGGCCGGATGGTGCAGCCGCGTGCCCTCCACCAGGTAGGTGTCGAGCCATTCCTGGTAGCTCTCCGGGGTCATGCCGCCCTCCCGGATCCAGCGGGCGAGCCCGAGCCGCCCGGCCAGCTCCCCGGGCGGTCTGCGGCGGATCACCGGCGCCGTCCCGTCCTGGCTCTCCCGGACGTACGCGGCGAGGCCCTGGACGGTCACCTCGGCGGCGTGGACGAAGTCGTCGATATCCCAGGCGTGATTCGGGGTCATACCGCGATGATGGCCTCAGTGGACGCTCGTTCGCCATATTCACCGAATCGACCAAGGAAAGAGGCCGTGAGCGCCGAACTGGATTCGACCGACAGGAAGATCCTGGAGCTGCTGCAGAAGGACGCGCGGCTGCCCAACAAGGATCTCGCCGAGCACGTCGGCGTCGCCCCCTCCACCGCTCTCGAACGCGTACGGTCGCTGCGCCGGCGCGGCCTGATCACGGCCTTCCGTGCGGAGGTCGACACCCAGGCGCTCGGACGGCCGCTGGAGGCGCTGCTGGCGCTGCGCGTGCGGCCCCACACGAGCCAGCTGGTGGACCCGCTGCGGGCGTTCGTGCTCGGGCTCCCCGAGACGATCGCGCTGTTCCACGTGGCCGGCCCGCAGGACTTCCTGGTGCATGTCGCGGTGCCCGACGCCGACCACCTGCACCGTCTGGTCCTCGAACGCATCCTGGTCCGCCAGGAGATCGTCCATCTGGAGACGACGCTGATCTTCCGTACCGAGCGCAGGACCGTCCAGGGCCCGGTGAGCTGAGGAGACGGGCCGGCCGAAGGGCGGTGACGGCCGGTCTCAGACGCCCACGGTCCCGTCGACGCCCTCACGCAGGAAGTCGGCGTGGCCGTTGTGCCGGGCGTACTCATGGATCATGTGCAGCATCACCAGCCGCAGCGACACCTCCTCGTCCCACCGGGGCGCGTAGGCGACGACGTCGAGCGACTCCGCCGCGCGCTCGATCCTGCGGGAGTGCTCGACCTCCGCCTGCCAGGCGGCGAAGGCCTCCGCGCCGGTGGACCCGCTCGGGTCGTACGCCGCCTGGTAGTCGTCCTCCTCCGACCAGACGAGCGGCACGTCCTCCTTGCCGATCACCCGGCGGAACCACGCGCGCTCGACCTCGGCCATGTGCCTGACCAGGCCGAGCAGCGTGAGCGTCGACGGCGGCATCGACCTGCGGCGCAGCTCCTCGTCCGACAGCCCGTCGCATTTCAGTGCGAGCGTGGCCCGGTGGTAGCCGAGGAACGCCCGGAGCATCTCGCGCTCACCGGCGACGCTCGGCGGGCCGATGCGTTCTACTGCCATGTCCTGCTCCTTCTATATGGCGATTTGTGCGCCGTTCACCCTACGACGGGCGCCGGCTCGCCCCGATCACCGGAGGAATGGGGCGGGGATCGCACGGATCACGCGGGCGCGTACGGCAGGATTGGGGGTATGGCAGCGGAGTTCTCTCGACCTGGATCGCTCTACGGCGCCGTGGACCTCGGCGCGCGCAAGCAGGCACTCGAGGCCCAGGCGCGGCGTGAGGCCGCCGGGCCGTCCGGAGCCGCCTCGGCGGACGTCATCGAGGTGACCTCGGCCACCTTCAACGCCGAGGTGGTGGAGCGCTCCCTGAGCGTTCCCGTCATCGTCGAGGCGACGGTGACCAGGGCCGAGCAGGTCCGGCAGTTCAGCGGCGTGATGGAGAAGCTGGCCGCGGAGGCGGCGGGCTCGTGGGTGCTGGCCAGGGTGGACGTGGAGGCCGACCCGCAGCTCGCCCAGGCGCTGCGGATGCGCGCGGTGCCCACCGTCTATCTGGCCTTCCAGGGGCAGCTCATGCCTCTGTTCGAGGGCCCACTGCCCGAGTCGCAGCTCCGGCAGGCGTTGGCGCAGGTGTTCGAGCAGCTCGGCGTGGAGCTGGCCGACGCGCCGGGCGAGGACCAGCCCGACGAGCCGCCGGTGGACCCCGAGCTCCTGGCGGCCGAGCAGGCCGTGGAGAAGGGCGACCTGGACGCCGCGGCCGCGGCCTTCGAGCGTCTGCTGGCGCGGTCGCCGTCGGACGAGGGCGCGAAGATCGGCCTCGCCGGTGTCGGGCTGCTGCGGCGCACGCAGGACCTCGACCCGGCCGACGTGCTGCGCCGGGCCGCGGAGAGTCAGGACGACGTGGACGCGCAGACCCAGGCCGCCGACGTGGAGATGGTCAGCGGGCAGGTGGACGAGGCGTTCGACCGGCTGGTCGCGCTCGTACGGCGCGCCCGGGGCGCCGACAGGGACAAGGCGCGGGTTCATCTGCTGGGGCTGTTCGACGCGCTGCCCGCCGACGACCCGTCCGTCTCGCGGGCGCGCAGGGCGCTGGCCAGCGCGCTTTTCTGATCGGTTCCCGCCCGCGCCCGTCGGCCCCCTGCGGCACGGCGGCGCGCGGGCCGGGCGCGACGGGTGGCGGGACGGCACGGACACGGGCTGAAACACCCCGCGGGGGATGGCACGATGGATAGCACCCATGAGCCGTCCAGCCGGATGCGCGAGCGTGGCCGCCCACGCGGAGGCCGCGCCCCACTGGAGCAGCCGGGAGAGCACGGCCAGGCATCACCCGCAAAGGAGCGGATAGACGTGGCCACCGTGCCCAGCGTGTCCTACTCGATCACCGTGCGCCTCGAGGTGCCCGCAGGGGGCAAGGCGGTCAGCCTGCTCACCCACGCGGTGGAGAACGCGGGCGGCGTCGTGACCGCCCTCGACGTGACCAACGCCGGTCACGAGAAGCTCCGCATCGACGTGACGTGCGCGGCCAAGGACGCCGACCACGTGCAGGCGATCGTGGACAGCCTCGGCGCGGTCGAGGGCGTCGCGATCCACAAGGTCTCCGACCGGACCTTCCTCATGCACCTCGGCGGCAAGATCGAGATGCAGTCGAAGGTCCCCCTGCGCAACCGCGACGAGCTGTCGATGGCCTACACCCCGGGCGTGGCGCGGGTCAGCCTGGCGATCGCGCGCAACCCGGAGGACGCCCGCCGCCTCACGATCAAGCGGAACTCGGTCGCCGTCGTCACCGACGGCTCGGCCGTCCTCGGCCTCGGCAACATCGGCCCCGCCGCCGCACTGCCGGTGATGGAGGGCAAGGCCGCCCTGTTCAAGCGGTTCGCCGGCATCGACGCCTGGCCCATCTGTCTCGACACGCAGGACGTGGACGAGATCGTCGCGACCGTGCGGGCCATCGCGCCGGGCTTCGGCGGCATCAACCTGGAGGACATCTCGGCGCCGCGCTGCTTCGAGGTGGAGCGGCGGCTGCGTGAGCTGCTCGACATCCCGGTCTTCCACGACGACCAGCACGGCACCGCCATCTGCGTGCTCGCCGCGCTGACCAACGCGCTGAAGGTGGTCGGCAAGGAGCTGTCCGAGGTGCGGATCGCGATGGCCGGCGCCGGCGCGGCCGGCACCGCCGTCCTGCGCCTGCTGCTGGCGGCCGGGGCGAGGAACGTCGTCGTCTGCGACTATCGCGGGGCGGTCCACCTCGGCCGCGACGACCTGGACGACTCGCTGCGGTGGATCGCCGAGCACACCAACGGCGAGGGGTACGGCGGCGACCTGCGCGGCGCGGTCAAGGGCGCCGACGTCTTCATCGGCGTCTCCGCGCCGGGGATCCTCACCGGGGACGACATCGCCGCCATGGCGAAGGACGCGGTGGTGTTCGCGCTCGCCAACCCCGAGCCGGAGGTCTCCCCGGACGACGCCCGCGAGCACGCGGCGGTCGTGGCCACGGGCCGGTCCGACTACCCCAACCAGATCAACAACGTGCTGGCGTTCCCGGGCGTGTTCCGCGGCCTGCTCGACGCCCAGGCGAACGGGATCACGCTGGAGATGCTCCTTGCGGCGGCCCGCGCGCTGGCCGCGGTCGTCACGAGCGAGGAGCTCGGCCCCAACTACATCATTCCCAGCGTCTTCCACCCGGACGTGGCCAACGCGGTGGCGGCGGCCGTGCGGGAATCGGCCGGAGGCAGGGCCCGCGGCTTCACCGAGGCGTGATCGATTCACCGGTCGGTGACGCCGCCGTCACGATCGGTAACATGACGCGGCAAACCGGGGTCGGCGTACACGAATCCGCAATCCTCCCTCATGATGGGATGTATGGCGGAGGCGATCTACGTCGGCGGGTTGCTTGTAGCGACGCCACTGCTCGACGACCCCAACTTCCGGCGTAGCGTCGTGCTCGTCCTGGAGCACGACGAGGACGGCGGCACCCTGGGTGTTGTGCTCAACCGGCCCAGCGAGATCGCCGTGACCCAGGTCTTACCTTCGTGGGACGCCCTGGTAACGGGTCCTCCGGTGCTGTTCGAGGGGGGCCCGGTGCAGACGGACAGCGCGCTCGCGCTCGCCGTCGTGCTCAGCGGCGAGGAGCCGCTGGGCTGGCGCCGGCTGCAGGGCAGGGCGGCGGTCTCGCGCCTCGGCACGGTGGACCTCGACGCGCCCCCCGAGATCCTCGCGGGGGAGATCTCCCAGATGCGGATCTTCGCGGGCTACGCGGGCTGGACCGCGGGACAGCTCGAGAGCGAGCTCCAGGAGGGCGCCTGGTACGTCGTGGACTCCGAGCCGGGGGACACCTTCCACGCGGACCCGGCCACGCTGTGGCGCACCGTGCTGCGCAGGCAGAAGGGGGACCTGGCGCTGGTCGCCACCTTCCCCGACGACCCCCTGCTCAACTGATCCCCCGGCGCGCCGGTCCTGGCGCGTCCGTCCCGGGCCGGCCGTGTCGCGCGGAGGCCGGGCGCGGGGAGCGCGCCCGGCCGTGGGTGGGACGCCGCGTGTCAGCTCGCGGTGCAGCTCACCGCCGGCACCCCGTTGGCGCCGTTCCAGGAGCCGAGGAACCCGAACGAGGTGGACGCTCCGGCGCCGAGGCCGCCGTTGTAGCTCACGTTCCTGGCGGTTATCGACGACCCGTTCGACGTCACCGTGGCGTTCCACACCTGGGTGATCGCCTGGCCGTTGGCGTAGGCCCAGGTCACGGCCCAGCCGGAGATGGCGCTGGAGCCGGCCTTGACGGTCACCTCACCCTGGAAGCCGCCGCCCCACTGGTTGGTGACCGTGTAGGTCGCCGCGCAGCCCTTGGCGCCGCCGGGGGACGGGCTGGGGCTCGGGGACCTGCTCGGAGAGGCGCTCGGAGACGCGGACGGGCTGGGGGAGGCGGACGGGCTGGGAGACGGGCTCACCGGCGGCTGGCCGCTGTAGATCGTCGCCTCCTTGGCGGTCGACTTGACGCCGTTGGCGCCGTTGAAGAGCCGCTGGCCCCACGAGGTGAGCTGGCTGACGTTGAAGTTCGTCACCTGGTCCAGGTATTCGACGCCGCCGCCGTTGCCGCTCCACGACCAGCCGAGGTAGCCGACGCCCCGCGACTGGGCCTGCGACATGATCGTGTCCTCGTCGGGGTCGCCGTCCGAGTGCATGTTGCCGAACTCGCCGATCACCAGCGGCAGGCCGGCGGTCTGGAACGCCTGGAGGTAGCCGGTGACCTCGGCCGCCGTGTCGAAGACGCCGTACATGTGGATCGAGAAGACGGTGTTCTTCTGGGGGTCGCTGTCGAAGACCGAGGCGGCGTTGTCGCGCATGACGAACTGCCAGTCCTGGCCCCAGTTGGGCGCGTCGACCATCAGCAGGTGCTGGAATCCGGCCGCCCGCATCCTGCCGATCGCGCTCTTGGTCGCGCTGGTCCAGGCGGACGGGCTGTTGTTGCCGTACGGCTCGTTGCCGATGTTGATGACGACGTAGTTCTCCTGGCCGGTCAGCACGCTCTTGAGACCGACCCAGTAGTCGACCGCCTGGTCGAGCGTGTACGCGCCGCTCTGCTCGCCGTATCCGGTGGTGTCGTGGTTCTCCAGCACGCAGATTAACCGGTTCTGCTTGCACAACGCGATGACGTTGGCGACGTCGCTCGCGGCGTTGGCCGTCCAGCGGCCGCCGCTCAGCACGACGCGGACGGTGTTCGCGCCCAGGGACTTGATGTTCGCGAACGAGCTCGTCTGGCTCGGGAACCAGGTGTGGGCGTGGCTGGTGCCCCGCATGATGAACTGGTTTCCGTTGGCTTCGAGGATCTTCGTGCCGCTGACGTGGAGTCCGGTCGCGGCCTGCGCGCTCTGGGTCATCGCGAGCACTGACGTCAGGAGGGCGAGGAGGGCCGCGCCCGCGGCGATGAAACGTGTTCTCATTCTGTACCTCGGGTGGGGGGATCGGCGCCGGTGGAAGCGCCGAACGCACGATAGGCAGGGGGAGGCGGGGCCGTACAGGAGACGGCTCTTGCGGTGCTCTTTGACGGGCCCGCCCCTACTGAACCGGTTCTGCTGCGCGTGCCATCGGACCAGCGCGATCTCCTGCCGTAGGCCCTCACCTGGGCCGTGTCACCCAGATGAAACGTTCACCGGACGGTCGCTGCGCGTGGGCGCGGAGGCCGTCTGTAGAGTCGGCTGCCATGCCCGATCTCGGTCTGCCCGATCCCGGCGTGCCCGATCCTGGTGAGCCCGATCCCGGCGTGCCCGATGTCGGTGCGCCCGATCTCCGCTGGGCGCCTCCGGGCGCCGTGCGGTTCGCCGGCGGGGTGCCCGTCGCCCTCGTGGCGCCCGGTGCGGGGCTGCCGTCGCTGCCCGCGGCCGTGGGCGACATGGCGACGCTGCGCCGCATCGACCTCGACGGGAACGCGTTGACGACCCTGCCCGGCTGGGTCGGACGCCTGGAGCGCCTGCGGGTCCTGCTGCTCTACGGCAACCAGATCGCGGCCATCCCGCCGGAGGTGGGCCGTCTCGCCGCGCTCGAACACCTCAGCGTGGGGCGCAACGCGCTGACCGCGGTGCCGGACGCGCTGTGGCGGCTGAGCCGGCTGCGGTCGCTCAACCTGGCGGAGAACGAGATCGCGGACCTCCCCGCCGGACTCGGCGGCCTTCGCGAGCTGCGCATGCTCGACCTCGGGCACAACCGGCTGCGCGAGGTGCCCGCCGAGATCGGCGATCTGCCCCGCCTCACGGACTACCTCTACCTGAGCGACAACGGGTTCACCTCGGTGCCCGCCTCGCTGGGGCGGCTCGACCGGCTCGGCTATCTCAACCTCGCGGAGAACCGGCTGGCAGCGCTGCCCTCGTCGATCGGCGGCATGGCCGGCCTGCACGAGCTGCGTGCCCACGACAACCGGCTGACCACGCTGCCGGAGACGATCGGCCGTCTGACCGGCCTGCGCGAGCTGCACCTCAGGAACAACCGCCTCGCCGCGCTGCCCGAGTCGCTCGGCGGCCTGCGGGCGCTGCGCCACCTGGACCTGCGCGGCAACCCCCTGGAACGGCTGCCCGGCGCCGTCGTACGCCTGACCGAGCTGACCCACCTCGACCTGCGGGCGACCCGCCTCACCTCGCTGCCCATCGGGCTCGCGGAGCTGCCGCGGCTGGAGAAGCTCGACCTGCGCTGGGTCAAGTTCGACGAGACCCCCGCCTGTGTCCGCCCGCTGCGCGAACGCGGGTGCGTCGTCCTGCTGTGAGGACGGCTCCGAGGACGACTCCGAGGGCGGCGGTGCGGGCTGCTGTGCGGACGTTCCGGCGCGTCAGCCCGCTGCCGCGGCGGGCTGGGCCGTGCCGGAGCGTACGGGCAGGTCCCAGCCGGGGCACAGGGAACGCTCGGCCAGCGTGAGCAGATCCTCCAGCCGCCGCGCCAGTATGGCCGGGTCCTGCGTGCGCTCGTCGAAGCAGGCGAGGGCCACGCTGACGAAGACGGCCACGATGAACTGCGGCTGGAGGTCGCACGGGTCGGCTCCCAGCCTGCGGGCCACCTCGGCGACCAGCCTGCGCTCGTTCTCCTTGATCAGCCGCATGGTCCCGGCGAGCAGGGCGGGTGTGGAGTGCACGACCTTCTGGCAACGCAGGTACCTGCCCGTCTCCGCGTCATCCGCCTCTCGTAGCATCTTCAGCAACGAGCGCATCGCCTGACACAGGGCGGTGAACGGCGACTCCGACTCGGGACGTGAGACCAGCTCGGCGAGGAGCATCCGCTGCTCGTCGGCGGTCAGCGAGAGCGCCACGTCCTCCTTGGAGGCGAAGTACCGGAAGAACGTCCTGGGCGACACCTCCACCTCGGCGGCGATCTGGTCGATCGTCGTCGCCTCGTAGCCCCTGGTGAGGAAGAGGTCGAGGGCCGCGTCGATCAGAGCGTCCCGCGTCCGCTGCTTCTTGCGTTCGCGTAGACCCATGGCGGTCACCTCCTCGAAACTGCCGGTTCACAAACTCTCAGTTGTCACAGTATGTCGGATAAAAGGATTTGTCATCTGTCATCGACTGACATAAATTACTGCCGGTCGACACAGTGGTGCTAAGGGGGAATCTCCATGACTCAAGCCGTATCGGTGGATGCCGACGCGCCTCCAGGACGAGGCCAGGGGCATCCATGGCTCACGCTGCTCGCCGTCTCACTCGGCGTCATCATGGTCATGCTCGACGGCACGGTCGTGGCGATCGCGAACCCGGTCATCCAGGTCGAACTCAAGGCGACGCTGGCGGACCTGCAGTGGGTGACCAGCGGTTATCTGCTCGCGCTGGCGGTCTTCCTGATCACCGCCGGCAAGCTCGGCGACCTGTTCGGACACAAGCGCGTCTTCCTGATCGGCGTCGCGGGCTTCGCGCTGACCTCGCTCGCCATCGGCCTGTCGTCCTCGATCGGCGTGCTGATCGCGCTGCGGGTGCTCCAGGGACTGTTCGGCGCGCTGCTCCAGCCCGCCGCCCTCGCGTTGCTCCGGTCGGCGTTCCCCGGTGAGAAGCTCAACATGGCCATGGGGGCGTGGGGCGCGATCATCGGGCTGTCGAGCGCGGCGGGCCCGATCGTCGGCGGCCTCCTCGTGGAGAACGTGAGCTGGCAGTCGGTGTTCTTCATCAACGTGCCGGTCGGCGTGGCGGCGTTGGCGTTCGGGCTGTGGGCGCTGCGGGAGCGCAGGGCCAAGATGCTGTCCCGGGTCGACTGGCTCGGCGTCGTGCTGCTGTCCGGCGCGATGTTCGCGCTGGTGTGGGCCATCATCAAGGCCCCCGAGTGGGGCTGGGGCGACGCCAAGACGCTCGGCTTCCTCGCCGCCGCCGTGGTGGTCGGGGCCGTGTTCCTGTTCTGGCAGTCGAAGGTGAGCGAGCCGCTGCTGCCGCTGAGCCTGTTCCGCAACGCCTCGGTCTCGATCGGGACCGTTCTCATGATCCTCATGTCGTTCGCCATGTTCGGCGCGATGTTCTTCCTCACGTTCTTCTTCCAGGGCGTGCACGGGCTCACGCCGCTCGACTCCGGCCTGCGGATGCTGCCCATGAGCGCCGGCATGATCGTCGCCTCGCCCATCGCGGGCATCCTCATCGGCAAGCTCGGCCCGAAGATCACCATCGCGGGCGGCATGGTGATCAGCGCCTTCGCGATGTTCCTCATGTCGCGGCTCAGCGTCGAGGCCGCCTTCGCCGACAGCGCGATCCCGTTCGTGCTGCTCGCGTTCGGCCTGTCGCCGGTGTTCGTCGGAGCCACGGAGATCATCGTGGGCAACGCGCCGGAGGAGCTGAGCGGCGTCGCGGGCGGCGTGCAGAACTCCGCGATGCAGATCGGCGGCGCGCTCGGCACCGCCATCCTGGGCGCGGTCGTGTCCGCCAAGGTGGCCGACGTGCTGCCCGGGTATCTCGGCCCGGCGGCGGCCGCCGTCCCGCCCGCCCAGATGGAGGGCCTGAAGGCCCTGGCGTCGGTGGGTCAGGCCCCGCCCGGACTGACCGGCCCCGTGGCCAAGACGCTCGCCGACGCGGCGCACCTGTCCTTCATGGACGGCCTGCACCTCGGCTTCGTCGTGAGCACGGCGGTCGCCCTCCTCGCGGCGGCCCTGGCCCTGTTCGTCAAGGCCGGTCGCAAGACCGAGGGCGCCCCGGTCCACATGGGCTGACGTCCGGTCTCCTCCGTACGGCCTCCGCCACCCGGCGGGGGCCGTACGCGCGTCCGGGCCTGGTGCGGCTGCTCGCTCAGTAGACTTGGTATCCGTGAGCGGCACGAAGATTCTTCCCGAGAGCGACGTAACACCCCGACTCTCGCACGGCGACGGTGACCACGAGCGCTTCTCGCACTTCGCCGACAAGAACAAGATCACTGAGAGCTACGTCACCGGCGCGCCGGTGCGGGCGCTGTGCGGCAAGGTGTGGGTGCCCAGCCGCGACCCGAAGAAGTATCCGGTCTGCCCGGAGTGCAAGGAGATCTACGAGGGGTTGCCCAAGGGCGAACCGTCCGGCGAGTGAGTGTCGATCCGGGATCATCGCGTCCCCTGCGGCTAGGGTCTGCCTTCTGACCAGCCGTATCGGGGGAACGAATGGTTCGGCGACCCATCGCCGTCGTCCTTGCATGCCTCTATGCGCTGGGCGGCGCGTGCGCCGTCCCGGCGTCCGCCGCCTCCCGGGCGCCCGGTGGTCTCACCGGCGCCGCGCTGCGCGCATCGCCGGCCACCCGGCCCGACGCCTGCCTGGCCCGTCACACCGTTCCCAAGCGTCGGCACGGCCGTGCCCACGGTGCCACGCAGCGCCGGCACGGCGTGGGCGGGCTCACGCACGCCCCGGAGCCCCGTGAGCCGGGGCCGGACGAGGTCGCCCGGATGTCGGCCGACCTGGCCCGCAGACTCGGCACCGCGACGCCAAGAGAACCCACGACGCCGAGAGAAACCGCGCAGCCACGAGACGCCGCGCAGGCCGCAGTCACTCCGCCGCCGGGGGTGACGGCGCGGCCGGGGAGCGGGGTGGGCGACCGGCGGGTCGGTTCAGGGACAGTCGAGCGGATCACCGTCCCGGTGTGGGTGCACATCATCAAAGACCACGCGCTCGGCCTGCCCGACGCCGCCGTCTCCCGGCAGATCACCGCGCTGAACACCGCCTATTCCGGCGGGTACGGCGGCGCCGACACCGGCGTGCGCTTCGAGCTCAAGGGCATCACGCACACCGAGAACCGGAGCTGGTTCCGCGACCCTCTCGGCTATGAGGAGCCGATGAAGAAGAAGCTGCGGGTCGGGGGTCCCGAGACGCTCAACCTGTACATCGCGCAGCTGAGTCGGCTCGTGCTCGGCTACTCCACCTATCCGTACTGGTATGACGACGAGCCCGTGCTGGACGGCGTGGTGATCGACTGGCGGAGCGTGCCCGGCGGCCCGCTGCGCGACTTCGCCAGAGGCTTCACCGCCGTGCACGAGATCGGCCACTGGCTGGGCCTGCTGCACACCTTCGAGAACGGCTGCAAGGCCCCGGGCGACTCGGTGGACGACACTCCCGCCGAGGCCTACCCGACGAACGGCTGCCCTGCGAAGAAGGACACCTGCCCCGCTCAGGGCGGCGATCCGATACGCAACTTCATGGACTACGCCCAGGACCGCTGCATGCGCGAGTTCACCGCGGGCCAGGGCGTACGCGTCCACCAGATGTGGGACGCCTATCGCCGCCCCGGGCCGCAGAGGGCCGACGCGGGACTGCACAAGGCCGCAGCGGGTGCTCAGGCGAACGCCGCGAAGGCGCAGGCGGACGCCGCCGCCGACGGCGCGGACGCTCCCGGCGGTATCGCGAACGACCTCGCGAACGACGACACTGTGAGCGATCTCGGAAACGACCCCGCGGCCGACGCCGGGAACGACACTGTGAACGATCCCGGGAGCGGGACCGTGAGTGACCCTGTGCCGGGCCTCGCCGCCCAGGGCTCTGACAACCCCGCTGGCAACATGTAGGGCGATGGGGGATCATCAGGAGGAACAGGGCGATGACGAATCGGCTGGATCCGTTGACGTCGTGGCGCGGGGTGTGAGTAACTCCACAGCAGCGTTCATGGTCACGAAGCCTCGCGCCCGGCCCTGAGCGCCGAGTCGCTCGCCGGTTCCGTCCCACGTGCCCGGCCAGGCCGCCCGGGGAGGCTTTGTGGATGACCAGTGGACCCGCCGGGTCTGGCCACCCGCGGAGGAGGAGTCCCCGCCGTCCGGGCAGGGCCCCACTCGCCCGTACGGCGTTCCGGGCGGGTCGCCGCGGTCGTCCACGCAGCCCGCGTCCCCCCAGTGGCCCACCCGGCCGTACGGCGGCCCTGAGCCGGACCGGAATTCCGCCGAGGAGAGCCTCACCGGCCTGTACGGAGCGCCGGTCGCCGAGCGGCCGCAGGCCGGCCGCCCGGTCTGGCCCTCGCTGGGCCTGGAGTCCGCGGAGTCCGCGGAGCCCGAGGACGACCTGCCCCCGTCGGCCAGCCGCTACCGTGCGCCCGAGACGCCTCCCCGCCCGATGCCGCGGTGGCTGCGGCGCCTCCTCGTCGGCGGCCTCGCACTGGTCTGCTCGGCCGCCGTCATCGGCGCGGTGGTGGTCACGGTGCTGCACCGGGCCGAGAGCGCGCCCCCCACGGTGATCCACGACCAGATCGCCGGGGTCGCCTACACGTTGCCGCCGGAGTGGCGGGAGGGCGTGGTCGCGCCCGTGACCGGCTTCACCTCCGTCGCCGCGCGCGGAGACAGCGCCACGGTCATGGCCCGGGCCGGCGACCGGGTGGACCCGCCTAATCTGCGTTCGGCCGTCATCGACCTGAGCGATCTCTACACGCAGCTGCTGCTGCACGGCGACAAGGTCGAGGTGCTCGACGACCGCGCGGTCACCGTCGGCGGGCGGCCGGGCCACACGCGGGCCGTGCGGGCCGAGTACACCGACGTGGTGAACGAGCCCGCTTTCATGCGGGTGACCCTGCTGACCCGGCCGGATGGCGGCAGCACGGTCCTGCTCGGGCTGGCGCATCCCGACCGTCCCCAGTCGCGTGCCGAGATCGAGGGCCTGATGTGGGGAGCCCGCTGAGGTCACCGTCGATCTCGTCGACGCTGCTTCTGCTGTCCCGCGGCCGCGCGGTTCTGCGGTTCTGCAGTTCTGTGGCCGCGCCGTCCACTATGTCGGGAAATTCCCCATGTTGGATCATCCACATCGATATGAACGATGAATCGGGAAAGCAAGCGATATAGCGGCCCGTCTCTTTGTCGTGTACGTCCGATCGAATGCACATATCGGCGTGTTGGTCTTTTCTCCGCTGCTCGATCACGTGATAGCGGGAGATCCAGGTATTTTCCGTGCGGCTTTGAGATAGGCGTAGCATCTGTTTGCCCGTATCCGATAAGTGGCTCACTGCCCGCGTTTCCCCGGACAGGTATCTTCAATGTCGCATCGCACGAAAACGCGGTGACCCGGAAACACCAATTCTCACCATGGGGGGGAAATCAAATTGATTTCTCGTAGGAGCAGCTCGGCCTCTGGTTCGCGTGGCGCCGGTCGCCTGCTGGCGCGGGCCGCCGCAGTGGCCGTGACGTGCGCATCTGTGGCGCTGTCGGGTGCGGTCGCGGCGAGCGCATCAACGACGAATACCACCCCCGCCACGCAGGCGACGCCTCCGCAGGGCGGAGGGGAGACGAAGAAGTTCATTCCCTTCCCGAGGCTGGACGCGACGAATATCGTCACCGACTTCACGTTCGCCGCCGGTGCGACGACCATCGCCCCGACCGCCTCCCGGACTTTCACCGGGTCCGCGCGTAGGGGTCACGTGTTCGTCCACGACGGCAACAGCTGGACGGACCTCACGTCGGTCTTCGGCAACACCGGCTACTACTACGACATCGCCCTGGCTCCGACCACCAGCACGGCGGTCCCGGCCGGGGCCACCGGGGTCACGCTTCCCGGCACCGGTGCTGCCGCGGGCCGGGTGAGGGTCACGGTGCGGCGGGCGGACGGCGCGATTCTCCGCTCCGACTGCACGGTCAGCTCCCTCAGCGGCGGCGGGACGCTCGGCGCGTTCCTGCCGCTGGCCACCGCCAACTGCTCGGCCCCGCAGACGCTGTGACGGTCGGCACCGACTGACGACACCCAGGGCGGACAGCCCCGGGAGCCCGATGGCTCCCGGGGCTGTCCGCCCTCGTGTGCGAGGGCACCGGCATGCGGGGACGCGGCTACCGCAGGGAGCGTCTTCCGGCCGGTGAACGAACCGGAGCCAGGGAGAAGCAGACCGGGGGGCAGGATGCGCCGCGGTGGTGGGCTGGGGCGGCAGCGGCAGCGCACCGGCGGTTCTGATGTGCTCGACGCCACACCGGGTGAATTCCGACCGTGCTGCGTGTGCTCGGCGCGTCTTGTCGGTCCGGCGGGCTAGTCTGAATCCACTGTGAGGGAGCGAACCGATAGAGACATCAGTGTTCCGATGAGTTCGGGGAGGCGTCGTTGAGCGTTTCGGCCGCGTCCCACCTCTCCCCGTCCTACCCCGACAGAGCCGCCTGGGGCACCGCCCCGAAGCTGCGCGCATGGCAGCAGCAGGCCTACGACCTCTACTTCAGCCGCGAGCCGCGCGACTTCCTTACCGTCGCCACCCCCGGCGCCGGCAAGACGACGTACGCACTGCGGATCGCCAGCGAACTGCTCAGCCGCGGGGTCGTGCGCGCCATCACGATCGTCACCCCCACCGAGCACCTCAAGCGGCAGTGGGCCGACGCCGCGGCCCGGGTCGGGATCAGCATCGACCCCGAGTTCAAGAACAGCCAGGGCGCCACCTCGCGCGACTACATCGGGGTCGCGGTCACCTACGCGCAGATCGCCATGCACCCGGCGCTGCACCGGGCCCGCACCGAGGCGCGCAAGACGCTGGTGATCTTCGACGAGGTCCACCACGCCGGCGACGCGAAGTCGTGGGGCGACGGCATCCGTGAGGCGTTCGAGCCCGCGACCAGGCGACTCGGACTGACCGGCACCCCGTTCCGATCCGACGACAGCCCGATCCCGTTCGTCACCTACGTGGAGGACGGCGAGGGGGCGATGCGGAGCGTCTCCGACTACTCCTACGGATACGGCCCGGCCCTGGCCGACGGCGTCGTCCGGCCGGTCATCTTCCTGGCGTACTCGGGAGAGATGAAGTGGCGCACCCGCGCGGGCGACGAGATCGCCGCCACGCTTGGCACGCCGCTGACCAAGGACCAGCTCTCGCAGGCGTGGCGGGCCGCCCTCGACCCGAAGGGCGACTGGATCCGCCAGGTCATCCACGCGGCCGACCGGCGGCTCACCGAGGTGCGGCGGGGCGTCCCGGACGCGGGCGGCCTGGTCATCGCCTCCGACCACGAGGCGGCCCGCGCGTACGCCCGGCACATCCGTGCGGTGACCGGGGAGGGCGCCGAGGTCGTGCTCTCCGACGACCCGGGCGCCTCCAAGAAGATCAAGGACTTCGGCGTCTCCGACCGGCGCTGGCTGGTCGCGGTCCGGATGGTCTCCGAGGGCGTCGACATCCCCCGGCTGTGTGTCGGGGTCTACGCCACAAGCACCTCGACCCCGCTGTTCTTCGCCCAGGCCGTCGGGCGTTTCGTCCGTGCCCGCAAGCGGGGGGAGACCGCGTCGGTCTTCCTGCCCTCGGTGCCCGTCCTCATGGGCCTGGCGGGCGAGATGGAGGAAGAGCGCGACCACGTGCTGGGCCGCCGCCGCGACGAGGACGGCCTCGACGACCTCCTGCTGGAGCAGGCCCAGCAGGACAAGAAGCAGCCCGACGCGCTCGGCGACGAGCTGCCCTTCCAGACGCTGGAGGCCTCGGCGACCTTCGACCGGGTGCTGTTCGACGGCGGAGAGTTCGGCACCGCCGCCGCGCCCGGCTCGCCGGAGGAGGAGGACTTCATCGGCCTGCCCGGCCTGCTGGAGCCCGACCAGGTCGCCTCGCTGCTACGCAAGCGCCAGGCCGACCAGCAGGCGGCCAAGCGCAAGACCAAGAAGAGCGAGGAGCAGGCGCCCGCCCTCGCGCCGCACGAGCAGCTCGCCGAGCTGCGCAAGGAGCTGAACGGCCTGGTGGGCGCGTGGAACCACCGCACCGGCCAGCCGCACGGCGTCATCCACGCCGAGCTGCGCCGCGCCTGCGGCGGGCCCGCCATCGCCCAGGCCACCGCCGAGCAGGTCCGCGAGCGCATCGCGATGATCCGTAAATGGGCCACCCAGCGCAGGTGACGTACCAAGGCCCTCGGTTCGCCGTCTGACTAGGACAGCGCACCGAGGGCAGCACGTGAAGGCTTTGTCAGACCGAGCGTCGCGTGGGGTTGCCGTCGATCTCTGTCTCGGGGAGTTCCCTCTGGTCTGTCGGCCATGCCGTCGCGGACAGGGAGTCCAATCGGTCCACAATCAGTTGGAACATCGCGGCGTTGGTCCCCGCCATCGTGTCCACCTGGCGGCTGACCGCGTTGACCTGCTCAGTCAATGCGGACATGCCCTCGCCTAGGCCGTCCACCCGCTCAGTGAGAGTGCCGACGCGTTCGGAGAGGCCGTCCACCCGCTCGGTGAGAGTGCCGACGCGTTCGGAGAGGCCGTCCATCCGCTCGGTCAGGGTGTCGACTTGGGTGGTGAGACTGTCCATCCGGTCGGTCAGGGTGTCGACGCGGGTGGTGAGACCGTCGACGCGTTCGTTGAGTCCGTCGACTCGGGCGGTGAGGCCGTCCATCCGGTCGGTCAGGGTGTCGACGCGTTCGCTGAGTCCGTCGATGCGCCTATCCAGACGGCCGATCTCGCTGTCGATGCGGTCGAATCGGACAGTGACGACGGTCATCTGCCTCTTGAGAAGACTGACGTCGGCTCTGGTCTCCTCGGCGATCCGCTCGACTCGCATCAGGCGATCGCTCATCGCATCGATCTTGTCCCAACTCGGCTGCAGCGCGTCGTATGCGTGGGCTGCTGCCTGCTTGAAACAATCGACGCTCAGTTTCTCCATTTCATTCTCCAAGCGCTCGACGCGTTCTCTGAGTGTTCTCACGTTCGGTCCTCCGATGCTGCTAGCAACGTAGCCGAAGCTCGCTGGGGGGAATAAGAGCGCGGCAGGTGCGCGGAGGTAATTGCTATCAGCTCGGAGGCCGGCGGGATGAGAATGCGCGAGGCGGATTTTCTGAGGCTCCGTCAGCGGGGTGAGCATAGTTCGCTACCGGTGTGACGAATATTCACCTGGCTCCGCGTGTTCTGTGCGTCGTGTCCTCATTTCGTGCGATTGGTGAATGGCTCATCTTCAACCCCCGCCGCGCAGGTGCGCTACGAGGTGCGGGAGCGCAACGGGATCTTGTCGCCGGTTTGGCCGTTGATCGCCACGTAACGCCGGTGGCGCCGGGTGACCGTGCTGAGCCGGAGGCTGAGGGAGGCCATGCCCTGCTCCACGCGTACGGGAACGTTGTGCGCTCCTTCGTGCTGCCGCGCCTTCGCGCCCTCCTGCAGCCAGATGCGCAGCCGGCGCCCGGCCTGGTGGACGGCCACCGTCGCGACGTCGCACTGCGCGGATGACGCGGGCCAGTACACGGTGAGGCCGTGCAGGGCCCTGCCGTGGAACGACAGCCGTACGGCCTCGGGGTCGGGGACGCGGGAATCGCAGGCGGGCGAGCCTTCGGGCGCCGGGGACGGTGTCGCGGCCGCCGCGACGCCGGGGGACCGCACGGGCGCCACGTCCGCCGGCCGGCTCGCGTCGGCACGCGGGTCGCGTACGGCGACCGTCTGGGCGGGGACCCGGGCGGGCTCCTGGACGAACCCCACGGTCATCGTGACCGTCTGCAGGGCCGCCAGCGTCAGCGCGCCGGTGGCGCGGAGCGCGCCCCTGTGGCCGCGCCCGAAGAGCAGCCAGATGCAGACCGGGGTCAGGACGAGCCAGCTGAGGCCGAGCAGGAACGCGAACATCGGGGCCGCCAATCCACGAAGGGTCGTCGCTCTAGGTAATACACCCGTGACGCTTCGTGGTGAAGTCATTGACGTCCCAGGCCGCGCGTGTCCCGGCCCGGCCGCCCGGGTCGCCGGTTTTGCGGGTCAGGAGCGGAGGACCGGCTGCCCGGTGAGCTCCACCCCGGCCTCGGCGAGGCGGGTGAGCGCCGACTCGGTCGTCTCCCGGGCCACGCCGGCCGTCAGGTCCAGCAGGACCCGTACGGCGAACTCGTGGGCCGCCGCGTCGAGGGCGGTGGCCCGGACGCAGTGATCGGTGGCGATGCCGACGACGTCAACGGCCTCCACGCCGCGCTCGCGCAGCCACGCGGCCAGGCCCACGCCGTCGGCGGTGGCGCCCTCGAACCCGCTGTAGGCCGCCTGCCGCGCGCCCTTGCTGAAGACCTCCTCGACCTTCGCGGTGTCGAAGGCCGGGTGGAAGTCCGCGCCGGAGGTGCCGACCACGCAGTGCGGCGGCCAGGAGTCCACGAAATCGGGCTCGGCCGCGAAATGGGCGCCGGGATCGACGTGGTAGTCCCGGGTGGCGACCACGTGGTCGTACGCGTGCTCCTGGACATGGCGGCTGATCGCGGCGGCCACCTCGGCGCCGCCGCCGACCGGCAGGCTGCCGCCCTCACAGAAGTCGTTCTGCACATCCACGACGACGAGTGCGGTCTTCATGGGGTCACCTCACAGTGACGATCCTCAACGTGGCGATCCTCGACCTGGCGATCGCGGAGGACCGGCGTCGTCCTCATGCGCCGGTCCCCCGCGATCACTTGAAGATAGTAGGGACTGCGGGGTCTCCGGGGGAGAGGCTGCACGCCTCCAGTGGCAACTCGGCCAAAGTCGCCCGATGGCGGTCGCGGGCGGCCGCCAGGGGTTCGCGGCCGACGACCTTGCCGTCCCGCACGAGTTCGGCCAGCAGCGGGCGGTCGTCCGTCTCCGCCGGCGTCTCCATCGGCTCGCGGGTGACGACCTCGGCGGTCGCGGTGCCGCCGGCGGTCCTGCGGTAGGCCCACTTGCGCCCGCCGACGCTCGGCTTGCCCACGGACGCTTTGGCGACCGGCTGGAGCCGGCCTGTGTGGTCCTCCCGGGCGACGAGCTTGTAGACGAGGCTGGCCGTCGGATGGCCGGAACCCGTGGACAGGGCGGTGCCGACGCCGTAGGCGTCCACCGGCGCCGCGGCCAGCGCCGCGATCGCAAACTCGTCCAGGTCGCTGGTGACGACGATCCGGGTGCGGCTCGCGCCCAGCTCGTCGAGCAGGCGGCGCACCTCCACCGCCACCACCGCGAGGTCGCCGGAGTCGATGCGCACCGCGCCGAGATCGGGCCCGGCCAGCTCCACCGCGGTCCGTACGGCCTTCGCCACGTCGTAGGTGTCCACGAGCAGGGTGGTGCCGAGCCCGAGCGAGTCGAGCTGGGCCCGGAAGGCGTCCTCCTCCGAGTCGTGGAGCAGGGTGAACGCGTGGGCGGCGGTGCCGGCGGTCGGCACGCCGTACAGGTGGCCGGCCATGAGGTTGGAGGTGGAGGCGAAGCCGCACAGGTGGGCGGCCCTGGCGGCGGCGACCGCGGCGTACTCGTGGGTGCGGCGCGAGCCCATCTCGATGAGCGGCCGGTCGCCGGCCGCCTGGGCCATCCGCGAGGCCGCCGCCGCGATCGCGCAGTCGTGGTTGAGTATCGACAGGGCAATCGTCTCCAGCAGCACGGCCTCGGCGAACGTCCCCTCCACCACCATGATCGGTGAGCCGGGGAAGAACGCCTCGCCCTCGCGATAGCCGTACACGTTGCCGGAGAAGCGGTAGCCGGCGAGGAACTCGCCGGTGGGCTCGTCCACGATCCCGGAGGAGCACAGGAACTCGATGTCCTGCTCCTCGAAGCGGAAGTCCTCAAGCGCGTCGAGGAACCGCCCGGTGCCGGCCACCACCCCGTAGCGCCGTCCTCCGGGCAGCCGCCGGGCGAACACCTCGAAGACCGCCCGCCGATGGGCCGCTCCGCTGGCGAGCGCGGCCTGGAGCATCGTCAGTTCGTACCGGTCGGTCAGCAGGGCCGTGCCCGTGGTCGTGCGCACGTGTCGAAGACTACGACGGTCGTGGTGCAGGATGGGTACGTGGGTAGCACAGCTCCAACCGAGGTCGAGCGTCCGTCGTCGGACGTGCGTCCCGATCTGCCGTGGCTCACGATCGTGTGGAACGACCCGGTCAACCTGATGTCGTACGTCACGTACGTCTTCCAGACCGTGTTCGGCTATCCCCGCCAGAAGGCCGAGAAGCTGATGATGGACGTCCACCACAAGGGCAAAGCCGTCGTCGCCAGCGGCACCCGGGAGGAGATGGAGCGGGACGTGCAGATCCTCCATTCCTACGGCCTGTGGGCGACCGTCCAGCAGGACAGATGATGAGCATGGGATTCCGGGCGACGCGCGACGGGGTGGCCGTCCAGCTCGACGCGGGCGAGGTGTCGATCCTGCGCTCGCTGGTGTCGCAGGTGCTCGGCCTGGTCGAGCCGGGGGCCACCGGCGACGACCCGCTGGAGCGCGCCCTGGGCATCGGCTCCGCGGCCCCGCCGGCCGACCCCGTGCTCGCGCGGCTGTTCCCCTCGGCGTACTCGGACGACGACGACGCGGCGCAGGAGTTCCGGCGCTACACGGAGGCGACGCTGCGCGACGGCAAGCGGGCCGACGCGACCACGCTCCTGGAGACGGCGACGCCGGGCCATCTGACGCTGACGGCCGATCAGGGCCAGGCGTGGCTGCGGGCGATCAACGACGTCCGCCTCGCGCTTGGCGTGCGGCTGGAGGTCACCGAGGAGGTCCACGAGGAGATCTCCTCGATGTCCGAGGACGACCCCCGTTATCCGGCGTTCGTGACCTACGACTGGCTCACCTACCTGCAGGACACCCTTGTCAGGGCGCTTTGGTAGGTTTCGCAGCATGCTGACGATCTCACGCGAGCTGGTCGACAAGATCGTGGCCCATGCCCGGGCCGACCACCCCGACGAGGCGTGCGGTGTCGTGGCCGGGCCCGCCGGGTCCGACCGTCCCGAGCGGTTCGTCCCCATGGAGAACGCCGAGCGCTCCCCGACGTTCTACCGGTTCGACTCGATGGAGCAGTTCCGCGTGTGGCGGGAGATGGACGACCTCGACGAGGTGCCCGTCGTGATCTACCACTCCCACACCGCCACCGAGGCGTACCCGTCCCGTACGGACATCAGCTACGCCTCCGAGCCCGACGCCCACTACGTGCTGGTGTCGACGGCCTCCGAGGAGGAGACGCCCTTCCGGTCCTACCGGATCGTGGACGGCGTCGTGACCGAGGAGGAAGTCAAGATCGTAGAGTCGTACGGTTAAACTTGAACCATGGCTAACGATGACGCTCGTCCCGTGTCGTCACCGGCTGTCATTTCGCGCCGGGTACGCCCGGAATCTCCTGTTCAGGCGTTCCTCTTCGCGCACACGCCGTCTGTCGTCGTCTACGACTGTCGCTGAACCCGGCCGGCCGCTCGGCGCCGGGGAGGAAGACCGCTGGAATCGCCGTCCGCCTGGCCCTGTTCATAGCAGGTGGACGCTCATCATAAGACGACCACTGATCAAGGAGATTGAGCCGACATGGCCATCGAGGTCCGCATTCCTACCATCCTCCGCAGCTACACCGATGGCGCCAAGGCGGTCAACGCCAAGGGATCGACCCTCGAAGAGCTGATCGGCGACCTGGAGTCGCGCCACCCGGGCCTGAAGGACCGGCTGATGGACGACTCCGGGCTGCGCCGCTTCGTCAACGTCTACCTCAACGACGAGGACGTACGCTTCCTCGGCGGGCTCGGCACCCCCGTCGCCGACGGCGACACCGTGACCGTGCTCCCGGCCGTCGCGGGCGGAGCGCGCTAGATGCGCTTCGACTCGTTGATCGACTCGGTCGGGCGCACCCCGCTGGTGGGTCTGCCCCGGCTCTCGCCGTCTCCCGACGTACGGATCTGGGCGAAGCTGGAGGACCGCAACCCGACCGGGTCGGTCAAGGACCGGCCGGCGCTGTGGATGATCGAGCAGGCCGAGAAGGACGGGCTGCTCACGCCCGGCTGCACGATCCTGGAGCCGACCTCCGGCAACACCGGCATCTCGCTGGCGATGTCGGCCCGGCTCAAGGGCTACAAGCTGATCTGCGTCATGCCGGAGAACACCTCCGAGGAGCGCCGCCAGCTGCTGCGCATGTGGGGCGCCGAGATCATCTCCTCCCCGGCCGCGGGCGGCTCCAACGAGGCCGTGCGGGTGGCCAAGGGCCTCGCGGCCGAGCACCCCGACTGGGTGATGCTCTACCAGTACGGCAACCCCGCCAACTGGCGCTCCCACTACGAGTCGACCGGGCCGGAGATCCTCGCGGACCTGCCGACCGTGACCCACTTCGTCGCGGGGCTCGGCACGACCGGCACGCTGATGGGCGTCGGCCGCTACCTGCGCGAGCAGGTGCCGGACGTGAAGATCGTGGCCGCCGAGCCGCGGTACGGCGAGCTGGTCTACGGCCTGCGCAACGTGGACGAGGGGTTCGTGCCCGAGCTGTACGACGCGTCCGTGCTGACCACCCGCTACTCGGTGACCTCGGCCGACGCGCTGCGCCGGACGCGTGAGCTGCTGGCCGCGGAGGGCATCTTCGCGGGCATCTCGACGGGCTGCGCCCTGCACGCGGCAATCGGCATGGCCCGCAAGGCCGTCCAGGCGGGCGAGCGGGCCGACATCGTGTTCATCGTGGCCGACGGCGGCTGGAAGTACCTGTCCACCGGCGCGTACGAGGGCACCCTCGACGAGGCGGAGGACCGGCTCGAAGGCCAGCTCTGGGCCTGATCACCCCACCCACCCCTACCCCACCCGGGGGAGAGGGTGGGGTGGGGGGTTAGTTGAAGACCAGGCGGAGGGTGAAGGTCGAGCCGTCCTCGCCGTGGGTGCCGCTCAGGCCGACCGCCCGCAACTGCTCGGCGTCGGCACGCTCCTGGCCCTTCAGCCCGTCCAGGTAGAGCTTCTCCAGCCGGTCGAGGTCGGCGTACACGGCGTAGGTGGCGTTCGCGGCGTCCGGGACGGCCAGGCGGAACGTCTCGCTCTCACCAAGAGAGCCGCCGCCGTTGAGCGCGTCGGCGTACTCCTGGGTACTCGCGATCACGAACCGCCCGTCGCCCTCGGCGGTGGCGATGTCGGCGGACCTTTCCATGCCGTTCAGATGGCCCTTGAGCCGGTCCACCACGTCGCGCGCCTTGGCGGTGTCCGTCGTGAGCACGGCGCCGACCCGGGGCAGCGCGCCGTCCAGGTCCTGCTCGTCCAGGGCGAGCGTGAGGGTGCGGCCGAGCAGCGTCGCGAGGTCGTCCGGCAGGGACAGGCCGTACTGCGTCCGCGCCTCGTCGAGGGCCTGCCGGACCATCGCGCCGCCCGAGCCGCTCGCCGCGCTCTCGACGGACGGCCACTGCTCGCGCAGCAGGTCGCCCAGGCCGGAGACCGAGGCCGCCGCGACCGTGGAGGCGGGCAGCTCGCCGATTCTCACCGGCTCCGGCCGGCCCTGAGTGGCCGTCCCGCCGCGGGTGATCCCGGCCAGCTCGGCGTAGTCCCCGGAGAACCGGAGCGCGCCGGCGAACCGCATGCCCCGGATCTGCCGCAGCACGGGCGTCGCGGCGACCTCGCTCCAGCCGGCGTCGGCGACCTTCTCCACGTCAATCCAGAACGACAGCACACCCGGCTCGCCCAGCGCGTCGAGGTCGGCGGTGAAGCGCGGCTCGCCGGACAGCGGCGCCGCCTTGACGTACTCGTCGGCCAGCTTCTGGCTCGTGGCGATGACGGCGTACCCGTCGCGGAACGCCAGGCCGCCCTTGCCGTCGCCGAGGCCCATCTTGGCGATGCCGGTCCGGGCCGCAGCCTCGTCCTTCACCTGTACGGCGAGTGCCCCGACGGGGTCGCCGCCGCCGTCCGCGGGGAGCACGGCGAGGCCGGCGCGGTCGCCGAGCCAGGGTTCGACGTCCCTGGCGTAGTCGACCTTGGAAAGGCCGGGCTCGTCCTTCTGCAGTGCGGTGACGAGGGCCTTGCGGGGGTCGTCCCCGCCGAAGGCGTCGCGGGTGGCGGAGAACTTGCGGGCGATGCCGAACAAGGCGAGCTTCTGCCCGGCCGACGGGTCGAGGTCGAGCCGTACGTAGGCCATCGCGTTCGCGGGCAGCACGTCCTGCGGTTGCGTGCCGCCGCCGCTGAGTTTCGAGGCGGCCCACACGCCGCCGCCGCCGACCACCCCGACGAGCACGGCGGCCACCAGCGCGAGGATCCAGCCGCGCCCCAGCCGGCCCCGGCCGGAAGGCGGCGCGGGCGAGCCCGGCACGGTGGCGAAGCCGATCTCCTCCGGGTCCGTCCAGTACGGCAGCCGCACGGTGGGCGACTCGTTCGCGGCGGCGCGGGGAACGCGATAGGCGACGGTGCGGTCGAGGTCGGGTTCGTCGCCCGGCCGCCACGGGCTCGGCGGGTTCGGGGAGGCGTGGGGGGACATGGGCTCACTCACAGGCGTCGTCGTCAGGTACGCCGTGAAGGTAGGCGCGGCCGGTAGCGGCGCGCTTGCAGCCCGCTTGACCGCGGACTCGGCGCTGCCGGCCCTGCGAGCCCGCCGGCCCAAGCCCGCCGTGCACGCCTGCCCTGGGAGCCGGGCGTGAGCCCGCCGAGCGATTTGCGGGAGTGCCACGCTAGAGTAATCAGCAGAACAATATTCGGTAGAGCGGCGAGGGGCGCATGACCAAGTTCGACGAGGCGACGCAGGCCATCCGGGTCGACGACACCACCTACGACGTGTGTCTCGACGACGGATACTCCATCGGAGGGCCCCTCAACGGCGGCTACCTCATGGCCACGATGCTGCGCGCCGTGGTGGACGCCTCGCCGCACGCGCACCCCATCTCGACGAGCGCCCAGTTTCTGCGAGTGGCCCGGCCCGGCCCGGCCAGGGTGCTGCTGGAGCAGCTCAAGACGGGCCGTACGGCGGCGATGACCCGGGCGCGGCTCGTCCAGGACGGCGAGTCGTTCATCGAGGCGCTCGTCACGACCGCCACGCTGAACGGGGAGGCGGCCCCGGACTGGGCGGACGGCCCGTCCGCCGTCATGCCGGACCTCGCCGACTGCATGCGCCTGCCCCAGCCCAAGCCCCAGTCGAACATGAACTTCAGCACCCAGATGGAGCTCGTCTTCGACCCGCCCACGATCGGCTGGCTCACCGGCGCGCCGACCGGACGGCCCGAGTCGCGGGCGTACTTCCGGCTGGCCGAACCGCAGGACCCCGACCCGTACGTGCTGGCGCTGGCGGTGGACGCGCTGCCGCCGGTCGTGTTCTCGGCGGGGGCGCGGGGATGGGCCCCGACGGTGGAGCTGACCTGGCACCTGCGGGCCCTGCCCGCGCCGGGGTGGCTGACCCTGATCGGCGGCGGACGTCTGATCAGCGACGGCTGGTTCGACGAGGAGGTCGAGGTGTGGGACTCGGCGGGCCGGCTGGTCGCCCAGTCCCGTCAGATCGCACGTCTGGGCCGAGGCTAGATCGCGCCTCCCCGCCGTCCGGCGCGCGATGTGAGCATTCTTACCGTCGGCGGCGGGGATCAGTCCCCTAACCTTGGGAAGCGTGCCGGAGGACAACACCAGGGCGATCGGGATCTTTGACAGCGGGGTGGGCGGCCTGACCGTCGCCCGGGCGATCATCGACCAGCTGCCCCACGAATCGATCTTCTACGTGGCCGACACGGCCCACCAGCCGTACGGGCCCAAGAGGATCGCCGAGCTCCGCGCATACGCGCTGGAGGTCATGGACCACCTGGTGGAGCACGACGTGAAGATGCTGGTCATCGCGTGCAACAGCGCGAGCTCGGCCGTGCTCAGGGACGCCAGGGAGCGCTACGACGTCCCGGTCGTCGAGGTGATCCAGCCCGCCACCCGCCGGGCCGTGCGGGCCACGAGGAACGGCAGGGTCGGCGTGATCGCCACCCGGGCCACCATCGAGTCGATGGCCTACCACGACGCCTTCGCCGCCGCCCCCGACGTCGAGCTGGTCGCGGTGGCCGCGCCCCTGCTCGTGGAGTTCGTCGAACGGGGCGAGACGATGAGCGAGGATCTGATCGAGGTGGTCAGGGGCTACCTCAAGCCGATCCAGGACGCGGGGTGCGACACGCTCATCCTCGGCTGCACCCACTATCCGCTGCTCACCGGCGCCCTGTCGTACGTCGCCGGGGACGGGGTCACGCTGGTGTCCAGCGCCGACGAGACGGCCAAGGACGTCTACCGCATCCTGCACGACCGCGGGCTGTCCAACGGCGCGGGCGAGCCGCTGCACCGCTTCCGCGCGACCGGCGACACCGAGCTGTTCGAACGGCTCGGGCAGCGCTTCCTCGGTCCCGAGCTCCAGTCGGTGGAGCGGACCGCCTCCGGCATCGGCGACGTCAGCGGCGTAGGGAGTTCGCGATGAAGTTGACGATCATCGGGTGTTCGGGCAGCTTCCCCGGCCCCGACAGCCCGTCCTCCTGCTACCTGATCGAGGCCGAGGGCTTCCGGCTGCTGCTCGACTTCGGCAACGGCTCCCTGGGCGCGCTGCAGCGGCACGCCGGGCTCTACGACGTCGACGCCATCCTCCTGTCCCACCTGCACGCCGATCACTGCCTCGACCTGTGCGCCTACCACGTCGTGCGCACCTACACCCCCGACGGCCCGCTGCCGAAGGTGCCCGTGCACGCCCCCGCCGGCGCCTCCAAGCGGCTCAACGCGGCGTACGCGATGCCGGACGAGCCCGTGCTGGAGAACTCCTTCGACTTCGTACGGCTGTCGCCCGGCACCCGGCACGTCGGCCCGTTCGAGGTGGCGGCCGCCGCGATGAACCACCCGGTGGAGACCTACGGCTTCCGCGTCACCCACCAGGGCCGCTCCGTCGCCTACTCGGCGGACACCGGCGAGTCGGCCGAGCTGGTCAAGCTGGCCCACGAGGCCGACGTGCTGCTGTGCGAGGCGTCCTTCCTCGACGAGCCGGGCCTGACCCCCGGCCTGCACCTGAGCGGCAGGCAGGCGGCCGAGCACGCCGCCCGCGCCGAGGCGGGCGCGCTCGTCCTCACCCATCTCGTCCCGTGGTACGACAAGTCCCGCATCCTGGAGGACGCCTCGCGCGGCGGCTTCGCCGGCCCGATGGAGTTGGCGCGGAGCGGGGCGGTGTATGACCTAGGGTGACCCGTATGGCTCGTTCACACGGTCGTCGTTCCGACCAGCTTCGCCCCGTGACCATCACCCGGAACTGGCTCGCCCACGCGGAGGGTTCCGTACTGGTGGAGTTCGGAGGCACCAGGGTGTTGTGTGCCGCGACGGTGGAAAGCGGCGTGCCCCGCTGGCGCAAGGGCAGCGGCCTCGGCTGGGTGACGGCCGAGTACGCCATGCTGCCCCGGTCGACGAACACCCGCAACGACCGCGAGTCGGTCCGCGGCAAGATCGGCGGGCGCACCCACGAGATCTCCCGGCTGATCGGCAGGTCCCTGCGGGCCTGCGTCGACTACAAGGCCCTGGGAGAGAACTCCGTCGTGCTCGACTGCGACGTGCTGCAGGCCGACGGCGGCACCCGCACCGCCGCCATCACCGGGGCGTACGTCGCCCTCGCCGACGCGATCGCCTGGATGCGGCAGCGCCGGATGTGCCCAGGCGACCCCCTGGTGAACTCGGTCGCCGCCGTCTCGGTCGGCGTCGTCGGCACCGAGCCGATGCTCGATCTCGACTACAGCGAGGACGTCAAGGCCGAGACCGACATGAACGTGGTGATGACCGGCAGGGGCGACTACGTCGAGGTGCAGGGCACCGCCGAGGGCACGCCGTTCGACCGGACGGCGCTCAACGGCTTGCTCGACCTCGCCGCTGTCGGCTGCGCGGAGCTCACCCGCCTCCAGACCGAGGCCCTCGCCTGATCCACGGGAGAACGACAAGATGAACAAGGTGGTCCTGGCCACCCGGAACGCCGGGAAGATCGTAGAACTGCGCCGGATCCTCGCCGACGCCGGTGTGCCGGTCGAACTCGTCGGCCTTGAGGCGTTCCCGCACATCGGCGACGTGGCCGAGACCGGGCTCACGTTCGCGGAGAACGCGCTGCTCAAGGCCCACGCGGTCGCCTCGCAGAGCGGACTGCCCGCCATCGCCGACGACTCCGGCCTGTGCGTCGAGGCGCTGAACGGCATGCCGGGCATCTTCTCCGCCCGCTGGTCGGGCCGCCACGGCGACGACGACGCCAACCTCGACCTGCTGCTCGCGCAGATCGCCGACGTGCCGGACGGCCACCGCCAGGCCCACTTCGCCTGCACGGCCGCGCTCGCACTGCCGACGGGCGAGGAGCACGTGGTGGAGGGGGCCGTGCACGGCCACCTCATCCGCGAGCGGCGCGGCACGGGCGGCTTCGGCTACGACCCGATCTTCGTGCCGGACGGCGACACCCGCACGACGTCGGAGATGTCGGCCGAGGAGAAGAACGCGATCAGCCACCGGGGCAAGGCATTCCGGGCCATCGCCCCGGTGATCGCCCAGGTCGTCTCATAACGCCTCTCGTAATACCGCCGTAAGACCTCGGCGGGCGGACGGGCGTAGCGTTCGGAACGTGAACGCAGCAGGCACCCGCATGCCCGCCTGGGCGGCCGCGCTGACCGGGCTCGTCGCCGGCGCGGTGGCGCTCGGGGTGGCCCAGATCGTCGCCGGTCTGATCGATCCCGGCGCGGCGCCGGTCGTCGCGGTGGGCGGCACGATGGTCGACGCCACGCCCGCCGGTCTCAAGGAATGGGCGATCCGCACCTTCGGCTCCAACGACAAGCCGGTCCTGCTCGGCGGCATCGTCGTCGTGCTCGCCCTCGTCGCCGCCGGTCTCGGCCTGCTGGCCCGCCGCCGGAGGGCGTACGGCACGCTGGGCCTGGCCGTGTTCGGCCTCGTCGGCGCCGCCGCGGCGTTGTCCCGGCCGGACGCCGGGGTGGCGCACGTCCTGCCCTCGCTCGTGGGCGCCGCGGCCGGCGCGTGGACGCTGTCGCGCCTGACGCGCCGCGCGATGAGCAGCGGCGAGGAGGACTACGTCGCCGCCAGCCGGGCCGCCGACCACGCCGCGGGCGGCAGGGTCCTGGCGGTGCCCGCGCCGGCAGAGCGCACAACGGCAGAGCGCACAACGGCAGAGCGCACAATGGCAGAGAGCGCGAGGGCAGAGAGCGCGAGGGCAGAGCGCACGGGGGTAGAGCGCGCGAGGGTCGCAGGCGTGGGGGAGGAGAGCCGCGCGGCGGAGTCCGGTCTCGCCGCGCCCGCCTCCCCGCCGCCCAGCCCGTCGCCCGTGATGCCGGCCGTCATGCGGGCGGGAGCGGGGCCGGGCGCGGGACCGGACTCCGGTCCGTACGTCTTCGACCGGCGCAGGCTCCTGACCGGAGCGGCGGCGGGGGTCGCGGTGGCGGGCGTCGCCGGTTTCGGCGGATGGCTGCTGAAGGGCTCCAAGGACGCCGAACTGGCCCGGCGCGGCGTGGCGAAGATGCTGCCGCGCGCGGCCCGCCCGGCCGCGCCGATCCCCGCCGGTGCGGACCTGCGGATTCCCGGCCTCTCGCCGTTCGTCACGCCCAACGCGGAGTTCTACCGCGTGGACACCGCACTCGTCGTGCCGTCGGTTGACCCGGCCCGGTGGACGTTGAAGATCCACGGGCTGGTGGACAGGCCGGTCGAGCTGACCTTCGCCGACCTGCTCAAGCGCCCTCTCATGGACGCGGACGTCACCCTGACCTGCGTGTCCAACGAGGTCGGCGGGCCGTACATCGGCAACGCCCGCTGGCTCGGCGCCCGGCTCGCCGACGTGCTGCGCGAGGCCGGGATCCGCCGCGAGGCCGACATGCTGCTCAGCGTCTCCCAGGACGGCTGGACCTGCGGCACACCGGTCGACGTGGTCATGGACGGCCGCGACGCGCTGCTCGCCGTCGCCATGAACGGTGAGGTGCTCCCGGAGGCCCACGGCTTCCCGGTCCGCCAGGTCGTGCCCGGACTGTACGGATACGTGTCGGCGACGAAGTGGGTCACCGAGATCAGGGCCACCCGGTTCGACCGGGACGAGGGCTACTGGACGCCGCGCGGCTGGGCTCCCCGGGGCCCGATCAAGACCCAGTCCAGGATCGACCTGCCCCATGACGGGGACGAGGTCACGGCGGGCCGTACGACCGCTGCGGGCGTCGCCTGGGCCCAGCACCGCGGCGTCGACGCGGTGGAGGTGCGGGTGGACGGCGGAGCGTGGCGGCAGGCGCGGCTCGCCGACACCCCGGGACTCGACACGTGGCGGCAGTGGTCGCTCGACCTCGACCTGACGCCGGGCCGGCACACGATCTCCGTGCGGGCCACCGACGCGACCGGCTACACCCAGACTTCGGACGAGGCGCCGCCCGCCCCCGACGGCGCCACCGGCTTCCACACGATCGCCGTGACGGCCCGCTGACCGTCCCCGCGCGGTCTCCGGTGCAGAGCCGGGTCTGGAGTTGGGAAAACCCGCCGTGCCCCGGACGGCCCGCCTCTACCATCGGCACGCTGATGTGCGCGAGGAGGGGGGCCAAGCGCGTGAACCAGGAGAGGGCGCGCCGGCATGCGAGGTGGCGGTTGCCGTCGGGTGTGTACAACCCGGTCGTGTCGGCCGACGGCCGGCGATGGCGGGACTACGAGCAGGCCGCGGAGGCGCCTGCTCCCTCGCTGGAGGACCGACGCCTGGAGGTACGGCTCGCGGCGCTGCCGCTCGGTGTGGACACCGTGACCATGCCGGTGGTGCCGGCCGCGAGGAACGGCGACAACGGGGGACGCGGGGCCCACGGGGCCCACGGGCTGGGGGCGCCGGCCAGGCGGCGCGCGGGGTCGTCAGACCCTCGGGAAGCCGTCACCGCCGCGACGCCCGCAGGCGCCGGGACCACCCGGAGCACCGGGGACCAGGTAGACGCCGAGGATCCCGAGGAGTTGCGGGATCCCGAGGAGTTCGGGGATTTCGAGGACGCACAGGACGTCGACGACGCTGAGGACGCCGGTGGCTTCGAGGAGGCCGGTGGGGAGGCTCGGGAGGCGGCGGAAGAGGCGGTGGCCGAGGCGGTGGCCGAGGAGACCGCCAGGACACCCGACTGCACGCCGTCGCTCCCGGCAGAGTTGGGCGCGGCAGAGTTGGGCGCTGCTGAATTGGGTGTGGCAGAGTCCGGCGCGGAACAGTCCGGATTGGGCGAGCCCAGCGTGGGGGAACCCGCCGTCGAGGTGTTCGACGTGAGGGAGCCCGACGTGGGAGAGCCCGCTGTCGAGCTGCCCGCTGTCGAGGTGCCCGGCGTGGAGGAGCCCGGCTCGTACGACTCCGGCGACCTCGCGGATGTGGAGGAGCGTCCGACCGTCGGAACCGAGGCGGACAGCGCCGACACCGACTCCGACACCGACACCGACACCGAGGCCGAGGGCGGCGAGGGCGAGTACGAGGACGACGTCGAGGACCCGGCCGAGCCCGGGGATCACCTGGAGACGGCGGCCGCCGGGAAGCAGGACGGTGCGGCGGAAGACGAGGCCTCGCCGGCCGTGACGACCGTCGAGAGCGTCCGGCCGGTCGAGCCGCTGCCCGAGATGGGACACGACGTCGGTGCCTCGACCGGACACGACGTGGGTGCCTCGACCGGACAGGACGAGTGGTTCGCCGAGACCGCGCCCGCGCCGACCATCGCCGTACAGCCGGGCATGGCTGCCGCCGACGGTCCGGAGACGGGCGAACTCGCGGACGCCGACGACTTCTGGTCGGCCGTGCTCCGCGACGAGACCGAGCGTGACTGGCTGGACAGCCAGGGCCGGCCGCGACGGCTGGAGGAGACCCGCCCGTACGGCAGGCCCGGCGGCCTGGCCGAGGCGGATCCGGACGGCCAGGTGAGCCTCGTGCAAGCGGTGAGCGGGCGCTTCCCGGACCCGCGAGGCACCTGGATCCGCCTGATCAACGCCGAAGGCCCGACCGAGGACGCGTTCAGATCCAACAACGCCGTCGACTGCGCGCTGTCGGTCATGTCCACCTGGCACGGCGAGCCCGTCGTGGCGGCACGCAGGCAGCCGGAGTACGACGGCTCGGGACGTCCGCTGCTGACCGGGGAGACCGGGGGAGTCGCCCGCGCCGAGGAGTGGCTCGGGCACCGCTTCGAATACGTGGGCCACGGCCGCCGGGCCTACGTGGCGATCGCGCAGCGGTTGATCTTCGGCGGCCACGGTGCGGCCGCCGTCCTGATCACCCGCTGGGCCGGGGGAGGCAGCCACGCGTGGAACGCCGTCAACTGCCGGGGCGAGGTCCTGTGGATCGACGCCCAGCGGGGTCACATGGCCGTGGAACCGCCGTACGAGGATGTCACGGGGGTCTTCGCCGTGGTGATCGACCGCCAGGGCCGCCGCCTGTGACGGCCCTGGCGGAGAGCGCCGGCCCGACGGCGACGACGGTCAGTGACGGCGATGGAGAGTGTCGTCCGCGTCGAGCCGGTCGACGAAGTCGAGGACCCGGGCGGCGACCCGCTCGGGGAACTCGCCGTTGAGGGCGTGGGAGGCATCCGGCCACAGCTCGACGACGCCTTGGGCGAGCAGCCGGCGGGCGCGTTCCGCGGCCCTGCCCGGGTGGTGGATGATGCTGCGCCCGGCGATCACGGCGAGGGTCGGTACGCCGACCGCGGCGACCTCGGCGTCCGAGGGGTACGCCGGCGGGGGGAGGAAGGCGGCGAAGTCCCGCATCCCGGCGGAGATCACAGCGGCGACCGGCTCGTCTCCGGCGACGTCGGCTCCTCCGGAGATCCAGCGCAGCAGCCGCTTTCGCCACGGTTCGGGGAGCGGTCCCACCGTTCCCAGCGAGACGGCGACCGCCTTCCAGGTGATCCGGCCGAACAGGCAGGCGGGATCGAGCAGGCTCAGGGAGGCGACCCTCTCCGGAGCGTGCAGGGCGAGCCGGAAGGCGGTCCACCCGCCGATCGACACTCCCAGTAGATGGGTTCGGTCGAGGCCGAGCCCGGCAAGGAGTTCCGCGAGCCACACGGCATGGTCGGCCGCGCTCGCGAAAGGCCTGCTCTGCACCGAGAGGCCGGGCTCGCCGAGCAGGTCGATCGCGTAGACGACGCGGCCACGAGCGCGCAGGCCGGTGAGGTTCGGCGCCCACATCGGGGTGGACGCGGTGCGCCCGGGCAGCAGGAGGAGCGGTGTTCCGGCACCGGCGCCGTCCGCGCCGAAGCGGTAGGCGCGGACGGTTCCGAAGCCGGTCGGCACGTCCTGGAACCCGTCGTACGGCGGGAGGCCGGCCATGGCCCGGTCGTAGATCTGTCGGTAACGCGTGTAGGCCGGTGCGTCCGGGAAGTGCCCGAGGCGCCGCCGACGGAACTGTGCTCCGATGTTGGGCCGCACGAGGTCGTTCACGTACGGGTCCTCCCGTTCGCTCTTGGCAGTACGATCGTATTGCATTGCTATCACAATACGTTCGTATCGCAAAAAGGAGCGGATCGTGCCGAAGAAGGTCGATCATGCGGCTCGGCGGGAGGAGATCGTCCAGGCGGCGCTGCGGCTGTGCGCGCGAGACGGCCTGGCCGGAGTGACCATAGGGCAGGTGGCACAGGAGGCCGGCGTCTCCAAGGGGCTCGTGCAGCACTACTTCGCCGGGAAGGCCGATCTGCTGCGCGCCAGTGCCCAAATCCTGAGGGCGGAGATCGAACGCCATGTCCGCGAGGCCGTCCGGGACGCTCGCGGCCCGGCGGACACGCTGAGGTGCGTGCTGATCGCGATCGTCGAACTGGGCGTGACCGCTGTGGTCCCGCTGCTCGCCGGGCACGCGTTCGTGAGCATGGCCGTCGCCGACCCGGAGATCCGCGCCCTCTATCGTGCCGGCGGCGACGCCGTCCATCGCGAGATCGCCGCGTTGGTGGCGGCCTCAGGCGCGGCACCGGACGTCGACGCCGGCGCGGAGGCCCACGCGCTGCTCGGTCTCGCGCGGGGCCTCGCAGACGGAGTGCTGCTCGGGGAACTCGGCGTCGACGACGCGGCCGCCATAGTCGACCATCACCTCCGCCGGATCCTGCCCGAGGCGGCGACCGGCTCCGACACCCCCTCCTCGCGGCGGGTCTCCGAGTGACGATCGTCAGGCGTCGGCCCGGCCGGAGGCGTGTGTGCTCCGGCCCGCCGCCCGGGTCACCCGCTCGCGCGGGCGGCCCGGGTGACCGCCGTACCGGTCCGGACGGGGGAGCGGCGGTCAGGTGGCGGCCAGCGCCCCGACGACCGAGGCCCGGGCCGCACGGCGGGCGGGCAGCAGCGCGGCGAGCACCCCGGCCAGGCCCGAGGCGGCGATGAAGAGCAGGATCTGCCCGATCGGCAGCTGGAAGGAGACGTTCTCCGTGAACGTCGCCGTGGCCGCCCAGCCGTACACGATGCCGAGCACGACGCCGACGATCGCGCCCACCAGGCCGAGGACCAGCGCCTCGACCGAGAGCATGCCCCGCAGCTGCGGCCGGGTCAGGCCGAGGGCGCGCAGCAGCGCGGACTCGCGGGTGCGCTCGTGGACCGAGAGCGACAGCGTGTTCGCGATGCCGAGCAGTGAGATCACGATGGCGAGGGCAAGCAGCCCGGTGATGACCATGAGGATCGAGTCGAGCGCCTCGTCGAACTGGCCGCGGATCTCGGTGGTGCTGCCGACCTTGACCACGGGGTAGGCGGCCGTCGCGTCGTCCACGATCTTGCGCGCCCGCTCGGGGGCCACCCCGTCCGCCGCGTTCACCAGGACCTGCGCGTCGTCCACCCTGCCGAAGTGCCGCTCGAACGTCTGCTCGGCCATGGTGAACGGCGGCAGCAGGGACACGTCGGCCTTCAGCACCGCGACGACCTTGAGAGAGGTCCTCCGCCCGCCGGACGCGACCGTCACCGTGTCGCCGACCTTGACGCCGAGGTCCTTGGCCACGACGTCGGCCACGGCGACCTCGCCCGCGCCGAAGCCGTCCATGGTGCCGGACGCCGCCTCCGGCTTGATGGCGGTGCCGAGAGCCGACTGCGTGACCGTGCCCACCTCGAAGTCGCGGCCGTTCACCTTGGCCTTCTTCCCGCGGAACTCGGTCACCGCGGCCAGATCGCGGCTCGCGCGCAGCGTGTCGGCGACCGAGCGGGGGATCGTGCCCGTCTGCGCGGACAGGATGTAGTCGGCGGGGAACTGCTGGTCGAGTTGGTCGCCCACGGTGGTCCGCATCGTGGACGTCAGGACCGTCATGAACGTCATCAGCGTCACGCCGACGGTCAGGGCCACCGTCGTGGTCGCCGCCCGCTTGGGGTTGCGCCGCGAGTTGTCCACGGCGAGCCGCCCCGGCACGCCGAACAGCCGCGCCGGCACCCAACCGGCCAGCCCGCTCAGCGGCCGTACGATCACCGGGCCGAGGATGAGCACGGAGAAGAACACGAGCACGCCGCCCGCCATGACCGTCAGCAGCGCCGCCTGGCCCGGCTTCTGCAGCACGCCCGCCGCGGTGAGGCCGACCCCGGTCAGCACGAACAGGGCGGCGACGACCACCCGGACAACCCCGGTGCGGAACGCGTGCTCCTCCACCTGCGCGCGCAGCGCCGCGACGGGCGGCACCCGGGTGGCCTGCCGCGCCGGGAGCAGGGCGGCGCCCATCGTCACGACGACGCCGGTGCAGACGCCGATGGCGATCGCCTGCGGGGACAGGCTCACGGTGCCCGTGGGAATGTCCGTTCCGACGGCCCGCAGCACGGCGACCGCGGCGGCCCCGAGGCCGAGGCCCGTCAGCAGGCCGAGCACCGACGACAACAGGCCGACCACGGCCGACTCCAGCACGATCGAGCCGAAAACCTGCCGTTTGGTCGCGCCGATGCAGCGCAGCAGCGCCATCTCGCGCATCCGCTGCGCGACCAGGATGTTGAAGGTGTTGTAGATGACGAGCGCGGCGACGAGCAGCGCGACCGCGCCGAACAGCAGCAGGCCCAGCCGCAGGAAGGACGTGTCCACGTGGTTGCGCTTGGCCACCTCGTCGGCGCGTTCCCGCCCGGTGACGACCTTCGCCTTACCCGCGGCCGCCGCGACGGCCGTACGCAGGCTCTCCGGCGAGGGGCCCGAGGAGACGACGTCGATCTCGGTGAAGCCCTTGGCGCCGGTGACGCGCCGAGCCGTGTCGGGAGTGAACGCGACCGCGCCCCGGTAGGCGAGGTCCTGGTCGAGGCCCACGTCGAAGACGCCGACGAGGCGGAACTGCTGGCGCTTACCGGCCTGGTCGAGCACCGTGACGGCGGCTCCGGGCGCGAGCCCCTGCGTCTTGGCGGTGTTCTTGTCGAGCACCGCCTCGCCGGCGGCGGAGGGGGCCCGGCCGGAGGTGATCTTGATGCGGCTCGCGGGGATGGACACCCCGGCGGTAGGGACGTCCCCCACGACCTTGCCGTCCTTGCCGATCAGCGGCGCGTCCCCGGACACCATGGGCTGGGCGTCCTCGACGCCCTGCACCGCCCTGATCGCGGCGAGCGCGCTCTCCGGCAGATTCCCGTCGGGCTCGGCGTCGTCATCGGGCGTCACCACCACGTCCACCTTGTCGGCGTCCGCGGCGAACGACTGGGTGAACCCGGCGTCGATGGTGTCGGTGAGCACGAACGTGCCCGCGATGAAGCCGACCCCGAGCACGATCGCCAGGGAGGTGAGCACCAGGCGCAGGCGGTGCGCCAGGAGCCCGGCGAGGGTGATCCTGAACACGGCTCAGGCCTCCAGCGCCATCAGCGTGTCGAGCACGGTCTGCGGCGTCGGCCGCTCGACCTCGCTGACCAGCAGCCCGTCCCTGAGGAAGACCACCCGGTCGGCGTACGACGCCGCCCCGGGGTCGTGCGTGACCATCACGATCGTCTGCCCGAGTTCGCGTACGGACCTGCGCAGGAACGCCAGCACCTCGGCGCCGCTGCGGGAGTCGAGGTTGCCGGTCGGCTCGTCGGCGAAGATCACCTGGGGTTTGCTGATGAGCGCCCGCGCCACGGCGACGCGCTGCTGCTGGCCGCCCGACAACTCGCTCGGCTTGTGCCCGAGCCGGTCCCGCAGGCCGACCGTCTCGATCACTCGGTCGAACAACGCCTGGTCGGCCTGGCGTCCCGCGATCTCCAACGGGAGCATTATGTTCTGCTCGGCCGTCAGCGTCGGCAGCAGATTGAACGCCTGGAAGACGAAACCCACGCGCTCGCGCCGCAGGAGCGTGAGCTGCTTGTCGTTCAAACCGGTGATCTCGACGTCGCCGATGGTCACCTGCCCGTCCGTCACGGTGTCCAATCCGGCCAGGCAGTGCATCAGTGTGGACTTGCCGGAGCCGGACGGCCCCATGATCGCGGTGAACGCCTCCGCGGCGAAGCCGACGTCGACGCCGCGCAGCGCGTGCACCGCCGCGTCGCCCTCGCCGTACACCTTTGTCAGTCCCCGCGCGACGACCGCGGTGCGAACCTGGGTTGTTGTGGTCATGACGCCACGCTATGAGCGTGATCAGCGCGTTTCCTCGGCCTCCCGGACGTTCTTGGCGTGCGGCCCCAGGACGGCCTCGCCGGGACGTGTGCGACCTGTGAGGTAGTCCGGTCTCAGCCCCGGGGATGATCGGGGGAGACCACGCCCGTCTCGTACGCGTAGACGACCACCTGGGCCCGGTCGCGCAGCCCCAGCTTGGCCAGGATGCGGCCGAGGTGGGTCTTCACGGTCGCCTCCGCGAGATGCAGCCGCGCCGCGATCTCCGAGTTCGACAGGCCGCGGGCCACCTGGACCATCACCTCCCGCTCCCGCGCCGTCAGCACGCCCGCGTCCTCCCGCCGCGCGTCCCCCTCCGGCAGGAGCACGGCGAAGCGGTCGAGCAGACGGCGGGTCGTGCTCGGCGCGACCACCGCGTCCCCGGAGTGAATGGACCGGATCGCGCTGATCAGCTCGGCCGGCGGCACGTCCTTCAGCAGGAACCCCGCCGCTCCCGCCTTGATGGCGGCGAACGCGTACTCGTCGAGGTCGAACGTCGTCAGGATCAGCACCTTGGGGCCGTCCGGCGCCGCGCAGATCACGCGGGCCGCCTCCACGCCGTCCATCCGCGGCATGCGGACGTCCATGAGGACCACGTCCGCCTCGACCGCGCGCAGCGCCTCGACGGCCGCCAGCCCGTCCGCCGCCTCGCCCACGACCTCGATGTCCGGCTGCGCCCCGAGAACCATCCGGAACCCGGTCCGCACCAGTTCCTGGTCGTCGACCAGCATGACGCGTATCACTGCCGCTCCGCTCCGCTCGTCATCGCCGCGATCCCCGTAACCGTACGCGGTGGGGCGACGGCCGGGTCACTGCCATCCGGGGAGGGCCGGTCGCCCCGGTCGCCTTGGTTCCGGGGCGGCTGGGCATGGGGGCCGGGGAGGACCGGTCGCCGCGGTCGCCGGTGCCGGGGGACCCGCGCGTCACGCGGCCACCCCGAGGGGAATGCGGGCGACCACCCGGAAGCCGCCGCCCGGCCGGGGAGCGGCCTCGACGCTTCCGCCGTACATCGCCGCCCTCTCCCGCATGCCGATCAGCCCGTGCCCGCCGACCAGGCGCGGCGCCGCGGCGCCCCTGCCGTCGTCGCTGATCCTCAGCTCGATCTCGCCCCTGCCGTACGTCATCTCCACCCAGGCCCGCGTGCCCGGACCGCCGTGCTTGAGCGCGTTCGTCAGCGCCTCCTGCACGATCCGGTAGACGGCGAGCTGCTCGCCCTCCGGCAGGGTCCGCGCGGTGCCGGACACGGTGAACTCCGTCGGCAGCCCCGAGTCCCTGACCTGTCTGATCAGGTCGCCGAGCTGGGCGACGCCGGGCTGCGGAGCGTACTCCTCCGCAGGGCTGCCGGCGTCCTGCCGCAGCACGCCCACCAGCCTGCGCATCTCGGCCAGCGCCTGCCGCCCGGTTGCCGAGATCGCCTGCATCGCACGCCGGGCCTGCTCGGGGTCGCCGTCGATGGCGTACCCCGCGCCGTCGGCCTGGACGACCATCACGCTGACGTTGTGGGCGACCACGTCGTGCAGTTCGCGGGCGATCCGGGCGCGCTCGGCCGCGGCGGCGATGCGCGCCTGCTGGTCGCGGTCCCGCTCCGCCCGCTCGGCGCGTTCGACCAGGCTCTCCACGTAGCGGCGGCGCGTGTTGGCGTAGATCCCGGCGAGCCAGACGGCGACGATGAAGGCCGAAGAGGACACCCACGCCCGCCCGGCCTCGGGAGTCCAGCGGATCATCGCCAGCAGCAGCCCGAGCTCCGCGACCGCCCCGGCGGCGAGCGCCCACCGGAGCGTGCAGCGCGAGGCGACGTTGTACAGCGCGACGAGCACCGCGATGTTGGCGGGCAGGATGACGACGTTGAGCAGCCACTGGACGAAGCTGACGGTGGCGACCGCCGCGAACACCTCACGGGGGTGGTCGCGGCGCCACCCCAGCGGAACGATGAGCGCGGCCGACAACAGCAGCAGCCCGGGCACGTCGACCTGTCGTGCCCCGATCGATCCGGCCTTGCTGAACACCTCGATGGTGATCAGGCTCAACAGCGCCAGCGGGGAGATCGTGAGCGCGTCCACGAGCTTGCTGTGGCGCCGGGTCCAGGCGCGCAGTCTGCCGAACACGTACCCAACCCTATGTATCGGCTGCTCAGGAAGGTCTCACCCTTGCGGCGGATACGACCGTACGACTCAGGTCGCAGCCATTTGTCGCGCTTACGCCGTTTTTACGGATCACGGCGCATCCTTGTCCTCGGGAACGCTTCTCTGAAGCGGGTAAAGGGAGATTTGGATGGCGGATCAGGACGCGGGGTCGCGTGGCGCAGGGGACGAGCCGCGCGGCCCGCGCCCGGAGCCGGAGACCGGGCCGGCCCGGCCGGGTGAGCCCACCGCGACCAGCGGACCGGCCGAGCCCACTGCACCCGACGAGCCCACTGCGCCTGACGCTGCGTCTCACGCGCTCGCCGCGCCCGGCGCGCGAACGGGGCCGGAGGGGAGCGGGCCGGTCATGTCACCCGCCGAATCCACTTCGCCGACCGGGCCGGTCGGGCCCAACGGGCCGACCGCGCCCCTGCCTCCTGGGAACACTCCCACGTCATCCTGGACCAGCCCGGCCGGCCCGCCCGGAGCGGCAGGACCGGGATCGCCACGGACCGGCCCCGGGAACGCGCCCGGGGGAGTAGGGCCGGGATCGCCACGGACCGGGCCGGCAAACACGCCTGGGGCGGCAGGGCCGGGATCGCCGTGGACCGGCCGCGGGAACAGGCCTGGCGCGGCGGGGCCCTATTCCACGGGGCCATACGCGACCTGGGCAGGCCCTGCAGGCCCTCCCGGCCCGGGCCGACCCGGGCCGGGAGCCGGAGGCGCGCCTCCGACCGGCAGCGGCTATGCCTTCGGCCCCGGCGGCACGGGATGGAACGCCCCGGGCTGGCAGGACCCCCGGGTACGGTTCGCGTCAGCTCCGCGGCCTGGCATGCCCGCGCGCCTGGCGGCTCGGCTGCCTCGCGGACACGCCGGGCAGCTCGTCGCCGTCGGTGTCGCGTCCGCAATCGTCGGAGCGCTCCTCGGCGGTGGCATCGTCGCCGTCACCGGCATGGTCTGGGACCGGGCGGACGCCGGAACGAGCTGGGTCGGCGGAAACGACCCGCAGCGGTTCTTCCCTCGCGGCTTCGGCCAGGACGCGCCGCAGGGTCAGGACGGCCTGCCCCCCTGGTGCAGGCAGACCGACGCCGGAGTGCGCTGCCAGGCCCCCGGCTGAGACGTCTCACATTCCCGACAGGCGCGTGCCGGCGGAGGGGCCGGCGCGCGCCTGCAGGTATTCCACGCGTCGGCGCTGTCGGCCCTGAATCCCATAAGCCTTTGTCGGCGGCACGTCGTAGGTGCCGTCACCTGTTTTGACGACTCCGCTTAAAGCCCTGCCGGATGACGGTCACTCCGGCTCGCTCTGGGCACGGAGCAGAGCGATCGCCGTTCGGATGACGGAGGACCGCGACGGGGCGCCCTGCGTCGCCGCGAAATGCTCGAGGAAAGCGAGGTCGTCCGTGGTGACCATCACGGCCATCCTCGCGGGCGCCCTCTGTCGGCTTGAAGAGTTGCCGTCCTCGCCGGTATTCGATGTGCCGTTGTTATCATTTGATTTGTTGTGGGGCCGGCGGGATTCGAACCCGCACTGTACGGCACCTAAAGCCGCGGTCTCCTGCCGTTGGACTACGGCCCCTTTTCCTCTTCCCTTTCCTGCGAAGTTCTCGGTCTGAGAGTGGCAGTTCGGGCAGAGAAATCTCAGATTCTCTTTTCTGTTGTCCAGCCAGTTTCCGTTGATGTGGTCGATGTGCAATGTCAACGGACGGCCTTGCCAAGTGCCGCCTATCTTACAGTCTGCGCAGCGGTAGGGAACTCCCACTTCGCGCAGTGCCCGCCGAAGCTTGGTCGGCTTCTCGCGGCCGGCACCCGGGAGGTTCAGGACCAGCACCTGCGCCGGAAGGCTCCGTCGCGGTGACGGCTGCCCCCGCCTGTGAGCCTGGCCGAGGAAGTGGGATGTGTCGATGCCGAAGTGCTTGAGGCGGCGGCTGATGTGGGCGTGGGCGCCCCCCGACCACGGGATGCCGAGACAGCGCAGCACGTCCGCGACGCTGCTCGCGCCGGCCGCCGCGTCGGCGAGCAACTCGGGGGTGTATTTGTACTTCGCCATGCCCCGGAATTTATCGGCCGCGGCCGACAATTCCGGGAGCGTGGTAAAAGGGATATCTCAGGAGATTCCCAGCTCTTTTGTGAGCCGGGCGACGTGACCGGTGGCCTTCACGTTGTAGAGGGCCTTTTCGACCTTTCCGTCCGGGTCGATGACGAACGTGGAGCGGATGACGCCCATGATGGTCTTGCCATAGTTCGTCTTCTCGCCGTACGCGCCGTACGCCTTGTGCACGTCCAGGCCGGTGTCGGACAGCAGGGGGAAGGTGAGCGCGTCGCGCTCGCGGAACTGCCGCAGCTTGGCGGGCTTGTCCTTGGAGACGCCCAGCACCACGAAGCCCTGCGCGGTCAGCGCGCCGAGATTGTCGCGGAAGTCGCAGGCCTGCTTGGTGCACCCGGGGGTCATCGCCGCCGGGTAGAAGTACAGGATGACCCGCTTGCCGCGGAGCGACTCCAGCGAGACCTCGTTGTCGTCGGCGTCGATCAGGGTGAAGTCCGGCGCGGCGTCGCCGGGCTGGAGCTTGCTCATCACGTCCTCCGGAAAAAGGTGACCCGCGGCGATCGGCGGGCAAGCGTCAACCAAACTACCGGCTCAGCCGCTGTGCGGGGCGACCGCCGGACCTGGCAGACTGATCACACACGAATACCACAGGAGGGGGATCGCATGGCGGACACCGATCCCGATGCGCTGGAACGGAAGATCGAGCGCACGCGGGCGGAGCTCGCTCGCACGGTCGACGCCATCGCGGACCGGGTGAGCCCGAAGCGGGTCGCGGAGCGCGGCGTCGCGAAGGCGAAGGCCAATGCGCGCGACTTCGTCACGTCGATGGAGGACATGGTCCTGGGGCCGCGCACGTACGCCCCGGCCGACGGCGAGGGCGAGCAGCCCGCGGAGAATCCGGCGCCCAGCATCGCTCCGGTGCTGATCGGGATCGGCGTGGTCGTCGCCGTGGGCGCGGCCATCGTGCTGCTGCGCCGCCGCTCCCGCTGACTCGCCGAGGGACGCCGCCGTCGTGACCGGGTTCACGGCGGCGTCCGCGTTCTCACCGGCCGCGTATTCGAAGGGTCCGTCACAAGGCCGGGCCGGCGGTCACAGGAACGTCCTGCCCTCGCCGCGATAGGTCGGGACCTCCTCGGTCACCCGATCGCCCTCGACCAGGTGCAGAGTGGCGAACCGCTCGCACAGCTCCCCGGCCTTCGCGTGGCGGAACCAGACGCGGTCGCCCAGGCGGAGGTCGGCGGCGGCCTCGCCCAGAAGCGGCGTCTGCACCTCGCCCGCCCCCTCGTCCGGGTGGTATCTGAGCCCCGCCGGCAGGTACGGCTGGGGCAGCCGGGTGGCCCCGGAGGCCCCGGAGGCGGGGTAGCCCCCTCCGAGCACGGTGGCGACGTCCGGCGCCGGCTTGCGCACGACCGGCAGGGCGAACAGCGCCGCCGGACGGCCGGTGAAGCCCCGGTAGAAGTCGAACAGCCGGGGATGGAAGAAGCCCGAGCCCGCCGCGACCTCGGTGATCGCCCGCTCGGCGGCGGTCTTCTCGATGCTTCCCGTTCCGCCGCCGTTGACGAACTCCAGGTCGGCGACCTGGCGTACGGCCTGCACGATCCGGCCGCGCCGCACGACCAGCTCGCGGCGCGACCGTTCCTGCATCCAGCGCAGCGCGCGGCCGTACGGTCCCGGAACGTCGTCGCCCACCCCGGCGATCTGGGCCTCGTACGCCATGAGCCCGGTCAGCCGCAGCCCGGGACGCTTGGCGATGTGCGCGGCGATCTCGGCGGCCTGCTCGGGTTCACGGATCGGCGACCGCAGCGCGCCCGCCCGGAACGCGCCGCCGAAGGCCACGAACCCGGCGTCGATGTCCAGGCACACCCGGATGCGGTGGGGGAGCCGCAGGCTCTCGATGAGGTCGAGGTGTTCGGGCGAGTCCACCATGACGGTGATCTCCCGCGCCGCGACCTCGTCCGATCCCAGGGCGCGCAGCGCGGTCCTGTCGGCCGTGGGATAGGCCACGAGCACGTCCCGCAGGCCGGTGGAGACCAGCCACAGCGCCTCGGGCAGCGTGAAGGCCATGACGCCCGAGACGCCGTCCATGCGCAGGACCTGTTCGAGCACGGCCCGGCAGCGGATCGACTTGCTGGCCACCCGGATCGGCTTGCCCCGGGCCCGGCGCACCATGGCGGCCGCGTTCGACCGGAGCGCGTCCATGTCGAGGACCGCGAAGGGCGGCTCAAGGTGGGCCGTCGCCTGGTCGAGGCGCTGTCGGTCGTCCATGGGCGCAGCCTAATACGGCGCCGCCGGGAAATACATGAGCGGCGTTCACGTTAACCGCGCCTGGGCAAAATCCTCGCCCTGGGTCCTCCATGATCGCGCAAGGGCGCGGGTGACCCGCCCGTCCCGCCACCGCTCCGTGTACCCATGATGACGTGACTACCGAGCGGACCCGGCACGGTGAACGGGAAGGGTGAACGGCTGATGAGCGTCGTGCAGGGAATCCTGGCGGGTTCGTCGGCGAGGAGCGCCAAGGGCGGAGGCGCCGAGGACGCCGGCGGCGCCCGAGGCGCCCGGAGTGTGGGCGGCGGCGAAGGCGTCAAGGGCGCCGGAAGCGATACAGGCGGCAGGGGCGCCGCGGCGGGCCGGCGGAGCGCCGTGCGCCTCCTGCGGCCGGGCCGGACCCCGGCCGCCGTCGTGGTCGCCGCCGTGATCGCCCTGCTCGGCTGGGTGCTCACCGCCGTGGTCGTCGCCGTCATGCTCGGCCTGTCCCCGGACTTGCGGCTGCCGCCCCGGCTGCTGAACCTCACGACGGCCGACCCCGCCGTTCCCGCCGCCGCGGTCGGCATGATCGTCTGCGGTGCGGGCCTGGTGGCCCTCGCGCTCGTTCCCGGCCGTCCCCGGCTCATGCCCCTGGAGTGCACGGACCCGCTGCTCGCGATGGGCCTGACCCGCGCCGGCCTGCGCAGGACGCTCGCCGCCTCGGCCAGGGAGGTCGAGCACGTCCGGCGGGCCGGCGTCCACATCCTCCGCAGGCGGATCGAGGTCGCCGTGGTAGCCGACGCGAACACGACCGGCGCCCTGCTGCGCGAGGTCGGCGCCGCGGTCGGGGACCGGCTGTCGGGTCTCGGCGTACGGTCCCGCCACGAGGTGGTCGTACGGCTGCGCAGGAGAGGGGGCTGAGGTGCGTCCGCGATGGGGGAACCGCGTCGGGCTCTTGCTGGTGGGTCTCGCGCTGGTCGCGGGAGGTTTCGGCCTGCTGGCCATCGTGCGCCGGCGGCCCGGCGCGGTCCTGATCGACGCGAGCGTGGCCGACGGGAGCGTGGCCGACGGGAAGCCGTGGGCGCTGCCCCTGCTGGCCGGGGCGGCGATGGTGCTCGCCCTGGTCGCGACCCGCTGGCTCCTCATGGCGCTCGGCTGGGGCCGGGTCGGCAGCCGCACCGGCGCCGGCATCGCCATGCTCGGCGTGGCGCTGAAGGGGATCGACGGGATCGGCCGCATCTCGGTCAGGCTCGTGCGCGACGGCAGGGTGCGGGTGTCGGTGTCGCTCCGGCGGTCGGCCGACCTGCGACAGGTGATCAGGCGGCTGGACGAGTCGGCGGTCTCACGCGTTCGCCGCGCGGTCGGCAGCGACGACGCGCTTGCGGTCGTTCGCCTTCACGTCCGCCGCCGCTGACCGCCCCTCCCTGCGCCATGGCGCGGGGGTCGCGCCCGTGCCGAGGGCGAGCCCGGCGGCCAGACAGGCGAGCGGCACGACGGGCACCACATAGCGGTGGTCGAAGGCGGCGATCAGGGGTGGCAGCAGAAGCAGAACCGCCGCCGCGGCCCAAGGGAGCAGCGCCGTCCACCGCCGGGCCACCAGCCCGGCGAGCCCGGCCAGAAGGATCACCGCCAGCAGCGGCCCCCGCAGGAAGCCCTGCTCCTGGTAGGCGCGCAGCCATCCCGCGAACGGCTCGACCACCTTGGTGTCCCCGGAGCTTCCCTGGTAGGCGGTGGTCAGCTCACCGGCCGTACGGCCGCCGGAGGCCACCTTTGAGGTGAACGGCTTCACCGAGGCGGGGAACACGTACGCGCTCTGCGGGCCCGGGGCAGGGTAGACCTTCCGGTCCCATTCGAACGCCCACATGGCGTCGTGCAGCCCGGTCGTCAGGAAGTCGAGGGGCTGACTGCGGATCGCCAGCGAGGCGAACTCGCTCGCCAGCCGGTCCTTGTCCTTCTTCACCCGCTGGATGGGCGAGTCGGCGGCCCAGATGTAGGCGGGCGCGGCGAGCCGGGGCCCCGACGGGCACAGCACCGCCAGCTCCTTCGGCGGCTTCATGACCGAGCAGTCGGCGAAGGTCATCGTGCGCGACCACAGCCACGTGCTGCTGCCGCCCATCCCGTACGACCCGTGGGCGTCGTGGAACCAGACGGCGTACCCGCCGAGCACGGCGGACGCGGCGGCGAGCCCCGCGAGCGCGGCCCTCCAGCGTCCGGCCAGCACCACAGGCAGCAGCGCCAGTGCGATCAGGGGCAGCCCGAGGGTGCGGGTGACCGTGGCGAACCCGAGCAGCAGCAGCGCCGCGACGACGGCCCACGCGCCGGGCCTGGGACGCCACAGCAGGATCGTCACGGCGGCCACGACCAGTGCGGTGAACAGCAGGTCCGCCATGACGAGGTGTTCGAGCTGGATCTGGTGGACGTCGAGAAGCACCGGCGCCGCCGCCAGGGCCGCTCCCCAGCCCGGCAGCCGGGTGCGGCGGCGCAGCACCGCGTACACGCAGACGGCCATGCCGAGACCGAGCAGGTGCTGGACGATCACGACGGCGGTGATGCTGCCCAGCGGGCTCAGCGCCGCCAGGAACAGCGAGTAGCCGGACGGCCGCGAGGGCAGTGGCCGCAGGTCGAGTGCCGAGCTGAGGTAGGCGAAGGAGTCGGCCCAGAACCACAGGGCGGGCCGGTAGCCGAGCACGGCGAGCGCACGCAGTGCGACGCCCGCCGCCAGCACGACCAGGAACGCCCGATGCGGGCGCAGCGCCTCGCGCCACCTCACGTGACGGCCCTCCTCCTCGCCGGGGAAGTCACCACCTTATTGGCTCCGGCCGACGTTCTGCCCGGGTGCATGATCACGAACGGTTCCACGGCAGGTCAGGTGGGTGCTCGCCGATTTCCTGCATGATCACGAAGGGTTCCGGTGCAGGTGAGGGGCATCGCGTGCGACAAACTACAAGATCACGGTGGGGGTGGGGGGTCAGCACTCGATGACGTTGACGGCGAGGCCGCCGCGTGAGGTCTCCTTATACTTGTCGAGCATGTCCCTGCCGGTGTCGCGCATCGTCTTGATCGCCTTGTCCAGCGACACGAAGTGGCGGCCGTCGCCGCGCAGCGCGATGCGGGCGGCGGCGATCGCCTTGATCGAGGCGACGGCGTTGCGCTCGATGCACGGGATCTGGACGAGCCCGCCGATCGGGTCGCAGGTCAGGCCAAGGTTGTGCTCGATGCCGATCTCGGCGGCGTTCTCGACCTGCTCCGGCGTCCCGCCGAGCGCTTCGGTGAGGCCCGCCGCCGCCATCGAGCAGGCCGAGCCGACCTCGCCCTGGCAGCCCACCTCCGCGCCGGAGATGGAGGCGTTCTCCTTGAACAGCACGCCGATCGCGCCCGCGGTGAGCAGGAAGCGGATGACGCCGTCCTCGCCGGCGCCCGGGAGGAAGCGCATGTAGTAGGACAGCACGGCCGGGACGATGCCGGCGGCGCCGTTGGTCGGCGCGGTGACGATCCGGCCGCCCGCGGCGTTCTCCTCGTTGACGGCCAGCGCGAACAGCGAGACCCAGTCCATCGCCCGCAGCGGATCGGTCCCGTCGGCCTCGCTCTGCAGCCGCCGGTAGAGCTGGTGGGCCCGGCGGCGCACCTTGAGGCCGCCCGGCAGGACGCCCTCGCGGCTGGTGCCGCGCCGTACGCACTCGGCCATCACCGCCCACAGGTGCAGCAGGCGGGTCCGGATCTCCTCCTCCGTGCGGCCGAAGGCCTTCTCGTTCTCCATCATCAGGCCGGAGATCGACAGGCCGGTCTCGGCGCAGTGCGCGAGCAGTTCCTGTGCGGTCGTGAAGGCGTACGGCAGCACGGTGTCGTCGGGTTTGATCCGGTCGGCGCCGGTGGCGTTCTCGTCCACCACGAAGCCGCCGCCGACCGAGTAGTAGACCTTCTCGCGCAGCACCGTGTCGTCGGCGTACGCCGTGAACCGCATGCCGTTCGGGTGGTGGGGGAGCGACAGCTTGCGCTCGAAGACGAGGTGCTCCCCGACCACGAACGGGATCTCGTGCACGCCGTACAACGTGACCGTGCCGCTCGCCCGCATCGCCGCCAGCCGTTCGTCGACGGTGTCGACGTCGACCAGCTCGGGCTTGTCGCCGGACAGGCCGAGCAGGACCGCCTTGTCGCTGCCGTGCCCCTTGCCGGTGAGCCCGAGCGAGCCGTACAGGATGGCCTCGACCCGGGTCACCTTCTCCAGCAGCCCGTCCTGGTGCAGCCCGCGGGCGAACTTGTGCGCCGCCGCCATCGGGCCGCCCGTGTGCGAGCTGGACGGCCCGATCCCCACCTTGAACAGGTCGAAGACGCTGATCGCCATTGACCGTCGCCTCTCAGGCCTGTCAGGACTCGCCGGAGGTCAGCGCGGTGTACTCCGCCGCCGACAGCAGGTCGTCCGGCTCCTCCTCCACGCGCACGCGGAACAGCCAGCCCTCGCCGTACGGGTCGGAGTTGACCAGCGAGGGGTTGTCCACGACGGCGGTGTTGATCTCGACGACCTCGCCGCCGACAGGCGCGAAGATGTCGCTCACGGACTTGGTGGACTCCACCTCGCCGACCGCGTCGCCGGCCGCGACGGTCGCGCCGACCTCGGAGTGCACCTCCACGTAAACCACGTCGCCGAGCTGCTCGGCCGCGTACGCCGTGATGCCCACCGTCACGGTGCGGCCGTCCTCAAGCCCGGCCACCCACTCGTGTTCCTTGGTGTAGCTCAGGTCGTCCGGAATGGTGCTCACTTGCTCCTCCTGTAGAAAGGCAGATCGACGACGTCGACCGGTTCTTGGCTGCCCCGGATGTCCACGGCCAGGCCGCCCTTCTCCAAGGCGACCTCGTCGACGTACGCCATGGCGATCGGGCGGCCGAGGGACTGCGACGGGGCCCCGCTGGTCACCTCGCCGACGACGGCGCCCTCGCGGGTGACGGAGTAGCCGTGGCGAGGCACGCGCCGGCCGCGCGCCACCAGCCCGACCAGGCGCCGCTTGGTGCCGTTCTCCGCCGCCCTCTCGAGGGCGGCCTTACCCACGAAGTCGCCGGGCTTGTCGAAGCGGACGACCCGGCCGAGCCCCGCGTCGAACGGCGTGATCGCCGCGCTCAGCTCGTTGCCGTACAGCGGCATGCCGGCCTCCAGGCGCAGCGTGTCGCGGGCCGACAGCCCGGCGGGGACGAGCCCGGCGTCCCCGCCCGCCTCGGCGAGGGCGTTCCACAGCGGCACGGCGTGCTCGTTCGGCACGAAGAGTTCGAAGCCGTCCTCACCGGTGTATCCGGTGCGTGCGATCAGGGCGGGGGTGCCCGCGACGACGCCGGGGACGATGGCGTAGTACTTCAGATCGTCGAGGTCGGCGTCGGTGAGCGCGGTGAGGATCGCGGCGCCGCGCGGGCCCTGCACCGCGACCAGCGCGTACTCGTCCGACCTGTCGGTCACCCGCGCGTCGTAGCCGCGGGCCCTGTCGGCGAGCTCACGGGCGACGAGGGCGTAGTTGGAGGCGTTGGCGACGACCATGTACTGGTCCTCGTCGAGGCGGTAGACGATGAGATCGTCGAGGATGCCGCCGGTCTCGTTCACGATCATGGTGTAGCGGGCGCGGCCGGGCGCGAGGACGCTGAGGTGCCCCACGAGAGCGTGGTCGAGCGCCTCACCCGCCTGCGCGCCGACGACGAAGATCTCCCCCATGTGGGACAGGTCGAACAGCCCCGCGGCCGTGCGCACCGCGTTGTGCTCGGCCGCCTCGCTGCCGTAGCGCAGGGGCATCTGCCAGCCCGCGAAGTCGGTCAGGGTCGCGCCCAGGCTTTCGTGGACACCGCGGAGCGGGGTGGATCGGGACATGCGCACCTCGGAAGGACGGATGCTGCGTTTTGACTATCGGGCATCCTCCCCCTCTGTCATCGGCGCCTGAGAGCTTCGTCCGATCTTTACCGGACTTTCACCTTCGGCGAGGCCTCACGGCCTTCTTTCCAGAGGCCACCTCGCCCGCACGGTCCTTTGCCTTGAGAGGTTCGCGGGGAGGGCTTGCTCCTTCAGGGGCCCTGACCGGATGCCAGGACACTCTCCCGCACGGGATCACTGGTGTGCTGCAAGCCTAGTGGTTCGCCGCCATCCCCGTAACCCGGCCGGACCGCCCTCACAGCCCGTGGGTGGAGTCGCACGGCGGCCGGTGCGCCGCGCGGAGCCGCATGAGGGTGGACGGGAGGTCGTCGCCGGTGAGGATCCGCTGGTGGAGGGCCTGGGTGTCGGAGGACGGCTCGATGCCGAGGCGGTCGACCAGGGTGCGGCGCAGTCGCTGGTAGGACGCCGAGGCGTCGTGGGTGCGGCCCGACCGGTGCAGCGCCAGCATGAGTTGCCGGTGCGGCCGTTCGCGCAGCGGGTGGCGCCCCGCCCATTGAGCCAGGCCGCCGACGATCTCGCGATGGTGCCCGAGTGCCAGCCTGACGTCGAAGAGGTCCTCGGTCACCGCGCGACGGTCCTCGTCGAGCCGATAGGCCCACGCGGAGAGCGCGTCGACATGTCTCATGGCGAGCAGGGCGTCGCCCCGCCACAGGCTCAGCGCGTTCTCGAACATCCTCGCCGCATTGTGGTAATCGCCATTCTCGCGAGCGATTCTGCCTTGCGCCGCGAAATGGTTGAATACTGCAGCATCCACGGATCCCGGCGGCACCGAAAGAAGGTACCCGCCCTCCACGGTGTGCAGCGGAGAAAGGTCGGGGTCGCGCGGCGAGAGCCGCCGCCGCACCTGTGCGATGTAGGTGGTAAGATTCCGCGGCGCCGATTTAGTGGGACGGCCATTCCACAACAGATCGATGAGCCGATCCCGGTGAACCGCGATATTCGGATTGAGCAGGAACAAGGCGAGGAGCTGCCGGTGCCTCGGGGCGAGTCCGGCGATGGCGTCCCCTGAGGGTTTCATGGCCCGGAACGGTCCGAGCACGGCGTATAACACGGTTCCCCCGCACGAAAGCAGCGTGAACGCGCCGACGACGCGGCTTTGATCGCTATTTGACCATATCTCTCTCCGGCGGCTTGCGTCAAAAATATGCCGTTTCTATGTCGGTCACTCCGGCGCTCATAAACGCCGCTCTGTGCACCGCATTGCCCGGCCTCGCACGCGCGGATACGCGGATAACCCAAATGAAATCGGTTACAGATCAAGCTCTGGCCGGCCGTCCATGGCGGCGGTGAGGGAGCGTGACGCCCGATTACCCGGATGATCGGCGCGCGTGCGGCGTAGGGCCCGGAAGGTGCGTATTCCACGCTCAGCGGGCCGCCGCGGCTCTCAGCGACCGGTTCTAAATGACCGGTTCTCAGCGGCGGGTTCTCAGTGGCGGGCGGCGGCCACGAGGGCGTGGAACAGCGGGCCGTCCTCGTCGGCCTCCGGGTGCCACTGGACGGCCAGGGCGAACGCCGCGCCCGTGACCTCGACGGCCTCGATCGTGCCGTCGTCCGAACGGGCGGTCACCTCCAGCCCGTCCGCCAGACGGTCGATCGCCTGGTGATGGTAGTGGGCGGGCGTGAGGTCCTCGCCGTCGTAGATCTTGGCCAAGCCCGGCGAGAGCCGTACGGGGAGGCGGCCGAACGTCCCGGGGGCGGGGGAGTGGGCGGTGTGGCCGACCACGTCGGGCAGGTGCTGGTGGAGGGTGCCGCCCAGCGCCACGTTGAGCACCTGCAGACCCCGGCAGATGCCGAGGAACGGCAGGCCGGTGCGCAGGGCGGCCTCCATCAGCCCGAACTCCGCCTCGTCGCGGAACTCCCGGACGTATCCGGTCTGCGCGGCGGGCGGCGCGCCGTAGCGGGCGGGGTCGATGTCGCCCCCGCCCGCGATGATCAGCCCGTCCAGCCGCCCGGCCAGCGCGGCGGGCTCTCCGGCCGGCGGCAGGATGACCGGCTGGCCTCCCGCCCGCGTGATGTGGTCGACGTACATGTACGGCAGCAGCGCCGCCCGCATGTCCCAGACGGTGAACTTCGCCGGCTCGACGTAGCACGTCACGCCGATCACGGGACGGGCCATGGCATCCCCCTTACAGCGGAGTGACGTACGCGCCGGAGATGCCGCCGTCGACCAGGAACTCCGAGGCGGTGATGAACGACGCGTCGTCGGAGGCGAGGAACGCGACCGCCGCGGCGATCTCCTCGGCCCGGGCGAAGCGGCCGATCGGCACGTGGACGAGACGGCGCTGGGCGCGCTCGGGGTCCTTGGCGAACAGCTCCCGCAGCAGCGGGGTGTCCACAGGCCCGGGGCACAGCGCGTTGACCCGGATGCCCTCGCGGGCGAACTGGACGCCCAGTTCGCGGCTCATCGCGAGCACGCCGCCCTTGGAGGCGGTGTAGGAGATCTGCGAGGTGGCCGAGCCCATGACCGCGACGAACGACGCGGTGTTGATGATCGAGCCCTTGCCCTGGCGCCGCATGTACGGGATGGCGTGCTTGCAGCACAGGTAGACGCTGGTGAGGTTGACCTCCTGCACCCGGCGCCAGGCGTCGATGCCGGTCTCCAGGATGGAGTCGTCGTCCGGCGGCGAGATGCCCGCGTTGTTGAACGCGATGTCGACGCTGCCGAACTCCTCGAACGCGGTCCGGTACATCCGGGTGACGTCGTCCTCGTTCGCCACGTCCGCCTTGACGAACCGGCCGCCGACCTCCCCGGCCGCCTTCGCGCCGGCCTCCTCGTCGAGGTCGGCGACCACGACCTTGGCGCCCTCCTGGGCGAACCGGTGGGCCGTGGCCAGCCCGATGCCGCTGCCCGCCCCGGTGATGACGGCGACGCGGTCCTGCAAACGCTGCATTGGTCTACTCCGTGGAGATGAAGACGTTCTTGGTCTCGGTGAAGGCCGACAGGGCGTCCGGGCCGAGCTCCCGGCCGAGGCCCGACTGCTTGAAGCCGCCGAACGGGGTCCAGTATCGGACGCTGGAGTGCGAGTTCACCGACAGGTTGCCCGCCTCGACGGCCCGCGCCACGCGCAGCGCCCGGCCCACGTCGCGGGTCCAGATCGACCCCGACAGGCCGTACGCCGTGTCGTTGGCGATCCGCACCGCGTCGGCCTCGTCCTCGAAGGGCACGACCGACACCACGGGACCGAAGATCTCCTCGGCGAACGCCCTGCGGAAGGACTCCGAGGACGATCCGGCCAGCACCGTGGGCGGGAACCAGTAGCCGGGGCCCGCCGGGCACGACCCGGTGGCGTACACGTCCGCCTCGGTGACGAACGACGCGACGCGCTCCCGGTGCTCGGCGCTGATCAACGGGCCCATCTGGGTCGCCGGGTCGTTCGGGTCGCCGACCTGCACCTCGCGCACCGCCTGCGACAGGCGCACGAGGAAGTCGTCGTAGACGGAACGCTCCACCAGGATGCGCGAGCGGGCGCAGCAGTCCTGGCCGGAGTTGTCGAAGACCGCCATGGGTGCCGAGGCCGCGGCCTTGCCGAGGTCGGCGTCGGCGAAGACGATGTTGGCGCTCTTGCCGCCCAGCTCCAGCGTCACCCGTTTGACCTGCTCGGCGGCCTTGGCGCCGATCAGTTTCCCGACCTCGGTCGAGCCGGTGAACACGATCTTCCGTACGTCCGGGTGCTCGACGAGCCGGGCGCCGGCGACCTCACCCTCGCCGGGCACGACCTGCAGCACGCCCTCGGGCAGCCCGGCCTCCAGGGCGAGCTCGGCCAGCCGCAGCGCGGTCAGCGGCGTCCACTCGGCCGGCTTGACGACGACCGTGTTGCCGGCGGCCAGGGCCGGGGCGACTCCCCAGGTCATGATGACCATCGGGAAGTTCCACGGCACGATGATCCCCACCACGCCCAGCGGCTCGGCGAACGTGACGTCCACCCCGCCCGGCACCGGGATCTGCCTGCCGTGGTCGCGCTCGGGCGCGCCCGCGTAGAAGTTCAGCACGTCGCGGACGTTGCCCGCCTCCCAGCGGGCGTTGCCGATCGTGTGGCCGGCGCCGGCGATCTCCAGCCGGGCCAGCTCCTCCGCGTGGTCCTCCACCACCTGCGCGAAGCGGCGCAGCAGCCGGGCCCGCTCGCCCGGGGCGACCGCCCGCCAGGCGGGGAAGGCCCGGGCGGCCCGCTCGACCACGCGGTCCACCTCGGCGGCGTCCGCCATCTCGACCTCGGCGATCACTTCCTCGGTCGCCGGATTGACTATCTTCACAGCCGTTCGAACCCCCGATAGAGCTCCCAGTCGGTGACCGCCGCGTCGAAGGCGGCCAGCTCGACCCTCGCGTTGTTGGCGTAGTGCTCGACCACGTCCTTGCCGAACGCCTCCTCGGCGATCGGCGAGCCCTCCCACAGCGCCAGGGCGTCGCGGAGCGTGGCGGGCACGCGCTCGGCCCCGGAGTCGTAGGCGTTCCCGGCGAACGGCTCCTCCAGCTCCAGCCCGGCGTCGATGCCGCGCAGCCCCGCCGCGATCATGGCGGCGACCGCGAGGTACGGATTCACGTCGCCGCCCGGCACCCGGTTCTCGATCCGCAGCGAGGGGCCGTGGCCGACAAGCCGCAGCGAGCAGGTGCGGTTGTCCAGGCCCCACTTGACGGCGGTGGGGGCGAAGCTGCCGGGCACGAACCGCTTGTAGGAGTTGATGTTGGGCGCGTAGGGCAGGGTCAGCTCGCGCATCGCCGTGAGCTGACCGGCGATGAACCGCCGCCCGACCTCCGACAGCCCGTACGGCTCGCCGCCCGCCATGACCGGCGCGCCGTCGGCGTCGCGCAGCGAGATGTGGATGTGGCAGGAGTTGCCCTCGCGCTGGTTCGGCTTGGCCATGAAGGTGACCGACCTGCCCTCCTGGGCGGCGATCTCCTTGGCGCCGTTCTTGTAGAACACGTGGTTGTCGCAGGTGGTCAGCGCGTCGGCGTACCGGAAGGCGATCTCGTGCTGGCCGAGGTTGCACTCGCCCTTGGCCGACTCGACGTACAGTCCGGCACCCTCCATGCCGAGCCGGATCTTCCGCAGCAGCGGCTCGATGCGGGAGGTGCCGAGCAGCGAGTAGTCGACGTTGTAGAGGTTGGCCGGGGTCAGGTCGCGGTAGCCCCGCTGCCAGGCCTGCTCGTAGCTGTCGTCGTAGACGACGAACTCCAGCTCGGTGCCGACGTACGCGGTCCAGCCGCGGTCGGCGAGCCGGGCGAGCTGGCGGCGCAGGATCTGCCGGGGGGAGGCCACGACGTCCGCGCCGTCCTCCCACACCAGGTCGGCCAGCAGCAGCACGGTGCCCTCGTGCCAGGGCACGCGGCGCAGCGTCGACAGGTCCGGCCGCATGACGAAGTCGCCGTAGCCGCGCTCCCAGGACGACATGGCGTAGCCGTCCACGGTGTTCATGTCGACGTCCACCGCGAGCAGGTAGTTGCAGCCCTCCGCGGCGTGGTCCAGCACCTCCTCCAGGAAGTACCGCGCCGAAAGCCGCTTGCCCTGCAGCCGCCCCTGCATGTCGGTGACCGCGAGCAGGACCGTGTCCACGCGGCCCGCTTCGACGTCATCGCGGAGTCGCTCCACGCTGAGCACGGTGCCTCCCGTCCAAAAGTCTGGAATCAGACCATTGAGGGCATGCAAGCACCATGTTCCCCTCGTCGTCAACAATGTCCGGGGGGTTTAACCTCGATCACAGGGACGGGGGACCCGCGGTGACGGGTGGAGGGATGATGCGCATGGAGATCACTCCGGCGGAGGCGTCCGTCTCCCGTCCCCGGACTCCGGCCGAGCCCGCGTCCCGGGACGCGGCCGTGGGGATCACCGGCGTGGTGTCGCTGCTGCGGCCGGTGCGGGCGGGCAACGCGTTCGAGGAGACCGTCGAGCGTCTGCTCCAGGCCATCAAGCTCGGCGTCGTCCCGCACGGCGAGAAGCTGCCGCCGGAGCGCGAGCTGGCCACCCGGCTCGGCATCAGCAGGGTCACGCTGCGCGAGGCGATCCGCGCGCTGCAGGAGGCCGGCTACCTCGACGTACGGCGCGGCCGGTACGGCGGTGCCTTCGTCGTCTACCGGCCGCCGAGCCCGCGCAAGGGCGACCTGCGCAGGGCCGTCACCCGCATGGGCGAAGACGATCTCGAGGACGCGCTGACGTTCCGGATGGCCGTCGAGTGCGGGGCGGCCCGGGTGCTCGCGACCACCGAGCTGACCCCGCGGCAGCGGGAGACGCTCGCCGCCCGGCTGGCCGGGGTGAACGACGCCGCGCCGGCCGACTACCGCCGGATGGACATCGCGTTCCACCTGGCGATCGCGGAGCTGAGCGGCTCGCCGCTGCTGGCCGCCGCGTGCGCGGACGCCAGGCTGCGGGTCACCGACCTGCTCAACGCGATCCCCGTGCTGCGGCCCAACATCGAGCACGCGGCGGTCCAGCACGCCGCCATCGCCGCGGCGATCCTGGACGGCGACCCCGAGGCGGCCGAACGGGCGGTGGCTGAGCATCTGGAGGGCACGGCGGCCCTGCTGCGCGGCTTTCTCGCCTGACCGCTTCCCCCGCCACGTAGCATCGGAGGCCGGGGGAACGCTTGATGGCCGACTGGTTTCACGAACGCATCATCGAGGCACACCGCCTGCCGCTGTTCTGCTTCTTCGTCGCGCTCATCACGGCGTTCGTATTCACGCGGGTGAACGTACGGCTGATCAGGGCGCGGGTGCGGTGGCTCGGCAACGTCAGCGTGGGCGAGATGCACATCCACCACGTGGTGTTCGGCGTGGTGCTCACGCTGCTCGGCGGGGTGGCCGGGCTGGTCCTGTCGGGTGCGTCCACGGGGTGGTACTCCTTCTCCTCGGCGGTGTTCGGCGTGGGCGCCGCCCTCGTGCTCGACGAGTTCGCGCTGATCCTGCACCTGCGCGACGTCTACTGGCAGGAGGAGGGCCGCACCTCGGTGGACGCGGTCTTCGTGGCGATCGCCGCCACCGGCCTGCTGCTGCTCGGGCTGCGCCCGCTCGCTTGGACCGGCGCGGACGGCGGCCACTGGACGGCTCCCGCGTTCCTCTTCGTCAACCTCGTCTTCGCCATGATCACCCTGCTCAAGGGGAAGATCTGGAGCGGTCTGCTGGGACTGTTCGTGCCGCCGCTGCTGTACGTGGGGGCGGTGCGGGTGGCCCGTCCCGGCTCGCCCTGGGCCCGCTGGTGCTACTCGGAGCGGGCGAGGCGGCCCCGGCCGCGCCTGATGGCCAAGGCGGTCCACCGGGAGGAGCGCTGGCGCCGCCCGGTCATCCGGGTGAAGATCGCGGTGCAGGAGTTCGTGTCCGGCCGCCACGACCTGCCCGCGTCCGCGCTGCCGGCCCGGCAGCACCGGCGGCGGGTCGTGTCCCCCCATCCCCGGCCGGGGGCGGACCACCCCGGGCGTCCCTGGCGCTCGGGCCGGCCCCGCGCCCGATGAGACCACGCCGCCGTCCGAAAGCCGGGTGGCGTGTGCGGCGATCCGTGACCAGGCCGGTGGAGCCGACCTACGTAGCGGACCGGGATCTTCCGGTCGGCACCGTCGAGGCCGATGACGTCTCCACGGTCGCCTGCCGCCGGGAGGCGGTGACGTAGCAGGGGGGCAGGGGCGCCGGAACCACCGCAGCCGGGTCCAGGACGGCGCGACGCTTGCCCTTCTCGTCCGGAGGGCAGCGGTAGTCGCGGCTGATGCGGATCTCGGCCACCCCAGGGGCGAGCCGGTAGGTCGCGAACGGCATGGTGCACTCGCTGTGACCGTCCTCCCAGCGCAGCCACACCACGTCGTCCTTGCGCGGGTTGACCATGGCCACCGTGTCACGGCTGTCGTTGAGGGATTGGTAGTCGTCGGTGACGTCGTGGAACCGGCCGGTCTGCCCGCGGTCGTAGAAGCAGACGCTGGGCGCGTCGCACCGGTTGGGATCCTCACCACGGACCAAGGGGATCTCGTTGCCGGCGGGCCTCAGGAACAGGGTCACAACCGTGGCGATCAGTGCGCCCGCCACGAGCCCGGCGAGGCCGGCCGACAGGACGCGGGTACGGCTCGGCCCGATGGACGTCGGCCCGGTGAGAGTCGGCCCGGTGAGAGTCGGCTCAGTGAGCGCCGACCCGGAGGACGGGCCCGGGGCGTCATCCAAGGGTGTCGTCTCCTCGGCCTGTCCCTTGGTCTGCTCCATGGTGGGCTCGTGATCACCAGGGCTGGCTATTCGCCGCCAGGCGTCCTGCCACCGGGCGATCTGAGCCTCGATCTCCGCGGACGACAGCTCGCAGGCGGACAGGCAGGCCGCCACGTAGGCCTCGACGAAGGCCAGCCGCGGCAGGCCGGGCAGCCCCCGGCCGTTGAGGGTGTAGGACACGGTGCTCGACGGCAGGGCGTCCACCTCGTGGCCGTCGGAGGTGGTCGAGCGGCCGGCCAGGTGACGCAAGCGGCGCAGTGAGGGCTGCCCTGCCCAGGTCCTGAGCCGCTTGAGTAAGTCGATGAATTCCTGAGCGCTGTCTGCCGACGCCGGATCCGGCGGAGGCGAGGTCACCGCGTCGCCCATGTATGGACCCACCTTTCCAGGGACGGGAACGGGACGGTCACATGGTCCCCTCTGACGGTTCACTTCTACGCCTGCCGTACAAGATCGGCCAATCGCGTCCAATTCTGTTGCGTCGCTTGTCGGACACCTGTCTTCCCAGGTGAGCTGGCCATGCCTGGCCCGAGTCCAGGCGAACTGCTTCACCGGAGACAGGAGAAAGAAGCCATGCGACTCAGCAAGAAGATCGCACTCCCCATCGCGGCGTCCGCGGGAGTCGCCGCGCTGCTCTTGCCCACGGGCGGAGTGGCCTCCGCGGCCACCGCCCAGGCGCGCAGCCCTCTTCCGGGGTGCGTGCACTGGCACCTGTCGAGCAGCGGCGTCACGGACCACCTCAGCGTGACCAACGGCTGTGGCGCGGGGCACTGGTTCAAGGTGATCCTGGCCCATCGCAGGGACTTCAAGTGCACGTACTACGCCCCCGGGAACACCTGGAACTGGTCCTGGAAGTGGCCGGGCAAGTTCTCCGCCCTGCACAACTGCTGACGCGGAGCGGCTCCGCGGCGGGACCGTGCGCGGGAACATCTCACCGGCCCGGGTGTTTCCGCGCGCCCGCGCGACAGGTGCCGAGGCCGTGCTTGAACCTACGGGGCCGGGGAGGAGTCGTAGGAGACAGGGCGGCAGCCGCGCCTTTCCCGATCGCCTTCGCGAAGGGGGCCTGTGACTGATGGCTCGATGGTCATCCCGGCGTTCTTTATCGGGTGTCGGGTCGTTCGCGTTCTTCGCGGCCTGGTTCGGCATCCTGATCGTGATGCTCGTCGCTCAGGTCTTCGACATCGTGTCGGCCCTGGACCTCGGGCGGCACGGCGTCCGCACCACCGGCGTCGCCCTCTCCACCCGGTCGGAGACATGGAACGACACCGACGGCCATCCCATCACCGTGAACTACACGAAGATCGGTTTCACGGTGGGCACGCAACGGCACGTCGAGGAGATCTCCGGCTGGTACGCGACAGGGGAGAAGGTCCGCATCGTCTACGACCCCGAGAGCGTGAACGTCGTCAGGAGCGAGGAGGACACCGGCCTGGGCGGGCTGGCCGGAAATTTCGTGGGGATCGCCATCCTGCTCGCCATGCTCGTCTTCGGCGTCAGCTTCGTCTTCTCCTGGCACCGATGGTGACGATGCCCGCCGCGATCTGATCGAAATTCGCGTACGCGCCGAGGATCCGGCAGAACCCTCTCGCGCCCGTCGGCGTCCAATCCCACGTGCCGGCACGAGGGGTGGACGCATGACGGGGACGCTGCTGCCGGAGGATCCGGAGCGGCTGGGGGGTTACTGGCTGTCGGGGCGGCTCGGCTCCGGCGGCCAGGGCGTCGTGTACGAGGCGTACGACAGCCAGGGGCGCCGGGTGGCGGTGAAGGTGCTGCACGGCGACGCCGCGGTGGATCCGGAGCTTCGGGAGCGGTTCGGGCGGGAGGCCGCGGCGGCCCGGCTGGTGGCGTCGTTTTGCACGGCGCCGGTCATCGCCGCCGAGTTGGACGGGCCCCGGCCGTTCATCGTCAGTGAGTATGTCGAGGGGCGGAGTCTGCGCCGGGCTGTGCAGGAGGGGCAGGTCTTCGCCGGGGACGGCCTGCATCGGCTGGCGACCGCGATCGCCACGGCGCTGACGGCGATCCATGAGGCGGGGGTCGTGCATCGTGACCTCAAGCCCGACAACGTGCTGCTCGGCCCGGACGGCCCCCGGGTGATCGATTTCGGCGTCGCCAGGACGTTGGAGATGTCGCTGACCAGCACGGGGCTGGTGGCCGGGACGCCGACGTACATGGCGCCGGAGGTGTTCACCGGGCAGCGTGCGGGGCCGGCCGCCGATGTGTTCGCCTGGGGCGGGATCGTGCTGTTCGCCGCCACGGGTGAGGATCCGTTCCGTGCGGAGAGTCTGGGCGGGGTGATGCACCGGGTGCTGTCGGCCGATCCCGACCTGTCGGTGCTGCCCGCGTCGCTGCGGCCGCTGGTCGGCGCGGCGCTGGTCAAGGAACCGTCTGCCCGCCCGTCCGCCCGCGACCTGCTGTTGGCGCTGATCAGCGGGGGCGGCCGGGTGGACACCGCGCACTTGCTGGCGGAGGGCAGCCGGGCGGCGCGGGCGGTGCACGGGCAGGGCGATCCCGACCCGGCGCTGGGCGCGCTGGCCGAGGACGCGTATGACACGCTCGGCCCCGCGGGGCGTGATCTGGTGCCGCAGATCTTCTTGCGGCTGGTCGCGGTGGGTCCGGAGGGTGAGCTCGCGACGCGCAGGGCGGGCGAGGATGAGTTGCCGCCCGGTTCGGGCGAGGTGCTGCGGTTGTTCGCCTATGTGCTGTCGCGGCGGGACGGCGAGGTGGGCCTGGCCCGGCCGGCGCTGCTGCGGGCCTGGCCCCGGCTGCGGGCCTGGCTCGACGACGAGTGGGACGGCCTGCCGGTCCACGCGGAGATCCGCCTCAGGGCCCGGCAGTGGGCCGCGACCGGTCGCCGCCAGGCCGACCTGCTGCAGGGCGGCCGCCTGGACGCGGCCGTGGGCTGGGCCGTCACCGGTCGCCGTCACCTCGCCCTCAACGCCCTGGAGCGCGAGTTCCTCGACGCGTCGGCCGCGCTGACTCGGCGGCGAGCCCGCCGTCGCCGCCTGCTCACCGCGGCCCTGGCCGTGCTGCTCGTGCTGTCGCTGGCGGGCGGCGGCCTCGCGGCCTACCAGGGCAGCCGGATCGCCGCCCAGCGCGACCAGATCTCCGCGCAGCGCGACCGGGCCAACGGCCGGGAGGCGGCGCTGCGCGCCGGGACCCTGCGCACCACCGACCCCACCGCCGCCATGCTGCTCAGCGTGGCCGCCTGGCGCCTCGACGGCGGCTCCGAGGCCCGCTCCAGCCTCATGTCCTCGCTCTATCAGCCGGAGATCGCGGTTTACCGCCCGCCGGGCGGCGGGCTGCAGGCGTTGAGCCGGGACGGGCGCACCGTCGTCACCGTGTCGGACGACGGAATCAGCCTTCACGACGTGCGGGGCCGGCGCCTGCTCCGGCGGATCCCGGTGCCGGGCCTGCGCTCCGACCCCCTGCTCGGCGTGTCGCTCAGCCCGAGCGGCAGGTCCGTCGCGGTGATCACCACGACGAAGGCGACGGTGTGGGACCTGGGCACCGGCCGGGTCCGGGCCGAGCTCGCCGTTCCCGGCGCGCGAGCAGGAGGAGAGATCGGGTTCACCGACGACGAGTCGAAGGTCGCCGTGCTGGAGGACACGAACGGCTTCGTCTGGGACCTCGCGAACGGCCGGACGTACGGCCGGGCGATTGAGGGCGGCTGGCCCGGAGAGCTGCCGGTCCTGCCGCGCTCGGGACGGATCGCCGCGCTGCTCGACCCGGACGGCGGCTTCGGCGTGCGGCGGCTGCCCGGCCCGGACCGCGACCCGAGGTTCCGGGGAGCCTGTCCCGGACGGCTGGGGGCCGTCGCCTTCAGCCGGGACGGCGCGCTGATGGCCTGCGGGGGCCGGCAGATCACCCTCGTCTCGGCCGCGACGGGCCGGCGGATCACCGAGGCGGGGGACGACGACTGGCCTTGGACCGAGAGCGGGGCCGACGAGCCCGCCAACGCCGTGAACGCCGGCCTGCGATTCAGCGCCGACGGGCGCTTCCTGGCGGGGTTCGCCGACCGGTCCATCAGGGTCTGGCGGGTGCGCGACCACCGGCAGGTGTTCACCTACCGGGCCGAGGACGACGTGGCGGACGTCCGCCTCGACCCCGACGGGCACACCCTGCGCTTCCTCCTGGAGGAGGCCGTGGTCAGCCTGGACATCCGGCCGCGGGCCGATCCGGTCCGCCCGCCGGGCCGGATCTTCCGCACCTGGCTGAGCCCGGAGGGCCGCTGGCTGGCGATCGAACCGGAGGAGTCCGGCCCCCTGGAGCTGTGGGACGTGTCCCGGCGGCGACCGGCCGGGTCGCTACCGGGAACGGCCGGCTGGGGAGACGCGATCTTCGACCGTACGGGCCGGACCATGGTGATCGGCAACGACACGCTCGAGCGGCTGCGCGCCTGGGACGTCGCCGGGCGCCGGCCGCTGTGGAGCTACCGGGCGCCGCGCGGCCTCCTGGTGGAGGGCCACGCCTTCAGCCCGGACGGCAGGCTCTTCGCGGCCACGCTCGGGCAGGCGGACAACGGTCCGGAAACGCGGGGGAGCCGGCTGATCGAGTGGGACGCGCGCACCGGCCACCTGATCCTTGACATTCCTCTCGACCGGCAGACCGGCGACATCGCCTTCGGCGCCGACGGGCGGACGATCGTCTGCACCGACGGACGGATCCTGGACGCGGCCACCGGCAGGCAGCGGGGCAAGGCGTTCATCCCCTCCGAGTCCTTCGCCGTCAGTCCCACCGGCGACCTGATCGCCGTGGGCGGCATCACGGGCCGGATCTTCCTCTGGGACACCAGGGGTCCGTCCCCCGTGCCGCCCACGCTGCACGGGACGATGGAGCAGATCGACGCACTGGCCTTCTCACCCGGGGGAGACGTCCTCGCCACGGTGAGCGAGCGCGGGACGGTGCAGCTGTGGGACGTGCGCGCCGGGCGGCGGCTGGGCGGAGCCGTCCCGCTGCTCTCCGACCTCGGCCTGACCTCGGCGTTCGGCGCCGACGGCACGCGCCTGTACGTCGCCGACCAGATCGGGGACCTGTTCGAGATGCCCGTGGACGGGGATCTCGTGGCGCGGCAGGTGTGCGCGCGGGCCGGGCGGACCCTGACCAGGGAGGAATGGGCGCGCTACCTGCCAGGAACGCCTTACCGGGACGTGTGTTGATCGCTCAAAGAGCATTTCGGCTGGTTCTGTGGGTATTTCATCCCATGTCAGAGCTGTTGGGGGGCCGGGAGGGGCGGTAATGGAGTCTCGGGAGCGGTTCGTGTTCCAACGGATGGCGGCGCAGCTCAAACGGGAGGCGGCGCTGCTGACAGGGGATCGGCTCATGGCGGCGGAGGCACGCAGCGAGGAGGCCGAGGCCGACCTGTGCCTCACCTGGTACGCGATCATGGACACCACCCGGCGGATCCGCCTGGCCTACGGGGTATCCGGATGAGGGACGATCACGGTGCGTGCGCGGGCGATACTGAGGTGGTGACCGCGTCTTCCGCCTTCCCGGCGCCCCCGTTCCACCTGCGCCTCATCGAGGACGCGCGGCCGGTCCTCGACCGGTACGGCCTGCTGCTCGCCGGCGGCTACGCGCTGCTGGCGCACGGATGCACGTCGAGGCCGGTCGACGACCTCACCTTCGCCACCGGCGGCGAGGCCCCGCTGGCGGAGGCCGGCCAGGCGCTGGCCGAGGCGTTCGGAAGCACCGGCCTGTCGGCCGAGGTGTGCGAGGCCGGCGCCCGCATCGGCCGCGTCGTCGTCACCGACGAGATCAACGGCCAGTCGTGCGAGGTCGCCCTGCTCCGCGAGCCGCTGCGGGACCGGCCCGCCGACATCGGCCCCTGCCGGGTGCTCGGCCTGGACGACGCCGTGGGACTCAAGGTCCGCGCCCTGCAGGACCGCGGCCTGCCGCGCGACTTCGCCGACGTGGCCGCGGTGTCCGGCCTGTACTCCTTCCGCCTGCTCGAACAGCTCGGCGCGCGCTACGACGACGAGTGGCGGGTGGAGGACCTGGTCGAGCGGCTGGAGACCGTCGACCTGCTGGCCGACGAGGCGTTCGGCGGCCTGGACGAGGAGGGCGTCGCCGACGTCCGCCGCTTCGCGTACGCCTGGGCCGAGGACATCAAGCTGCGCCGCGTCGACGACGGCGACGCCGAGTTCGACCTCGACGTCCCCGGTGTGGACTGATCCGATAGGTCGAAAACCCCGCGCGCACCGGCGTTTCCGGTGAATTAGGGTCTCCGGAAGATCGCACGCCGGGTTCGCGCGTAGGGGGCTCCATGGGGATGGACGGCGACGGCCCCGGCGGTGGCCGGCCAGGGCCGAGGACGAAGGCGTCCCTGGGGGAGCGCGCCTCCTGGCGGCTGCTGTTCGGCCAGGTGCGCCCGCACCGGCGGGTGCTCCTGCTGGGCGGCCTGCTGAGCCTCGTCGGCAGTCTCACCGGGCTCGCCATGCCGGTCATGGCCAAGCGGGTGATCGACACGTTCGGCGAGGGCGGCGCACTGGTGGGCCCGGTGCTCGGGCTGTCGCTCGCGGTCCTGGCCGGCGCGTTGATCTCCGCGGCCGGGCGGTTCCTGCTGGAGCGGATGGGCGAGACGATCGTGCTCGACTCGCGCCGCGGCCTGGTGGACCGCATTCTGCGGCTCAGGGTCTCCGACGTGGACCGGCTCAAGCCCGGCGACCTGCTGTCGCGGGTCGGCTCCGACACCACGCTGCTGCGCGCCGTCTGCACGGACGCGCTGGCCTCGCTGGTCGGCTCCGTCTTCACGTTCCTGGGCGCCGCCGTGATGATGGCGATCATGGACGGCCTGCTGCTGGTGGTCACGCTCGCCGTCGTCGCGCTGGTCGGGCTCCTTGGCGTGGTCATCGCCCCGCGCATCCGACGCGCCTCCCTGCAGGCGCAGGAGGCGCTCGGTGAGATGGGCTCGGTGCTCGACCGCGCTCTCCAGGCGTTCCGTACGGTCAAGGCCGGCGGGGCCGAGGCGCGGGAGATCGCGGCGGTGGGCGCGGCGGCCGCCGAGGCGCGCGACCGGGGCGTGGCCGCCGCCGCGTGGACGTCGCTGGCCGGGATCGGCGCGTGGATGTCGATCCAGCTCGCGTTCCTCGCGGTGCTGGGCGTCGGCGGGGCGCGGGTGGCGGCGGGGGAGATGGAGATCTCCGCCCTGATCGCGTTCCTCATGTACCTCTTCTACCTGGTCTCCCCGATCGGTCAGATCGTCCAGAGCCTCACGCAGATCCAGAACGGCCTTGCCGCGGTGACCCGCATCCAGGAGATCGCCGCGCTGCCCACCGAGCCCGCCGCCGCCCCCGTGACGCGGACGCGAGGCGAGCCCGTCGGGGTGACGTTCTCCGGGGTCGTCTTCCGCTATGGCGAGGACCGGCCGGTGGTCCACCAGGGTGTGACGTTCGAGGTGCCCGCCGGCGGCATGACCGCGCTGGTCGGCCCCTCGGGCGCGGGCAAGTCGACGGTCTTCGGCCTCATCGAGCGGTTCTACGAGCCGCAGGAGGGATCGATCACCGTCGGCGGGCGGGACATCCGCGACTGGCCGCTCGGCGAGCTGCGGGCCATGCTCGGCTACGTCGAGCAGGACGCGCCCGTGCTCGCGGGGACGTTGCGGGAGAACCTCGTCTTCGGCGCGCCCGGCGCGACCGGCGAGGAGATCGCTCACGCACTCGCCCGTACGCGCCTGGACGACCTGGTCGAGCGGCTGCCCGAGGGACTGGAGACGCCGGTCGGCCATCGCGGCGTCCTGCTGTCGGGCGGCGAGCGGCAGCGGGTCGCCATCGCCAGGGCGCTGCTGCGCAGGCCCCGGCTGCTGCTGCTCGACGAGGCGACCTCCCAGCTCGACGCGGTCAACGAGATGCGGCTGCGGGAGGTCGTGGCGGAGGTGGCGCGCGAGACGACGGTCCTGGTGATCGCCCACCGCCTGTCCACCGTGACCGGCGCCGACCGGATCGTGGTGATGGAGGCCGGTCGCGTGCGGGCCTGGGGCACCCACGACGAGCTGGTCGCGGCCGACGAGCTCTATCGCGAGCTCGCCGCCACGCAGTTCCTCGTCTCGTCCTGACCGGTGGGCCGACGATCTCCGCAGACGCCGATGGCGAAGCCGTGAGCAGCCCTTACACCGGGCCACAGCTTCTTTCGACCGATGACCGGGAAGGTCGGTGGTGCGTAACCTCTCCTTCACCACCGCCCGGTCTCCGGTGCCATCGCGCGTGCGGGCGCGTCCGGTGACCCGGGTCGGAGGCGGGGCGCTCCGGCCGGTCAGGCCGGGGCGCCCCGCCGCTTACCTCCCACGTAATCGATCTTCTGAGCTCGCCCGGCCAGACTCCGGTTGTCGATCCGAGACAGCGGGAGTGGACATGTTCTTCGAGACCTTCGACGGCACGCGGCTGGCCTATGAGGACTACGGACAGGGCGAGCCGATTCTTTTCCTGGCGAGCTGGGTGCTGCACAGCGACATGTGGGAGTACCAGCTTCCGTTCTTCGTCGAGCGCGGCTACCGCTGCGTGACGCTGGACCGGCGCGGGCACGGCCGCTCCGACCGTCCCTCCACGGGTTACGACCTGGACAGTCTGGCGGACGACGTGGCCGCCCTGATCGAGCACCTCGGCCTGCGCCGCGTGACCCTGGTCGGCCACTCGGCCGGGGGCGCCGAGGTCGCCCGCTACCTGGCCAGGCACGGCGAGGAGCGCGTGGCCAGGGTCGCGTTCGTCTCCGCCGTCCTGCCGTTCCTCAAGCGGACCGCGGACAACCCGGAGGGCGCCCCCGAGGAGGCGCTGCGGGCGACGCTAGCCCAGTTCGCGACCGACCGGCCGAAGTGGTTCGCCCGGCAGGCGCAGGTGTGGTTCGCCACGCACCTCGGCAACGACGTCTCCCCGGCGCTCGTCGACTGGACGCTCGCGCAGTGCCTGTCGGCCTCGCCGTGGGCGACGTCGCGCGTGTTCGAAGCGCTCTACCACGCCGACCACCGGGACGGGCTGCGCGCGATCACCGTTCCGGCGCTCGTCGTGCACGGCGCGGCCGACATGTCGGCGCGGGTCGAGGTGACCGGCCGTCGTACGGCCGCCCTCGTGCCCGGGGCGGTCTACAAGGAGTACCCCACCGGCGGGCACGGGCTGTTCGTGACCCACAAGGACGCCCTGAACGACGACCTGCTGGCCTTCCTCAAGAACGGTTAGCCGGCGAGGTGGCGCATGGAGCGGACCGACCAGGCCAGGGCGGGCACCGCGAGCACCGCCATCAGGGCGAACGCGAGCACGACGTGGCCGCCCGCGAGGTCGCCGGCGAACAGCGCCCGCCCGGCCTCGACCGCGTGGTAGAGCGGGTTGACCTGGGCCACCGTCCGCATCCACGGCGGGGCGAACGACATCGGCAGCAGGATGCCGGTGAACAGGATCAGCGGCAGCGCGAAGAACTGCAGGATCTGCGACATTCCGTTCTCGTCCCGCACGGCCAGGGCCAGGCCGTACGACAGGCCGGAGGCGAAAAGGCCGGTCAGGGCCATGAGCAGCAGCATCAGGGCGACGCCCGGCAGGCTGGGCCGCATGCCCATGAGCAGCGCCACCACGATGATCAGCACGGCCTGTGCCACCAGCACGATCATGTCGCGCAGTGTCCGGCCGAGGACGATGGCCGGGCGGCTCGCCGGGCTCGCGGCGAGCCGTTCGAGCACTCCGGTGCGGATCTCGGCGATCATGCCGAAGCCCACGAACAGCGAGCCGAACAGCGCGATCATCACCATCACGCCGGGGGTGAACATGGCGAGCGTCCGCTCGTCCGGCACGCCGGGCATGGTGTTGGCCAGCAGCGGGGCGAACAGCAGCAGATAGAGGACGGGCTGGAGGAGGCCGAACAGCGGCCAGACCGGGTTGCGCGCGGTGTTGCGCAACTCGTAGGCCAGGAACAGGCCGGTGTGTTTCAGCATGGCTCAGTCTTTCTGTGAGCAGCTTTCTGTGAGCGGCTTCCTGCGAGCGGGGTTCAGGCGGCGTCGCGGAGCGAGCGGCCGGTCTTGTGCAGGAAGACGTCGTCGAGCGTGGCCCGGTCGAGCGCCACGGACTCCAGGGCCAGGCCCTGCCCGGCCAGCGCGGCCAGCAGGTGCGGCAGCGCCCGCTCGCCGTCGTCCAGGTAGACGCGCAGCAGGCCGCGGTCGGCCCTGACCTCTCTCGTGTACGGCAGGCCGTCCAGCACTCGCGCCGCCTCGTCCGTGCCGGGCACGCGCAGGGACACGACATCCCCGGCGACCTCGCGTTTCAGCTCGGCGGGTGTGCCGGCCGCGACGACGAGCCCGTGGTCGACGATGACCAGGCGGTCGCACAGCGCGTCGGCCTCGTCCAGGTAGTGGGTGCTGAGCAGCACGCTCGTCCCGCCGTCGCGCAGCGCCTTGATCTGCTCCCAGAGGTTGGCCCGGTTCTGCGGGTCGAGCCCGGTCGTGGGCTCGTCGAGGAACAGCAGCGGCGGCCGGTGGACCAGGCCGAGCGCGATCGCGACGCGCCGCTTCTGCCCGCCGGACAGGGTGCGGGCCGGCCGGTCGGCCGGACCCGTCAGGTCGAAGGCGGCCAGCAACTCCTCCGTGCGCGCCGCTGCCTCGGCCGCCGTCAGGCCGTCGACCCGGGCGGCGAGCCGGAGATTGGCCCGGGCCGTGTTGTTCTCGTCGACCCCGCCGGCCTGGCCGACGTACCCGATGCGGCGCCGCACCTGTTCGGGGGAGGTCAGCAGGTCGTGCCCGGCCACCGTCGCGGTGCCGCCGGTGGGCGCGACCAGCGTCGCCAGCATGCGGATCGTCGTGGTCTTCCCGGCGCCGTTGGGACCGAGCACGCCGACTATCTCGCCTGCGGCGACCTGGAGGTCGACTCCTCGTACGGCCTCCACCGGCGCGGCGCCGCGGCGCCCCCGGGGGCGGTAGGTCTTGCGTAATCCCCGCGCGTCAATGATCATCTCGGGCTCCTCGTTCATGGGATGTCGCCGCGCTCGACGCGCTCGACGGCCTGCTCCAGCCACTCCAGCTGGGCGCGGTATTCGGCCGCGCTCAACGCCAGGCACTCGTCCACGTGCCGCGGAGCGTCCGCCGCGCGCTTGGCGTCACGGGCCCGCTCGAAGCTCGCGAACCCCGCGCGCAGCCGCTCGGCCCTCTCCCGTACGACGGCGAGCAGGTCGGCCTTGGACAGCCGGTCCATGAACGTCAGCGCGACCTGGAACGGGTCGACGATCGGCATGATCGCCGACCAGTGCTCGCGCAGCCGCCGGTCGAACTCGGCCCGTCCCTCGGGCGTGATGGCGTAGACGGTCCGCCCTCGCCCGGAGGGCCGTCCGTCGCCGACCACTTCGAGCAGGCCCTCCTCGGCCATCTTCCCGAGGGCGTGGTAGATCGAGCCGAAGGCGACGTTGGCCCAGTGCTGGGCGCCCCACAGTTCGAGCTTCTTGCGTACCTCGTAGCCGTGCAGCGGCCCGTCGAGCAGCACGCCCAGGATCAGCACCCGCGTCGATGACATATTCAAATTTGTATACAAACTTGAGTATCGTGGTCAACCGTGAACGACAGACACGAGATCCGCAGGGACGACGACGGCGCCCTGCTCGGCTACGTACAGCGGACCGGTGAGGGGTGGGAGCCGCTGACCGTCTTCGGCTATCCCATCGGTGCGGCCGGGCCGTACGAGCGGGCCGAGGAGGAGGTGCGACGCGCCGGGCTCGACGTGCTCGCCGGGCAGTGGGAGTTCCTCGAAGACGGCGAGTGGTACCGCTGCGTGATCCTGGAGGCCGCCGCCGGTGAGGTGCGGGTGCGCCCGGCCGACCACCGCTACCCGCACCACCGCTACGCCCTGACCCTGGAGCGCCCCACGCCCGAGACCCTGCGCCCGCAGCGGTGACATGCCCGCCGCCACCCGGTCGCCCGGAAACCCGGCACGCGGTGTGCGGCAAGATCCGGGCGGCGCTCTAAGGTGAGGTCCATGCGACCCACGGCTCTGATCACCGGCGCCTCGCGGGGTGTGGGGGCGGCGATCGCCCGTGCCCTCGCCCCCGAGTACGACCTCTTCCTGGGCGGCCGGGACGGCACGGCGCTCGACGCGCTGTGCGCGGAACTGCCGTCCGCCCGTCCCTGGGCGGTGGAGCTCACCGAGATCACCCCCGCCGACGTGGAGGGGATCGACCGGCTCGACCTGCTGGTCCACAGCGCGGGCATCGCCAGGCTCGGTCACCTCGCCGACGTCCCCGCCGAGGTGTGGCGGCGGACGATGGAGGTCAACGTCATCGCGGTCGCCGAGCTGACCCGGCTGCTGCTGCCCGCGCTGCGCGCGGCCCACGGGCACGTCGTGCTGATCAACTCCGGCGCCGGGCAGCGGGCCAACCCCAACTGGGGCGCCTACGCCGCCAGCAAGTTCGCCCTGCGCGCCTACGCCGACGTGCTGCGCGAGGAGGAGAACGCCCACGGCGTGCGCGTCACCACGATCTTCCCCGGACGCGTGGACACGGACATGCAGAGGGACGTCCGCGCCCAGGAGGAGGGGCCGTACGAGCCGGGAAAGTACCTGGAGGCGGAATCGGTGGCGCGGGCCGTGCTGGCCGCGGTGACGGCCACGCCCGACGCGCACGTCACCGAGATCACCGTGCGGCCGGCTGGGGGACCCACCCGCTGACGGCCGCGCGAGGCGCGGGGGACGGACGTTCATTACAGTGGCATCACCGCCACGCCGCCCATCTGGAGGACCGGTGCACGTGACCTACTGGTGCGAGATGGCGTGGCTGCCGCCCGGCGAGATCGTGGAGAGCGTGGTCGTCGGCGTCGAGGGCCGCCGCATCGTCGAGATCAGGCCCGAGGCGCCGCCTCCCCCCGGAGCCGTGCGGCTGGCCGGGCTCACGCTGCCCGGCCTGGCCAACTGCCATTCGCACGCCTTCCACCGCGCCCTGCGCGGCCACACCCAGACCGGCCGCGGCAGCTTCTGGACCTGGCGCGAGCGGATGTACGCGGTCGCCGAGGCGCTCGATCCGGACCGCTACCTCGCCCTGGCCACCGCGACGTACGCCGAGATGGCGCTCGCCGGGATCACCGCCGTGGCCGAGTTCCACTACCTGCACCACGGGCCCGGGGGCAGGCCGTACGCCGATCCGAACGCGATGGGTCACGCGTTGGTCGAGGCGGCCAGGAGGGCCGGGCTGCGCATCACCCTGCTCGACACCTGCTATCTGACCGGCGGCATCGGCGACGCCCTCACCGGCACCCAGCTGCGCTTCGGCGACGGGGACGCCGAGCGATGGGCGGCCAGGGCCGACGACCTCGCCCGGGCGCACGAGGGCGAGGAGGACGTGGAGATCGGCGCGGCCATCCACTCCGTGCGCGCGGTGCCGCCCGAGCAGATGCACGTGGTCGTCGACTTCGCCCACCGGCACACCGGCCCGCTGCACGCGCACGTGTCGGAGCAGCGGGCCGAGAACGAGGCGTGCGTCGAGGTCTACTCGGCGACGCCCGTCCAGGTGCTGCACGAACACGGCGCGCTGGGGCCGCGCTCGACCGCGGTGCACGCCACCCACCTGTCCGACGTGGACGTGGCGCTGCTCGGCGGCTCGACCACCCACGTGTGCATGTGTCCCACCACAGAACGCGACCTCGCCGACGGCGTCGGCCCCGCCCGCAGGCTTCTCGATGCAGGATCGCCCGTCACGCTCGGCACCGACAGCCAGGCGGTCATCGACCTGTTCGAGGAGGCCAGGGCGGTGGAGATGGACGAGCGGCTGGTCACCGGCGAGCGCGGGCACTGGCCCGCCGCGCAGCTCCTGCACGCCGCGACCGCCGCGGGGCAGGCGTCGCTGGGTTTCCCCGACGCCGGGTGCCTGGTGCCCGGGGCCTGGGCCGACCTCGTCTCCGTCCGGCTCGACTCGGTGCGTACGGCCGGAGCGACCAAGGCGTCGGCGGTGGAGTCGGTGGTGTTCGCCGCCACCGCCGCCGACGTGCACTCGGTGGTCGCGAGCGGGCGGCGGATCGTGGAGGACGGGCGGCACGTGCTCGGCGACGTCGGCGCGCTGCTGGTTGAGGCGCTCGCCCCGCTGAACCGGTGAGGTTTGCGCAGTTCGCGGGGTGGCGAGGATCAGGAAACGTGGGGCCGAGCGGCATGACATCAGTCGTTTTCACGGGGATCGGATCGCTGTACACGGCGGACCCCGAGCGGGAGGAGATCGAGGACGCCGCGCTGGTCGCGGAGAACGGCGTGATCCGTTGGATCGGCCGGTCCGCCGACGCCCCGCCCGCCGACGAGCGGGTCGACGTGGAGGGACGCGCCGTCGTCCCGGGGTTCGTGGACAGCCACGCGCACCTGGTGTTCGCCGGCGACCGCACCGAGGAGTTCGCCGCGCGGATGGCCGGGCGGCTCTACACCGCGGGCGGCATCCGCTCGACCGTCGCAGCCACCCGCCGGGCCACCATCCCCGAGCTGGTGTCCACCACCGCGCTGCTGGTCTCCGAGATGACCATGCAGGGCACGACGACGTTCGAGATCAAGAGTGGCTACGGCCTCACCGTGGAGGACGAGCGCCGCAGCCTGGAGATCGCCCGCCAGTTCACCGAGGAGACCACGTTCCTCGGGGCGCACGTCGTCCCGCCGGAGACGAGCGCAGACGACTACGTCCGGCTCGTGACCGGCCCGATGCTGGAGGCGTGCGCGCCGTACGCCAAGTGGGCCGACGTGTTCTGCGAGCGCGGCGCGTTCGGCGAGGAGCACAGCAGGGAGGTGCTCGCGGCGGGCCGCAAGGCCGGGCTGCAGCTCAGGGTCCACGCCAACCAGCTCGGACCGGGGCCGGGTGTACGGCTGGCCTGCGAGATGGGGGCGGCATCCGCCGACCACTGCACCCATCTCACCGACGCCGACGTGGACGCGCTCGCCGCCGCCGGGGTGGTCGCCACCCTGCTGCCGGGCGCGGAGTTCTCCACCAGGTCGCCCTACCCCGACGCGCGGCGGCTGCTCGACGCGGGCGTCACGGTGGCCCTGGCGACCGACTGCAACCCGGGCTCCTCGTTCACCACCTCGATGCCGTTCTGCGTCGCCCTGGCCGTACGCGAGATGGGCATGACGCCGCTGGAGGCCGTGCGGGCCGCCACCCGGGGCGGCGCGCGGGCGCTGCGGCGCACCGACGTGGGCACCCTGTGCGCCGGCGCCCGCGCGGACCTCGTCATCCTGGAGGCGCCGTCGTACGTCCACCTCGCGTACCGGCCCGGAGTGCCGCTGGTCGCGCAGGTGTGGCGGATGGGGCGCCGCCTCGTTTAGGCCCTCGTAACCTGGGTAAACGCCTTTTTTCCCGGCATCACATCCTCCTTGAGGAGGAAAAGGAAACCATTCCTCGGTCGTATCCGTTTGGGGAATCTTTGCCATGGACCGGCCGTTGTCCGGGTCAGAAGCAGGAAGCCGGGGACCGTGCCGAGCGGGGCGGACACGTCCGGCTCCCGGCTCACATATTGCATATCGCGGCGGCGGAACGAGGTGCCATCGGATGGCGACGGGGAATCGGACGCAGGAGCAGCACATCTCTGACCGGGATCTGCTGGGGACGTATTTGGCCGAAATCGGCCGCGTTCCCCTGCTGACCGCGGAGCAGGAGGTCGAGCTGGCCAAGCGCATCGAGGCGGGGTTGTTCGCCGAGCAGTTGCTCGACAGCGGGCGGCCCGAGCCGAAGATCGCGAACGCGACCGACGAGGAGCTGGAGCGCATCGCGATCTCGGGGCGGCGGGCGAAGGACGAGTTCATCCAGGCCAACCTGCGTCTCGTGGTCGCGGTCGCGAGGAAGTACTCCGGACGGGGGATGCCGCTGATCGACCTGGTGCAGGAGGGCAATCTCGGGCTGGTCCGCGCCGTGGAGAAGTTCGACTACCGCCGGGGGTACAAGTTCTCCACCTACGCCACCTGGTGGATCCGGCAGTCGGTGGGCCGCTCGATCCACGAGCAGGCGCGGCCGGTGCGGCTGCCCACCCACGCGGGCGAGCAGATGACGCGGCTCATGCGGGTGCGCAGGGACATGCTGGCGGAGTTCGACGCCGAGCCGACCGACGCCGACCTCGCCGAGGTGCTCGACCTGCCGATCGAGCGGGTGCAGGAGCTGCGCCGCTGGGCCTCCGACCCGGTCTCCCTCCAGCTCGGTGTGGGCGACGAGGACGAGACCGAGCTCGGTGACATGATCGCCGACGAGACCTGGGCGGACCCCGAGCAGCAGGCCATGGCCACCCTGGAGAAGGAGCGCCTGGAGCAGTGGCTGACCGGCCTGGAGGGCCAGATGCGCGAGATGCTGCGCTGGCGGTACGGCCTGGTGGACGGCCGCGAGCACACCCTCACCGAGGTGGGGGAGCGCTACGGCATCGGCCGTGACCGCGCCCGGCGCATCGAGCGCGACGCGCTGGTGCGGCTGCGCAAGATGGCCAGCGCCGCCTGACCGGAGGTCCGCCCTCGGCCGGGTCTCGCCCGGGTGACGAAGGCCGGCGTCCGCGGTCGTCCGTGGGCGCCGTCGGTTCGTCATGCGGAGAGGGGGTGCGCCCCGCCTGCCGGCCTCCTCTACTCGGCTTCGCCGCCGAGCCTCAGCGCGTGAGCGTTCCGGGCGCACCAGTCGGAGAAGGTCCGGGGGCGGCGGCCGAGCAGGTGGTGCACGGTTCCGGTGCGGACTCCGGCCGTGTCCGCGCGCATGAGCGCCGCGGCTTCGAGGATCGCGTCGGCAAGGGGCTTCGGCGCGCCGTCGGGGTAGCGGGACCGGACGATCTCCTCGGGGGTGGTCGCCGCACGGACCTCTATGCGGCGGCCGATGGTGGCGGCGATGATCGCGACCTGCTCGGCGATGGTGAATGTCTCGTCACCGGTGAGGGTGTAGGTCTGGCCTTCATGGCCGTTCTCGGTCAGCACGAGGGCGGCGACGGCCGCGATGTCGGCCGGATCGATCGGCGCGGACCGGCCCGGCCCGATCGCGTCGAGGACGACCCCCTCCTTCCTGATGGACGGCCCCCATTCCAGGACATTGGTCATGAAACCGCCGGGACGCAGGATCGTGGCCGGTATGCCGGATGCCCGCAGCAGCCGCTCGCGCTCGTGGTGCCAGCGGCCCATGGCGGGCACCGGATCTCCGAAGACCCAGATGGACGACAACAGCACGATGTGGCGCACTCCGGCGATGCGCGCGGCGGCGACGGCGTTCGCGGCCTGGTCCACGCCGATGCCCGGGGTGAGCAGGAAGACCCGGTCGACGCCGTCGAAGGCGGGGGCGAGCGTCGAGGGCTCGTCCAGGTCGCCGAGCACGCGCTCGGCGCTTGCGGCCAAGTCGGCCGCGCGGGCGGAGTCGCGGACGAGGATGCGAAACTCCGCGTTCCTCGCGTCGAGCTCGCGGACCAGCTCACGGCCGATTCTGCCGGTGGCTCCGGTGACCAGTAGCATGACACTCCTAATCGTTTGCCGTCTAGCGATTGGCGTACGAGGCGGAACGTTAGCCGGTAAATGATTAGCCGTCAATCGATCTGTCGTCCGGAGGTGGCGGTGGCCGAGTTCCTCGACCTGCACAGCAAAACGACGAAGGCGCTGCGTGCGCTGGCCGAGACGGCCATGCGCCGCCACGGCCTGCATCAGGGGCAGGATCACCTGCTGGCCGCCCTGTGGGAGCGCGACGGCAGCACGCCCGGTGAGATCGCGGCCGCGTTGCACGTCACCACGCCCACCGTCGTCAAGATGGCCACCCGGATGAGCGCCACCGGTCTGCTCGTCCGCCGCCGCGACGAACATGACAGCAGGCTCGTGCGGCTCTGGCTGACCGACGCGGGCCGAGCCCTTCGGGAGCCGGTCGAAGCCGAGCGCCGCGGCCTGGAAGACAAGATCACCGCCGGTCTCACCGAGACCGAGCTCCGCCAGCTGATGACCGCGCTGGGCAAGGTCTACGAATCGGCCAGAGAACTGCTGTGAGCAGGGCGTCCGGCGCCGAGGACGGCGGATCGGTCAGGGGCGGGGGAGGCGTCTCATCGGTCGTCGCCGCGGCGTCAAACGTGGACGGGCACGCATAGAACGCGGCCCTCGGCCGCTTCGCGGCCGTCCCGTCGGCCCGATTGGAGGGCCGACGACGCGCATCCGTTCCGGGTGCGCGTTTCGTCTCTCTGAGCACGTCCGAAACCGGCCCGAAACACGGTGGTGGCGAGTTTCACACATGTGAAACACACATGGTCGTGGGCTGAAACGGCGGAAGAACACGCTGTCGCCAACGTCAGTGCGCCAGCCGGCCAAGGTCGCCCGGGAGGAAGTCACTGCGGGAGTGATAACGGCCACACGCCAAATGTAAGGAGGGCCGCGTCGGTGAAGATCGATACCGGCACCACCGCCTGGATGATCACAGCAACCGCTCTGGTGCTGCTGATGACGCCCGGGCTCGCGTTCTTCTACGGGGGCATGACCAGGGCGAAGAGCGTCCTGAACATGATGATGATGTCGTTCGTCAGCATCATCACCGTCACCCTCGCCTGGGTCTTGTACGGCCACTCGCTGGCCTTCGACGCCTTCGGCGACGGGGACAACTTCGTCAACAAGCTCATCGGCGGCGGGGACGCCCTGGGGCTGCAGAGCCTCATCGACACGGCCACCAAGGACGACGGCACCGGTATGCCGAACCTGGTGTTCTCGGCCTTCCAGCTCACCTTCGCGATCATCACCGTGGCCCTCATCAGCGGCGCCATCGCCGACCGGGCGAAGTTCGGCGCGTGGGTCGTCTTCGGCCTCGCCTGGGCGACGCTCGTCTACTTCCCCGTGGCCCACTGGGTCTGGGGCGGCGGCTGGCTGGCCGGTCTCGGCATCGAGGACTTCGCCGGAGGCACGGTCGTCCACGTGAACGCCGGTGCCGCCGGTCTCGCGCTGGCGCTGGTGCTCGGCAAGCGCACCGGGTGGCGCAAGGACCCGATGCGGCCGCACAACCTGACCCTGGTCCTGCTCGGCGTGGGCCTGCTGTGGTTCGGCTGGTTCGGCTTCAACGCCGGCTCCGAGCTCGCCGTCGACGGCACCGCCGGCCTCGCCTTCATGAACACCCAGGTCGCCACGGCCGCCGCCGCCGGTGCCTGGATCCTGGTGGAGAAGCTGCGCGACGGCCACTCCACCACCCTCGGCGTCGCCTCCGGCGCCGTCGCCGGCCTCGTCGCCATCACCCCCGCCTGTGGTTTCGTCGACCCGTGGGCGGCGCTCGTGCTCGGCCTCATCGCCGGCGCGGTCTGCGCGTACGCGGTCGGCCTGAAGTACCGGCTCGGCTTCGACGACTCGCTCGACGTGGTGGGCGTGCACCTGGTCGGCGGCGCGATCGGCGCGGTCTCGCTCGGCATCATCGCCCGCTACCCCTTCGCGGACGGACAGAACGAGGGCCTCCTCTACGGCGGCCCGATCTCCCAGCTCGGCGTGCAGACCCTCGGTCCTGTCGCGGTGGGCCTCTACTCCTTCATCATGGCGTATGTCATCGGAAAGATCATCGACAAGACGATGGGCTTCCGGATCAACCAGGAGAACGAGGTCGCCGGCATCGACATCACGACCCACGCCGAGACCGGGTACGACCTCGGCACCGTCCACTCCTCGGGAGTGGCCTCAGTCAACGGGCCCGTGCCCGCGTCTGCGAAGAAGGTCGACGCATGAAACTCATCACCGCAGTCATCAAGCCGTTCAAACTGGACGACGTGAAGGCCGCCCTGGAGCAGTTCGGAATCAAGGGCATGACGGTCTCGGAGGCCAGCGGCTACGGCCGTCAGCGCGGCCACACCGAGGTCTACCGCGGCGCCGAGTACCAGGTCGACCTGGTGCCCAAGGTCCGGGTCGAGGTTCTCGCCGAGGAGGACGACGCCGAGGACGTCATCGACGTCATCGTCAAGGCGGCCCAGACCGGCAAGATCGGCGACGGCAAGGTCTGGTCGGTCCCCGTGGACACGGTCGTCCGGGTCCGCACCGGGGAGCGCGGGCCGGAGGCGCTGTAACCGGATGATGAGAGGGGAGGCGCGCTCGTTCACCGCGGTCCGCAAGGACCGGGCCGCGGACATCGACAGATGGCTCACCGATCTGTTCCGCACGGCGGCCACGCGGCCGTACGCGCGGGAGGGGGGATCGGGAGGGAAGGGCGGCCTCTCCGACGAGCGCGGCCCCGCCGCATCCCAGGGGGCCGGTCCCAGTGGTATCGGACAGGGCGTGGCCGCGCCCAACGGGATCAGCGGGGTCGCCCTGGTCGCGGTCGGCAGCCTGGGGCGGGGCGAGCTCGCCCCGGGCAGCGACCTCGACCTCGTCCTGCTGCACGACGGCCGCGACGAGGTGGCGAGGATCGCCGACCGCATCTGGTATCCCATCTGGGACTCCGGGATCGGCCTCGACCACTCGGTCCGTACGGTGGACGAGGCGGTGAAGGTCGCGAGGGAGGACCTCAAGGCCGTGCTGGGCCTGATCCAGGCGCGACACGTGGTCGGGGACCCCGAGCTGACCAGGGCCGTGCGGGAGGCCGTGCTCGCCGAGTGGCGGGCGGACTCCCGGCGCAGGCTGGCCGAGCTGCGCGCGTCGGCCGACAAGCGCGCCGAGTCCGGCGGCGAGCTGGCCTTCCTGCTCGAACCCGACCTCAAGGACGCCAGGGGCGGGCTGCGGGACGTGCAGGCGATGCAGGCCGTGGCGGCCGCCTGGGTCGCCTCGGCCCCCGGCCCGCGGGTCCGGGAGGCGTACGAGCTGCTGCTGGACATCAGGCACGGGCTGCACCTCGTCACCGCGCGCGGCACCGACCGCCTGGTGCTCCAGGAGCAGGACGCGGTCGCGGGCACGCTGGGCCTGCTGGACGCCGAGGCGCTGATGCGCCGCCTGGCCGAGGCGGGCCGGACCATCTCCCACGCCTTCGACGCCACCTGGCGGACGGTCGACCGGCTGCTCACCGGCCCCGCCCCCCGGGGCCGCAGGCCGCTCGCCGACGGCGTGGTGGAGCACGGCGGCGAGGTCGTGCTGGCCCGAGGCGTCAACCCGCGCACCGACCCCACACTCGTGCTGCGCGCGGCCGCGGCCGCCGCCGAGGCCGGGCTGCCGCTCGCGCCCGCGACGGTCAGCGCGCTCGCCGCGCAGTCGCCGCCGCTGCCCGTGCCGTGGCCTCCGGAGGCGCGCGGCGCGCTGGTCGCCCTGCTCGGCGCGGGGCGCGCGGCCGTGCCGGTCTGGGAGGAGCTCGACCAGGCCGGTGTGCTCGTGAAGCTCATCCCCGACTGGGAGCGCGTCCGGCACCGCCCCCAGCGCAACCCCGTCCATCGCTACACCGTCGACCGGCACCTCATCGAGACCGCGGCCGGGGCCGCGGCCTTCACCCGCGAGGTGTCCCGCCCCGACCTGCTGCTGATCTCGGCGCTGCTGCACGACGTCGGCAAGGGCTGGCCGGGCGACCACTCCACCACAGGGGAGATCGTCGCCAGGGACATCGGCACCCGCATGGGCCTGCCGCCGGCGGACGTGGAGATCCTCGCGACCGTGGTGCGCCACCACCTGCTGCTGCCGGAGACCGCCACCCGGCGCGACCTGGACGACCCGGTCACCATCTCCAGGGTCGCCGAGGCCGTCGGGTCCCGGGAGGTGCTCGAACTGCTGTCCGCGCTGGCGGTGGCCGACGGCAACGCCACGGGCCCGGCCGCGTGGAACTCCTGGAAGGCGTCCCTGGTCTCCGACCTGGTCCGGCGGGTGCGGTCGGTGCTGTCCGGCACGCCGCCGGCGCCCGCGCCGGCCCTTTCTCCCGAGCAGGCGGCGCTCGCCCGGCACGGCGGCGGCGCGGTGCGCGTGAACGGGAGCGCGGTCACCGTGGTCGCGCCCGACCGGCCGGGCCTGCTGTGGCGGGCGGCGGGGGTGCTCGCGGCGCACCGCATGGCCGTACGCTCCGCCTCCGCCGCGTCCGCGGGGTCGACGGCGGTCATCGAGTTCGTCGTCGTCCCCGAGTACGGCACGCCGCCCGACCCGGCGACGCTGGAGGCCGACCTGCGCCTCGTCCTGGCCGGACGGCTCGACATCGAGCAGCGCCTGGCCCGGCGGGCGAGGTCGATGCGCCCGTCCCGGGTTCCGGTCGCGCCGCCCCGGGTCACCCTGGTGGACGACGCCTCGCTCACGGCGAGCGTGGTGGAGGTGCGGGCGCACGACAGACCCGGGCTGCTGTGGCGGATCGGCCGCGCGTTCGGCGACTGCGGTCTTGACGTACGTGCCGCGCGTGTGGAGACTCTGGGCGCAGAAGCGGTGGATGTCTTCTATGTGGCGGATCGCACAGGCCGTCCCATTCTTGATGAGCAGCAGCGGATCCAGGTGCGAGAGCACGTGCTCGCGGCACTCAGATGAGGTGGGTAACGATCCTCACCTCTTGGTAACAATTGGGGTGCTGCGGCAGGGGTAGGGCCGCTCACCATCGTGACCTTGTGGTCGAATTGTCCCCGCTTATACAGCTGTGTCACTTCATGCTGTCCAGACGCGTGAAGGCAGGCCGAACGATGGCGGGGCCGGTGAGCATGGAGCAGTCGAATACCGATAACCGCAGGCGGCGGAGTCGTCTCTCGCCGCGCAACTGGAGAGTGCCTACACGTCTGACCGCGCTGATCGTCGCCCCTACGATCGTGGCAGTGCTCCTCGCCGGCGTCCGCGTCGTGGGTTCGATCGACAGCCTGACGGCCTACCAGCGGACCAGGTCGGCGGCGGAATACTCGGTGCACCTGCGGGATCTGGCCGAGCAGCTGGCTCTCGAACGCGACCTGTTCGTCTGGGGCGGCAACAGCAGCCGCAAGTTCAACATCGACGGGGAGACCGTCGTGACCCGCGCCCAGCAGCGCGCGGCGGTCGACCCGCTCCTCGAGCAGGTGAAGGCCGACCTCAAGAACATCAACGAGGACTACGGCACGCGCGCGGTGGAGCAGGCCCAGCAGCTGTCGAGCCGCATCTCCAGCCTCGCGGGCATCCGCAAGAACGGTGCGCCGGAGGACTACAGCGCCGTGATCGCCAACGTCCTGCGCCTGCAGGACGAACTGGGCAACAACGACGACAACGCCGCGATCGTCGGCAACCTCCGCGCTCTCAGCGGTCTCGCCCACGCCAAGGAGGAGGCGGCGCTGCAGCGGGCCACCCTCACGCGTGAGCTGCTGGAGCGCAACCAGGTCTTCACCACGTTCGAGCTGCAGGACTTCCTGGCCTCCCAGTCGCGCCAGCAGAGCAACCTGGCGACGTTCTACACCGAGGCCCCGGCGACCGAGGCGAGCCGCCTGGTCACCCTTCTCGGCGACAAGGACGTGGTCAACAGCGAGCTGACCAAGTCGTGGGCGCTCACGCTCGGCCTGCAGAACCAGTCCCTCAGCCGCTACCGGGGCAGGGACAGGACGGCCCAGCAGTGGTTCCAGGACAGCACCAAGGCGATCGAGCAGATGGCGGCCGTCGAGGGCCACGTGTCGGGGCTGGTGCAAAGCCGCGCCCGCGACCTGCAGTCGGTCGAGCAGCGCAACGCCCTCATCGCCGGCGGCCTGATCCTCGCGCTCCTCGTGCTCGTGCTCGTCACCACCGTGCTCATCGCGCGGTCGATGGTGCGGCCGCTGCGCCGCCTGCGGGTGGAGGCGCTCGACATCGCAGGGCGGCGGCTGCCGGAGATCGTCCGGCAGATGCGCGAGTCCGAGGACCCCGAGCGCGAGTCCCACGTGCAGCCGATCCCGGTCGACAGCAGCGACGAGATCGGCGAGGTGGCGCAGGCCTTCGACGAGGTCCACATGCAGGCCGTGCGCCTGGCCGCCGAGGAGTCCCGCCTGCGCGCCAACGTCAACGCGATGTTCGTGAACCTCTCCCGCCGTACGCAGACGCTGGTGGAGCGGCAGATCTCGCTGATCGACGGCCTGGAGCGGGGCGAGGAGGACGGCCGGCGTCTGGCCGACCTCTTCAAGTTGGACCACCTGGCCACGCGCATGCGCCGCAACAGTGAGAACCTCCTGGTCCTCGCCGGTCACGAGCCGCCGCGCAAGCGGAGCCAGCCCGCCCGGCTGGTCGACGTGGTCCGCGCCTCGCTGTCGGAGGTCGAGGACTACGAGCGGGTCGTCGTCCGGATTCCCCGGACGATCGCGATCGCCGGTCACGCCGCGAACGACGTCGTCCACCTGCTCGCGGAGCTGGTCGAGAACGCCATCGCCTTCTCGCCGCGCAACACCAAGGTGGTCGTCTCCAGCAGCCCCGTCGAGGGCGGCGCCGTGATGCTCGGCGTCACCGACGCGGGCATCGGCATGTCGCCGGAGGAGCTCGCGGAGATCAACCGCCGTCTCGCCGAGCCGCCCACGATCGACGTCTCGGTGTCCCGGCGGATGGGTCTGTTCGTGGTCGGCCGCCTCGCGCTGCGTCACGGCATCCGCGTGCAGCTGCGCCGGGGCGACGGCGCGGGCGTCATCGCGATGGTGCTGTTCCCCGCCCAGCTCATCTCCAACGCCGACCAGCCGGTGATGCCGCGTCCCTCCGTTCCCGCCGGGCAGACGGCGGCCGGACTGCCGGCCCGGCAGGCGTTCGCCGAGCCGGACCCGCTCGGTCCCGTCGCGCCGGGGGGCGGTTCGTTCGAACCCTGGAGCCCCGGCAACGGCGCGGCGGGCGGCGTCGGGACCCGCAGGCCCTCTGCGGCCGGCGGGAACGGTCCCGGTGGAATCGGGCTCAGCGGTGCCGGCGCCGGCGGCAACGGCACCGGCGGGTTCGCCGCGTTCGGTGCGCCGACGGCGGACGCGCCGCCCGTGGAGAACACCTACGGGGAGAGCGCGTTCGGCGAACACTCGGGGCCGCATCCGATGCCGGACCGGGCCGGGAGGGCGCCTGAGGGCGACGCGCACCGCCCGGCGTTCGGCGAGCAGCCGGGGCCGTCGTGGCCAGGGGCGTTCTCTCAGAGCGGCTCGCAGAGCGAATCGCAGAACGGGTTCCAGAGCGGGGCAGCGGGCGGGAGCGGCGACGACCGCTCGGAGCACTCGTGGCCGTCGCTGCCCACCGGGCCGACGGGACTTCCGCAGCGCGGAGCGTCCACGGGCCCCACGGCCTTCTCTCCGACGAGCACCGGACCGACGGCGTTCCCCCAGCCGAGTTCCCCGTCGAGCACCGGGCCGACGGCCTTCTCGCCGTCGGACCCGCTGTCCAGCACGGGGCCGAACGCGTTCTCGCCGTCCAGCACCGGACCGACGGCCCTCTCGCCGTCGGACTCGCTGTCCGGCTCCGGGCCGACGGCTTTCTCCCCGTCGAGCACCGGACCGAACGCGTTCCCCGGCGCGGCGCCGCCTCCGGGAGCGGCGGCGGACGTCGCGTCGTCGACGGGGCCGCTGCCGTCGGTGGAGGAGTCGCCGCTGGAGCAGGGCGAGGAGTTCCTGCCGATCTTCGCCTCGGTCGAGTCGGCGTGGTTCCGGCGTCCCTCCGACACCGGCCCGCAGGCCGCGCCCATGGCGCGGACCGGCGCGGACGCGGAGAAGCCCGGCGAGACGGCCGACGAGAAGCCCGGAGAGCGCACCGGGGAGATCGCGAGGGTGCCCCGTTCCGCCCCCGCCCCGGGGCCCGTCGCCGCCCCGCAGGCGCAGGGCGGGAACCCCGCCGGATGGCGGTCTCGGGCCGACAGCGGCTTCCAGGCCGCGGCGAGCGCCCGTGACCCCCTGCTGGGCGGCGTGACCGCGGCGGGCTTGCCGAAGCGGACGCCGAAGGCCAACCTGGTGCCCGGCTCGGTGGGCGCGGACAGTCCCCCCGCGGCCCCGCGCCCCCCGGTCTCGGCCGATGCGGTGCGCAGCCGCCTGTCCAGCTTCCAGCAGGGTGTAAGGCGAGGCCGGGCCCAGACGGCCGGAGGTCTCGCCGAAGGGTCGGGTAAAGAGGAGGAGGGCTCGTGACTGAGCTGAGCGTGGATGCACGCAGGTTCGACTGGCTGATCACCGAGTTCGTCGGCAGCACGCCTGGCGTGGCGCACGCGGTGGTGGTGTCGTCGGACGGCCTGCGGCTGGCCCAATCGGACGGCTTTCCGCCTGACCGCGCCGACCAGCTCGCGGCGGTCGCCGCCGGCCTGCTCAGCCTCACCGTCGGCGCCTCGCGGGTGTTCGAGGGGGGCTCGGTGACGCAGACCGTCGTCGAGATGCAGCGGGGACTGCTGCTCGTGATGGCGATCAGCGACGGCTCCTGCCTGGCCGTTCTCGCCGCACCTGACTGCGACATGGGCCTGGTGGCCTACCAGATGACCCTGCTCGTCGAGCGGGCAGGTCAGGTGCTCACTCCGGCGCTGCGCGCCGAGCTGCAGACGTCGCGGCGATGACAAGGGGAGAGGGCCGTGCGTGATCGTGACGGGACAGAGGACGAGCCTCTGTTCCGTCCGTACGCCGTCACCGGTGGCCGATCCGAGCCGCGTTACCACATGGCGATGGAAACCCTCGTATCATCGGTGACCTTGAAGAGCAATGATTATTCTCTGCTCAGCCCAGAGCAGGAATCGATCATGATGCTCTGTCGTTCCGTACGATCGGTCGCGGAGATCTCGGCACTGCTCCGGGTCCCGCTCGGCGTGGCCCGTGTGCTCATCGCCGACATGGCCGACGAGGGTCTGGTCCGCCTGCACATGCCGCAGCTGAACCAGGGACAGCCAGACCTCAACCTGCTCGAAAGGGTGCTCAGTGGACTACGCAGGCTCTAGCCGTGGTCTTACCTCGACGAAGATCGTCGTGGCGGGTGGGTTCGGCGTCGGGAAGACGACCTTCGTCGGTGCCGTCTCCGAGATCCTGCCGCTGACGACCGAGGCCGTGATGACCGACGCCAGCGCGGGCATCGACGACCTCGGGCTCACGCCGAACAAGACGACCACCACGGTCGCCATGGACTTCGGCCGGCTCTCGCTCGACCAGGACCTCATCCTCTACCTGTTCGGCACGCCGGGCCAGCACCGCTTCTGGTTCATGTGGGACGACCTCGTCCGCGGCGCCATCGGTGCGGTCGTGCTCGTCGACAGCCGCAGGCTCGCCGACTGCTTCCCGGCCATCGACTACTTCGAGGAGGCGCAGCTCCCCTTCCTCGTCGCGATGAACGGCTGGGAGGGGCAGTTCCTCCACTCGGAGGAGGAGGTCCGTGAGGCGTTGTCGCTGCCTCCGCACGTCCCCGTCGTCCGTACGGACGCGCGCTCGCGGGAAGCCGTCAAGTCCACGCTCATCAGCCTGGTCGAATACGTGCTGACCGTTCGGGCCGCGTACGGCAAACAGTACTGAACGCGGGACAGAGCGTGTTCCGGACAGACCGTGCCCCGCGGACGGGGCCGGCGAGGGCGGTACCCCGCAGGGTGCCGCCCTCGCGGCGTCCGGCCGGAGCGCGGCGCCGGAGCCGCAACCTTTGCCTTCGGTGCTCCCGTCTCCAGGACCGGCGGCTACCTGGCAGGGCAGAATTCGGTATTGATGCCGACCCGATATTTAACCAAATAACATCATCTACATGCCTGTCTAGGCTATTTGTGCACGGGTGTTCGGTTGGCCTCCCTGGTGTCGGTGTGCTGCAATTACCCTCGCCTGCAGGACGTCTCGCACGTCACGCCAGCCACATCCGTGCTGAGACACTCCCCCTGTGCGCACATACTGCGAGAGGTTGCAAAGCCTGTGAGGACACAAGACCCCCGGACCGACGAGAGCCCCGGGACCGGGGTTCCGGCTGAGCAGGAGCCCGACGAGGGAAGTCGTTTTCTCCTGCGCAACTGGCGCGTGCGCTCCAGGCTTGTCGCGCTGATCCTCATCCCCACCGCGGCGGCGCTGCTGCTGGGCGGCCTGCGGGTTGTCACCTCCGTCACCACGGCGGCCGAGTATCAGCAGATCAGCGACCTGGCGCGGCTTGTCGACAAGGTTGCGGGCCTCACCCACGAGCTGCAGTCGGAACGCGACCGCGCCGCCTGGAACGCGACGCTCGGCCACCCGGCGAAGGCGTCCGCCGCGGTCAAGGCGCAGACCCTTCTCACCAACAAGGCGGCCACCGCCGTCCGGAACCTGGCCAACGAGGTCAGGACGAAGGTGGGCAGCCGCGCCTCCGACGAGATCGACCACATCATCGGCAAGCTCGACGGTGTGGAGGTCCTGCGGAGCCAGGCCATGCAGGGGAACCTGCAACCGAGCGCCGTGCTCGACCAGTACACCCTCGTCATCGATACTCTGCTGGCCTTGCAGGACGAGCTGGCCAAGAGCACGCAGGACGACCGGCTCGCCGCCTCGTCCGTCACGCTGGCCGCGCTCGCCCGTGTGAAGGAGAACGCCTCCGTGCAGCGCGGCCTGCTGACCACGGTGCTGCCCAACGGCCGCTTCGAGCAGGCCCAGCTGCAGAACTTCCTCGGCGCCGTGTCCGCGGAGGAGAGCGAGCTGCGCGCCTTCCGCAAGGGCGCCACCCCCGAGGAACGCACCGACTACGACAACACGGTCACCGGCGGCAAGGTCGACCAGGCGGAGTTCATCCGCACGCTGGTGCTCGACCGCGCCAACGCGGGCTTCCCGCTCAAGGGCTTCGACCTGTCGGTGCGCGACGACACCCGCCTCTGGTACGACGCGATGTCGCAGCCCATCAACCGGATGCGCACCGTCGAGGCCAAGCTGACCTCCTCCATCGTGGCGCGGAGCCAGACGCTCAAGGACGACGAGCAGCAGCGGGCCATCATCGTGGCCGTCGCCGTCGCCCTCCTGCTGATCGCGGTTCTGCTCGTCACCACCGGCGTCGCCCGCTCGCTCGTACGCCCGCTGCGGCGGCTGCGCAGCGAGGCGCTGGAGATCGCCGGCAGCCGCCTCCCCGACACGGTCCAGAAGCTGCGGGAGGCCGGCGACGCCGCCGAGGTCCCGCCCATCGCCCCGATTCAGGTGGTCGGCCGCGACGAGATCGGTGAAGTCGCGCGGGCCTTCGACGAGGTTCACCGTGAGGCCATCCGGCTGGCGGGCGACGAGGCCCGGCTGCGCAGCAACGTCAACGCGATGTTCGTGAACCTGTCGCGGCGCACCCAGACGCTGGTGGAGCGCCAGCTGTCCCTGATCGACGGTCTGGAGCAGGGCGAGCAGGACGAGCAGCGGCTCGGGAACCTGTTCAAGCTCGACCACCTGGCGACCCGCATGCGCCGCAACAGTGAGAACCTCTTGGTTCTCGCCGGGCAGGAGCCCGCACGCCGCTGGGGCCAGCCGGTGCCCATCGTCGACGTCGTGCGCGCCTCGCTGTCGGAGGTCGAGGGCTACGAGCGCGTCGACATCCAGGTGCCGGGTGGAGCGTCGGTCGTCGGCCAGTCGGTCAACGACGTCGTCCACCTCGTGGCCGAGCTGGTGGAGAACGCCATCTCCTTCTCGCCCCGCGACACGAAGGTCGCGGTGTCGAGCAACCGCATCGACGGCGGCGGCCTGATCATCTCCGTGAGCGACCAGGGCATCGGCATGACGCCCGAGGAGCTGGCCCAGACCAACTACCGGCTCGCCAACCCGCCGGTCGTGGACGTGTCGGTGTCCCGCCGCATGGGCCTGTTCGTGGTCGGCCGTCTGGCGCTGCGTCACGGCATCCGCGTGCAGCTGCGCCAGCAGGACACCGGCGGCCTGACGGCCATGGTGCTGCTGCCCGAGGCGCTGCTGGCCAACGCCGGTCCGGCGTTCCCCGGCGTGCCGGGCATGCCGCAGCCCGAGCTGACCAGCCCGATGCCGGCGGTCGGAGCCGGGCCGCAGTTCGGCGCTCCCATGTTCGGCAACGCGCCGGCCCTCGCCAGCCCGACGCCGTTCGAGAACCCGCCGCGCACCCCGGTGTTCGGCGCGGACGCGCCCGGCGTCGGCACCCCCGGCGGGGACCCCTTCGAGCGTGGGCCCTTCGAGTCCTTCCCGCGGGAGACCGTCGACTTCGACCCCGACCCGTTCGCCCGCAACCCCTTCGAGCCGCCGCAGGGCCGCGGCGCCGACGCCGACCCGTTCGCGCGCAACCCGTTCGAGGCCGGCGGTGCGGGGCGGCCGGGCGAGCCGTCCGATCCCTTCGCCCGCAACCCCTTCGACACCGGCGGCTTCGGGCAGGGCGGGCAGCCCGATCCGTTCGCCCGCAGCCCGTTCGAGTCCGGGCCGTTCGACCGTGCGGCCTTCGACAAGACGCCGACCGAGAGGACGGCGCCCGAGCGGGACCCGTTCGAGACCACGAACTTCGACTCGGGACCGTTCGACTCCAGCCCCTTCGACACCAACCCGTTCAGCCGGGGCCACGTCGGCGAGGCCCCCGTGGACACGCCCTGGCCCGGCCACCTGCCCCCTCCGGGAGGCGGCTCCTGGCCCGGCACCCCGCAGGACGACGGCGCGGGCTGGCCCGGACGGACCGGTCGCGGCCCATTCGAAGGCGACGACAACACCGGCCCGCTGCCGGTGGTGCGGACCTCACCGCTGGAGTCGGAGGAGGAGTTCCTCCCGATCTTCGCCGCGGTCGAGTCGGACTGGTTCAAGAAGGTCGACCTCCCGGCGGACAAGAGCGAGTCGGACGACGAGCCCGCCGCGGACACCAGGACCTGGTCGTCCCCGGCGGACGTCGGCTGGCAGGCGGCCAAGGCGGCCAGCGAGCCGGCTCTGGGCGGGGTCACCTCGTCCGGCCTGCCCAAGCGGGTGCCCAAGGCCAACCTGGTGCCCGGCTCGGCCACGGCTCCCGCCCCTTCCGCGGAGCCCGCCGCGGCAGCGGCGGCCGCCCCGCCGCCGCCCCCGCCCGTGCTCTCGCCCGAGCGGGTGCGCAGCAGACTCTCCAGCTTCCAGCAGGGCATCCGGCAGGGCCGGGCGGTCGCCCGCGGGGAGGCCGGGGAGGACCAGGCATATCCCGGGGCGGCGCCCCTGGGCACACCCGATGCCCAGGACAGTGAGAAGGAGGACTGATGAGGGAAATGAGCCAGGCCGCACGCGGCATCAACTGGTTGATCACGGACTTCGTGAACAACGTGCCGGGTGTGGCGCACACCGTGGTGGTGTCGGCCGACGGGTTGCCTCTGGCGTTCTCGGACGGGTTTCCGAAGGACCGGGCGGATCAGCTGGCGGCGGTGGCGGCCGGTTTGATCAGTTTGACGCAGGGTGCGTCGCGGGTGTTCGAGGGTGGCCCGGTGACGCAGACGGTGGTGGAGATGCAGCGGGGGTTGTTGCTGATCATGTCGATCAGTGACGGGTCCTGTCTGGCGGTGCTGGCGGCGGCCGACTCCGATCTGGGTCTGGTGGCCTATCAGATGACGTTGCTGGTCGAGCGGGCGGGTCAGGTGCTGACCCCCGCGGTTCGCGCCGAGCTCCAGGCGTCCCACCCGCGGTGACGGAAGACTCCGCGAAGTGAGGCACGCGGTGGAGGACAGATCGGGGAAGACGCCCTGAGCGGGCGGCCGGAACGGCCGCCGGTTTCCGGAGCGAGAGCGAAAAGGTCAGGAGGACGCTGTGGCAGGCGGCGGCTGGAACAACGAGGCCTATCCGCCGGTGGATGACGCCCACCGGCAGTACGGAGGCACGAACCGCGTCCCGACGCCGGCGCCGACGGAGCAGAGCTCGCTGGTGCGGCCGTACGCCGTCACCGGCGGGCGCACGGCACCACGGCTCCAACTCGCCATGGAGGCACTCGTGTCCTCCGCCACGGTGATGCATCAGGACCTCTCCACGCTCACCCCGGAACGCCAGGCGATCAGCACGCTGTGCCGTCAGGTGCGGTCGGTGGCTGAGGTGTCGGCGTTGCTGCGGATTCCGCTGGGTGTTGTCCGTGTGGTCATCGCGGACATGGCGGCGGAGGGGCTGGTGCATGTGCATCAGCCGCAGTTGGAGGCCGGTAAGCCGGATCTGAACTTGCTGGAAAGGGTGCTCAGTGGACTTCGCAGGCTCTAGCCGGGGGTTGACCTCGACGAAGATCGTCGTTGCGGGGGGCTTCGGTGTGGGGAAGACGACCTTCGTGGGGGCGGTGTCGGAGATCGTGCCGTTGACGACCGAGGCGGTGATGACGGATGCCTCGGCGGGTGTGGACGATGTGGGGTTGGTGCCGCACAAGACGACCACGACGGTGGCGATGGATTTCGGGCGGGTGTCGCTGGACCGGGATCTGATTTTGTATTTGTTCGGTACGCCGGGTCAGCATCGGTTCTGGTTCATGTGGGATGACTTGGTGCGGGGGGCGATCGGTGCGGTGGTGCTGGTCGACACCCGGCGGTTGGCGGACAGTTTCCCGGCGGTGGACTACTTCGAGGAGGCGCGTCTGCCGTTCGTCGTCGGCGTCAACGGCTTCGACGGGCAGTTCCCCCACGCCGAGGAGGAGGTGCGGGAGGCGATGACGTTGTCGCCGCACATCCCGATGGTCCGCACCGACGCCCGTGACCGCGAATCGGTCAAGAGCACCCTGATCACGCTGGTCGAACACGCGCTGACCATGCGCGTCGCCGTACCCGGCCCCAATTTCCACCAAGGCCGCGTCTGACGGGCCGGGCTCTGCGGCGGGCGGCCCAGGCGGCGCCTGCTCCACCCCATGGAAACTCCTCGCAGGCGCGGACCTTCCATGGGGCCGGGAAGACCACCGCAGGGCGGCCTCGGTGAGGCACTCCGGGTTCAGCGGGGCAGGGCCTCGATCAGGCTCGCCCCGGCGGGCAGCGGCAGGATGCGGGAGAGCGTGAAACCGGCCTCGCCGAGCAGGCGGGTGTGCTCGCTCGCCGTGCGCTCCATCCCGCCGTCGGTCAACGCGAGCATGCGCATGTCGAGGTCCTTGCCGATGTGCGGCGTGGCGTCGTCCGGCAGCACCATTTCCAGCAGCAGCAGCCGGGCGTGGGGGGGAGCCGCCCTCCGCACGTTGGCGAGGATGCGCAGGCTCGCCTCGTCGCTCCAGTTGTGGATGACGCTGGCCAGCAGATAGAGGTCACCGCCCGCGGGCACGCTCTCGAAGAAGTCGCCGCTCTCGAACTCGCACCTGTCGCCGAGGCCCCGCGCGCTCAGGGACGCCCGGGCGTTCTCCACCACGTGCGCAATGTCGAAGAGCACGCCGCGCATGCCGGGGTGCCGCTCGAGCACCGCCGCCAGCAGGTGCCCGGTTCCCCCGGCGATGTCCACGAACGTCTCCACACCGGTGAAGTCGTAGGAGGTCGCCAGGGCGGCCTCCAGCGGCGCCGCGCGGATGGCCATGTACTCGTTGAACAGGCGGGCGGCCTCGGGATGCTCCTGGAAATAGCCATACAACGGGCCGAATCGCGCGATGAAGGCGGACCGCCCGTCCCGCACGGTCTGCGCCAGGTTGCCCATGGCGTACCAGTAGCCGTTCTCGGCCGCCATGCGCAGGGCGGAGCGCATGCTGCCGGGAACGCCGTCGCGCAGCGTCTGACCCTCTTCGGTCAGCTCGTACGTCTCCGGAGCGACGGCGCGGACCACGCCGACCGTCTCGAGTTCCCGCAGCAGGCGCGCCAGGGAGGGCTCGTGCGCCTCGCACGCCTTGGCGAGCTCCGGCACACGCATCGGGCCGGAGGCCAGATGCTCGGCGCAGTCCAGCTCGGCCATCGCGGCGAGCGCGGCGAACCGGGAGAGCCCGACGATGGCGTCCCAGGCGGGGCCGGTGGAGTCGATCAATGCTTCTCCAGAACAGTTGAGGTGGAGGAGCCGCCCCGGACCAGGCGGCCCACTTCGGCGCGCAGCCGGACGAACGCGTCCAGCTGCCGCGTCGCGATCTGGTCCCGTGATTCGCCCAGGCCGACCGGCAGGTCGGCGGCGACCCGGGCCGGCGACCGGGTGAGGACGACCACCCGGTCGCCGACGTAGACGCTCTCGTCGATGTCGTGCGTGATCAGCAGGGTCGTCATGCCGTGATGCGCGCAGACCCGCAGCACCAGGTCCTCCAGGTCCTCGCGGGTCTGCGCGTCGACCGAGCCGAAGGGCTCGTCCATCAGCAGCAGGGACGGGCGGTAGGCGAGAGCGCGGGCGATGGACACCCGTTGCTGCATGCCGCCGGACATCTCCCAGGGGTACTTGTCCGCGGCGTCGGCCAGCCCGACCTGGTCGAGCGCGGCCGTGGCCGCCTCCCTGCGGCGCCGCCGGTCCAGCCCGCGGCGTCGCAGCGGCAGCGCCACGTTGTTCGCGGCGGTCATCCAGGGGTAGAGCGAACGGCTGTAGTCCTGGAAGACGACGGCCAGGTTGTCGGGGATGCGGTCGACGGGCTGCCCGCCGATCAGCACCCGGCCCCCGGTGGGACGGATGAGACCGGCGACGGATCGCAGCAGAGTGGACTTGCCGCAGCCGGAGGGGCCGACGACGCAGACGAGTTCGCCCTCGGCGGCGCGGATGCTCACCCCGTCGAGAACGCGATGCGAGCCGTACGAGTGGACCAGATCGGTGATCTCGAGCACGATGCCTTCCTAGGTGGTCTGCCTGGCGTTCCTGTGCCAGGCGAGAACGCGCCGTTCCATCAACAGGAACGCGGAGTTGAGCAGATAGCCGAGGAGGCCGAGCACCACCAGGCAGCCCCACATGTCGGTGTAGAGGTAGGTGCGCTGTGCCGTCAGGAGCCGGTAGCCGAGGCCGCCGGAGCCGGCGAGGATCTCGGCGATGATCAGCAGGATCAGGGCCAGCGAGAGGGCCAGCCGCAGGCCCGCGAAGATCTTGGGCATCGCGGCGGGGACGATCACTCGGGTGAGCCGCTGGACCGTCGAGAATCCGAAGATGCGGGCGGTCTCCAGGTGCTGCCGGTCCACCGTCCGGGTGCCGTCGATGGTGTTGAGGAGGATCGGCCAGATGATCCCGAACACGATCGTCGTGAGCTGCGCAGGCGTGCTCAGCTTCAGCAGGGCGAGGAAGAAGGGCACCAGCAGCGGCGGCGGCACGGCCCGGCCGAGGTGGATCAGCGGGTCGAGGTAGCCGGACAGGCGGGGGGAGCAGCCGATGGCGATTCCGGCGGCCACTCCGAGGACCGCGGCCAGCGCCCACCCGGCGAACAGACGGGCGAGGCTGGGGCCGAAATCGTCCATCGCCTGCTCCGTCAGCAGGAGGTGGGCGGGCGGGCCCGACAGCCACATCTCGCCCATCCGGGCCAGCGTCGCCGACGGGGGAGGGAAGAACGGCTGCTCGGCGGCGCGGGTGGCGACCTCCCAGACCACGAGCGTCACCGGCACCAGCCAGAGACGGCCGACGGCTCTGATCACGTTCATCGGGCGGCTCCGGTGCGTACGTCGTGCCAGCGGAACAGCCTGCGTTCCACCGCGACCAGGGCGGTGTTGGACAGGACGCCGAACAGGCCGGCCCACAGGGCCGCGCCGAGCATCAGGTCCATCCGGTTGCCGCTCGCGGCCTCCGTGATGTAGATCCCGATCCCCTCCGCTCCTCCGGCGAGCAGTTCCGCGCTGACCACGAGGATGACGGCGGTGCCGGCGGCGACGCGGATGCCGGTCGCGATGAAGGGCGCGGCGCTGGGCAGCGCCACCCGGAGCAGCACGGACATCGGACCGAACCCGAAGCTGCGCAGGGTCTCCTTGGCGAGGGGGTCGACGTCCCGCAGTGCGTAGATCGTGTTGATGACGATCGGCCAGGACGCCGCGTAGACGATGACGGCCACCCTCAGGTGCAGGTTGTCACTGAAGATCAGGATCGCGAGCGGGATGATGGCGACCGAGGGGATGGGCCGGAGAAACTCGATCAGCGGCCGTACGGCGCGTTCCACGGGCGGCAGGGCCCCGAGCGCGAGTCCGGCCGGGACCGACACCGCAACGGTCAGCAGCAGCCCGAGTCCCCACGCGGCGAGCGAGGCACGCGCGTCCGCGAGGAACTCCGGATCGACGAGCAGTTCCGCCGCGCCGCGGAGGATCGTCGACATCCGCGGCAGGAAGCGATCGTCGATCAGGCCGGTCGCGCCGACGACCTCGGCCACGGCGAGGAACCCCGCGACGCCGGCGACGCCGCGGAGGACTCGTGCATGTTCCATAGCAGGTACGGGATCTCCGTCAGCTCGCCGGGGGCGGCAGGATCATCGACTTCACGTCGAGATCGTTCTTGATGTAGCCGTACTCCTTCATCAGGTCGGCCACGCGCTGGAGACGGGTCTCGCTGAGAGAGGTCGGATAGGAGCCCAGGGAGATGACGGCCGCGGTGGCGGCGTCGATCTTGGTGTACTTGGGCAGCATCTCCTCGACGATCTTGCGGTCCTTCGCGACGAGTGCCTGCGCCTTGCCGAGCGCCCGCTGGAACGCGGCTATCGCCTTCGGATATTTGCTCGCGGTGGCGTCAGTGGTGAACCAGCCGGCGATGGGAAGACTTTCGGTCGGACCGGTCATCTCATCGACGATGATTCGGCCGCCCGCTTTTGATTCCACCGTGATGACCGGCTCGGTCATCGCGGCCGCGTCGACCTGACCGTTTTCCAGAGCGGCGGGCATGTCGGGGAACGTCTTCTCCACGAACTGGTCCGGGGTCGCGGTCACCCCGGCCACCTTCATCTGCACCTCGGCGGTCAGCTGGCTGACGCTGTTGAGCACGTTGACCGCTATGGTCTTTCCCTTGAGGTCTGCGACAGTTTTGATCGGGGAGTCCTTTTTGACCATAATGACGAAAGCGCCGGGCGCGGCCCCGTAACTGTCGGCGACATACTTGAACTTCCCCGCGCCCTTGTCCTGGGCGAGGAAAGTGCCGACGTAGGCGCCGAGCGAGATGTCGAGGCTCCCGCCCAGCAGCTTCTGGGTGGCGACGGCGCCGCCGGCGACCACCTCGGGCTGGACCTCGAGGCCCTCCGCCTTGAAGAATCCTCTCTCGATCGCCACCTGCAACGGCGCACTGTCCGGCACCGGGATGGTGCCCACCTTCAGCGTCGTCTTCTCCAGTCCGTTGCCCGAGGAAGAAGCGGACGTCGTCTCGGAGTTGCTGCAAGAAGTGAGCGCCAGAACGGCTGCGGCGCCGACGGCGAGAGTGCGACTCATAAGCCTCATGAAGTCTCCTTGTCTGGAGTGTTGAGGTGCCGTCCGCCCGGGTCGTCCCGCATAGACGGCGACGGGCGAGAAGCGTACAGGAGCCGTACGGATTAGATGTGTTTGAGTCACGATTGTAGTGAAATTTAGGACTAAATCACTTCTGTCATCCTTTGGAATTACGGCCTGGGGTTTGGACCGGTTCCACGAGGGGTGGCGTCGTCCATGGCCCGTCCGATATTGCCTTCCCCCTGCTCGACGCCGCTCTGCCGATATGTGTTTAAGGTCGGTCGAAACGTTGGACCGCTCCAATATCCCAAGCTCTTTGTCTATCTCGATGCCTTATGCTCAAATTGCCCGGTGATGTGCGGGCTCTCGCAATAGAGCGACCCCCAAAGCCTTATCCCCTGAGATTCAGCGCGAGAGGTTGCGCCAGTGAGGACAGCAACGATCGAGAGCGGTCGCCGCGCCGAGCCGGAACCGGTCGCCGAGCCCGCCGGCGGCGCGTCCTCCGCGGACGGCGGACCACCCGAGGCGCCGGCGACCGGCAACTCGATACAGCTGAAGAACTGGCGGGTGCGAACCCGGCTCGTCGCGCTGATCGTGCTGCCCACCGTCGTCGCGGTCCTGCTCGGCGGCCTGCGGGTGGCGGGCTCGATATCCAGCGCCGCCGAATATCAGCGGGTGCGCGAGGCCGTCGAGCTCGTCGGCAACGTCGGCGTGCTCCTCCACGAGGTGCAGCTGGAGCGGGACCTGTCGGTCAAGTACGTCGCGGGCGGCCGCCGTGACCGAGACCTGCTCACCACCGTGAGAAACCAGCACGAGGCCGTGGACGCCGCCGTGCAGCAGGTGCGCGGCCGGGCCGGGACGAGCGGGGACGCGCTGGGCGGGCTCGGCCGGGAGGACCTGGCGCGGGCCCTGGCCCGTCTGTCGGACCTGACGGCGTTCCGGAAGATCGTGCTGGAGTCGCAGCTCGCGCCGCTGCGCGGCATCGAGAACTACCGGCTCGTCACCGACGACCTGCTGAAGCTGTACGACGCGGCGGGTCAGGGAGTTCCGGACGAAGGGCTGTATGCGAGCATCAAGGCGCTCGCGGCGCTCGCGCGGGCCAAGGAAGCGGTGTCGGAGCAGCGCGCGCTGCTCGCGGTGGGACTGGCCCGGCAGCGGCTCGACCCGGCCGAGCTCGACGCCTTCACCGGCGCCGCGGCGCGGGAGCAGAGCGAACTGACGGCGTTCACCGCCGTGGCCACCACCGACGAGCGTCAGCTCTACAACGACACGGTCACCGACCAGAAGGTGGACCGCGCGCGGTTCTTCATCGACCGGGCGCTGTACCTCGTCCGCGCCGGGCAGCTCATCCGCAACGTCGGCGGCAGGGGGACCGACGCCGACCGCTGGTTCGACGCGATCAGCGAGCAGGCCGACCTCATGCGCGACGTGATGACCGGACTGACCAAGTCGATCGTCACCCGGAGCGACGAGCTGCAGAGCTCCGACCGGAACGTGGCCGTCGTCAGCATCACGATGGTCGTCCTCGTCCTGCTGCTGGTGCTGCTCATCACCGCCGTCATGGCGCGCTCCCTCGTACGGCCGCTGCGGCGCCTGCGCAGTGAGGCGCTGGAGGTCGCCGGGCACCGGCTGCCCACGCTGGTGCAGCGGCTGCGCGAGTCCGAGGGCGACGCGGCGGGGCAGGCCAGGGTGCAGCCGATCGGCGTGGCGTCCGCCGACGAGATCGGCGAGGTCGCGCGGGCCTTCGACGAGGTTCACCGTGAGGCCATCCGGCTGGCGGGCGACGAGGCCCGGCTGCGCAGCAACGTCAACGCGATGTTCGTGAACCTGTCGCGGCGCACCCAGACCCTCGTGGAGCGCCAGATCGCCCTGATCGACGGTCTGGAGCAGGGCGAGCAGGACGAGCAGCGGCTCGGCGACCTGTTCAAGCTCGACCACCTGGCGACCCGCATGCGCCGCAACAGTGAGAACCTCCTGGTTCTCGCCGGGCAGGAGCCCGCACGCCGCTGGAGCCGGCCCGTCGAGATCACCGACGTCATCCGGGCCTCGCTGTCGGAGGTCGAGGGCTACGAGCGGGTGACGCTGAACTTCCCCTCGGACGTCTCGATCGCCGGTCAGGCCGTCAACGACGTCATCCACCTGCTCGCCGAGCTGGTGGAGAACGCGCTGGCGTTCTCGGCCCGCGACACCCGCGTGGTGGTCTCGGGCAACCGGATCGACGGCGGGGGCGTGATGATCTCCGTCACCGACTCCGGCATCGGCATGACGTCGGAGGAGATCTCCCAGGCGAACTGGCGGCTGGCGAACCCGCCGGTGGTGGACGTGTCGGTGTCGCGGCGGATGGGCCTGTTCGTGGTCGGCCGTCTCGCCGCCCGCAACGGCATCAGGGTCCAGCTCAGGCCGCACGACGGAGGCGGGCTGACCGCCATGGTCCTGCTGCCCGAGTCCATCATGGGGTATCCGGCGCAGCAGCCGGAGTCCTCCTACTCCGGCGCGTTCGCCCCTGCCTGGAGCCCCCGTCAGGCCGAGCAGGGGAACGCACAGCAGGGCATCGGGGGCTGGGGCCGTCAGCAGCTCCCGGCCTCCGGGATCGCCGCGCCGTCGCTCCACGATCCGCTCACCCGGATACGCGGCCGGTCGTCCGGCATGGACGAAGCGGCGACCGGGCCTCTGCCGGCGGTGACCGGGCCCGTCCCGACGGCGTTCGGCGCGATGCCGGCGACGACCGGCCCGGTCTCGATCTCCGGGCCGGTGCACGGCGCTCCCGTCCCGCCGGGCGGCGCGCGTCCGAACGGAGCACAGACCGGGCCGCAGGCCGAGGAGTATCTGCCGATCTTCGCCTCGGTCGAGTCCGCCTGGTTCCAGCGCACCCCCGCCACCGACACCGGATCGGGCTGGCAGAACGACTCGCCCATGGACGCCGGATGGCAGGCCGCGGCTGCGGCCACCGAGAAGCCCGCCTCGGACGGCACGACCACCTCGGGTCTGCCCAAGCGGGTGCCGAAGGCCAACCTGGTGCCCGGCTCGGCCGATCGGGCCGCGGTGTCGGCGGCGCCCGCCCCCTCGCAGCCGCTCCTGTCGCCCGACCGGGCCCGCAGCCGGCTGGCGAGCCTGCAGCAGGGCGTACGGCAGGGCAGGGCGGTGGCCAGGGGCGAACTGAGTGAGGACGAGGGCTACCCGACCGCGAAAGGGGACGGCGCATGAGTGAGTTGAGCCAGGGCGCACGCGGCCTGAACTGGCTGATCGATGATTTCGTGAGTTCGGTGCCCGGCGTGGCGCACTCCGTCGTCGTCTCCTCGGACGGGTTGCCCCTGGCGTTCTCGCACGGGTTCCCGAAGGACCGGGCGGATCAGCTGGCGGCGGTGGCGGCCGGGTTGATCAGTTTGACGCAGGGTGCGTCGCGGGTGTTCGAGGGTGGCCCGGTGACGCAGACGGTGGTGGAGATGCAGCGGGGGTTGTTGCTGATCATGTCGATCAGTGACGGGTCCTGTCTGGCGGTGCTGGCGGCGGCCGACTCCGATCTGGGTCTGGTGGCCTATCAGATGACGTTGCTGGTCGAGCGGGCGGGTCAGGTGCTGACCCCCGCGGTACGCGCCGAGCTCCAAGCCGTGTCGTATCCCCGGAGGTGACCGGATGGATCCGTGGGGACAGCAGCCGGGCGCGGACCCGTGGGGTCAGCAACCCGGCGCGGACCCGTGGGAGCGGCAGCCGGGCGGGCCGATCCCCGAGGAGCCCGCGTCTCCGGTGCGCCCGTTCACCGTCACCGGCGGGCGTACGACGCCTCGCATGCAGCTCGCGCTGGAGGCGCTGGTCTCCTCCGCCACGACCACTCACTACGACCTGTCCACGAGGCCCCCGGAACATCGGGCCATCGCCTCCCTGTGCCGTCAGGTGCGGTCGGTGGCTGAGGTGTCGGCGTTGCTGCGGATTCCGCTGGGTGTTGTCCGTGTGCTGATCGCGGACATGGCGGCGGAGGGGCTGGTGCATGTGCATCAGCCGCAGTTGGAGGCCGGTAAGCCGGATCTGAACTTGCTGGAAAGGGTGCTCAGTGGACTTCGCAGGCTCTAGCCGGGGGTTGACCTCGACGAAGATCGTCGTTGCGGGGGGCTTCGGTGTGGGGAAGACGACCTTCGTGGGGGCGGTGTCGGAGATCGTGCCGTTGACGACCGAGGCGGTGATGACGGATGCCTCGGCGGGTGTGGACGATGTGGGGTTGGTGCCGCACAAGACGACCACGACGGTGGCGATGGATTTCGGGCGGGTGTCGCTGGACCGGGATCTGATTTTGTATTTGTTCGGTACGCCGGGTCAGCATCGGTTCTGGTTCATGTGGGATGACTTGGTGCGGGGGGCGATCGGTGCGGTGGTGCTGGTCGACACCCGGCGGTTGGCCGACAGTTTCCCGGCGGTGGACTACTTCGAGGAGGCGCGCCTGCCGTTCGTCGTCGGCGTCAACGGCTTCGACGGGGAGTACACCCACGGAGAGGGCGAACTGCGCGAGGCCCTGACGCTGTCGCCCCAGGTTCCGATCGTCCGCACCGACGCCCGCGACCGCGAATCCGTCAAGAGCACCCTGATCACGCTGGTCGAACACGCGCTCACGTCCCACGTGAGCGCGGTCCGGTGAGGGCCGGACCGGCGATCTCGCCCCCGCGGCACGGGCGTGAAGGGCGTGCGGGCGGATAGTCTGGGGAGACTGATGGTTCACCGACCCGTCCACTCGCTTCGAGGCTGGCCAAACACGTGTTCGAGACGCTTTCCGACCGGCTGACTTCGGTCTTCTCCTCCCTTCGGTCCAAAGGCAGGCTTTCCGACGCCGACATCGACGCGACCTGCCGCGAGATCCGCATCGCGTTGCTCGAGGCGGACGTCGCGCTGCCGGTCGTGAAGGACTTCGTGGCCCGGATCAAGGAGCGGGCCCGCGGCGCCGAGGTCTCCCAGGCGCTCAACCCCGCGCAGCAGGTCGTGAAGATCGTCAACGACGAGCTCATCGAGGTGCTGGGCGGCGAGACGCGGCGGCTGCGCTACGCGAAGAACCCGCCGACCGTGATCATGCTGGCTGGTCTCCAGGGCTCCGGCAAGACGACCCTGGCCGGCAAGCTCGCCAAGTGGCTGCGCGACCAGGGGCACGCCCCGCTGCTCGTCGCCTGCGACCTCCAGCGGCCCAACGCGGTGCAGCAGCTCGCCGTCATGGCCGAGCGCGCCGGTGTGGCCGTGTACGCCCCCGAGCCGGGCAACGGCGTGGGCGACCCGGTCGCGGTGGCCCGGCAGTCGGTGGACCACGCGCGCCGCCAGCAGCACGACGTGGTCATCGTCGACACCGCCGGCCGCCTCGGCATCGACCAGGAGCTGATGCAGCAGGCCGCCGACATCCGCGACGCGGTCACGCCCGACGAGGTCCTGTTCGTGCTCGACGCGATGATCGGTCAGGACGCGGTGAGCACGGCCGGCGCGTTCATGGACGGCGTCGGCTTCGACGGCGTGGTGCTGACCAAGCTCGACGGCGACGCCCGCGGCGGCGCCGCCCTGTCGGTGCGGCACGTCACCGGCCGGCCGATCATGTTCGCCAGCACCGGTGAGAAGCTCGAGGACTTCGACGCCTTCCACCCCGACCGCATGGCGGGCCGGATCCTCGACATGGGTGACATCCTCACCCTGATCGAGCAGGCGCAGAAGACGTTCGACGAGCAGGAGGCCGCCAAGATGGCGGGCAAGCTCGTCTCCGGGGACGGCTTCACGCTGGAGGACTTCCTCGAGCAGATGATGATGGTGCGCCGCATGGGGCCCATCAAGAACCTGCTCGGCATGATGCCGGGCATGGGGCAGATGCGCGAGCAGCTCAACCAGGTCGACGACCGCGACCTGGACCGCATCGCGGCGATCATCCGTTCCATGACGCCCGGCGAGCGCCAGGACCCGAAGATCATCAACGGCTCCCGCCGGGCGCGCATCGCCAACGGCTCGGGCGTCACGGTCACCGAGGTGAGCAACCTGGTGGTCCGCTTCTTCGAGGCGCAGAAGATGATGAAGCGGATGACCCAGGGCATGGGCATCCCGGGCATGCCCGGCGGACGCAAGCAGAAGGCGCAGAAGCCCAAGAAGGGCCGTCGTGTCAGCGGCGACCCGCGCAAGGCCGCGCTCGGCAAGGCCGGCGCGAACGCGTCGTCCTCGGACGCTCCGAAGCTGCCCAAGGGCCTGCTCGGCAACCTCGGCGGCGGCCAGCTGCCCCCCGGCATGGAGCTGCCGCCCGGCTTCGACCCGTCGAAGCTGAAGCTGCCCGGCCAGAACTGACCCGCCCACGCGCCTGACCGCCCGCCCGCCGGTTGCCGGCGGGCGGCGGTGCGGTCCTGTCAGAGGCGCGCGCGGTGTCCTGTCCTGTGCCGGAGGCCGGCGTCTCGTGTCAGAGGCCGGCGCCGGGGGCCATGGGCCTGACGTCGATCCTGCCGTCGTCGCACACCGTCGCGCTGAACGGAACCTCCAGATGCGCCACCTCGTCAGGCGGGATGATCATCAGCCGGGCCGAGGCGGGGCACCGGGTCTCGTGCCCGCTCGGCACCACGGTCCAGTGGAGCCGGGCGTGCGCGCTCGCCCCGGGACGCAGCGTGACCCGGTGCGGGGTGACGCTCTCGCGGCGGGTGCGCGTGCGCAGCACGTCACCCCGGCCGTCGATGAGGACGAGCCCGACGAAGCCGTACACCCAGCAGGTCTTGCCCGACGTGTTGGTCAGCACGAGCGGCGCGTAGCGGTTGCCGGCTCCCGGGTCCTGCCGTCCCACGCGGGCCCGCAGGCCGGTCGTACGGCACCGCTGGGGGGCGGCGCCCGTGGTTTGAGTGGCCGTGGTTCGTGCCGCGGCGCCGTACCGGGCGGACGCGGCGCCCGCGGCGGTGGCCCGTCCCGTGTCCGCGGCGGACGGTGCCGTCGTCTGGGCTGCCGTCGTGTGCGGTGCCGTCGTGCGCGCGGTCGTCGTCCTGGCCGGGGGAGCGGAGGCCGCGGAGGGCGTCGTGCCCGTGCCGCAGCCCGCGGCCAGCAGGGCGAGAACCGCCGCTCCGGCCGTGAGGGTTGTGTTCGTCATTCGCATGACCATTGGACGGCCTGTTCGCGCGATCAGTTCGCACGCCCCTTCCGCAGGCATGGGCGCATCCGTGCCGAAATCAGGGCGGCGAAGGGACCGTCCTTTGCGGAGCATGGGGAATCATCTGGCAGAATGTCAGGCTGGAACATCGTGACCTGGCGGGTGCCCTCTCACCCCCGCCGGTCGCGCCTGTCCCTCGGGCGGGCTCCCATCGTGCCCCACTCGATGAGACACCGCTCACCCACGCTCTAATGCAGGAGAGACCACACCCGTGGCAGTCAAGATCAAGCTCAAGCGGCTCGGCATGATCCGCAACCCGCAGTACCGCATCGTCGTCGCCGACGCCCGGAGCAAGCGGGACGGCCGTGCCATCGAGGAGATCGGCCTGTACCACCCGAAGGAGAACCCCTCGCGCATCGAGGTGAACTCCGAGCGGGTGCAGTACTGGCTGGGCGTCGGCGCGCAGCCGACCGACCCGGTCCTGAAGATCTTCAAGCTGACCGGCGACTGGCAGAAGTTCAAGGGCGAGCCCGCCCCCACCACGCCGCTCCTGGTCGCCGAGCCCAAGCCGGACCGGCACGCGGCGTACGAGGCGGCCGCCAAGGAGTCGCTGGCGGGTGACACCGGCGCCGCCGCCACCACGCCGAAGAAGGCCAAGAAGACCGTGAAGGCCGAAGAGACCACCGAGGCCCCGGCCGCGGAGGAGAAGCCGGAAGGCGAGGCCTGAGGTGCTCGAGGAGGCCCTCGAGCACCTGGTCAAGGGCATCGTCGAGCATCCGGACGACGTCCGGGTCCGCGCACGGCGCATCCGCACCGGGCGCGTTCTCGAGGTCCGGGTACACCCCGACGACCTCGGCAAGGTCATCGGCCGTGGCGGCCGTACGGCGAAGGCGTTGCGCACTGTGCTCAACGCGTTGTCGAACGGCAAGTACGTGCGGATCGACCTGGTCGACCTGGAAGAGGCGCGCTGAGCCGAACGACGCGTCCGGGGGGCCCCGCAACGGGGTCCCCCGGCGTGTTTTCCGGGCTCGAACCGGTCTGTTCCAGGTGGTTCGCAGTGACAGACCGGTTCGGGCGGCGACGTTCGAACCGTGGCGATCAAGTCGCATAGAAGTCGTGTAGAAGTCGCGTTGCAGCGGTAGCGGAGGTAGGCGACAAGTGCAGCTAGTCGTGGGCAGGATCGGCCGCCCGCACGGCGTGCGGGGCGAGGTCACGGTCGAGGTGCGCACCGACGAGCCCGATCTGCGCTTCGCTCCGGGGGCGACGCTGGTCACCGACCCGGCCTCGGCCGGTCCGCTGACGGTGGAGCGGGCCCGGTGGCACAAGGGGATCCTGCTGCTGACCCTGGCCGGTGTGGAGGGCAGGGAGGCCGCGGAGGCGTTGCGCGACACGCTGCTCGTCGTGGACTCCGCGGACCTGCCGCCGATCGAGGACCCCGACGAGTTCCACGACCACGAGCTGATCGGCCTGACGGTGGTCACCACCGAGGGCGAGCGGGTCGGCGAGGTCAGCGACGTCCTCCACCACGGGCAGGACCTGCTGGTGGTTGCCCGTCCCTCCCGCGACGAGGCGTACGTTCCGTTCGTCAAGGCGCTCGTGCCCGAGATCGACCTGGGCAAGGGGATCCTCGTCGTTGACGCCCCGCCCGGCCTGCTCGACGCCGAGGCGGAGTAGGGGGCCGCCGATGCGCGTCGACATCATCTCGATCTTCCCGGAGTACTTCGCCCCGCTCGACGTCTCCCTCATGGGCAAGGCCCGCGAGCGCGGCATCCTCGACATCCACCTCCACCAGCTGCGCGACTGGACGCACGACGTCCACAAGACCGTGGACGACACGCCGTACGGCGGGGGCCCCGGCATGGTGATGAAGCCGGAGGTCTGGGGCGAGGCCGTCGACGCGGTGATCGAGGGCGGACGCGCGGCCCGCGGGGCGGACGCGCTGCCCCGGCTGGTCGTCCCCACGCCGAGCGGCCGGCCGTTCACCCAGGAAGTGGCGCTGGAGTACGCCGAGGAGCCGTGGCTGCTGTTCGCCCCGGCGCGTTACGAGGGCATCGACTCCCGCGTCGTCGCCGAGTACGGCGAGCGTCTGCGCGCCGACGAGGTGAGCATCGGCGACTACGTCTTAGCCGGAGGAGAGGCGGCCGTCCTGGTGATGGTCGAGGCCGTGGGGAGGCTGCTGCCGGGGGTCCTCGGCAACGCGCGCTCCGTCGCCGACGACTCCTTCGCGCCGGGGGCCATGGCCAATCTGCTGGAAGGCCCCGTCTACACCAAGCCGCCCGTGTGGCGGGGGCACGAGGTGCCGGAGGTCCTGCTGTCGGGACATCACGGCAGGATCGCCCGCTGGCGGCGCGACGAGGCGCTGCGCCGCACCCTGGACCGGAGGCCCGAACTGGTCGCAAGGCTCGACCGTGACGGCCTCGACAAGCACGACCGGCGCGTCATCGAGGAGTTCGAGGAACGTGTCGACGAACGCCGTCCCGCCGCCGCGTCTCCCACCGGGTTTCCCCCCGAGGTTCACAGCGCGTTTCGCGCGGGGCCCGAAGATATGGCAGACTGAATCGCTGCTGCCTACTTCGGCATGGCCGGGTGCGCCCGGCTGAACGCAGACAAGACGTATCAAGCCAAGCATGCGTGTCCCCCTCGTCGCCGGGCCCTCGGGCCGGCCGGGTGGACCTCCGCGTGCCCATGTCAATGAGGAACCGCCGCCATGCACACGCAGATCCAGGAGATCGAGAAGGCTGCCCTTCGCAGCGACGTACCGGCTTTCCGCCCGGGTGACACGCTGGAGGTCCACGTCCGCGTCGTCGAGGGCAACCGGTCCCGCATCCAGGTGTTCAAGGGCTTCGTCCTGCGCCGCCAGGGCGGTGGCATCCGTGAGACGTTCACGGTCCGCAAGGTCAGCTACGGCGTCGGCGTCGAGCGCACCTTCCCGGTTCACAGCCCCGTGATCGAGAAGATCACCGTGGTGACCCGCGGCGACGTCCGCCGGGCCAAGCTGTACTACATGCGCGACCTGCGCGGAAAGGCCGCGCGCATCCGCGAGAAGCGCGAGGCGCAGCCGGCCGCCAAGTAAGGCTTTGGAGATCGTGGTCCGTGCCCCAGGCGCGGGCCACTTTCTTTTTGCCGGTGATGCGGTGTCCCCGGCGCTCGCCGTCGCGGACATCATCTAGGCTCAGCAGCGATGGCTAGCGAGGGACAGGGGCCGGGCACGCGCCGCCCCGCCGAGGACGGGGTGGACGTGGTCGCCGAAGACGTCAAGCAGAACGCCGAGGACGGGAAGAAGAAAGGCTCGTTCTGGCGGGAGTTGCCCGTCCTGATCGTGGTCGCCCTCGCTCTGGCCCTGCTGATCAAGTCTTTCGTGGTCCAGGCGTTCTACATCCCGTCCGAGTCGATGGAGGACACGCTCCTCATCAACGACCGGGTGCTGGTGAACAAGCTGGTCTACCACGTACGCGACATCGAGCGCGGCGACATCGTGGTGTTCTCCGGCGTGGACTCCTGGGACCCCGAGGTGCAGCTCGAGGAGCCGTCCAACCCCATCGCGGCCGGGCTGCGCTGGCTCGGAACCGCGTTCGGGGTCGTGCCGGGGGAGAAGGACTACATCAAGCGGGTCATCGGCGTGCCGGGCGACAAGGTCAAATGCTGCGACGAGCAGGGCCGGGTCACGGTGAACGGCGTGCCGCTGAACGAGAAGTCGTACCTGTATCCCGGCGACGAGCCGTCCGGGCGCGAGTTCGAGGTCACCGTCCCGCCGGACCGCCTGTGGGTGATGGGCGACCACCGCTCGGTGTCCTGGGACTCCCGTCTGCACATGGGTGACCCGGGTGGCGGCACCATTCCGGCCGACAAGGTGATCGGCCGCGCGTTCGTCATCGTCTGGCCGTTCAACCGGGCCAAGATCTTGCCGATCCCGGAGACGTTCGCGCAACCGGCGCTCCAGGCGGCCCTCGGGGCCGCGCCCTTCGTCGCGGGCTTCGCGGGGGCCGTGCCGCTGGTGGCCCTGCGCCGGCGGCTGGTGAGGCGACGGTAGGACGTGACAGAGCCGGAGGAGGCAGCCGTGGGAGAGTCCGACGAGGGTCGCTTAGGCACCGCGGGGCCGGTCGGGTCCGCGGACCGCGTCCCCGGAGAGCCGGCGGAACCGGAGGTATCGGTGGAGCCGTCGGAGGCGGCGGCCGCGGGCCAGGCGGGCGAGGCGGGCGAGAACGCGCCGGCCGCCGGGGGGAAGAAGGGCCGGCCCGCGAAGAGGAAGCGCTCCGGTTTTCTCGAGACCATCATGTACGTGCTCGGCGGGGTCGTCGTCGCCCTGCTGGTCCACACCTTCCTGCTGCAGTCGTTCTGGATCCCGTCGGAGTCGATGCAGAACACGCTCCTGGTGAACGACTACGTGGTGGTCAACAAGCTCGCGTACAAGCTCGGGCCGGTGGAGCGCGGCGACATCGTGGTCTTCAAGGGCTGGAACGGCGAGGACACGATCAAGCGGGTGATCGGGGTGGGCGGCGACCACGTGAAGTGCTGCGACGCCAAGCGCCGCATCACCGTGAACGGGACGCCGCTGGACGAGGAGGGCAAGTACCTCTACCCGGGGGCCAAGCCCTCCGACCTTAAATTCGACGTGACGGTCCCCAAGGGGCGCCTGTGGCTGATGGGCGACCACCGGAACAACTCGGCGGACTCCCGCTTCTACACCGACGACGGGCACGAGGGCACGATCTCCGAGGACGACGTCACCGGGCGGGCGTTCCTGCGCTACTGGCCGCTTAACCGGATCTCGCTGCTTTCCCGGCCCGGCACTTTCTCCGCCGTGCGCTGATCTCACCTGCGGCTTTGCCGTCGGCGGTGGTTCCGGCCGTATCGCCGGTCCCGAATGGGGCGTAATCTGCTTGTCGTCATGACAGCTGCCTATCGCCCGCGCCCGAGTGTCGTACGACGGGACTCCGGACTCTACGGCTACGAGCGGGCCCTGGCCCGGCGGGGGTTCACGCCGGTCGCCGGGGTGGACGAGGCCGGTCGCGGCGCCTGCGCCGGACCGCTGGTCGTCGCCGCGGTCGTGCTGGGGCGGGAGATCGACGGGCTGAGCGATTCCAAGCTTCTGACCGAGGCCGTGCGCGAGCGCCTCTACGAGCGGATCACGGCGACCGCCAGGGCCGTGAGCGTGGTCGTGATCCCGCCCGAGGAGATCGACTCGCGCGGCCTGCACAAGTGCAACGTCGCGGGAATGCGGCGGGCCGTCGCCGGGCTGGGGCTCGTCCCCGGTTACGTCCTCGTTGACGGCTTCCCGGTGGCGGGGCTGCCCGCGCCGTCGCTGGCCGTGTGGAAGGGCGACCAGGTCGCCGCGTGCATGGCGGCGGCCTCGATCGTGGCGAAGGTGACGAGGGACCGGCTGATGCACGGCCTCGACGAGGTCTACCCGCAGTACGGCTTCGCTCTGCACAAGGGCTACGTGACTCCCGGTCATCGGCGGGCGCTGGCGCGGCACGGGCCGAGTCCGCACCATCGGTTCTCGTTCGTGACGGTGGCCAGGGTGACTCGTGGGACAAGGATCCCGGCCGGGGGCCTGTGGACGGGGCAGGATGAGGACATGCGCGAGAATGAGGTTGGAACCGGTGTCGTCTGAACGGGTCGGCCTCGACGGTGGGATCCCGACGGGGAGTGGAAGAGGAGGACCGGGATGAGCGCGGAAGATCTCGAAAAGTACGAGACCGAGATGGAGCTGCAGCTCTACCGGGAGTACCGCGATGTGGTCGGCCTGTTCACCTACGTGGTCGAGACCGAGCGGCGCTTCTATCTGACGAACTCCGTCGATCTCGACGTCCGCACCGCCGAGAACGGCGATGTCTTCTTCGACGTGAAGATGCAGGACGCCTGGGTCTGGGACATGTATCGCCCGGCCCGCTTCGTGAAGAACGTGCGGGTGGTGACCTTCAAGGACGTCAACGTCGAGGAACTGGCCAAGCCCGACCTCGAGATGCCCAAGGAGGGCTTCTCGAGCTGATCGTGCACGGTCTGTCCCCAGAACGGCGTTCGGCCGCTCGGGGCGAGCCTTCGGGGCGCATCGTCGTGGCATGCGTCTCGTCGCGTACGTGCTCGTACTGGTCCTGCTGGTCCTGCTGACCACGGCTCCCGGCCGGCCATCCGGCGCCGTCCGGCCCGTGGCCGCCAGAAGCTCCGTGGAGCCGTACGCGACGGGGAGTGGGCCCCGGTCCGCGAACCCGTCGTCGGCGGAGGCGTCCCGGCCCGCGGAGACGACGCCGACGGGGGCGTCGCCGACGCGGGCATCACGATCCGCGGGGGCAGGGACGGCCGGACCGGGCCCGATGGGGCCGCCTGGGGAGGCGTCCGGCTGGCGCTGGCCGCTTTCCGGGCCCGCACGTCCGATGAGGCGCTTCGATCCGCCCCCACAGCGGTGGCTGGCCGGTCACCGGGGCGTGGACCTGGCCGCGCGGCCAGGGGAGAAGGTCGTGGCCGCGGGACCGGGAACGGTCGGCCTGGCGGAGCGGGTCGCAGGCCGGGGAGTCGTGACGATCTCGCACCCCGACGGCCTGCGCACCACCTATCTGCCGGTCCGAGCCCTGGTCCGGCCTGGTGACGCCGTCGCGGCCGGTGAGGTCATCGGCGTCGTCGAGGAGGACGCCGCCGCTCACTGCACCGCCCCCTGCCTGCACTGGGGACTCCTGCGCGGACGTCTCTACCTGGACCCGCTCCTGCTGTTCGGCCTGGGGCAGGTCCGTCTTCTGCCGCGCTGGGCCGCCGCCGAAGCCCGCCGGGCGTCACGACGACCGTGAGGCTCGTGGCGAAGCCCGGGCCGGGGCCGCGGTGCTCAGGCGCGGGGATGGGCCTGGCGATAGGCGGCCCGCAGCCGCTCGATGGACACGTGCGTGTAGATCTGCGTGGTGGCCAGTGAGGCGTGCCCGAGCATCTCCTGCACGGATCGCAGGTCGGCCCCGCCTTCGAGGAGATGGGTGGCGGCGGTGTGACGCAGCCCGTGCGGGCCCATGTCGGGGGTTCCCTCGACCTGGGCCAGGTGGGCGTGCACCACACGCCGGACGGTGCCCTGGTCGATCCGGCCTCCCCGGACGCCGAGGAACAGCGCGGGGCCGCTTCCTTCGCGGATCCACAGGGGCCTGCCGCGCACGCACCACGCGTCCAAAGCGTGCAGGGCGGGCAGCCCGAAGGGGACGGTCCGCTCCTTGCGTCCCTTGCCCAGCACGCGGACCGTCCGGCGATCCCGGTCCACGTCGTCCACGTCGAGGCCGCACAACTCGCCCACCCGCATGCCGGTCGCGTACAGCAGCTCCAGCATCGCCCGATCGCGCAGGTCCCTGGCGTCGCCCGGCCCCTGCGCGGACAGGACGGCCTCGGCCTCGGCCTGGTCCAGCACCTTCGGCAGCCGCCGTTCTGCCTTCGCCGTGCCGAGGAGCAGCCCGGGGTCGCTCGCCAGCCATCCGCGCCGATGGCAGAAGGCGGTGAAGACGCGGGCGCAGGCGGACCGGCGGGCCAGCGTCGCCCTCGATCGTCCGGCCTGGTGCTGGTCCCCCAGCCAGTCGCGCAGGACGACGACGTCAAGACCGGACAGGTCGTCGTGCCCGGCGGCCTTCATGTGCGCGAACAGCGAGGAAACGTCGCCGAGATACGCCCTCAGCGTGTGGGGCGACAGGTCCCGTTCGAGACGCAGATGCCGCTCGAACTGCTCAAGGACGGTGCCGAATTCCTCGGCTCCCCGCTCTTCGCCCGCTGCCACGATCCGCATGCTACCCACCGGTCTCCTTCCGGTACGCGGTCTCATGCCGGTAGGCCGGGCCGCCCGGGGGTGTGGTGGCACTCACGGGACGGCGCCCGGGCGGGGCGCGCGCCGTACCGCCCGGCGTAGGGGCCCTTCGCCGGAGGGACGGCGTGGCGACCCGGTCACCAGCGCGGTGCGCACCTCACCAGGCCCGTTTCTGCGATCTCCCTCGTCCGTCCACAGCCGTCGAATGATGCGGCGGGCTTATCCACAGAAAAAGGTTCGGCGGCACGGGCCGGGGGCCGCTTCGGCGAATGTCTGCGGCGGAGGTGGTCCCATGGCGGCGAAAGATCGGCTGGGCAGACAGGGTGAGCAACTCGCCGTGACCTTTCTGACGGCGAAGGGCATTCGAATACTCGACCGCAACTGGCGCTGCGCGGAGGGCGAGATCGACATCGTCGCCCGCGACGGCGACGCGCTGGTGATCGTGGAGGTGAAGACCCGCTCCGGGCGCAGCCACGGCACCGCCTACGAGGCGGTGACCGGGGAGAAGCTGCTGCGCCTGCGGACGCTGGCCGTCAAGTGGCTCACCATGCACACGGAGCGTTTCGACACCATACGGATAGACGTGATCGCCATCGAGCGGTTCGCGGGCGACTTCTCGCTCAGGCACGAACGCGGGGTGGTCTGAGATGCCCGTCGCCCGGACCCATTGCGTCGGCCTCGTGGGCGTCACCGGACGCCTCGTGGAGGTCGAGGCCGATGTGGGCCCCGGCATCGCCGGAACGCACTTCATCGGGCTTCTCGACACCGCGATCAGCGAGGCGCGGGGCCGCGTGAGATCCGCGCTGATCAACAGCAGGTTCGCCTGGCCCGACGCACGGGTCACCGTGAGCCTGTTCCCGGCCACCTTGCCCAAGCGAGGATCGATCTTCGACTTGGCCATCGCGATCGCGGTGCTCGGTGCGGCCGGCGCCGTCCCCGCGCAGCGGATCGCGGCGCCGATGTTCGTCGGCGAGCTCGGTCTCGACGGGCGGGTCCGGCCGATCAGAGGCGTGCTGCCGGCCGCGCTCGCCGCCGCGGAGGCGGGCGTGCGCACGGTCGTGGTGCCCGCGCTCAACGCCGCCGAGGCCGCTCTCGTGCCCGATCTCACCGTGGTTCCCGTCGCCACTCTCGGCGAGCTGGTCGGGTGGCTGCGCTCGGGCGACCTGCACCGGCTTCCGGTGGTGGACGACGCCGCCTCGCTCGCCCAGGATGCCGAGCACACCGGACGCAGCGGGCACATAGAGCACACCGAGCACGGCGAGCCCCGCGAACAGGCCGAGCACGATGAACAGGCCGAGCGCGGCGAGTGTGGCCGGCAGGCCGGGCAGGGCGGGCAGGTCGGCCATGGCGCTTACGCCGAGCATGGCGGTGACGCTCGTCGCGTCGAGGACGCGTCGCGTCCGGCAGGCCCGTACGCCGGCGACCGGAGGGTGCCGGGACCGGACCTGTGCGACGTGGCCGGGCAGCCGATGGGCCGCAAGGCACTGGAGGTGTGCGCCGCCGGAGGGCACAACCTCTGGATGCTGGGCCCGCCGGGGAGCGGCAAGACCATGCTCGCCGAGCGCCTGCCGACCCTTCTGCCCCCACTGGACCAGGAGAAGGCCCTGGAGGTGTCGGCCATCCACTCGGTGGCGGGAACGCTGCCGCCGGGGCGTCCGCTGCTCACCCGGCCGCCTTTCATGGCCCCGCATCACAGCGCCACGATGGCGGCCGTCGTGGGCGGCGGGAGCGGAGGCGTCGTGAGACCCGGAGCGGTGTCGCTGGCACACCGAGGCGTGCTCTTCCTCGACGAGGCACCGGAGTTCGCGACGACCGTGCTCGACTCCCTGCGGCAACCCCTCGAGTCGGGCACGGTGACCATCGCGCGTGCTGTCGGCGCGGTCACCTTCCCCGCCCGGTTCATGCTCGTCATGGCGGCCAATCCGTGTCCGTGCGGTCTGCAGGGAACGGTCGGGCACCCCTGCAAGTGCACCCCCGCGGGCCGGCGCCGTTATCTCGACCGGCTCTCCGGGCCGCTGCTGGATCGCGTCGACGTGAAGGTGAAGATCGGCCGGGCCACCCGCGCCGAGTTGCTCGCGGACCGGCACTTCATGGAGACCAGCGCGACCGTGGCCGAGCGGGTGAGACTGGCGCGCGAGCGGGCCGCCAGACGGTTGGCCGGCACTCCCTGGCGCACCAACGCGGAGGTGCCGTCATCTGTGTTGCACCGTGACTTCCGCCTGCCCGACGCCGCGATGGCCCCGCTCCATCGAGGTCTCGACGTGGGCACGCTCAGCGCACGCGGTCTGGATCGTGTGCTCCGCGTCTCCTGGACACTCGCGGATCTCTCTTTCAAGGACCGTCCGGATCAGGCCGAGACGTCGGCCGCCCTCGCACTGTGGCTCGGAGTGGATTGATGGAAACGACTGAGTTCCCCACCGGCGGCGAAGCGCCGGCCCGCGATGCCATCTCGCAGGCAGCGGGCACCTCGACCCCCATCGGGGACGCCGAGGGCGCGAACGGGGACGCCGGCGGCGCGACCGGTCCGGGAAGGGCGGATCGGCTGGCCCGGGTGGCGATCATGCGGATGGCCGAGGCGGGCGACGCGGTGATGAGCCGGCTGATCGCCCGCTTTGGTCCGGTCGGCGCGATGGAGCAGGCGAGGCGCGGCGTGCTCGACCCTGACTTCGCCCGTGAGGAGAAGGAGCGCGCCGAGGCTTCCAGGCGCCACCTGGATCTCGGCCGGCATGCGGCGGCCTGGGCGGCCCGATACACGGACCCGGCGGGCGACCTGGAGCAAGGCATGCGGCGAGGAGCCCGGCTCGTCGTCCCGGGCGACGTCGAATGGCCCACGCAGCTCGACGACCTCGGGCAGGCACGGCCGTTCGGACTGTGGGTGGATGGACAGGCGAACCTGCGCTTCTCCTGTCTGCGCTCGGTCTCCGTCGTCGGGGCCAGGGCCGCGACCGCGTACGGCACGACGGTGGCGGCCGAGTTCGCCATGAGTCTCGGCGGGCGCGGGTGGACGGTGATCAGCGGTGGCGCCTACGGGATCGACGGCGCCGCCCATCGGGGCGCGCTGGCGTCCGGAACGCCGACGGTCGTCGTGCTCGCCTGCGGGACGGACGTGTGTTACCCCAGCGCGCACGAGGACCTGTTCGCCGCCGTGCGCCGGCAGGGCGTGGTGATCAGCGAGTGGCCGCCGGGGGCGCACCCCACCCGGCTGCGGTTCCTCATCCGCAACCGGGTGATCGCCGCTCTGTCCCGGGGGACCGTCGTCGTGCAGGCGGCCGCGCGCAGCGGTGCACTCAACACGGCGACGCATGCCTGGGGCCTGAACCGGCATCTGATGGCCGTGCCCGGTCCGATCACCACGGAGGTCTCCGCGGGCTGCCACGTCCTGATCCGCCAGGGCAAGGCCGTCTGCGTCACCTCGGCTGAGGAGATCGTCGAGTTGGTCGGCTCCATCGGTGACGATCTCGCACCGGAGCAACGCGGGCCCGTCCGGCCTCGCGACGGGTTGAACGACGAGACCAGACGTGTGCTCGAAGCGATCCCCGCACGCGGCGCCACCGGCCCCGCCGTCATCGCCGTCGCCGCCGGTGTGGACATCGGGACGGCGCTCGCCTGCCTCGGCGCTCTGGCCGCCGCGGGATTCGTCGAGAACGTGGACCGAGGGTGGCGGCTGCGGCCTGCCGCGCGCGGATGAACGGCAGCATGCGTCGTCACGGCCCATCCGGCGGGGCTCTCGCGCGGCCTGTCCCCGGCCTGCCGCCGGCCCGCTCGCACGACTGCGAACAAGGCTCTCGTCGTCCACAGCCGGGGTCCACGGCCGGGGTGCACAGCCGGGGCTGGGAGGGGAGATGGGAGGTCGGCCGCGAGTGAACTGCGACCGGCATGGATACTTTCCCCGGTTCCCGGAGGCGGCTCTGCCGCTGCGGAGCACGCGGCCGGGCATCGGGCGCCGCAGGGCATCGGCAGTGAGGAGCCGGCAGTGACCGCGAAACTGATCAGGGATTTGGGCGCGGGCGTCGGAATCGCCCTGCCCGAGGTCCGGGTCGTCGGCGAGGACCCCGTCCTGCCGTCCGTCTTCCCCCTCGGCACGATGGCCGCGGCCTCGGCCGGTGCCCTGACCGCCGCCGTCGCGGCGTACGCCCGCCGCATCGGGAGGAGCGACGAGGAAGGGTCCGGCGGCCGGCAACCGGTTCGCGGGGCGCACGGCGATCCGGACGTGACGATCGATGTCCGGCACGCCGCCGTGGCCTTCCAGAGCGAGAGGCATTTCCGCACCGACGGGAAGGCCATGGATGTCTGGGCCGAGTTGTCGGGGGACTACCGCACCTCGGACGGCTGGGTCCGGCTCCACTGCAACTTCGACCATCACCGTGATGCCGCCGTGCGCGCGCTCGGGCTGCCGCCCGGCTCGGGCAAGGAGGACGTCGGCAGGGCGTGCGCCGGCCGTACGGCGGTGGAGATCGAGGACGCGGTGATTCGCGAGGGGGGCTGCGCGGCGGCGATGCGGAGCAGGGCCGAATGGCTCGCGCACCCCCAGGCGCGGGCGCTGGCCGGCCTTCCGCTCGTCGGCGTCTCCAGGCTGTCCGTTAGGGGCGGCGTGCTCGGCGACCTCGGGACTGGGCTTCCGGCCGGGATCGAGAGGCCTCTCGGCGGCGTGCGGGTGCTCGACCTGACCCGCGTGATCGCCGGGCCGGTGGCCGCACGGGCGCTCGCGGCGTACGGCGCGGACGTGCTGCGTGTGGGCGCCGCGCATCTGCCCGAGGTGCCGGGGCTCGTGGTGGAGACCGCGTTCGGCAAGCGGTCGTGCCACATCGACCTGCGTTCGGAGGCGGACAGGCTGAGGGAGCTGGTCCGTCAGGCCGACGTGGTCATCCAGGCATACCGGCCCGGGGCCCTGCGGGCCAGGGGCTTCGGGCCGGACGACCTCGCCGCCCTGCGGCCCGGCATCGTCTGCGTCGACATCTCCGCCTATGGCGCGCGCGGGCCGTGGGCTTCGAGGAGGGGATTCGACAGCCTCGTCCAGATGGCGTGCGGGATCGCGCACGAGAACGGCGACGGGCTGCGGCCGAGCCCGCTGCCCGCACAGGCCCTCGATCACGGCACCGGCTACCTGGCCGCGTTCGGCGCGGTCGCGGCTCTGCTGCGGCGGGCGGCCGAGGGCGGCTCCTGGCACGTCGAGGTGTCGTTGGCGAGGACCGCCGCCTGGCTCGACGACCTCGGCAGGATCGATGGGGCGGGGGTGCCGCAGCCCCGGGTGGAGGATCTGCTGGCGACGATGGACAGTCCCTTCGGCACGCTCACCTATGTCATGCCGCCCGGCGCCATCGACGGGACGCGTCCGCGCTGGACGAGCCCGCCGCCCCGCCAGGGGGAGCACCCCGCGGCGTGGGCTCCGTCCTCCTGACGGCCGCCGCCGGCCGGGCCCTGCTGTTGCGGTGCTCGCTCCTGACCGCGGTGCTGGGGGTGGCGCTGGTTGTGGAAGGCCGGGAGGTGATGCGGCTCCTGACCGCGGTGCTGGGCGGGGCGCTGGCTGAGGGGCTCGGTGGGGTGCTGGGTGGGGCGGCTCTCGAAGGCGGGGGGGCCGGCGGTGGGCGTGGTGGTGTGGCGGCGTGCTGATCCGGCAAGGGTCAACTGAACGGGCGGATCCGGGTAGACTGTTCGACGGCCTGCTAGGCGGGCCGAATTCGCACGCCCACTCACGAGCCGCCTTCTCGGTCCGGACCACGTCCGGCGAAAGCGGCCCGGGGCGTCAGGGCGCGGGCAAGACGCCCGCGTGACCAACCGAGACCGTGCCCGAGGGCACACGACCATGGAGGACCATCACCATGGCCCCTGTCGTAACCATGCGGCAGCTGCTGGAGAGCGGCGTCCACTTCGGCCACCAGACGCGCCGGTGGAACCCGAAGATGAAGCGCTTCATCTTCACCGAGCGCAACGGCATTTACATCATCGACCTGCAGAAGTCGCTGTCGTTCATCGACCGTGCCTACGACTTCGTGAAGGAGACCGTCGCGCACGGCGGCACCATCATGTTCATCGGCACGAAGAAGCAGGCGCAGGAGTCGATCGTCGAGCAGGCGTCGCGCGTCGGCATGCCGTACGTGAACCAGCGCTGGCTGGGCGGCATGCTCACCAACTTCTCCACCGTGCACAAGAGGCTCCAGCGGCTGAAGGAGCTCGAGGAGCTCGACTTCGACAACGTGGCCGGCTCCGGGCTCACCAAGAAGGAGCTCCTGATGCGCCGCCGCGAGAAGGAGAAGCTGGAGCGCACCCTCGGCGGTATCCGTGACATGGCCCGCGTCCCGAGCGCGGTCTGGGTCGTGGACACCAAGAAGGAGCACATCGCGATCAACGAGGCCAAGAAGCTCGGCATCCCGGTCGTCGCGATCCTGGACACCAACTGCGACCCGGACGAGGTCGACTACCCGATCCCGGGCAACGACGACGCCATCCGCGCCGTCAGCCTCCTCACTCGCGTGATCGCCGACGCCGTCGCCGACGGTCTCATGACCCGTGCGGGCGCCGGCCGCGGTGACGAGAAGCCCGCGGGCGTCGCCGCCGCCGAGCCGCTGGCCGAGTGGGAGCGTGAGCTCCTCGAGGGTGGCGAGGCCGCTCCGGCTGCCGAGGCTGCCCCGGCCGCCGAGACCGCTGAGGCTCCGGCCGCAGAGACCGTCGAGGCTCCGGCCGCCGAGGCCACCGAGGCCACCGAGGCCCCGGCCGCCGAGCAGGGCGAGCAGGCCTGACGAACGACCACGGATTCCCGCCGGGCGCGGCGCCTCATGCCGGCCGCGACGGCGGGAATCTCCCAGGCAGCGACCTGGTTCCGGTGCGGTAGGGCGACGCCCGCCGCGCTGAGGGCTTCACCGGGTGGGCACTCGGCACGGGTGCCCACCCCCCAGACGATTCGCATCCGGGTCCCGAAGAGGAAATTGGACAATGGCTTCCGTAAACATGGCCGACGTCAAGCGGCTTCGCGAGCTGACCGCCGCCGGCATGATGGACTGCAAGAAGGCGCTCGAGGAGTCTGAGGGCGACTTCGACAAGGCCGTCGACATCCTGCGTCTGAAGGGCGCCAAGGACGTCGGCAAGCGCGAGGCCCGCACCGCGTCGAACGGCCTGGTCGCCGTCAAGCACGAGGGCGACTCCCTCGCGGCGCTGCTTGAGCTCAACTGCGAGACCGACTTCGTCGCCAAGAACGAGCGTTTCCAGGAGCTCGCCGCCGACATCGTCGCGCACATCGTCGCGACCAAGCCCGCCGACGTGCCGACCCTGCTCGAGTCCGAGCTGAACGGCAAGACCGTCAAGGAGCTGCTCGACGAGGCCAACGCGGCGCTCGGCGAGAAGATCGAGATCCGCCGGTTCGCGCTGCTGGAGGGTGGCTTCATCACCTCCTACATGCACAAGACCGACCCGCAGCTCCCGCCGGCCGTGGGCGTGCTCGTGCAGCTCGACACGCCGAACGCCGAGATCGCCAAGGACATCGCCCAGCACGCCGCCGCGATGGCCCCGAAGTACCTCAGCCCCGCCGAGGTGCCCGCCGAGGTCGTCGAGAAGGAGCGGTCGCTGTTCGAGCAGATGACCCGCGAGGAGGGCAAGCCCGAGGCCGCCATCCCGAAGATCGTCGACGGCCGGGTCAACGGCTGGTACAAGGACTTCACTCTGCTGGAGCAGGCGTTCGTGAAGGACAACAAGAAGACGATCGCGAAGGTCGCGGACGAGGCCGGCGTCAAGGTCCTGGCCTTCACCCGCTACAAGGTCGGCCAGGCTTAGGCTTACTGCCAGGAGCTTTTCGACCCGCGCTACATCCGAGGAGGCCGCCGCCGTGCAGGAGAACACCAGACCCGCCACGCCGGCGGCTTCGTCGTACGACGGGCCGCTGCGCTGGAAGCGGGTGATGCTGAAGCTGTCGGGTGAGGCGTTCGCGGGCGGGGAGTCCCTCGGGATCGACCCGCGCGTCGTCGCCCAGCTGGCGGACTCGGTCGCCGAAGCGGTCCGTGAGGGCGTGCAGGTTGCCGTCGTCGTCGGCGGCGGCAACATGTTCCGCGGAGCCGCCCTGTCGCAGGGGGGCATGGACCGCGCCCGTGCCGACTACATGGGCATGCTCGGGACCGTCATCAACTGTCTCGCCCTGCAGGACTTCCTGGAGAAGCGCGGCATCGACACCCGTGTGCAGACCGCGATCACGATGCAGCAGGTGGCCGAGCCCTTCCTGCCGCGCCGCGCGATCCGCCACCTGGAGAAGGGCCGCGTGGTCATCTTCGGCGCGGGGCTCGGCTCGCCGTTCTTCTCGACCGACACCTGTGCCGCGCAGCGCGCACTGGAAATCGGCGCCGAGGCATTGCTCAAGGGCACCCAGGTCGACGGCGTGTACGACTCGGACCCGCGCAAGAACCCCGATGCGGTCCGATTCGACCAGCTTGATTACGGTGAGGTGCTGACGCGGGGCCTCGGGGTCATGGACGCCACCGCGATCAGCCTGTGCATGGACAACGGCCTGCCCATCGTGGTCTTCGATCTCATGGGCGAGGGCAACATCCTCCGGGCGGTCCGTGGTGAGAAGATCGGCACGCTGGTGAGTCCGGCAGGGAAGTAGGGAGCCGCAGTGATCGACGAAACCCTCCTCGAGGCCGAGGAGAAGATGGACAAGGCGGTGACGGTCGCCAAGGACGACTTCGCGAGCATCCGCACCGGCCGTGTGACGCCCTCGATGTTCAACAAGATCAGCGTTGACTACTACGGATCGCAGACGCCGATCCAGCAGCTCGCGTCGTTCCACGTCCCCGAGGCGCGCATGGTGCTCGTGCAGCCGTACGACAAGGGCTCGCTGAGCGCGGTCGAGAGGGCCATCCGCGACAGCGACCTCGGCGTCAACCCGAGCAACGACGGCATCGTGATCCGCGTGGTGTTCCCCGAGCTGTCGGAGGAGCGCCGCAAGGAGTACATCAAGGTCGCCCGCAACAAGGCGGAGCACGGCCGGGTGTCCGTGCGGAACATCCGCCGGCACGCCAAGGAGATCCTCGACAAGCTCGTCAAGGACGGCGAGGCCGGCGAGGACGAGGTCCATCGTGCGGTCAAGGAGCTCGACGACCTCACCCAGAAGCACGTCGCGAAGATCGACGAGCTGCTGAAGCACAAGGAAGCCGAGCTGCTCGAGGTCTGACGTCGCGGCCCGGAAAGCGGGCCGTACGGCACGACCGTGATCCTTGCGCCGCACCCGCGAGAGCGGGACGGCGCAAGGATCACACGCATATAGAGAGTGGGACGCTGTGGACGGAACTGCTGCCGCCGGCGACCGGAACCCGGCGGGCACCGGCGCCCCTGGCGGCGCGTCCGGCGATGCCGCCAAGAAGCCCTCGGGCCGCACGGGCCGCAACCTCCCCGCCGCGGTGGGGGTCGGCGTCGCGCTCGGCGCGGTGGTCATCGGCTCGCTCTACTTTGTCAAGGTCGCCTTCCTCGTCGTGGTCCTGGTGGCCGTCGGCGTCGGCATCCACGAGATCGTCAAGGCGTTCGACGGGTTCGGCATCCGGGTGCCGCTGCCGCCTCTGCTGGCCGGAATGGCGGCCATGGTGCTCGGACCGTTCTGGGGCGGCACGACGTTCCTGGTCGGCGCGTTCGGCGTGACCGTGATGGTGCTGCTGGCCTGGCGCATGTTCCAGGGCGCGGAAGGCTTCGTCAGGGACGCGACCGCCGCGGTGTTCGTCGCGGTCTACCCGGCGCTGCTCGCGGGGTTCGTGCCGTTGCTGCTGGCCCCCGAGGACGGGCCGGATCGTGTGATCGTCTTCGTCGCGGTCACCGTCTGCAGCGACATCGGCGGATACTTCGCGGGGATCTTCTTCGGCAAGCACCGGATGTCGCCGCTCATCAGCCCGAAGAAGACCTGGGAGGGCTTCGCCGGGTCCACCCTCGCCTGCGTCGTGGGCGGCGCGTTACTGGTCCACTTCCTGCTGCAGGGCGAGTACTGGGAGGGCGCCGTCGTCGGCCTGGCCGGAGTCGTGTGCGCGACGCTCGGCGACCTGGTCGAGTCGGTGATCAAACGTGACATCGGCGTCAAGGACATGGGCACGCTGCTGCCGGGGCACGGCGGGGCCATGGACCGCCTCGACTCGCTGCTGTTCACGCTCGTCCCCGTGTGGCTGCTGCTCACGCTCCTGGTCCCGGTCGCCTGACCGCCGCCCGGCCCGCGTTCCCGGTCCGCGTTCCCGGCCCAGCGCGCGGAACGCGTCAGATCCGGCTGGTCATCGCCAACCGCTCGCTGATCGCACGATGGCCATGATCGGCCACGAGCCGGAGTTCCGACTCGGTGAGCGGAAGCAGCCACAGCCACCGTACGGCGTCGCCGCCGAAGGTGAATCCCGACATGTCCGGTAGTCCGGGCGGGTCCATCAGCATGAGCACGCCCTGGTGCCCGCCGTCCAGGGGAAACGTGACCGGGTTCTGGAACCAGCGGGCCGTGTGCCCGTGCCCCAGCCAGGTGACCGACCGCCACGGATACTGCCCCAGCCAGGCGAACAGTCGTGCGGCGGTCCTCGGATCCTGCCTGGTCGCCAGCGCGAGTTCCACCCGGCACGCCGTGTCGTACATCTCCGCGGCGGGCATTCGCTGGCAGCTCATGCCGACCGTGGACAGCACGGTGTAGTCCCGGGTGAACGTGGGCGGGCGCTCGCTGACGCCCACCAGCGGGAACCGGTCGCCGGAGACGTCCCAGTAACGGCCGGGCGGCCCGAGCCTGCTGTCCAGATGCCCGAGCACGAACTGCTGGTAGGTGGCCCAGCTGCCGTCCGCCTGCCGCCACTGCCAGTACGCGCGGGCCTTGGCAACCCGGGGGGACAGGCCCTCCAGCGCCTCGCCGAGCGGCCAGGCATAGGGCGACTCCCCGACGGCGTCCCGCGCGTATCCGGGCATGCCCCGCTCCAGGTCGGCCCACGCCGGAATGACCGCCAGAAGCGCGTCGTTCTCGTACAGGGCGACGCCGTCGCCCTCCTCGAACCACAGCACCGACAGCGACTCCGCGTGCAGGGGCGGCCGGCCGGAGGGGCGCGCGGTGTGCGCCTCGGGCATCACCGGCGGCAGCCCGGAGGTCGCCCGGCCCACATCGGCCTCGGCGGGTGCGGGGACGTGGTTGGCCAGCCAGACCGCTCCGTGGACGATCCCCTTCGCGTCACGAAGGTAAGCTACGGAGGAGGTCCGGTCGGCTTCGATCGTCAGTGTGCGGCTCCCGTAGGGGTTGGTGCTGGTGAGCACGACAGTGGTGTCCACACCTCACCTCTCGTACGCCTCCGGGATTCGACCGCCAGACAGAATGTAAAGCCGCGCGCGCCAGTCGTTAAGACCACTGCCGCGGATGATGGAAAGGGTTTTGCGTGAGCGAGCAGCCGAAGACCGGGCAGCTGACCTTCGTGGCGCCCCGCAGGGCCAAGCCGCAGCGCCACCTCGCCGACCTGACCATGGCCGAACGCAGGGCGGCGGTGGCGGAGCTGGGGGAGAAGCCGTTCCGCGCCGACCAGCTCTCCCGCCACTACTTCACCCGGCTGACCGGCTCTCCCGAGCAGATGACCGACCTGCCGGGCGCGCTGCGCGAGCGGCTGATCGAGCAGCTCATGCCTCCGCTGCTGACCTCCGTACGCGAGATCACCTGTGACGGCGGCACGACGCGCAAGACGCTGTGGAAGCTGTTCGACGGCTCGCTGGTCGAGTCGGTCCTGATGCGTTACCCCGACCGCGTCACCATGTGCGTCTCCTCCCAGGCCGGATGTGGCATGAACTGCCCGTTCTGTGCGACGGGCCAGGCCGGGCTCACCCGCAACATGTCCACCGCCGAGATCGTCGAGCAGGTCGTCGCTGGCGCGCGGGCGCTGGCGCGCGGCGAGGTCCCCGGCGGGCCCGGGCGGGTGACCAACGTGGTCTTCATGGGCATGGGCGAGCCGATGGCCAACTACAAGGCCGTCATCGGCGCCGTCCGCCGCCTGGTCGACCCCGCGCCGGAGGGTCTGGGCATCTCGGCGCGTGGGATCACGGTCTCGACGGTCGGCCTGGTGCCGGCGATCGGCAAGCTCGCCGACGAGGGCCTGCCGGTGACGCTCGCGGTCTCCCTGCACGCCCCGGACGACGAGCTCAGGGACACGCTCGTGCCGATCAACACCCGGTGGAAGGTCTCCGAGGTGCTCGACGCGGCCTGGAGCTACGCGGCCAAGACCAAGCGCCGCGTGTCCATCGAGTACGCCCTGATCAAGGACATCAACGACCAGGAGTGGCGGGCCGACCTGCTCGGCCGCCTGCTCAAGAACAAGCTCGTGCACGTCAACCTGATCCCGCTCAACCCTACGCCCGGCTCGAAGTGGACCGCTTCGCGTCCGGAGGACGAGCGGGCGTTCGTACGCCGCCTGGAGTCGCACGGCGTCGCCGTCACCGTACGGGACACCCGGGGGCGGGAGATCGACGGGGCGTGCGGGCAGCTCGCCGCGGCGCCCCAATAACTAGCCTTCCCAAAACCGGCCTTCCGATGACCGGCGCGCCGACCATCGGCGCGTCGCCAACCGGCGCAGTGGTGTCCTAGGGTCGCGTGCGGCGCAGCCACGTGTAGGCCGCCAGGCCGATCGCGGGCCACAGCAGCGACTGCACGGTGATCAGGGGCAGCCCGGACAGCAGCACCCCGTGATGCGCGTCCCGCATCCAGCCCATCACCGGCACGGTGAGCCAGTGGGCGCCGGCCATGCTGAGCACCAGCATCGACAGGTAGCCGAGGATCAGGGCGATCGTGGACACCGCCGGGGAGGGCAGGATGGGGCGGCTCGTCAGCGCCCCGAGCGCGAGGCCCGCCGTCGCGGACAGCAGGTGCAGCCACACGCCGACCAGCAGCACGGTGAGGGTGGGGGAGGCGGCGAGGCGGAGGAGCAGCGCGGCCTCGGCGATCGCGGCCAGGACGAGCAGCGACGCGAACGCCGCCAGGAGGCCGCTCAGCAGCTCCTTCGCCCCCAGCGCGGACAGGGCGACGCTGCGCTGCTCGTCGGGTTCGGTGTCGAGCAGGCCGCGCGCGGCCCAGGCGAGCACCGGCACGAGCATGGCCGCCGAGTCCGCGGTGGCCCCGATCTCCTGACCGGCGGGAATGGCACCGGCGTAGAGGACCGCCAGCAGTGCCAGCAACGCGATCAGCGGTTGCAGCGCCCGGTGTGAGGCGACGTACCCGGCCAGGCGGAACCTCGCCAGCGCGATCACTGGTGTCATTCGGCGGCCTCCCCGGCGAAGCGGGCCGTGGTGTGTCCCGTGATATTCACCGTGCAGCCCTCGGCGCGCAGGCGGTCGGCCAGGTCCGAGGCCCTCGACGCGGCCACCGTCACCTCCAGCACGGTCAGGGCCGCCTCGCCGGTCTCCTCGACCGGGTCGACTTCCCGCAGGGCCCGGTCGCGGACCTCGCAGCGGCGCAGGCCCGGGAAGGAACGCAGATCACCCTGGTGGTCGCTCACCACGACGATGCCGCCGCGCGCGCTGATCTCCCCGATGATCCTGGGGAGTTCGGCCCGGGTGGCGGTGTCGAGACCGGCGAAGGGCTCGTCGAGCACGAGCAGCCCCGGCTCGGCGAGCAGCGCCTGCGCGAGACCCACCTTGTGGGCGCTGCCCTTGGACAGGTCGGGCAGACGCTGCCCGAGCAGGTGGTCCATGCCGAGCCGCTCGCTCCATCGGCCGATCGACTCCGTGCCCACCCTCCGGACCGCCGCCATGTGCCGCAGGTAGGAGGCCACGGTGAACGGCTGGTCGGCGGGGAACCGCTCGGGGGCGTAGCCGACGACCCGGGGGCGGTCCTCGACGCTTCCGCGTACGGGCCGGAGCAGTCCGGCGACCAGTCGCAGGAGGGTCGACTTGCCGGTGCCGTTGGGCCCGGTGACCTCGATCACGTCTCCGGCGTTCAGGACCAGGCCGGCGTCGGACAGGATCCAGGGGTCCCGCCGTCCATATCGGAAGGAGAGGCTGGCGATCCGCATAGTTTTCTGAGCCTATCGGGATGTTCCTCCCTGCGTGCGAGCATCGGGCGATCTTTGGGTCTCGCCTTTCTGTTGGGACTCCCGCCAAAATGGACGGGCGTCGGCAACGGGCAGGGAGGTGTGGTGTGAACCGCTTTCCCCACGTCATGGCCGTGCGCCTGGGCTATGACCCCGGCCAGGTCGACGCCTTCGTGCGCAGGATCGAGCGGACGCTCGGGCTCGGCCCGCTCGACGGGCCGCCGGTGACCGCCGACGAGATCAGGAACGCCAGGTTCGCCGTCAAGCTCGGGGGTTACAACGAGACGGCGGTGGACTTCGCGCTCGACGCGTTCATCGTGGCGGTCGAGGCCAGGGGCGGCCAGGCCGCCGCGGGAGCGTCCGACGGGCTCGTGGCCACGAAGGACCCGGCGGGAGCGCCCGAGGCGAAGCGCTTCGATGACCGTGCGCCGAGCACGGGCCGGCCGGGGTCCGGCGGCGCCGCCGGCACGATCGCCCCGTCCGCACCTGCCCGTGCCACCTCCGCCCGTGCCACCTCCGCCCATGTCACCGCCCGGGCCGCGCCGCCGCCGGAGCCGGGGTCCCCGAGCTGGCTGGAGGCGCAGGCGGCGCGGGTGGAGCGCGTGGCCTTCCGCCCCGGGCGGCTCGGCATGGGCTACCGGGAGGAGGAGGTCGACGTCTTCCTCGACCGGATGGTGGCGACGCTGCGCGGGACGGCGGCCGAGCCGCTCACGGCGGAGCAGGTCAGGAAGGCCACGTTCGCGACCGTCGTGTTCCGGCCCGGCTACGCGATCGGCGAGGTGGACGGCTTCCTGGCCGAGATGGCGAGCGTGCTGGAGCGGTGTCCCTGACCCACGCGCTCGCCCGGGAGGTCAAAGGCCGCCGAGCTGGGACGCCGCGCGGATGGCCAGCCACACCTCGGCGAAGTCGCCTGTCGCCGACAGGTCGCGCCCGGTGAGCGCCCCGAACCGGCGCAGCCGGTACGCCAGCGTGTTGGGGTGCACGTGCAGGGCCCGCGCGGCGTCGTCGACGCGGCGGTCCCGCTCCATCCAGGTCCGCACCGACGTGACCAGTTCGGATCCGTGCTCGGCGTCATACCGCAGGACGTCGCCGAGCACGTGCTCGACGAGGGCGGCCAGCACGCCCACGTCGCCGGGCAGCCACCGGCCGGTGGTGTCCGCGCCGTAGGCGACCAGCGGCCGGCCCGATTCGGCGGCGCGAGAGGCCGCCCACAGCGCCTCGCGCTGGGCGACGCGCAGCGACGACCCGGGTGCGAGAGCGCGGCTGACGCCGGCCGCGATCCCCGGCACCGCCTCCAGTTCCGCCGTGCCGGCGTCCGCCGCCGTCAGCACGTACAGGTCCCGGTGGCGGCGGAGCATGAGGTGCGGATGCTCGCCGAGGGCCCGTACGACGGCGTCGTCGGCGGCGTCGCGCACCACGAGCAGCACGACGTCACGGTCGGCCGCCAGGCCCGCCAGGGCGAGCCTGCGCCGCGCGGTCTCCGGGTCGAGCACGTCCTGCAGCAGCTCGGCCAGTGTCTCCGCGCCCTGCCGCCGCAGCGTCTCGCGTTCGCTGCGCACCATGGCCACCCGCAGGGCGGCGACGGTCGCGATGTGCTGGACGACGGCGAGCCCGGCGGGCCTGGCGCCCTCCCGCTCGAAGGCGACCAGGAACCCGGCAGGGCCGCCGGGAGCGGGGACCGGGAGCGCGAATCCGCCGGGGATCGTCGGAGGGGCGTCCATCGAGGCGGGCAGGCGTACGCCCGGCGGGGGCGCCGCCACGCCGGGCAGCAGCGGGCGGCCCTGCGGCGTGGTCAGGTAGATCTCGTAGCCCGACAGCCGTTCGAGCCGCCGGAACAGTCCGGCCGTGTCCAGGCCCTCCGAGGCGAGCCAGCGCAGCGCGCCGAACACCTGCAGCTGTGCCCCGAGCCGCTGCCGGGCGTCCGCCTGGACCGCGGCCGCGACCTCCTGCGCGATCGCGATGAACGGCACGGCCAGCGGCACCTCCAGCACGGGGAATCCGCGGTCCTCGGCTGCGTCGAGGAAGGCCCGGCGCAGCGGGGGGACGTGCAGGCCCGCGCTGAGCGCGAGCGCGGCCACCCCGGCGTCGTCGAGCCGCTCCAGGTACGCGCGCTGGGCGGCGGCGGCGCGCGGGACCCCGATGCCGGTCGTCATGATGACCTCGGCCCCGAGCAGCCAGGGCGTGGGGTCCTCCAGCTCGCTGACGTGGGCCCAGGACACCGACCTGCCGAGCCCGCGTTCGCCCGCCAGCACTTGCAACTGCAGCGCGGGGGAGCGCAGCAGGTCCTCGACCGTGTTGTGCCCGTCCACAACGCCTAGCCTATTTCCGGTGATTGACCCAATTGTTCTGATTTGGAGCCATTAGGCACACTCAAGCCGTCTCCCCCTTGACCTGGAGGAATGTATGACGACGGCTGCCCCCTCCGCCTCGACCGGCGCCATCGAGGTCCGCTCGATCGACTACGTCCCCGAGAGCGAGCGGCACGGCAAGGTCTGGCACCAGGGCCCGTTCTGGTTCTGCGGCAACTTCCAGCCGTACACCGTCGCGATCGGTTTCATCGGCCCGGCGATGGGGCTGTCGCTCGGCTGGACCTCGCTGGCGAGCGCGCTCGGCATTCTGTTCGGCACCTTCTTCATGGCCTTCCACGCCTCGCAGGGCCCGTGGCTCGGGCTGCCCCAGATGGTGCAGTCGCGGGCCCAGCTCGGCTATCGCGGCGTCATCGTGGCGCTCGGCGGCACGCTCTTCACGTACGTCGGCTTCAACGTCATCGACACGGTCATCATCGACAACGGCCTGAACGCGGTGTTCGGCTGGGGCAAGCCGGTGATCGGGCTCGTCATCACCGTGGTGGCCGCGGTGCTGGCCATCTACGGCTACGACTGGCTCCACCGGGCGTTCCAGGTGCTGTTCTGGATCTCGCTGCCGCTGTGGCTCGTGCTGACCGCCGCCATCCTGTTCGGGGGCGCGGGCGGGCAGGCGGCCCCCGCCTCCGGCGGCTTCACCTGGGTCGCCTTCATGGTCCAGTTCGCGGTCGCTGCCTCGTACAACATCACGTACGCGCCGTACGTCTCGGACTACTCGCGCTACCTGCCCCGGCGCACCAAGACCTCGCACATCGTGTGGTCGGTCTTCTGCGGCGCCTCGGCCGCGCCGCTGTGGCTGATCCCGATCGGTGCGTGGATGGCCACCCGGCTCGGCGTCACTGACACGCTCGTCGGCATCCACGACGCGGGTGAGAACGTGTTCACCGGCCTCGGCAGCGTGCTCACCGTCGTGTCCGTGCTCGTGCTGGTCGCGACCATGGGTCTCAACGCCTACAGCGGCATGCTGACCGTCGTCACCGCCGTCGACACCCTGCGGCCGGTGCGGCCGACCCGCTCGATCAGGATCGTCACCGTCCTCGTGCTGGCCGTGGTGTGGGCACTCGTGGGGATGCTGCTCATCGGCGACTTCTCCACCGCCTTCACCAACGTGCAGCTGATCATGCTGTACGTGCTCGTGCCGTGGACGGCCGTCAACCTGGTCGACTACTTCTTCGTACGGCGCGGCCACTACGCCATCACGCACCTGTTCCGCAAGGACGGCATCTACGGCATGTGGGCGTGGCGCGGGCTGGTCTCGTACCTGCTGGGCCTGGCCGCGATGGTCCCCTTCGTGGTGCTCAGCTTCTTCACCGGCCCGGTGGCCGAGGCCATGGGCGGCGTCGACATCGCGTTCGCCGTCGGGCTGATCGTGGGAGGCGGCGTCTACCTGCTGCTGTGCCGCACGCTCGACGTCTCGTCCGAGGAGGACGTCGTGGTAGCCAGTGAGCGTGAGCTCGTCGCGTCCTGAACCCCCGGGTGTCGCCTGAGGAAGGAATCACATGACCGTCACCAACGCGGCCGTCCTCGTGCCGGGGCAGGGACTGCGAACCCGGGCGCTGCGCCTGGCCGGCCCCCGGGACGACCAGGTTCTCGTCCGCATCGAGGCGAGCGGTGTCTGCCACTCCGACCTGCACGTCCTCGACGGGGACTGGCCGGTGGAGGAGCCGATCGTCCTGGGACACGAGGGCGCGGGCGTGGTCGAGGCCGTCGGCCCTGCCGTGCGCGACGTCAAGCCCGGCGACCACGTCGTGCTGTCGTGGTTCGCGCCGTGCCGCCGCTGCGAGGCGTGCGCCGCCGGCCGCGCCTGGCTGTGCTCGAACACCAAGGCCGTGTCCAACACGCTGCCGGACGGCTCGACCCCGCTGTCCGACGAGGACGGCACGCCCGTGCTGCCCTTCCTCGGGCTCGGCACGTTCTCCGAGTACGCCGTGGTGCCCGAGACCGCAGCGATCGTCGTTCCCGACGAGGTGCCGTTTCCGGTGGGGGCGCTGATCGGGTGCGCGGTGACGACCGGGGTCGGGGCCGCCGTGCGCACGGCGGGGGTGCGGCCGGGGGAGTCGGCCGTCGTCATCGGATGCGGCGGCGTCGGGCAGGCGGTCGTGCTCGGCCTCGGTCTGGCCGGCGCCCAGCCGGTCGTCGCCGTCGACCTGTCGGACCGGCGGCTCGACCTGGCCGCGGAACTCGGCGCCACGCACACCCTGCGCGGCGACGACCCGGCGCTGGCGGAGAAGGTGCTGGAGATCACCGGCGGGGCGCATCACGCGTTCGAGGCCATCGGCCGGGCCGCCACGATCGAGGCGCTGCCCGGGCTGCTGCGCGCGGGCGGCAACGCGGTCCTCGTCGGCATGACCGCGCTGGGCACGCGGGTCTCCTTCGACCCGTTCGACCTCGCCGACCAGGGCAAGAACATCCTCGGCTGCAACTACGGCTCCAGCGTGCCCGCGGTCGACTTCCCCCGGCTGGCCCGCCTCTACCTGTCCGGGCGCCTGCCGCTCGACCGGCTGGTCGGCGCCGAGGCCGGACTCGCCGACCTGCCCGCGGCCTTCGCCGGCCTGCGGGCCGGCACCGGCCTGCGCACGGTGGTGCGGCCGGGGGCGCACGTGGGGGCGAACCCGAGGGCGAACGCGGGGACGAACGCGGGGGTGCGGCCGTGACGCGGGTCGCCGTGGCCCAGCTCCCGCTGCGGGTGGGCGAGCCGGAGGCGAACCGCGCCGCCGCCGAGGCGGCGATCAGGGAAGCGGCCGAGGCCGGCGCCCGGCTGGTGGTGCTGCCCGAGCTGGTCAACAGCGGCTACGTCTTCACCGGCGCCGAGGAGGCCAGGAGCCTCGCCGAGCCCGCCGACGGCCCGACCGTGACCGCATGGCGGCGGCTGGCCCGCGACCGCGACCTCGTGATCGTCGGCGGGTTCTGCGAGCTGGCCGGCGGGGCCGTACGCAACAGCCAGGTCATGGTCGACGCCACCGGCACCAGGGCCGTCTACCGCAAGGCCCACCTGTGGCACGACGAGCAGGACGTGTTCACCCCCGGCGACGGGCCGGCCCCGGTCGTCGGGACCGCGCTCGGCCGCATCGGCATGATGGTCTGCTACGACCTGGAGTTTCCCGAGTGGGTGCGGTCCGTGGGCCTCGCCGGGGCCGACCTGCTCGCCGTCTCCACCAACTGGCCCGCCTCTCCTGTCCCGGAGGGGGAGCGCCCGGTGCTGGTCGCCTACGCCCAGATCGCCGCTGCGGCCAACCACATGTTCGTCGCCGTCGCCGACAGGTGCGGAGCGGAGCGCGGCGTCGACTGGGTCCGCGGCACCTCCCTGATCGGTCCCGACGGATACCCTCTGGCGGGTCCCGTGCTGCGGGACGGGCCCGCCGTGCTGGTCGCCGACTGCGACCTCACGCACGCGCGGGACAAGGCCAGCGGCCCTCGCAACGACGTCCATCGTGACCGGCGGACCGACCTCTACTGGAAGGAAGAGCGCACGTCATGACAGAGCCCCGGGGACCCGTCGACTCCTCCCGGATCCCGCGATTCGCCGGACCGGCAACCTTCGCGCGGCTGCCGCGGCTGGACGAGGTCGGGCACGCCGACGTCGCGGTGGTGGGGGTGCCGTTCGACAGCGGGGTCTCCTACCGTCCCGGCGCCCGGTTCGGCCCCGCGGCCGTCCGGGAGGCCAGCCGTCTGCTCCGGCCGTACCACCCGGGCCTGGACGTCTCGCCGTTCGCGCAGATGCAGGTGGCGGACGCCGGGGACATCGCGTGCAACCCGTTCGACATCCGCGACGCCGTCGAGACCGTGGACGAGGCCGCCTCCGGCCTCATGGAGGACGGCACGAAGCTCGTCACCGTCGGCGGCGACCACACGATCGCGCTGCCGCTGCTGCGTGCCGCCGCACGGCGGCACGGCCCGGTCGCGCTGCTGCACTTCGACGCGCACCTCGACACCTGGGACACCTACTTCGGGGCCGAGTACACGCACGGCACGCCGTTCCGCCGAGCGGTCGAGGAGGGCATCCTCGACACCGAGGCAGTCTGCCACGTCGGCACCCGCGGCCCGCTGTACGGCAAGAGGGACCTGGAGGACGATCGCCGGCTGGGTTTCGGCATCGTGACCAGCGCGGATGTGATGCGCCGGGGCGTGGACGAGGTCGCCGACGCGTTGCGGCAGCGCATCGGCGGCCGGCCGCTCTACCTGTCGATCGACATCGACGTGCTCGACCCGGCGCACGCGCCCGGCACCGGCACCCCCGAGGCCGGCGGCCTGACCAGCCGGGAACTGCTGGAGATCCTGCGCGGCCTGGCCGGGTGCGACATCGTCGGCGCGGACGTGGTCGAGGTCGCCCCGGCGTACGACCACGCGGAGATCACTTCGGTCGCGGCCTCACACGTGGCCTACGATCTGATCGGCCTGCTCGCGCTGGGGAAGGCCTGACGCCAGAGGGAGAAGCCGTGATCGTCGACCTGTCGGTGCCGGTCGTGAGCGGCATGCCCGTCTACCCCGGCGACCCGGAGGTGGAGATCGCGCCCGCCCTCACGGTGGCGGCCGAGGGCGTCAACGTCCTCGGCCTGCACCTCGGGTCGCAGTCCGGCACCCACGTGGACGCGCCGTTCCACATCGACGACACGCTGCCGACGCTGGACGACCTGCCGCTGGAACGCTTCCTCGGTCCGGCGGCGGTCCTCGACGCCCGGGGCCTGCCGCCGCGCTCGCCGGTCAGCCCCTCCATGCTGGAGCCGGTGGCCGCACTGCTGCGGCCGGGGACCGTCCTGCTGGTCGCGACCGGCTGGGACGAGCACTGGGGAACTCCGGAATACCTGGCCCACCCTTACCTGGACGCCGAGACCGCCCGCCTGATCGTCGCCGCGGGCGTGCGCACCGTCGGCGTCGACGCGCTCAGCGTCGACCCCACCCCGGCTCCCGCCGATCTGCCGGCGCACCGCGTGTTGTGCGGGGCTCAGGCCGTCATCGCGGAGAACCTGCGCAACCTCGGCCCGCTGCTGGAGGCCCAGGCCGCCGGCCGCCCGATCGAGGTCTCCCTGCTGCCGCTGCGCCTCCACGGCGCCGACGGGTCTCCCGTGCGTGCCGTCGCCCGGATCGGCTGACCTCGGCCAACGCCTCGGATTGACAGGCGGCGGCGTCGAACTGCTATGGTGTCGGGCGCTCGTGATTCGAGGCTAGGAGACCAGACGTGGCAGGTGAGGACGACATCTCCGGGTGATACCGGAGGTTGACCGGCCCCGGCAGGCGCGTATGACCGCCGCCGATGTGGCCCTCTCGGTCGTCCCCTGATCCCTGTCCCCTTGCCGGGCCGCTCCGCTGCGCCCGGATCACGTACGAGGTCTCTCGCATGTCCGATGCGTTCATCATCTGTTCCAGCCTGTCCTTCTCCTGGCCTGACGACACGCCCGTCTTCAGCGACCTGTCCTTCACCGTGGGCGGTGGCCGTACGGGCCTTGTCGCTCCGAACGGTGCGGGCAAGAGCACGCTGCTCAAGCTGATCGCCGGCGAGTACCGGCCCCGCGGCGGGAGCGTGTCCGTCGGCGGCGTGCTCGGTTATCTGCCGCAGAGCCTGCCTCTCACCGGCGACCTGACCGTGGCCGAGGTTCTCGGGATCGCCCCGGTGATCGCCGCGCTCGACGCCATCGAGTCGGGCGACGCCGCCGAGGAGCACTTCGCCACGATCGGCAACGACTGGGACATCGAGGAACGCACCCGTGCCCAGCTCGACCGGCTCGGGCTCGGCGACCTCGCGTTCGGCCGCATACTGGGCACGCTGAGCGGCGGGCAGGTCGTCTCGCTCGGCCTGGCCGCCCAGCTCCTCAAACGGCCGGACGTCCTGCTGCTGGACGAGCCGACGAACAATCTCGACCTCGGCGCGCGCCGCAGGCTCTACGACGTGCTCGGGGACTGGAACGGCTGCCTGCTGGTGGTCAGCCACGACCGGGCCCTGCTCGACCGCATGGACCGCATCGCCGAGCTCGACCGGGGGGAGGTCCGCTTCTACGGCGGCGGCTTCACCGCCTACGAGGCGGCCGTACGCGCGGAGCAGGAGGCCGCGGAACGGAGCGTGCGCAGCGCCGAGCAGGAGCTCAAGCGCGAGAAGCGGGAGATGCAGCAGGCGCGCGAGCGGGCCGAGCGCCGCGCGGGCAACGCCGCACGCAATCTCAAGAACGCCGGACTGGCGCGGATCTTCGCCGGGAACATGAAGCGGGGCGCCCAGGAGTCGGCCGGTCGGGCGGGCCAGATGCACGCCGCCCGCGTCAGCGACGCCAAGGCCAGGCTCGACGAGGCCGGCCGGGCGCTACGCGACGACCAGAAGATCACGCTGGAGCTGCCGGGGACGAACGTGCCCGCCGGGCGGACGGTCTTCCTCGGCGAGGGACTGCGGGCCCGTGGCCTGTTCGCCGAGCCGGGCATCGACCTGGCGATCCGCGGCCCCGAGCGCATCGCGCTGACCGGCCCCAACGGCGCGGGCAAGTCCACCCTGCTGCGTCTGATCGGCGGAGAACTGGAGCCGGACGCCGGCACGACCAGGCGGGTCGACGGCAGGGTCGCCTACCTGTCGCAGCGGCTCGACCTGCTCGACGTGGATCGCACGGTGGCGGAGAACCTGGCGGCCTTCGCCCCCGGCATGCAGGAGGCGGAGCGGATGAACCTGCTCGCCCGCTTCCTGTTCCGCGGCGCGCGTGCGCACCTGCCGGTGGGCGTGCTGTCGGGCGGCGAGCGGCTGCGCGCCACGCTGGCCTGTGTGCTGTGCGCCGAACCGGCACCCCAGCTCCTGCTGCTCGACGAGCCGACCAACAACCTCGACCTGGTCAGCGTGGGGCAGTTGGAGAGCGCGCTCGCCGCGTACGAGGGGGCGTTCGTGGTGGTCAGCCACGACGAGCGTTTCCTCACGGAGGTCGGGGTCGACCGGTGGCTGGAGCTGTCCGGGGGCCGTCTGCTGGAGAGCTGAGTCTGCTGGAGAGCGAGGGCGTCGGCCCCGGAAGTCCGGGGCCGGTGGCCGTCGTTAGTGGGTGCCCCAGGAGTAGGTCTGCTTGTGCAGCTTGAGATAGACGAACGTCTCGGTCGCACGCACGCTGGAGATCGCCCGGATCTTGCCCAGGATCTCCAGCAGGTGGGTGTCGCCCTCGCAGACCACCTCGACCATGATGTCGACCGAGCCGGCCGTGAGCACCACGTAGTCGATCTCGGGGATCTGCGACAGTTCGTCGGCGACCTGCTCCAGGTCGCCCTCGCACTTGATGCCGATCATGGCCTGGCGGGGGAAGCCCAGGGTGAGCGGGTCGGTGACGGCGACGATCTGCATGACGCCGAGGTCGAGCAGGCGCTGCACGCGCTGGCGCACGGCGGCCTCCGACAGCCCCACCGCCTTGCCGATGGCGGCGTACGGCTTTCGCCCGTCCATCTGAAGCTGCTCGATGATCTGCTTGGAGATCTCGTCGAGCACCACCGGCCCACCCTTCGCGGCAGCCGCGCGAGCCTTAGGCGGAGTCGTCATCCTCGGGGGGTGTCCTCTCTTGGCGGGCTTCGATCGCCGTAGCGACCTGGTGTTACAGCATCGTTTTTGACATGTTGCGATCGTGGTCTGACATGGTGTCAGCTCCATCGCTTGCGTCAAGCGATTTCGTAGCAATTTGGTATCTTAGCGACGAAATCCCTTGTCGTAGGCTCCTTCCTCTGTCAGAGTCGCGACAACTCAGCCACCACCAGGAGGTCAACGGTGACCACCCGTCTCCAGAACTTCGTGAACGGGAAGTTCGTCGACGCCGCGAGCGGCCGTTTCTCCGATGTCGTAGACCCTACGACGGGCGAGGTCTACGCCCAGGCGCCGGTGTCGGGCCAGGAGGACGTCGACGCCGCGTACGCCGCCGCGACGGCCGCCTTCGAGACGTGGGGACAGACGACGCCGGGTGAGCGCGCCGCGCTGCTGCTGAAGGTCGCCGACGCGATCGAGGCCCGCGCGGACGAGATCAACGAGGCCGAGTGCCGCAACACCGGCAAGCCCCGCGCCCGCATGGCCGAGGACGAGACCCCGGTCGCCGCCGACCACTTCCGGTTCTTCGCCGGTGCGGCCCGCACACTCGAGGGTCCCACCGCCGGTGAGTTCCTCGCCGACCACACCTCGGTGATCCGGCACGAGCCGATCGGCGTCATCGGCCAGGTCACGCCGTGGAACTACCCGATGATGATGGCGGTGTGGAAGATCGCCCCCGCTCTCGCGGCCGGCAACACGATCGTGCTCAAGCCGTCCGACACCACCCCGGCCTCCACGCTGAAGATGGCCGAGATCCTCGGTGAGGTCCTGCCCGCCGGCGTCTTCAACGTCGTGACCGGCGACCGGGAGACCGGCTCACTGGTCGTCGGCCACCCGTCGGCGAGCATGGTGGCGATCACCGGTTCGGTGGGCGCGGGCATGGCGGTCGCGAGGACCGCCGCCGACGACGTCAAGCGGGTCCACCTGGAGCTGGGCGGCAAGGCCCCGGTCGTGATCTTCGAGGACGTCAAGGACATCAAGGCCGTCGCCGAGGCCGTCGCCGGTGCGGGCCTCTACAACGCCGGCCAGGACTGCACCGCCGCCTGCCGCGTGCTCGTGCAGGAGAGCATCCACGACGAGTTCGCCGCCGCGCTCGCCGAGGCCGCCGCCGCCACCAAGCTGGGCGGTCTCGACGTGGAGGACGCCTACTTCGGGCCGCTGAACAACGCGAACCAGCTCACCCGGGTCGAGGGCTTCTTCCAGCGGCTGCCCGAGCACGCGAAGGTCCTCACCGGCGGCGCCCGCGTCGGCGACAAGGGCTTCTTCTTCGCCCCGACCGTGGTGGACGGGCTGAAGCAGGACGACGAGATGGTCCAGGACGAGATCTTCGGTCCTGTCATGACCGTCCAGACGTTCACCGACGAGGCCGACGCGCTGGCCAAGGCCAACGGCGTCCGCTACGGCCTGTCCGGTTCGGTGTGGACCTCCGACCACGGCCGCGCGATGCGGATGTCCAAGCGGCTCGACTTCGGCGTCGTCTGGGTCAACACCCACATCCCGTTCGTGTCCGAGATGCCGCACGGCGGCTTCAAGCACTCGGGCTACGGCAAGGACCTGTCCGTCTTCGGCCTGCACGACTACACCCGAGTCAAGCACGTCATGCACTACATCGGCGAATAGGTGCTCCCGGCTCCGGCCGGGTACCTAGCGAAAAAGAGGGATAAGCCTGGAATGACAGAGATCCAGGCGGGCCCGGGGGCAGCCGTCGCGGCTGCCCCCGTATCAGGAGACGTGCCCGCCATCGAACTCGACCACGTGGTCAAGGAGTACGTCTCGCACGGCGAGGTCGTACGGGCGGTCAAGGGCGTGAGCCTCGCCATTGCGGAGGGGGAGTTCTTCTCCCTCCTCGGCCCCTCAGGCTGTGGCAAAACCACCAGCATGCGGATGATCGCCGGGTTCGAGGACCCCACACAGGGGGTCGTCAGGCTCCACGGGGAGGACGTCACGAGCGTCCCGCCGAACAAGCGTGACATCAACATGGTGTTCCAGTCCTACGCGCTGTTCCCGCACATGAACGTCTGGGACAACGTCGCGTTCGGGCTCAAGCGCAAGAAGGTCCCCGACGCGGAGATCAAGCGCCGCGTCGGCGAGATCCTGGAGGTCGTGGACCTGGTCGGCCGCGAGAAGCGCCGGCCGAAGGAGATGTCGGGAGGTCAGCAGCAGCGCGTCGCCCTCGCCCGGGCCCTGGTCAACCGGCCCCGCGCGCTCCTGCTCGACGAGCCGCTCGGCGCGCTCGACCTCAAGCTCCGCCAGGCCATGCAGATCGAGCTCAAGCGCATCCAGCGGGAGGTCGGCATCACGTTCGTCTACGTGACGCACGACCAGAGCGAGGCGCTGACGATGAGCGACCGCATCGCGGTCATGAACGACGGCCTCGTGGAGCAGCTCGCGGAACCGCGCGAGATCTACGAGCGGCCCGCCAGCAAGTTCGTGGCGGGGTTCATCGGCACGTCCAACCTGCTGAGCGGCACCGTCCAGCAGATCACCGGCGACACCGCCGTGCTCGCGCTCGGCGCGAGCGACCGGATCCTCGTCCCCGCCGACGGCGCGCTCGCGGCCGGCGCCTCGGTCGACCTCACGGTCCGGCCCGAGAAGATCAAGATCGCTAAGGACCAGCCGGAAGGCGACCTCAGCGTGGTGCGGGGGACGGTCTCCGAGGTCGTCTACCTCGGCACCTACAACAGCTACGTCGTGAGGCTCGGCGACGGCGCCGAGATCACGGTGTTCGAGCAGAACGCCAACGACAGCACGATCACCGCCGAGCGAGGCGACGCGGTCTGGCTCTCCTGGCAGCCCTGGCACTCCTACGCGCTGCGGTAGATCCCCGCGCCTGCTCCATCCGTCGACATCCCCGCCACGCATCCCCTCGACGCATTCCCGCCACGAATCCCCGAACCCCCTGTACAGCGAACCCGGTACAGCGAACCCGGTACAGCGAACCCGGAGCACGAACTCCTATGAACGACCCATACAGGCAGGACCCCGCCCTCCTCCGCGGCATGACCCAGCGCCGGCTCGGCAGGCGCGACGCCTTCCGGCTCGCGGGCCTGTCGGCCGCCGGGCTCGCTCTGGCGGCCTGCGGCGTGCAGGGCAAGGGCACGGCCAGGCCGTCCTCCTCCGCGCAGGCCCAGTCCGAGGTGGAGAAGTTCTGGTCCGGCAAGACGAAGAACGGCCACGTGGACTTCGCCAACTGGCCGCTCTACATGGACCCCAAGCTGCCCGAGCTCAAGCAGTTCACCCAGCAGACCGGCATCACGGTGAACTACAAAGAGGTCATCCTCGAGATGCCGAGCTGGTTCGCCAAGATCCAGCCGCAGCTCGCCGCCGGGCAGTCGATCGACTACGACCTCATGGTCGTCACCAACGGCCTCCACTTCCAGCGGCTCGTGCAGCTCGGCTACCTGGCGCCGCTCGATCACTCCAAGCTGCCGAACTTCGCGGCCAACGCGGCGCCGGAGTACAAGCAGGAGTCGTTCGACCCCGGCAACGTCTACAGCATCCCGTGGGCCTCCGGCATCACCGGCATCGCGTACAACCCGAAGTACGTCGACACCCCGCCGACCAGCATGGCCGACCTGTGGAACCCCAAGTACAAGGGCAAGGTCGGCATGATGTCCGACTCGCAGGAGATCGCCAACTTCGGCCTGTTCGCGATCGGCGTGGACCCCGACAAGTCCACCGAGGCGGACTGGGAGAAGGCCGCGGCCAAGCTCCAGGAGCAGCGCGACGCCGGCATCGTGCGCAAGTACTACGACCAGGCGTACACCGACCCGCTCGCCAAGGGTGACATCTGGCTCACGATGGCGTGGTCGGGCGACGTCTTCCAGAAGAACGTCTCCGACGGGACGGACCTCAAGTTCGTGGTCCCGCAGGAGGGCGGCACCATCTGGACCGACAACATGACGATCCCGAAGACCGCGACCAACCCGGTCGACGCGATCATGCTGATGGACTTCTTCTACGACGTGAACGTCGCGGCGCACCTCGCGGAGTACATCAACTACGTGACCCCGGTCCCGGCCGCCAAGGACGTCATCGCCGCCGACGCCGCCAAGGCCACGGGCGACGACAAGAAGCTCCTCGAGGAGGTGGCGAGCAGCCCGCTGGTGTTCCCGAGCGAGCAGGACTCCGCCAGGCTCCGCAACTACGTGAACGGCAAGACGCCGGAGGAGCAGAAGAAGTTCGAGTCCATCTTCCAGGCGATCACGACGTCATGAGCAGGCTCAGGGCTGCGCTGACGCCATACCTGCTGCTCTTCCCCGGCACGCTCTGGCTGGCGATCTTCTTCGTCGTCCCGACGGTCGTCATGCTGTCGCTGTCGCTGCAGTCGGGCGACGTCGTCAACGGCTACGCGTTCACCTTCAACTGGCACAGCTACGTCGACGGGATCAGCACCTACCACGACCAGATCGTCAGGTCCCTGGTGTACGGCCTGGTCTCGACGGTGATCCAGATCGTCATCGGGTTCCCCGTGGCGTACTGGATCGCCTTCAAGGGCGGCACCCGCAAGTCGATCTACCTGTTCCTCCTGCTGCTGCCCTTCCTGGTGTCGTTCGTGCTGCGCACCATCTCGTGGCAGTTCTTCCTGTCCGACAACGGCCTGCTGCTCGGGCCGCTGAAGTCACTGGGCGTGGTGCCGCAGGACTTCCACATCCTCGCCACGAGCGCGGCGGTGATCGGCGGCCTGGCCTACAACTTCCTGCCGTTCATGATCCTGCCGATGTACGTGGCGCTGGAGCGGATCGACCCGCGCGTCCTGGAGGCCGCGCAGGACCTCTACGCCAGCAAGGTGCAGACCTTCCTGCGCGTGGTGCTGCCGCTGTCGCTGCCGGGCGTGTTCGCCGGCGTGCTGATGACGTTCGTCCCGGCCACGTCGGACTACGTCAACGCCTCCGTGCTCGGCGGCACCAGCAACACGATGATCGGCAACGTCATCCAGAACCAGTTCCTGGTCAACCAGGACTATCCGACCGCCTCGGCGCTGTCGTTCACGCTGATGGCCCTGCTGCTCGTGGGCATCTTCGCGTACGCCAAGGCGCTCGGCACCGAGGACGTGCTGGAGGTGGCGGCCCGATGAAGGGTGGCCTGCTGCGGGGCCGCGGCCTGCAGATCTACACCTGGCTGGTGATCGCGTGGCTCGTGCTGCCGATCGCCGTGATGATCCTGTTCGGCTTCAACGACACCCATGGCCGATACAACACGGCCTGGCAGGGCTTCACGTTCAAGTGGTACGGCAAGCTGTTCGAGATCGGCGACCTCACCCAGGCGCTGGTGAACTCGCTGCTCATCGCCGTGCTGACGATGCTGATCGCCGGGGTGCTCGGGTCGCTGATCGGGCTGGCGCTCGGCCGCTACCGCTTCCGCGGCTCCGGGGCGATGAACCTCGTGATGTTCGCGGCGATCTCCTGCGCCGAGATCGTGATGGGCGCTTCGCTGCTGTCGCTGTTCGTCACGCTCGCCGTGCCGCTCGGCTTCTGGACGATCCTGATCTCGCACGTCATGTTCTCGATCTCGTTCGTGGCCGTGACCGTGCGGGCCCGGGTGATGACGCTCGACTCCTCCCTCGAAGAGGCCGCCCGCGACCTCGGCGCGGGACCGTGGACGACGTTCCGGCTGGTCACCCTGCCGATGATCTTTCCCGGTGTGATGGCGGGCTCGATGCTGGCCTTCGCGCTGTCGATCGACGACTTCGTCATCACCAACTTCAACTCCGGCGGCACCATGACGTTCCCGCTGTGGATCTGGGGCGCCACCCGCGTGGGCCTCCCGCCGCAGGTGAACGTCATGGGAACGCTGATCTTCGCGGCCGGTGTGCTGATCGCCGTGGTCAACGCCCTCCTGGCCCGCCGCCGCGCCAACGCGTGAGGAAGTGAGACCGTGGTTCCGTCGAAGGCGCTCGCCGACGCGGAGCGCAAGCCGTACTGGCTGGACCGGCCGATCGCGCCCGAGCCGCTGCCCCCGCTGACGGGAGACGCCACGGCGGACCTGGCGGTGGTCGGCGGCGGGTTCACCGGCCTGTGGACCGCGCTGATGGCCAAGGAGCGCGACCCCTCGCTCGACGTGGTCCTCCTGGAGGGCCGCGCGGTCGGGTGGGCCGCCTCCGGCCGCAACGGCGGGTTCTGCGCCGCGAGCCTGACCCACGGGCTCGGCAACGGGCAGGACCGCTGGCCGGCGGAGATCGCGACGCTGGAACGGCTCGGCCGGGAGAACCTCGACGAGATCGAGGCGACCCTCGCCCGCCATGGCGTCGACTGCTCATTCGAGCGGACCGGCGAGCTGCGGGTGGCCACCGAGGAGTGGCAGCTCGCCGGGCTCGACGACGAGGTGGGCGGGGCGGCCTCGCTCGGCCTCAGGCTGGAGCGGCTCGACCGCGAGCAGGTGCGGGCCGAGGTGGACTCGCCGACGTACCTCGGCGGCGTGTGGGACCGCGACGGCGTCGCCATGGTCGACCCGGCGCGGCTGGCGTGGGGGCTGCGCGACGTCTGCGTGCGGCTCGGCGTGCGCGTCTTCGAGCACACGCCGGTGCGCTCCCTGCACGACGACGGCGTCGCGCTCGAACTGGAGACGCCGAAGGGGCGGGTCAGGGCCGGGCGGGTGGCGCTCGGCACCGGCGCCTTCCCTCCGCTGCTGCGCCGGCTCAGGCACTTCCTCGTGCCGGTGTACGACTACGCGCTGATGACCGAGCCGGTGCCGGACGCCCTGCTGGCGGAGATCGGCTGGCGGAACCGCCAGGGCATCGGCGACTCGGCCAACCGGTTCCACTACTACCGCCTGACCGACGACAACCGGATCCTGTGGGGCGGCTACGACGCCGTCTATCACAACGGCGGCCTGGTCAGGCAGGAGTACGACCAGCGCGACGCCACCTTCGAGAAGCTCGCCACGCACTTCTTCGAGACGTTCCCGCAGCTCCACGGCCTGCGCTTCACGCACAGGTGGGGCGGGGTCATCGACACCTGCAGCCGGTTCAGCGCCTTCTTCGGCACCGCGTACGGCTCACGCCTCGCCTACGCCGCCGGATACACCGGCCTCGGCGTGGGCGCCACCCGCTTCGGGGGCAACGTCATGCTCGACCTGCTGCAGGGCCGGGTGACCGAGCGTACGGACCTGCGCATGGTGCGGCAGAAGCCGGTGCCCTTCCCGCCGGAGCCGGTGCGGTCGGGCGTCATCCAGCTCACCCGCTGGGCCATCGCCCGGGCCGACGAGCACGAGGGCCGCCGCAACGCCTGGCTGCGCACCCTCGACGCCTTCGGCGTCGGCTTCGACTCCTGAACGGACCGCACGCCGGGATCACGACGTGGTCCACGGCATGCCGGTGATCCAACGCGAGGCGCTGGACGACATGCGATGCTACTAACGGTAGGATTCGGGGCATGAGCGGTAGTAAGAAGTACTCGGTCAGCCTGCCCGAGCAGCTCGCCGAGGCCATCCGCGCGCAGGTGGGGCCGGGCGGTTTCTCCGCCTACGTGACGGAGGCCCTGGAGCAGCGGATGGCTATGGACAGGCTCCGCGAGATCGTGGCCGACTTCGAAACCGACAACGATCCGCTGACGCGGGAGGAGATCGACGCGGCGCGGGCCCTCCTGCGCCGTGACGATCGGAGCACCGGTGGGGCGGCAGCCTGATGCCGGGCACCCTTGTGCTGGACAGCGAGGGGCTGTCCCGGCTCTACCGCAAGGACCGCGGCGCGACCGCGCTCGTCGCGGCGGCGGCGGAGGAGGGCGTACGTGTCGTCACGACGGTGATGACCACTCTGGAGGCCGACGACGAGCGGGTGCATCCGGCACGTGTCCGCTGGGTTCTTTCGCGCATCGACGTCCTCGACGTCACCCGGGCTCTGGCCGCCGAGGCGGCGGCACTCCTGCGGGACCACCGCCTCCGCGGGCACAAGCACGCGATCGACGCGGTCCTGGCGGCGAGCGCGCGCCGGGCCGCCCGCCCCGTCACGGTCCTGACCTCCAATCCCGGGGACCTCGCTCCGCTCTGCGGTGACGGTGTGGAGATCGCCAAGATCTGAGCCCGTTTCGTCAGGCGGTGAGCCAGCGAAGGGGGTTGTCGTGGGTGATGAGACGCAGGGTGTCGCCGTCCACGCCGGCCTCCCGCAGGGCGGGGAGGACCGTGGAGAACAGCCGGCCGTAGCCCTGCCCGCCGTAGCCGGACAGGTGCTCCCGCAGCCGTACGCCGCTGCTGACCAGGACGCGCTCGGCGTGCCCGCCGTCGAGGAGGGTGAGGACGTCCTCGGCGTCGTCCACGCTCACGTACGCGCCGGTCTCGGCGATCTTGCGCTGGACCAGCGGGTCGCCCGCGCGGGCGGCCAGACGCCGGGCGGGGACGTTCTGCGAGAGCAGGAGTTCCAGCACTTCCAGGCCGCCCGCCGCCACCGGCAGGTCGGTGCGCAGCGAGGCGCGGGCGGCGGCGGTGACGGCCCGCTCCTCGGCGGGAGTGGGCGTCTCGTCCCACGCGGCGGCGACGATGACGCCCGGCCGCGCGCCCGTCCCGTCGAGTCCGGCGCCGATCTCGTGCAGCAGGTCGGCGGTCAGGTCCTCCACGCCATAGCGGGTGACGGCCTCACCCGCGAACGGCTGCGCGGCGAAGCCGGTGGCGGCCACGATGAGGACCCGCGCGGCCATCGAGATCCGGGCGAGCGCCGCGGGGTCGCGGGCCATCCCGATGCAGCTGTGCTCCACGACGAGCCCCAGCGCCTGCTCCCTGCCGAGGTGCTTGACCTCGGCCAGCACATATCGCTCCTCGTCCAGCCACCGATGGGGATCGGAGTCCACGCCGATCCCCCAGCGGGTGTCGGTGCGCAGGTGCTCGTACGGCAGCACGGGCCCGTCGATCTCGGAGACGGGGACGGCGCCCGTGACAGTCTGGATACGGGGAAAATATGCGCCGGACATGAACGGACATTAACCGATTTTTTGCCGAAAGAGCTCGCGAATCACATGATTCTTAACGTACGGCGGACCGCGCGGGGTCAACTCATCGTCTTGCCGCCGTTGACCGCGAGCCGCTGCCCGGTGACGAACCGGGCGCCGGGGGAGGCGAGGAACGCCACCGTCTCGGCCACGTCCATCGGCACGCCCATGTGCCCCAGCGGGACGTCGCGCAGGTAGCCGGTGTAGTCCTCCGGGGGGACGTCCGCGTGCCGCTCCACCGGGATCCAGCCGGGCTCGACGGTGTTCACCGTGATCCCGTACGGCCCCAGCTCCCGGGCCCACGACCGGGTGAGCCCGTGCATCGCGGCCTTGGCGGCGACGTAGTGCCCGAACTCCGGGTTGCCGAGGTCGGCGACCTCGCTGCCCACGTTGACGATCCGGCCGGAACCGGCCTCGCGCATGCCGGGCAGCACGGCCTGCAGGATCAGCAGCGGGGCCTTGACGAAGAAGCGGAGCTGGCCGAGGTGGTCCTCCCAGGTCTGCTTCTCCACCGGCATCAGCGGCTGTGGGCCGGTGGCGTTGTTGACGACCACGCCGACCTGCCCGAGCGCGGCCACTCCCTCCCGTACGGACTCCTCGTCCGTGACGTCGAACCGGGCCAGGCCGGCCGAGCCGCCTGCGGCGGTGATGCGGCCGACGACGGCGGAGGCCCCGGCCGTGTCGTTGGCGTAGTTGACGGCGACGTGCCAGCCGTCCGCGGCGAGCCGTTCGGCGATGACGGCGCCCAGACCTCGTGAGGCGCCGGTAACCAGTGCGGTACCCATGACATGCGTGCCTATCACAGATCGCGTAGGGCAGGATGGGGCGCATGGATGAGATCGCCGCTCTGGTGGACCGGGCCGAGATCGTGGACGTCGTCACGGCCGTCTTCGACACCGTGGACGCCAAGAACTGGCCGGTGTGCCGGGAGCTGTTCGACGACGAGGTGGACGCCGACTTCACCAGCCTCAACGGCGGGGAACCGGCCAGGATCAGCGCCGACGCCCTCGTGGACGGGTGGCGCACCGGCCTGCACGCCCGCAAGCAGAGCTTCCACACCGTGAGCAACTTCGCCGTGACGGTGGACGGCGCCGAGGCGCACGTGACCACCAAGGGCTACTCCTACAACCTGCTCGACGCGGCGCTCGGCGGCGGCATGTTCGAGGTGTGGGGCGTCTACCGGCTCCGGCTCGTACGGCAGGCCGAGGGGTGGAAGGTGACGGCCTTCGCGTTCGACGCCCGGCACACCCGCGGCGACGAGGCGGTGCGCACGCACCGGCTGGACAGCTAACGGGTGATCGCCGGGACCTCGGTGTGCAGTCGCCGCAGGACCCGGCGGAACGCCCAGATGGACGCCACGAAGGCCAGCCCGGTGACGACGGCGACGGCGGCGGTGCGGATGATCAGGTAGTCGCCGATCGACTCGTGCAGCAGCAGCCAGATGCTCATGGCCGAGTTGGCCAGGAGGACGAACGCCCACAGCAGGGTGATCCGGGCGAAGAAGGTGCGGACGCGCTCGTGCCGCAGCACGAACGACGGCAGGTGGATGTAGTCGAGTGTGAGCCGCTGGACCAGCGGGCGGCGCATCCGCACCGACGCCAGGAGCACCATGCTGATGCAGATCGTGCCGAGCTCCGGCTGGATGAAGTAGAGGACGGGGCTGCCGGTCCACAACCCGATCACGGTGCGGAAGGTGATCGCGATCGTCGCCATGATCATCGTCCCCGGCACCGGCTGACGCCGGATGATCCGCCACAGGACGCCCAGGTAGACCCACGACACCGCGGCCATCAGCGCGCCGCGCAGGCCGAGCACCGCGAGGGCCGCGTAGAAGACCACGAGGGGGGCCACCACGCCTTCGAGGAGCCTGGGCACCGCCTGCTTGATCAGCGCGGTGAGCCGTGGCAAGGCGAAGGGTGTGTGATTCATGGCGACTCCAACGGGCCGGTGGGGGAGACCGACGCTGTAGTTGGGCAACGCGCCTACCCGGACATAGTGGGTGGAAACCCCCGGGCTGGGCGGCATCGTCGGTGGCTTACCGTACCTGACCGTCACGCCCGCGGGGGCCGAATGCGCGAACCGCCCCCGCGCCTCATAACGGTACGGCATACCTCTCGCAGGCGTCCCGGCGGATGGGAAACCCCTGGTCAGCGCTTTACCGGAGGCTGCTGAGCGCTTTACCCGGAGGGCGGTGGGCGCGGGTTACGTTGAGGCATGGACTCGGGTTTCGGCTACTTCGCAACGGATGATGCGGTTCGTCCTGATGTCTTGGCCCGGCTCGTCGAGCGGCGCGGCCACACGGCCCTGCTGTTCACCGAGCACACGCACATCCCGGTGCCGCCCGCCGGCCAGACGCCGAAGGACGAGTGGGGAGGCGAACTGCCCCGGCGCTACTGGCACAGCTACGACCCGTTCGTCGCCTCCATGGCCGCGGGCGCGGCGACGACCCGGCTGCGTGTGGGCACGGGCATCTGCCTGGTCCCCGAGCACGAGCCCCTCGGCCTGGCGAAGACGGTGGCGAGCGTGGACAACCTGACCGGCGGGCGGTTCGAGTTCGGCATCGGCGCCGGATGGAACCGCGAGGAACTGCGCCACCACGGTGTCGACCCGGCCCGGCGCTTCGCCGTGATGCGGGAGCACGTGCGAGCGATGCAGGAGATCTGGACCCATGACGAGGCCGAGTTCCACGGCGACTTCGTGTCCTTCGGCCCGGTCTGGTCGTGGCCCAAACCGGCGCAGAAGCCCTACCCGCCGGTCCTGGTGGGCGGCGCCGGGCCGCGTGTCTTCGACCGCGTGCTCTCCTACGGGGACGGGTGGCTCCCCAACTACGGTCCCGGAATCCTGGAGCGCGTCCCCGAGCTGTTCCGGCGGGCCGAGGAGGCGGGCAGGGACGTCGAGGTCGTGATGCTGTCCGCACCGGCCGACCCCGGCGCCCTGGAGCAGTGCGAGAAGGCCGGGGTCGTCCGGGTCATGGCCTGGCTGCCGTCGGCCGGCTGGGACCGGATCCAGCGGTCGATGGACGCCTTCGAGAACGCCCTCGCCGACATGCGCGGCGAATGAGCACGGCCGGCGACGCGGGAAGCGTCAGGTCAGCGTCGCGGTCGCCAGCTTGGCGCCGAAGCCGAGGAAGAGCGCGCCGACCCCCGAGGTGAGCCCGGCGGCCAGTTTGCGACGGCGCCGGAAGTGGGTCGCGAGCAACGTGCCGCCGAAGATGAGCGTGCTCAGGTAGGTCACGCTGAAGACCTGCACGATCAGCGCCAGGATCAGGAACGACAGCGCGGGCGCGCCGTACGACGGGTCCACGAACTGCACGAAGAACGCCACGAAGAACAAGATGGCCTTGGGGTTGAGCAGACTGATCGTGAACGCCTTCCGGAACGGGTTGCCCACCGGCGCCGGGGCGACCTGTGCCGGCCCGGGGGCCTCTGTCGGCTCGTAGGCCTGTGCCACATCCGTGGCCTGGGCCGTCTCCGTGACCTGGGCCGCCTCCGTCATCGGGGAGGCCGCGGTCCCGTCGCGGGAGGCGCGCAGGGAGCGCCAGGCGCCGCGGAGCATGCCGAAGCCGATCCACGCCAGATAGATCGCGCCCGAGTACTTCACGATCGAGAACAGGACGGGCGTCGACTTCAGCAGCGACGCCACCCCGGCGGCCGACAGGAACATGAGGACCGAGTCGCCGGCGAAGACCCCGGCCGCCGCCCGGTAGCCCTGCCGCACGCCGCGCTGCGCCGCGGTGGACAGCACGAACAGCGAGTTCGGCCCGGGCAGCAGGATGATCAGGAACGATCCTGCGATGTAGGTCCAGATATTGGTGATCCCGAAGAACATGCTCGCTCCCGTCACGAAATCGCATGTCCTGTTATAGCCCTATCCAGGCGCCGGTCACAGTCAGTAGATTCCTATTGACTTGGTAGGGAACTCGGGAGAATCCTGGGGTGCATGACGTTGTGGAAGCCTGACCCCACGTTCTATCCCTCGCCCAGGGACGCCGCCGAGGCGCCGCCGGAGAAGCTGGCCTATGTCGCCGCCTTCGACCGGTCGGCCCAGCGGCCCGACGCGCTCGCCGTGCTCGACACCGACCCCGGCTCCCCGTCGTACGGGACCGTGGTCGGCTGGACCGACCTGCCGTACACGGGGGACGAGCTGCACCACTTCGGCTGGAACGCGTGCAGCAGCGCGCTGTGCCCGTACGCGCCGCACCCCCACGTCGAGCGGCGCTACCTCATCGTCCCCGGCCTGCGGTCGTCGCGGATCTACGTCTACGACACCAAGGATCGGGTCAGCCCGGAGCTCGTGAAGGTCATCGAGGCCGAGGAGCTGGGCAAGCGGGCCGGCTACTCCCGCCCGCACACCGTGCACTGCGGTCCCGAGGGCCTGTACGTCAGCGCGCTCGGCGGCTACGGCGACGACGGGCCCGGCGGCATCGCGATCCTCGACCACAACTCCTTCGAGGTCCTGGGCCGGTGGGAGGTGGACCGCGGCCCGCAGTACCTCGCGTACGACTTCTGGTGGCACATCAACCACGACGTGATGATCACATCCGAGTGGGGCACGCCGTCCATGATCGAGAACGGGGTGGTCGGCGAGCTGCTGCTCGGCCGCAGGTACGGTCACAAGATCCACTTCTGGGACCTGCGCAAGCGCAGGCACGTCCAGGAGGTGGACCTCGGCGACCAGCACCAGATGACGCTGGAGCTCCGCCCCGCGCACGACCCGACCAAGACGTACGGCTTCGTGGGCGTCGTGACCAACGTCGAGGACCTGTCGGCCTCCGTGTGGGTGTGGCACAGAGATGTCAGGCACGGGGACGGCTCCCGCTGGGCGGCCCAGAAGGTGATCACCATCCCGGCCGAGCCCGCCTCGCCCGACGACCTGCCCGACGTGCTCAAGCCGTTCGGCGCGGTGCCGCCGCTGGTGACCGACATCGACCTGTCGGTGGACGACCAGCGCCTGTACGTGTCGTGCTGGGGCACCGGAGAGCTCAAGCAGTATGACGTGTCCGACCCGTTCAAACCGGTCGAGATCGGCTCGGTCCGTCTCGGCGGCATCGTGCGGCGGCAGGCGCACCCGGCCGCGCCGGACGAGCGGCTCTCCGGCGGCCCGCAGATGGTCGAGGTGAGCCGCGACGGCCGCCGGATCTACGTCACCAACTCGCTGTACGGCGCCTGGGACGACCAGTTCTACCCCGACGGTGTAGGCGCCTGGATGGCGAAGATCGACGCCGAGCCGTTCACGCTGGACGAGGGGTTCTTCCCGCACGGCGACGACTTCCGCGGCCTGCGCCCGCACCAGGTCCGGCTGCAGGGCGGCGACGCGTCCTCCGACTCCTACTGCTACCCGTGACACTGACCGCGGTGATCCTGCTCGGCGCCTTCCACGGGATCAACCCCGCGATGGGCTGGCTGTTCGCCGTCGCCCGTGGGTTGCAGGAGCGCAGCCGCGACCTGCTGCTGCAGTCCCTGCCGGTCATCGCGCTGGGCCACCTCGCGTCGGTGGCCCTCGTGGTGCTCGCCGTGTCGGCGACCGGGTCGATCGTGACGGCCACGGCCCTCTCGATCGGGGCGGGCGTCGTGCTCGTCGGGTTCGGCCTGTGGCACCTGCTCTCCCGGCGGCACTTCCGCTGGGTGGGCATGCGGCTGTCGCTGCCGCAACTGGCCGCCTGGTCGTTCCTGATGTCGTCGGTGCACGGCGCGGGCCTGATGCTGCTGCCCGTGCTGACCCGCATGCCGGCGAGCCACCACGGGCACGCCCTGTCGGGCGGCATGCTCGTCGCCGGGGTGCACACGCTCGCGATGTTCCTCACGGCGACCGTCGTCGCCGTCGTGGTGTACGAGTTCCTCGGCGTCGCCGTCCTGCGCCGGGCCTGGTTCAACCTCGACAGGATGTGGGCGTTCGCCCTGGTGGGAGCCGGCGTCGTCACCCTCGTGGGCGCCGTCTGAGCGACCGCGCGACGGGCGGGCGACGCGGGCCGCCCGGTGGCTGGCAGGATAGACCGGCGTGCGGGTTCGTCTCCTCGGCGCGCTCGAGGTCCTCGACGACGACGGGGCTCCGGTCGCCGTCGCGGGCACGCGCGTGCGCGCGTTGCTGGCCGTGCTGGCCCTGCGGCCCGGCCGCCTCGTCCTGGCCGACCGGCTCGTGGACGCGCTGTGGGAGGACGACCCACCCGCCAACGCCTCGAACGCGCTGCAGACGCTGGTGAAACGCCTGCGCGCGGCGCTCGGGCGCCCGGGCGCGGTGCTGTGGCGCGACGGCGGCTATGTGCTCGGCGTCGAGCCCGCGCAGGTCGACTCCCACGTGTTCACCGCACTGACCCTGCCGTACGCGACGGGCGCGCTGCCGGACCGGATGGCGGACGGCGAGGTTCCCGGCGCGGAGCTGGACGACGCGTGCGCGGAACTGGACGAGGCGCTGGCGTTGTGGCGCGGACCCGCCCTGGCCGATCTGCGTGCGGTGTCCTATCTGGCGGCCGCGGCGGCGCGACTGGAGGAGCGGCGGCTGGCCGCTGTCGAGGCCCGCGCCGCCGCGCACCTCGCGCTCGGCCGTGAGGTGGACCTGTCGGCCGAGGTGGCCGCCCATCCGCTGCGCGAGCGGCTGTCCGCCCTGGCGATGCGCGCGCTCGCCCACTCGGGCAGGCAGGCAGCGGCCCTTGCCCTGTACGAGCGGGTCCGAAGGGCGCTCGCGGACGAACTCGGCGTCGATCCGGGTCCGGAGCTGCGGGCCGCCCATCTCGACGTGCTGCGCGGGCAGCAGGATCCGATCGCGCCAAGCCCGCCGCTGAAGCGCATCCCCGGCACCCCCGGCATCCCCGGCACGGGCGTCCCGGGCACACGGGCGGGCAGGGTGTGGGCGCCGCCGACGACGTTCGTGGGCCGCGAGGAGGAGGTCACCCGTCTCGCGGCCCTGCTGCGCGACTCCCGGCTGGTCACGGTCGTCGGCCCCGGCGGGGCGGGCAAGACGCGCCTTGCGGTCGAGACCGCCCTGCGCGCCGCCGACCTCACGGGCGAGGGGGCGTGGCTGGCCGAGCTGGCCCCTCTGACGGACCCCGCGGACGTCGTGCGGGCCGTGCTCGAAACGCTGGGCGCCGACGCCGAGCCGCGGGTGGGCGGGGACTGGCGGCGCGACCCGCAGGACCCGGCGGAACGACTGGTCGCCGCCCTCTCCGGGCGCGAGCCGCTGCTCATCCTCGACAACTGCGAGCACGTGATCGACGCCGCGGCGGGCCTGGCCGAGCTCGTGCTGCGCCGCTGCCCGGGAGTGCGCGTGCTGGCCACCAGCCGCGAGCCGCTCGGCGTGCCGGGGGAGACGCTCGCCCCGATCCCGCCCCTCGGCCTGCCCCCGGAGGGCGTCACCAGCGTCACCCCCCGCGAGGCGGGCGAGTATCCCGCCGTACGCCTCCTCGTGGACCGCGCCCGCGCGGTGAGTCCCGGCTTCGCCCTCGACGAGCACACGACCCCGCACGTCGTCACGATCTGCCGCCGCCTCGACGGGATGCCGCTGGCCATCGAACTGGCCGCGGCACGGATCAGGGCGCTCGGCCCCGAGCGGCTCGCGGCCCGCATCGACGACCGGTTCCGCCTGCTGACCGGCGGGAGCCGTACGGCCCTGCCGCGGCACCGGACGCTGAGCGCGGTGGTCGAGTGGAGCTGGGACCTGCTCGCGCCCGAGGAGAGGACGCTGGCGGAGCGGCTCGCGGTGTTCGCCGGCGGCGCCACGCTGGACGACGCGGAGCTGGTCTGCGGGGGCGACGGCCTCGACGTGGTGGCGGTGCTGCCGTCCCTGGTCGACAAGTCCCTGCTGGAGACGCCGGGCGACGGCCGGTTCCGGATGCTGGAGACGATCCGGGCGTACGCGCTGCGACGGCTGACGGACAGCGGTGAGCTCGACCGCTACCGGCGCCGGCACGCGGCGCATTTCCTGCGGCTGGCCGAGGATGCCGAGCCGCGCCTGCGCGGAGCCGGGCAGCTGGAGTGGATGGCCAGGCTGACCGCCGAGCAGGACAACCTGAACGCCGCCCTGCGCTGGGCCGTCGACTCCCGGGAGGCGGAGACCGCGCTGCGCCTGTGCGGCACGCTGAGCTGGTATTGGTGGCTGCGCGGACATCGCGGGCAGGCGGCCGCCTGGGCCGGGCAGGTTCTCGAACTCGTCCCCGAGGGCCCGCCCGCCGGGCTGGTGCGCGCCTACGCCGGGTGCCGGTTCGCGGTCACGGTCACCCGGCTCGGCGCGATCTGGACGGAGCCCGTCCGGGTCGAGGAGATCCGCCGGGAGCTCGGCGACCTCATCGAGGAGGCCCTCCGCGAGGGCCGGGTGCATCCGATGCTGCCGATCCTGCGGGCGGTCGTGACGGCGATGGCCGGGCGCAGGGAGGAGGCGGCCGCGATGCTCGACGCGTACGCCGGCTCGGACGATCCCTGGCTGGCCGGCTCGGCGCTCATGATCAGGGGCGGGTCGCTCGGCTCGCCCGGCGGCAGCGAACAGGACGTCGCGGAGGCGGTGCGCAGGTTCCGGGCGCTGGGGGAGCGTTGGGGGCTGAGCGAGGCGCTGCTCACGCTGGCCGCCCTCCGCGCCCGCCGGGGCGCGCCGACGACCGACCTGATCGGCGAGATCGCCGGGCTGACCGCCGGATGGGTCAGCGCGGACGACATGATCTCCACGCTGACCCGCCTGGCCGGGCTGCGCCTCCAGGCGGGCGACGCCGAGGGCGCGGCGGCGGACGTGGCGGCCGCCCGCTCCCACGTGGCCGCCGGCGTCTCGCCGTACGCGCTGGTGCAGGTGAGCATGGGCGAGGCGAAGGTGGCGCGGAGCGGGGGCGATCTCGACGGCGCGGTGGCGGCGTACGAGAAGGCCCTGGCCGTGCTGCGGGAACACCTCACCATCCCGCAGCTGCTCGCGTCGGCGTACGCCGAGTACGGCAGGACGCTGCTGGCCAGGGGCGACCTCGGCGGCGCGCTCGCGCGCCATCACCAGGCGCTGGACGCCCTCGGCGGCGCCCCCAACCCGCCGGTCCTCTCGACCGTGCTGGCCGGGCTGGCCATGATCGCCCTGGCCGGGGGCGACGCTGTGCGTTCCGCGGCGCTCTTCGGCGCGGCCGACGCCGCCCACCAGGGCTGGCGGGCGGACGCCGAGGCCGCCGAGGCGCTCACGGCGGCGCGCGAGGCGGCGGGCCCGGACTTCGACGCCGCCTACGAACGCGGCCGCACGGCGTCGCCCGAGGACCTCGGCCTGCCCGCCACCGGGAGCAGCAGGTAGGACGGCGCGCTGATCGTGACCCGCGCCGAGCTCGGGTGCCGGGCGTACTTGGGGAAGTTCGACCCCGCCACCTCCAGCCGCACCCGGTGTCCCGCCCCGAAGGCGTGGGCCAGATTGCCGAGGAGGACACGCACCCTCTCCGGCTGGGCGCCGCCGCCTTCGACCCGGGCGATGCCGTCCACGAGGATCTCCTCCCGGCCGTCGGGGTGCACGTCCACGAGTTTGCCCGTCACCGTGAAACACCTCGCGTCTGACTCGGCGGTCACCACCAGTTCGGCCGCACCTATGACCTCCAGCGGCGCCGGCAGCGGCGCGGTCGTGTAGCGCAGCACGTCGGCCCGGCCGGCGAGCGGCCGCTGGTCCACGGGCCCCGGCCCAGGAGGGAGGAACTCGATCACGTCGCCGCCCGTCGTCGGGACGGGGTCGCCGGGGTCGGACAGGAAGCAGACCCGCAACGTTGCCTCGGGCACGAGTGTGCGGGCCGCCTCGGGCCCGAGCGTGCCGCCGTCACCCAGGTGGTAGCGGACGGCCTCGCTCTCCTCCGGCGGCCAGTCGCCCATCGCGCGCCACTCGCAGGTGCCGGTGACGAACACCCGGACCCTCGCGTCGTCCCCCAGCGGCGTGCCGCGCATCCAGTGGCCGAACCAGTCGAGGTGGAGGCCCGTCCAGTCGAGGGCCTCCCCGCTCGCGTGCGGGCCGTGGTCGCGCCCGGCCAGCGTCCGCTCGCGGAACGCGTGGGTCCACGGGCCGACGACGAGGCGGGCCCTGAGACGGGCACTGTCGCGCAGAGCCCGGTAGGTGTGGATGGTGCTGTCGCGGAAGTAGTCGTACCACCCGGTCGACAGCAGCGCGGGCACCTCGATCTTGTCGTAGCGCGCCCCCAGGTCGGCGTCCCGCCACAGCTCGTGGGACGGATCGGGATGCGCGAGCCAGTCGGCGTAGAAGGGGAAGAGGTCCGCGATCTCCGGCTGGTCCCCGACGGGCAGGCGCCGGAGCATCTCGCCGAGACGGGCCGCCGGGGCGGCCGGAGGACCGTTTTCCCAGGGACCGCGCCGGGCGCGGCGTGCCAGGTGCAGGGGCGCGATGACGGCCGCCAGGACCGGCAGGACGATGCCCAGCCTGAGGACGCCGCCGGCGTACACCACGTCGTGCAGCCCGGCGGGGGAGACCGAGGGCGCGATGGCCCGCAGTCCGTCCGGCCGCTCGCTCGCGGTGAGAAGCTGCGCGATGCCGAGATAGGAGTCGCCGAACATGCCGACCTGCCCGTCGCACCACAGTTGGCGCGCGGCCCAGGTCACCGTGTCGTATCCGTCGGCGGCCTCGCCGGTGAGGAACCGCAGGTCGCCCTCCGACTCGCCGGTGCCGCGGACGTCCTGCACCATCACCGCGTAACCCGCGGACAGCAGCCGGGCGACGTCGAGCCGCAGGCCCGGGCCGTAGGGCCCCCTGCCGTACGGGGTCCGGGCCAGCAGGACGGGGTGCCGCCCACTGGGCGCGGGCAGCCAGACGGTCGCGGCGAGCCGTGCGCCGTCGCGCATGCGGGTCCACACGTCCCGGCCGTCGGGGAGGTCACCGGCCCAGGCCGGCACGGGGACGGCGTTCACCGGATCTTCCGGGCGTAGGCGCGTACGGCGAGCGGGACGAAACACGCGGTGACCGCGGCGGCCCAGGCCAGGGTGACCCAGACGTGCGGTCCCACGGGAGTGCCGGTGAGCAGCGCGCGGACGGCGTCGGCCAGGTGCGAGATCGGGTTGAGCGACGACCACCAGCGCAGCACGCCCGGCAGGTTGGCCGGGGGGATGAACGCGCTGCTGCCGAACGTCAGTGGCAGCAGGACGGCGGTCGCCATTCCCTGCATCGAGGCGACGGACTTGGCCTTCAGCCCGAGCCAGGCCGACACCCAGCTCAGGGCCAGCGTGAACAGCAGCAGCAGGGCCAGGCCGGCCAGCGCCTCCAGGGGTGAAGCGGTGATCCGGAACCCGGCCGCTACCCCGGCGGCCAGGGCCACCACGATGATCACCGTCGTCGTCAGCGCGTCCGCGGCCACCCGCCCGATCAGCGGGGCCGAGCGGGCGATCGGCATGCTCCGGAACCGGTCGAACACGCCGTTCACGATGTCCTCGGCGAGGTTCATGCCCGTGGTGTTCGTCGAGATGAGGGCCACCTGCGTGAGCACGCCGGGCAACAGATAGCGCGCGGCGTGCTCGGTGTCGCCGGACATGGCCCCGAACATCAGGACGAAGACCACGACCATGAAGACCGGCTGAAGCAGGAGCTGGACAAGCCGGCCGGGCTCGTTCCGCAGCGGCACCAGGCTCCGCCAGGCGAGGGTCATGCCCTGCGCGAGCGCGCCCCGGTGCCCGGTCGTGGACGGTACGGCGGTCATCGCGTTCTCCCCGCTGTCGTCGGTCGGTCTCACTCGTGTCGTGGGTGCGGCGGTCAAGGCGTCCTTCCGGAGGTCGTGGTGTCGGTGAGGGCGAGGAACGCCTCGTCGAGCGTGGGCCGGCGGACGGCGTGCTCGGCGAGGGAGACACCGGCATCCTCCAGCCGCAGGAACACGGCCAGGCTCATCGCCGGGTTGAGCAGCGGCACGCTGAGCAGGCCGTTCTCGCCACGGTGCGGGGTCAGCCCGGTGACCTCGGCGAGGATCAGTTCCGCCTTCTCCACGTCGTGCTCGGGCCGTATCTCCAGGCGCCGGTCGCCCGCCTTGGCCTTCAGCTCGCCCGGCGTTCCCCTCGCGGCCACCGCGCCGTGGTCGATGAGCACGATCTCGTCGGCGAGCTGGTCGGCCTCTTCCAGGTACTGCGTCGTGAGCAGCACGGTCGCCCCGCCCGCCACCTGCTCGCGCACGATGCGCCACAGGTCCGCCCTGGCCCGCGGGTCGAGCCCGGTCGTCGGCTCGTCCATGAAGACGATCGACGGCCGGCCGACGAGGCTGACGGCCAGGTCGAGCCGCCGCCGCATGCCACCCGAGTAGGACCCCGCCGCCCGGTCGGCGGCGTCCTCCAGGCCGAACTCCCCGAGCAGCGCCGCCGCCCTGCCCCGGGCCGCGGCCCGGCCCATGCCGAGCAGCCGCCCGCACATCACCAGGTTCTGCCGCCCGGTCAGCTTCTCGTCCACCGACGCGTACTGGCCGGTCAACCCGATCAGCTTCCGTACCTCCGCCGGCGCCTTCACCACGTCGTGCCCGCCGACCGCCGCGCGGCCTTCGTCGGGGGAGACGAGCGTGGCGAGAATCCGGACCGCGGTGGTCTTGCCCGCGCCGTTCGGGCCGAGCACGCCGAGCACCGTGCCCGGCGGCGCGGCGAAGTCGACCCCCGCCAGCGCGGCCTTGTCGCCGTATCTCTTCACGAGGCCGCGGACCTCAATCGCGTACGTCATGCTCCGACGGTCTCCGCCCGCGCTGGCAGGGGGCTGGCGCAGCGCTGGCACGGTGCTGGCAAGGGAGCGCATGGGAGGGCGCGGGCTGGCAAGGGAGAGCATGGGAGGGCACGGGAGCGCATGGCGCGGCAGGGGACCGGCGGTCTCGCTGATCGCGGCGAAGGTGAAACTTGCAGGGAAGGGCGGCACCATGGGTAACCGCAGGCTGGGCCGCTGGAACGCGCCCACCTGCGACATGAGTCACGCATAATCCGGGCTTAAGACTGCGCCGCTTGTCCGTCCGGCGATGACGTCACTACGCTCCCGCGGCATTCCTCTTCACGCCTCCGCGCCCCGTCGCGGAGGCTCGTCTCTGTTCGGAGCCACCATGGGAGCGATCATGCGTGGCGCTTTCGCCGTCGTGGTCCTGAGCGCCGTGCTGTCCTCATTGTTCGTGGTCTGGTACGGCCCGGCCCGCGCCACCGAGACCGGCGCCACGGCCGTCGGCCAGACGCAGGCCCGGTCACGTGTCGTGGTGCGCAGGGCCGCCGCACCGGCACAGCCCGCACCGGTGCGGGCCGCGGTCGCTCCCGCGCAGGCGGCCGCTCCCGTACAGGCCGTCGCTCCCGCACACGCGGCACCGGTACATGCGGTCGCTCCCGCTGCCGTGCCCGAGGTGACGGTCACGGTCACCGTCACCGTCACGCCGTCGCCGTCCCCCTCGCCGGGCCGCATCCGGGTCGGCTACGTCTCGCAGCGCGGCGCGTACGGCGCCACGTCCACCGTGCGCGACCTCGACGCCAGCGGGCTGGCGGGCAGGCTGACCCACGTCCTCTACGCCTTCGCGAACATCGATCCCGAGTCGCCGGCCTGTCTCAGCGGGGTCACCCGGCCGCCCGCGCCCGACCCCAACGACCCCGACCAGGGCGACGGCGCGGGCGACGCCTGGGCCGACTACCAGCGCGGTTTCACGGCGGCCGAGTCGTTGGACGGCGTCGCCGACCCTCCGGACGCTCCGCTCGCCGGCAACTTCAACCAGCTCAAGAAGCTCAAGGCCCGGCATCCCGGCCTGAAGGCGCTCATCTCGATCGGCGGCTGGACCTACTCCAAATACTTCTCGGACGTCGCGCGGACCGCCGCCACCCGGCAGAGGTTCGTGAAGTCATGTCTCGACACCTACATCAGGGGTGACCTGCCGGGCGCCGGGGGCAGGGGCGGCCCGGGCAGCGCGGTGGGCGTCTTCGACGGCATCGACGTCGACTGGGAATGGCCCGGTGGCGAGGGCCACCTGGGCAACCACACCGGTGCCGGCGACAGGCGGAACCTGACGGCCCTGCTGACCGAGTTCCGCGTGCAACTCGACGCGCTCGGCGCGGCCACCGGCCGCCACTATCTGCTCACGGTCTACCTCCCCGCCGACGCCGATCGCATCGACGCCGGGTTCGACCTGGAGAAGCTGGTCGGCCTCGTCGACTTCGTCAACGTGCAGCGTGACGGCCGGCACGCCGTCCGCGAGGGCGCGATCCTGCGCTGAGCCACCCACCTCGAAAGCCGCCAACACCAAGCCAGGCGACACCGAGCGAGGCCACACCGAGCCGGGCCCGCTTCGCCGGAGCGCGCTGAGCCGCCACAACGTGCCCGCCTCAAGGGACGAGAAGTAGGTCCTTAACACGCGCATAACCCGGCCCCGCGCCTCGACCGGCGATGACACGGTTCGTTAGGAACGCTGTCGAATTGGGTCTTGTGAACCAGCGACCGCGAAGCTACGATCCGTACAACTCTTAGGAAACTTTCCTAAAAGAAGTAACATCGGGAGCCGAAAATGGCCCTTCCTCACCCCTAGCGTTCTCGTCTCGCGTCCCGTCACCAGACGCCCTTGAGTGCCGTACGGCCGGTGCTGTTCCGATCGGCCGCCTCCGTCAGGCGCCGGCCGTACGGATTCCCATGACCTCCCCGTTCACCCCCCACTGAGGTTGTGTCCATGCAGATCAGGCATGTCTGGCGTGCGCTCGCCGCGATGGCCGCACTCGCGCTCGCTCTCGTCGCGCTGCCCGCCGAGGCCGCCACGGTCAAGGCCGTCTTCTCGGCCGACTCCGACTGGGGCTCCGGCTACCAGGGCCGCTACACCCTCACCAACACCGGGACCGCCGTGATCTCCGGCTGGACGGTCGAGTTCGACCTTCCCGCAGGCTCGACGGTCGGGTCCTACTGGGACGCGCTCATGACGCGTTCCGGCGACCACTACACGTTCAGGAACCGCGAGTACAACGGCGGCCTTGCTCCGGGCGCCTCGACGACGTTCGGCTGGGTGAACGGCGGACCCGGGAGGCCGGTCGCCTGCCGCCTGAACGGCGGCCCGTGCGACGGCGCGACGACCTCGCCGTCCCCCTCGCCGAGCGCGTCCTCCAGCACATCCGCGAGCCCGTCTCCGAGTTCGCCGCCGCCCGCGCCCGGGGCCCTGCGCGCCGCGCCGTACGTGGACATGGGCGCCTGGCCCACGCCGAGCCTGAGCGCGATGGCCTCGGCCTCCGGCCTGAAGAGCTTCACCCTCGCGTTCGTCACCGCCTCGGGCTGCAAGGCGATGTGGTTCAACGCGTACGACCCGCGGCAGAAGTGGGCGAAGGACCAGATCGACGCGATCCGGGCCGGCGGCGGGGACGTCAAGGTGTCCTTCGGCGGCGCGACCGGCATCGAGCTCGCCCAGGCGTGCACCGACGTGAACGCGCTCACCGGCGAGTACGACGCCGTCGTCACCGCCTACGACCTGAAATACATCGACCTCGACATCGAGGGATCCGCGGCGGCCGAGCCCGCGTCCATCGCCCGCCGCTCCCAGGCGCTCGCCCGGCTGCAGCAGGCCCACCCCGACCTGAAGATCTCGCTCACGCTGCCCGTGCTGCCGAGCGGCCTGACCGCCGACGGCCTCAACGTGGTGCGGTCGGCCCGCGACGCCGGGGTCAGGCTCGACGTCGTCAACGTCATGGCCATGGACTACTACCAGTCCGTCGACTACGGCGACGCGGCGGTCCAGGCGGCGAACAGCACATTCGCGCAGCTCAAGAGCCTTTATCCGAGCCTGTCCGACGCCCAGGTGTGGCGGATGGCCGGGGTCACGCCGATGCTCGGCCAGAACGACGACGGCCGGATCTACAACCAGGACGACGCCCGTCAACTCGTCGCCTTCGCCAAGGACAAGCACCTCGGGCTGCTGGCCTTCTGGGAGACGACCCGCGACCGCAACGCCTGCACCGGCGCGCTCTACTCCTGCACCAACATCGCCCAGTCGCCCTACGAGTTCTCCAAGATCTTCGCTTCGTACACGGGATGAGGCACATGAAGAAGCTCATCGGCCTGGGCGCGGCGGCGTCCGTCGCCTTCGCCGGCCTGCTCACGGCCACATTCACCGGCCCGGCCCTCGCCGCCAACATCGCGGCCAACGCGGGGTTCGAGTCGGGTCTGTCGGGCTGGACGTGCGCGTCCACGGCGCAGGCGGTGTCGAGCCCGGTCCACGGCGGGTCCCGGGCTCTGTCCGCGACCCCGGCCGGCAGCGACTACGCCCGGTGTGAGCAGACGATCAGCGTCAAGCCGTCCACGACGTACGCGCTGTCGGCGTGGGTACGGGGGAACTACGTGTTCCTCGGGGCGACCGGCGCGGGGGTGAACACCCAGACGTGGGGGTCGCCGGGCTCGTCGTGGTCACAGTTGTCGACGTCGTTCACCACGGGATCGTCCACGACGAGTGTGACGATCTACGTCAACGGCTGGTACGGCCAGGGCGCCTACTACGCCGACGACATCGTCCTCGACGGCCCCGGCACCCCGCCCTCGCCCTCGCCCTCTCCATCGGCGTCGCCGTCGGTGAGCCCGTCGGTGAGCCCGAGCCCGAGGCCGTCCCCATCACCGTCCCCGTCGCCCTCACCCTCGGCTTCGCCGAGCCCGCCGCCGCCGGGCGGCAAACGGCTGATGGCCGGCTACCTGCACGCCTCGTTCGCCAACGGGTCCGGCTACGTGCGGATGGCCGACGTCCCCGACGCGTGGGACATCATCGACCTGGCGTTCGGCGAGCCGACCTCGCCCACCTCCGGCGACGTCCGGTTCACCCGTTGTCCGGCCACCGAGTGCCCGAACGTCGAGAGCGACGCCGAGTTCGTCGCGGCCATCCGCGCCAAACAGGCGGCCGGCAAGAAGGTGCTGATCTCGATCGGCGGTCAGAACGGCGTCGTCCAGCTCACCACCACCGCCGCCCGGGACAAATTCGTCCAGTCGGTCGCCGCGATCATCGACAGATACGGCCTGGACGGTCTCGACATCGACTTCGAGGGCCACTCGCTGTCGCTGAACCCCGGCGACACCGACTTCCGGAACCCGACCACCCCGGTGGTCGTGAACCTCATCTCCGCGATCAAGGCGCTCAAGGCCAGGTACGGCGCGACGTTCACGCTCACCATGGCCCCGGAGACGTTCTTCGTCCAGCTCGGCTACCAGTTCTACGGCCCGGGCCGGAACGGCACGGCCGACGCCCGCTCCGGGGCGTACCTGCCCGTGATCCACGCACTGCGTGACGACCTCACGCTGCTGCACGTCCAGGACTACAACTCCGGGCCGATCATGGGCCTCGACAACCAGTACCACACGATGGGCGTGGCCGACTTCCACGTCGCCATGACCGACATGCTGCTCACCGGCTTCCCCGTGGCCGGTGGCGCAACCTTCCCGCCGCTGCGTCCCGACCAGGTCGCGATCGGCCTGCCGGCCGCGCCGTACGCCGGCAACGGCTACACGAGCACGGCCGAGGTGCAGAGCGCCTTCGGCTGCCTGGCGAAGGGGACGGGCTGCGGCTCCTACCGGCCGCACGGAACCTTTCCCGGCCTGCGCGGCCTCATGGCCTGGTCCGTCAACTGGGACAGGTACTCGGGCTCCGAATTCTCCCGTTCCCACAGGGCGTATCTCGACGCCCTGAAGTGATCCCCCACCCACCCCCCACCCCTTGCGAGGAGAAATGCAGCTTCGCTTCGGTACGGGCCGGCGCGCGAGGACGGCCCTCGCTCTGCTCGCCTCCCTCCTCCTGGCCGTCGCCGGACTGGTCGCGGGTACGGCCGCGTCCGCCTCGGCGGCCCCGAACAGCGTGGTCATGCTGGCCTACCCGGCATGGGCCCCGAACACCTGGTACGCCATCGGCGCCCGGGTGACCTACAACGGCGTCGACTACGAGTGCATCCAGGCGCACACGTCCCTGACCGGCTGGGAGCCGCCGAACGTCCCGGCCCTGTGGAAGCCGGTCAGCGGCGGCGGCAACCCGTCCCCGAGCCCGTCGCCGACGCCTCCGTCGGGCGCGCCCGGCAAGCCCGGTAACCCGTCGGTCACCGGCACCACGAACTCGTCGATCTCGCTGTCCTGGGGCGCGTCGAGCGGGACGGTGACCGGCTACCGCGTCTACGAGGGCACCTCGGTCAAGGCGACCGTCGGCGGCACCAGCACCACGGTCTCCGGCCTCGGCACCTGCACCACCCACACGTACACCGTCAAGGCGTACAACTCGAACGGCGAGTCCGCGGCGAGCGGCTCGGTGACCGGCACCACCACGGGCTGTCCCGCGAGCGGCGGGAAGCTCCCCGGCGCGCCCTACCTGTACGAGGGCTGGGGCAACCCGCCGAACCCGGCGACGGTGATGAACGCCACCGGGGTCAGGCAGTTCACGATGGCCTTCATGCTCTCCGGCGGCGGCTGCACCCCGGCCTGGGACGGCTCCCGCCCGCTGTCCGGCAGCGCCGACGCCAGCGCGATCTCGCAGATCAAGGCCGCGGGCGGCAACGTCCAGATCTCCTTCGGCGGCTGGTCGGGCAACAAGCTCGGCCCCAACTGCTCCAGCTCGTCCGCCTTCGCCTCGGCCGTCCAGCAGGTCATCAACGCCTACAACCCGGCCGCGGTCGACTTCGACATCGAGAACAGCGACGAGTTCGAGAACGAGGCCGTCCAGGACCGCATCCTCGGCGGACTGAAGATCGTCAAGCAGAACAACCCGAACGTCAAGGTCGTCGTCACCTTCGGCACCAGCACGACCGGCCCGAGCTGGTGGGGCACCCGGCTGATCAACCAGTCCAAGGCGCTGGGCGTGAACATCGACAACTACACGATCATGCCGTTCGACTTCGGCGGCGGCGCGAACATGTACCAGAACACCGTCAACGCGGCCGAGGGGCTGAAGAACGCGCTCAAGGCGGCCTGGGGCTGGACCGACGCCCAGGCGTACGCGCACATGGGCATCTCCGGCATGAACGGCCTGTCCGACCAGCAGGAGCTCACCTCTGTGGCCACCTGGACCCAGATCCGCGACTGGGCCAAGTCCAAGGGCCTGGGCCGGCTCGCCTTCTGGGCGGTCAACCGCGACCGCGGCTGCGCGGGCGGCGGCGTGGTGTCGAACTGCAGCGGCATCGCCCAGAACGACTGGGACTTCACGAGGATCACCGCGGGCTTCTGACCCGTCCACCCGTCGAGGGCAAGAGGGATCCGGGCACGGCCCGCCGGACCGGATCCCTCGCCGCCCGCGCGATGTGAGCTCGCTCAGATGCGAGCTCGGATCGATGCGAGCTCGGATCGATGTGAGCTCGGCCAGATGCGAGCTCGGACCGATGTGAGTGCGGACCGATGCGAGTCCGGCGCCCATGAGCAGGCGGCCGGCCCGGCGGGGACGACCCCCCTTACCCGCCGTGCCGGTCGCCCCCGTTCGTGGGGGCGAGCAGGCCGATCAACATCCCGACGATCACGGCCACGGCTACGGTGATCCACAGGCGAATTTTCATCGAAGTCTCCCGGATGTAACGCTCCGTGGTCACAATACCCCGAATTGTGACGGACCGCGACGGCCGGTGCCTCGAATCGGGGAACAAGTCGCCTGTTCGCCATTCGTCAGGCAGGCTTGGCACGTCATGGAATACGCGATCCCCACCAGCATCGTCCTCGTCGCGGGCGTCGTGCTCGCCATCGTCGCCCAATGGAAGGGCTGGCGGCCGTCCCTGGCCGTCACGCTCACGCTCGGCGTCGCCGTACGCGTGCTGATCATGGTTCTGTCGGCCCGGGACACCCATTGGCAGCCCGTCGACTACGTCAACAGCTTCCAGCCCGCCGGCGTGGCGATCCTCGACCACCGTGATCCGGTGCTCGAGAGCAACGGCGGATGGCACTTCCTGCCGACGATCCCGTACATGTACGGCCTGCTGCTGTGGCTGGGCATCCCCTGGGAGTACGCCGGTCGCATCGTCACCGTGGTCGCCGACATCGTGCTGATCCCGCTGGTCGGCAAGCTGGCCGGGTCGCGGACCGAGAAGCTGCGCGCCTTCCAGTACGCCTGCAACCCCCTCGCGATCCTCGTCGCCTCCGTGCACGGCCAGGTCGAGCCGGTCTCCCTGGTCTTCGGGGTCGCGGCGTACGTCGTGGCGCGCGGCCCGGGAGACTGGCGGCGGCCCGACCCCCTGCCGTGGGCCCACATGCGGCTCGCGAACCGTGACCTGCCGCTGCCCTGGATTTCGCCGGGCGAGATCGTGCGGCGCGTCGTCCACCCGTCGGAGGAGGACCGCGCGGCGACCGGCCGGGCCGTGTGGGCGGGTCTGCTCATGGGGCTCGCGCTCTGCGCGAAGAGCTGGCCGGTGATCCTCGTGCCGGCGCTGCTGATGTTCCTGCCGGGGCTGCGCAGCCGCCTGGTCACGCTGGTCGCGACCGGCGTCGCGCCGGTGTTCTTCCTGCTGACGCTCCCGATCGGCGGCTGGACGGAGTGGCGGCAGCTGCCCGAGGTGCTCAACACCATCGGGCTGCGGCCCAGCGACGTCCGCCCGATCACGGGTGACTGGGGCTGGACCGCCCTGGTGAGCGGCGGCAACTGGAACCTCGATCCGACCCCGGCGAGGATCGGCCAGTACATGATCTACGCTGCGATCGTCGCCTGCCTCGTCTGGTGGCGCAAGGCCGATCCGGTCGACGTCACGATCGCGATCCTGCTCTCTTTCATGATCTTCACGCCGCGCCTCGGCGCGCAGTACCTGCTGTGGTTCATGCCGTTCCTGGTCGCCCGGCCCACCCGCTGGGCCTGGCCGGCGATCATCGGCAGCTCGCTCTGGTCGGCGATCGGATACATCGTGCTCACCCAGTTCCACGGACCCAAGTGGGGCGAGCTGCACGCGCCCTGGGCGATCGGTTCGCTGGTGCTGTTCCCGGTGCTGATCGCGGCGATCCCGTGGCGGCGCAGGTACGTGGAGATCACGCCGGAGTCGCTTCCGGGGGAGAGGGAGAGCATCCGCACCGCCTGAGGCGGGCCCCTGCCGGTCTCAGGTCACGATGAGGCGGACCATGTGGCCGTGGCTCGCGAAGCCGGTGTCGCCGTCGAGCATCCCGGTCACGCACTCGAACACGCCCGGCGCGGCCTGCCGTACGAAGAAGACGGTCTCGGCGATCGCCGACAGGAGCCGGATCACGTCGCGCTGCACGTGGACGCCCTCCCTGTCGCCGGCCAGCGAGACCGTCACCTCGTACACGCCGTCATCGAGCAGGTGCTCACCGGTCAGCAGCCACTCCGACCCGCACGCCCGGCGCAGGTGGGGGAGCAGATGCGCCTCGGGCTCCTCCGCCACCCACCCGTCTCGTGCCATCGCGCCCAGCAGGGCGGAGACCTGTGGCTCCATCGCCGAGGCGTCCGCGATCCCGGTGAAGCGCTCGTCGTTGTCCCATCGCCGCATGATCAGACCCTAAGCCGGAGCGCGGCGGCGCACTCAGCAGACGCTCCGTGCCGTCCACCCGAAATGTCGGCCACGGCCATCAGCGTCTCCCTCCGCAGGTGTGGTCACTTGGAGGAGGGGCACAACGGCCCGACTGCTCCGCGGCGTCGAACGGCTGTCGGGCCGACCCGGACGGACGATGTCACCGAGGTTCGGGCTGTTCCGGCTGTTCCGGCTGGGAGTCGGGGCGGGACCCGGGGGAGCGCTCCGGTAACCGTCCCGAGATGAGCGCGGCGGCCCAGGCGCCGTCCGGATCGCTGTCGACGAGCAGGGCGCGGACGAGCAGGCTCAGCGGGATCGCCAGCAGCGCGCCCAGCGGGCCGAGCACCCACGCCCAGACGATCAGCGAGAGGAAGGTGGCCGTGGTGGACAGCCCCACGGCGTCACCCAGGAACTTCGGCTGGATGAACGACTGGATCACCACGTTGATGGCGATGTAGGCGACGATCACCAGCAGCATCGTCTTGGGCCCGCCTTCCAGCAGCCCGAGCAGCGCCGGCGGGATGAGGCCCAGAATGAACCCGATGTTCGGGATGTAGTTCGTGATGAGGGCGAGCACTCCCCACAGCAGTGGGAGCGGCACGCTCAGCACGTACAACACGATGACGTCCAGGATCGAGCAGATGAGGCCGAAGACGGTCGAAACGATCAGGTAGCGGCGAGTCCTGTACGTGAAGGTCTTGAGCGCACGGGCGAGGGCGGGCCGTTCGGCCGACGCGGCGTCCACGATCCGAGCGAAAACGGGGGCGTCGAGGCTCATGGCCAGCAGCAGCACGACGATCAGGAACAGACTCGACAGCACTCCCAGAAGGCTGCTCAACACGCTCTGGGCGAGGCCGATCAACTTGCCGAAATCGAGTGACGACAGCGCCTTGTTGAGCTGTTCACTTCCGTAGCCGAGACCCGCCGCCCAGTGCTGGAGGTCGGCCACCATCGCGTTGAACTGCACCGCGTACGTGGGAGCAAGGATGGCGAGCTGTGCGGCGGCGAGGCTGAGCACCGCGACCATGCCGAGCAGGACCAGCAGCACCACCGCGAGGGGAACGGCCACCTGCAACCACACCGGAGAGTTGTGGCGGGCCAGCCAGCCGCGTATCGGGGCGACGGCGATGACGAGGGTCAGCGCCAGGACGACCGGGCCGACGATCGAGCCCACGGCTTGAACGCCGGCAAGGGTGATCACCGCGGCCGCGGCACAGACCAGCACGATCAGGGCGCGAGGTAACCCCTGTCGAGTCACGTCCGTTCCTACCCCTTCTCCTGGTGGAAAGGCTGTGCAAGGTGGATCAGTCGTAGCACGCCCTGGCCCCTACCCTTGTCCGCGCGGGCGAGTCGTGACGGGAATGAAGCCGGGCCGGACGCCGTTGGATTCGTGCGGAACTTCCATCCACAGGATGACCTGTGGGAATAGGTTTCCGCGCGGGTGCGTTGGAGCCTACCCGGGCCAAGTCGTCGGCAGGCCCTGGTAATCTTGTGGTGTCGGCGCGGTTCGGCGCACTCCTCTTCGATCACTTCGGTGGTTGTCTTGTGTGTGCGCGGCGGTTGCCGGTGAGCTTCTCGTACTTTTCGATCTTCTGGTTCTCGGTGGTTTTGCGCCGGGGTGGGGGTTCGGGTAAGTTAGAGGGGTTGCCCCGGAAACGGGGGGTCGAAATTCCTGTCGGTCGGCGGGTTTCGGGTCAAGAAGTCCCGGTGGGGCGGATTTGACACGAAAGAGCCGGTCGGGAAGAATTAAGACCAGCAAGACAAAAGAAAAACAAACGGTGAAACGCCCCGGAGCGTGGGACCTTCTGAGGTTTCGGGTGATGGTGGTCGCGTCCGTTTCTTGAGAACTCAACAGTGTGCTAAAAGCCAGTGCATGAAATCATGCATGACCCCGTCTACCGGTG